>CAWAUD010000008.1:0-108623 GCA_963785085.1 uncultured Solirubrobacterales bacterium | reverse complement strand
ACAACGGGCAGTGGGAGAAGGCTGCTCGTGATCTCTACTGCCACCGCCACACGCTGCGCTACCGCATCCGGCGCGTGGAGCAGCTCACCGGGCGCGACCTCGGAAATGCGCGCGACCGGATCGAGTTCTGGCTCGCACTGCGGGCGCGGGAGCTGATCCGATGAGCGACTCGCTCTCGGTCGCCGTGCTTGGAGCAGCCGGCACCATCTCTCCCGCCGTCATCCGTGACCTCGCAGAGTCGGAGGAGGCCGGGACGCTGACGCTCCTGGACCGCGACGGCGAGGGCGTCCGCGCCGCGGCCGCCGCGTATGGCCGCGGACGCGCCGAGGCGCGTGAGGTCGACGCACAGCAGGGCCTCGCCGCCGCGCTGTCGGGGACGGACGTGCTCGTCAACGCGGCCAGCTATCGCGTCAACCTCGATGCGATGCGCGCGTGTCTGGAGGCCGGCTGCCACTACATCGACTTCGGCGGGCTCTACCGGGTCACCGACCGCTCAGCTGGAACTGAGCGAGGAATTCGAGCGCGCCGGGCTTCTGGCGCTGCTCGGCATGGGATCGAGCCCGGGGAAGACGAACGTGATGGCGGTGCGGGCGGTGCGCGAGCTCGGCACGGCGCCGGAGCGCGTGGACGTCATGGCGGCGGGCCGCGACCTCGACCCGCCGGCGGGCGGGCTGTCGGTTCCCTACGCGCTCCAGACGCTCGTCGACGAGCTCACCATCGCGCCCGTCGTGCTGCGGGACGGCCACCCCGTCGAGATCGAGGCGCTGGCTCCCGGCGGCGAAGTCGAGTTCGGCGAGCCGATCGGGCGAGGCGACACCATCTACACGTTGCACTCGGAGATGCGCACGTTCGGCGAGAGCTTCGGGGCCGCCGAGGGAAGCTTTCGCCTGTCCCTCTCCCCGCCCTGCTCGAGCACCTCCGTGAGCTGACCGGCGCCCCGCAAGAGGAGATCGACGCCGCGGCTGCCGCCGCGCTGCCTCCCTCTTCCAAGACGGTGCTCAGTTCCATGTGATCGAGGCTTCCCTGCGGCCCCGCCCACCGTCCGCGTCCGGGCCATCACCGAGCCGCTGGAGCGCTGGGGACTGGGAGGCGGAATCGTGTCACGGCGCTCCGGCCGCTGCCGCGGTCCGGCTGCTGCCCGCGGCCGGATCACGGCTCGCGGGGCGCTGCCACCCGAGCGGTGCATCGATCCGGACGTCCTGTTCGCGGAGCTCGAGCGGCGCGGCTGCACGTTCGAGGTGGAGGCTCCAGCGCCAGGAGGCGGCGACGTGATCGTCGGAGTCCCCAACGAGATCAAGTCGGACGAGTACCGCGTCGCGCTGACCCCGGCCGGGCGTGCGCGAGCTGACCGACCGCGGCCACGAGGTCCTGATCCAGTCCGGCGCGGGGGCGGGCAGCGCGATCGCCGACGCCGACTTCGAGGCCCAGGGGGCGCGGATCGTGCCCGACGCGCAGGCAGTCTTCGACGAGGCCGAGCTGGTGCTGAAGGTCAAGGAGCCGCAGGCCGAGGAGGTCGAGCTGCTGCGGCCCGAGCCAGACGCTGTTCACCTACCTGCACCTGGCGCCGGCGCCCGAGCTGACCGAGGGCTCTGCGACTCGGGCGCGACCTGCATCGCCTACGAGACCGTCGAGGACCCGACGGCCGGCTGCCGCTGCTGGCCCCGATGAGCGAGATCGCCGGCAAGATCGCGACGCAGGCCGGCGCGTTCATCCTCGAGAAGCCGCTCGGCGGCCGCGGCATCCTGCTCGGCGGCGTGCCGGCGTGGCGGCCGGCGACCGTGCTGGTCATCGGCGGCGGCGTCGTGGGCATGAACGCCGCCTTCATCGCGATCGGCATGGAGGCGGACGTGTTCGTCTTCGACACGTCGACCTCGACCGCCTGCGCGAGCTCGACATCGCGCTTCGGCGGGCGCTGCCTCCACGGTCTACTCCTCCACGCTCGCGATCGAGGAGATGCTGCCGCGCGCCGACCTCGTGATCGGCGCGGTGCTGATCCACGGCGCGCGCGCGCCGCACGTGATCACGCGCGAGCAGCTGGCGCTGATGAAGCGAGGGCGCGGTGCTCGTCGACGTCGCGATCGACCAGGGCGGCTGCTTCGAGACCTCCCAGCCCGACCACCCACTCGCGATCCGACGTACGAGGTCGACGGAGTGATCCACTACTGCGTGGCCAACATGCCCGGCGCGGTGCCGATCACCGTCCACCTACGCGCTCACGAACGCCACCCTTCCCTACGTGCTCGCTCTGGCCGACCACGGCGTGCGCGGAGGCGATCGCGCACGATCCCGGCCTCGCGCCGGGCGTCAACGTCGCCGGCGGGCAGGTCACGAATGCCGCCGTCGCGGAGAGCCTCGGGGTGCCGTTGGCACCACTCGACCAGACGCTCGACGCAGTACCGGCGATCGTCACGCGATGACTTGACTTCGATTCGGTTCCCCCCATCACAAGAGGAGTAGCGATGGCCACTGCCGCAGAGACCATTCGCGTCCAGAACTTCATCGACGGCTCGATCGGCGGAGACGCCGAGCACGGCACCGAGCCGGTCCTGAACCCTGCGACCGTGATGGTGAACCTGGCACACTGATGCCGTCGTGAACGGGGAGAAGTCGCCACTGGTGGCGGGATATGCGGTGGCGAAGCTCCTCGAAGGCTCGCGCGAGGACGAGGTCCTGCGCGAGCAGGCCGAGCGCATCAGCGCCTATGCCGCCGAGCGCGACTGGGATCTGACACCGTCTATACCGACGGGCCCAGCGGCGCCGTCGCGGAGGGCAGACGGCCGGGGCTCAGGTCCCTCCTGGACGGCCTGGAGAGCCTCGACAAGATCGTCGTCGTGTCGCTCGACCGGCTCCTGCCGGGGGTGGAAGCGGCCGTCGAGATGGTGGAGCGGTTCGGTGCGCGGGAGGTCGACCTGGTCTCGATCGACGAGAAGTTCGACACCGGCGAGCCGAGCGGCGATGCGGCGACGGCGCTTCTGCGCCTGGCCAGAACGTGGCACCGGCGCACGCAGCGGGGCGCGGCGTGGGGCTCCGAGAGCCTGCGCAAGCCGGGCTTCGAGCCCGCGACCGTGATCGACGTCGGAGCGGGCGACGGCACGCCGCCTCTGTACGAGGCGTTCCCGGCCGCCCACCACGTCCTGATCGAACCGCTGGAGGAGTTCCGCGGTCCACTCGGGCACCTCGCCGCACGACTCGGCGCGGAGTACCTTCACCTGGCCGTGGGCGCCCAGAATGGAACGACGACGATCAATGTCAATCCCGGCCTCCTCGTGACGAGCGCGATCCGCGGTAATCGCGCATATCCGCATGGAGAGATGCAGGCGCGCGAAGTGCGCCTCGCGACGCTCGACACTTTGCGGGACGAGCGCGACTGGAAGCCGCCGTTCGCGCTCAAGATCGACACGGAGGGCTACGAGGACCAGGTGATCGAGGGCGCCACGCAGTTGTTGGAGGACACTCAGTTCGTGGTGGCAGAAGTCACCGTCAAGCCCGCGTACGACGGTGGTTACTCGTTCGCGGACCTGATCGCCCTGCTCGACCGGCATGGGTTCCGTCTCTGCGACGTGATGACCGCGCCGAAGAACGCCGGGGCGCACGAGACGGAGTTCATGGACGCGGTCTTTCAGCGCGACGACCTGGCAGCCTGATGCGGCTCGTGACCTATAGGTCGGACCGCGGCCCCCGGGCCGGCGTGCTGTCCGGAGATTCCGTCTTCGACGCGTGGGATGCGCTCGGCGGGGCGCCTGCGAAGCCGTCGCTCAAGAACCTGCTCCTGGAAGATCGGCTGGCCGACCTCGCGGGCGTCGAGGAACGGGACGGCGCGCCACTTTCCTCGGTCGGGCTCGACGTGCCGGTGCCGGATCCCGAGAAGATCATCTGCATCGGGCTGAACTACCGCTCGCACGCGGAGGAGGCGGGCCAGGAGCCACCGCGAGACGCCGACCTTCTTCGGCAAGTTCGCGAACGCGCTGGCGCCGGCGGGCGCCACGGTGACGCTGCCGGCGTACAGCCAGAAGGTCGACTACGAGGCCGAGGTGGCGTTCGTGATCGGGCGCGGGCGCGAGGACTGCCCGAGGACCGGGCGCTCGACCACGTCGCCGGATACACGCTGCTGAACGACCTCTCCGCGCGGGACCTGCAGTTCGCGACGCCCGCAGTGGATGCCGGGCAAGGTGTTCGACGGCTCGGCGCCCTGCGGGCCGGCGCTCGTGACTCCCGGACGAGGCCGGCGCCCCATGACGCGATCGGGATCTCGCTCGACGCTCAACGGCGAGACGATGCAGGACGCAACGACGGCGGACCTGATCTTCTCGATCCCGGTGCTGGTGTCGCACCTGTCGCAGCTGATGACGCTGGAGCCCGGCGACATCGTCTCGACCGGCACGCCCGAGGGCGTGGGCAGCGTGCGCGACCCCCGTGTCTGGCTCCAGGACGGCGACGAGGTGGTCGTCCGCTCCCCCACGCTGGGCGAGCTGCCGACGACGATCCGCCGCTAACGCGTAGGCCATTCGTAGCGTTCCGCGCGCCCCCGCGCGCTCTCGCGCGCGCAATCATGCCCCCATGACCGACGTGCGGCATATGGCCCAGGGCTATGTATCGGAGCTCAGATGCCGCACGTCGCGGATAGGGCGATCGTGGCCGATTTGGCGGCGGCGCAGCACGGTGATCGTCGCGGGGCGCCAGCTCGCAGCGCCCTGGGGTCTAGGAGCTGGGGCGATCAAGCACCGTGCTCCAAGACGCGACCGGCTGCAGCGTGTCTATGCAGGACGTCTACGCCGCTGGGTCACTCGAAGCTGACGCCGCGGGGACGGTGGATGGCGGCGGTGCTGGCTTGCGGGCAGGGGGCGTTGCTGAGCCATCAGAGCTCCTTCTCCCTGCACGGCCTTCCGGTCGCGGCTCCTCTGAGGATTCACGTGACGGTGGCGGGATTCGCCAGGCGGCATCGCGGCCTGCAGGTGCATCGCGTGCGGTGGCTGTCTCCGCTCGATCGCTCCACCGGTCGACGGAATCCCGGTCACCGCGGTCCCGCGCACACTGCTCGATCTCGCCGAGGTCGTGCCCATGGCTCAACTCCGGCGGGGGCTGGCAGAGGCAGTCCGGCTGCGGATGACCGACGTCGATGCCATGTGGGAGCTGTGCCGGCGCAGTCCAGGCCGCCGGGGGCTCCGCCCGTTAGGTGTCCTGCTTTCCGAGTTCAGGCCTCCACCGCGGATGCGGTCGAACCTGGAGCGGCGGTTCGAACGCCTGCGCCGGGCAGCGAGCCTCCTCGAGCCCGTCTACAACGCGGTCGTCGCCGGATTCGAGGTCGACGTCCTGTGGGCCGAACAGCGGCTGATCGTGGAGCTCGACACCTACACGTACCACCACACGCCGGGCGACTTCGAAGCCGACCGGGCCCGCGACGCCAAGCTGCTGCTGCTCGGCTATCGAGTGCTGCGCGTGACCGACCGGCAGCTGGACGAGGACCCCGGCACCGTCATCGCGACGATCAGGGCCCTACTCGAAGAGGGGTACGACCTCCGGCCGGGGGACGGTCCGGCCGAAGGTCGTCTTCTGGCGGGGGGCCAGCTTGTGAAGCTCTAGAAGCCTTCCGGGTGGCGGGCTACGAAGCCACGGCTCGAGCGGGCGCCCTGCCGCCAGCGGGGGCCGCGCTCGCCGGGGCCCGAGGTGTCGAACCGCAGTCCGGCGATGACCACATAGGCGTGGCCGGGGTTCGTGTAGACCGTGATCCACTGGCCACGGCCCGCGTCGCCCCACCTCATGAAGAGGCTCGAGAACAGCGGTGACTCGAGGATCCCGCCGCCGTGGAGCGCGTAGCTGACCGAGCCCGAGCAGTCGTAGCCGCTGTCGCGCCACCGGCGGTGGCCGCCGCCGTAGCGGTACGGCTTCTTCGTGATGCGGTTGGCCGCGTAGACCGCGTTCTTCACCGGGTCCGGAGCCGATGCCGGGGGGATCGCCGTGCGGCCATCCTTTGACATGACAGCCTGGGGTGTCGGCGTGGTCGGATTGGGTACCGATCCCGGTGGAACGCCGCCGCCGTTGCCGTAGGCGGGCTGCGGAGCCGGGACCACGCCGGCGCCGCCGGACGTCGCGGCTATGGCCTGGGATGCGGCAGCCAGCGCGAAGAGACTCGCGATAGCAGTAAGCGTGCAAATGCGCTTGTGCGCGGAACTGCGCAAACCAACAACTCCTTTGTCGGCCTACGGGGTTAGCTGTCGGGCTGGCGCGTAAGGAGCCTGCGCCTCCACCGAAGTGGATTAGCCCCATGAGTATGGGTCCCCCGTTCCCCGCAGCAGTGCAGGGATTCGGCTTTTGTTCGTTTACGAGGGCGGCAGTCTAGAGCAAATCCCCGACGCTTTCAGTCAGACGTCTAGTGACGATCGACACTTGTCCAGCTTTTGGGCCTGGTTCGACGAGCTAGACCACAAACCTGCCGTCGACCTGCAAATCCTCCCCGTCGACCGTGATCCGGCCGCCCTGGCGCAGGTCGCAGACCATGTCCCAGTGGACGGCCGAGTCGTTCGTCGCCGCCCGTCTCGGGATAGGACATCGCCGACCGCCATGTGGATCGTGCCGCCGATCTTCTCGTCGAGCAGGATCTCGCTTGGTGAAGCGGTCGATGCCGTAGTTGGTGCCGATCCCGAGCTCGCCCAGGCGGCGCGCCCCGTCGTCGGTGTCGAGCGTCTGGATCAGGAACTCCTCGTTGCGTGAGGCGGAGGCGTCGACGACCTTCCCGTCCTCGAAGCGCAGCCGCACGCCGGCCACCTCGCGGCCGCCGTAGACGGCCGGGATAGCTGAAGGTCACCTCGCCGTTCACCGAGTCCTCGACCGGGCCGGTGAAGAACTCGCCGTCGGGCATGTTGTGGCGGCCCGTCCGCCGGAATGAAGGTTCGGCCGGAGACGTTCAGCCGCAGATCGGTGCCGGGGCCCTGTGATGTGGACCTCCTCGTGTCCCTGGATCCAGTCGGCGAGCCGCTGGGTCTCCTCCGACTGCTGCGCCCAGGCCGCGACCGGGTCGGGCTGGTCGCACAGGCAGGCGCGGTAGTAGAAGTCCTCGTACTCGGCCGAGAGCGACATGTCCGCCTCCGCCGCGTAGGCGTTGGTCGGGAACAGCGTCAGGCTCCAGCGGTAGCTCGCCCGCCGCGCTGCGGCGCATCATGGTCTCCATCAGCGGCTTGCGCGCCCGCTGGCGGGCCGACTGGCGCGCGGGATCGACCTGGGACAGGGCGCGGGTGTTGGCCTCGGCCATCAGCCGGATGCGCGACGTCGGCGTTTTCGGCGGCCCAATGTCGCCGTCGGGGAGATCCACTCGAGCTGCTTGTCGGACGCCAGCTCGAAGTACGCCGGCGCCTGGCCTTCCATCGTCAGCTCGACGATCGGCAGGCCGCCCGCCCTCATCACCTCGCGGTAGACGGCCAGGGCGAGCGGCTCGGCCGCGGTCTCACCCTGGATCAGGCACACGTCGCCCTCCTGCACCTTGGTCGAGTACTGCACCAGGATGCGTGCGAGCGCTTCCGCGCGCTGGTCTCTCATGCCGCCACCTCGCTTTCTGCCGTGGTCCCGAGGGCCAGGAATAGTGCGTGCAGCCGCAGGTCGTCGGTCAGCTCGGGATGGAACGCCGCGGCGAGCAGGTTGCCCTGCCGGGCGACCACCGGATGCCCGTCGATCTCCGCCAGCACCTGCACCTCCTCGCCGGCCCGCTCTATCCAGGGAGCCCGGATGAAGACCGCCCGCAGCGGCTCGTCGCCCAGCCCCTTCACCAAGAGATCGGCCTCGAAGCTCCGCACCTGCCGGCCGAAGGCGTTGCGGCGGGCGCTCGATGTCCATCAGGCCGAGGTGGCTGCGGTCGAGCATGATGAGGCCGGCACACGTCCCCAATACCGGAAGTCCGGACCCGGCAAACGCGCGGATCGGCTCCGCCAGCCCGGCGGCGTCGATTCCCATCGTGATCGTCGTGCTCTCCCCGCCGGGGATCACCAGCCCCTCGAGCCCCTCGAGCTGCTGCGGACGTGCGCACCTCGCACCGCGTCGGCAGCCGAGCCGGCCGAGCGCCGCGGCGTGAGCCTCGAAGTCACCCTGGATCGCGAGAACGCCGACCTGCGGCGCGTCGCTACCAGCCACGATGCTGAAGCAGGCTCTGCTCGTCCAGTTCCCTGACGTCGAGGCCGGGCATCGCCTCGCCGAGCGCGCCCGAGGCCTCGGCGATCGCCGCCGGGTCCTCGAAGTTCGTGGTCGCGTGCACGATCGCCCGCGCCCGCACGGCGGGATCCTCGGACTTGAAGATGCCCGACCCGACGAAGACGCCCTCGGCCCCGAGCTGCATCATCAGCGCGGCGTCCGCGGGTGTCGCGAGGCCGCCGGCGGAGAAGTTGACGACGGGCAGGCGCCCTTCGGCCGCGACCTGCCGGACGAGGTCGAGCGGAGCGCGGAGCTCCTTGGCGGCGCCTGGCAGCTCGTCGGCGCTCAGCACGGTGAGCCGCCGGATCCCGGACTGGATCGCGCGCATGTGCCGGACCGCCTCGACGACGTTGCCCGTGCCGGCCTCGCCCTTCGTGCGGACCATCGCGGCGCCCTCGCCGATCCGCCGCAGCGCCTCGCCGAGGTCGGTGGCGCCGCAAACGAACGGCGCCTCGAAGCCCCACTTGTCGATGTGGTTGGCCTCGTCGGCCGGTGTCAGGACCTCGGATTCGTCGATGTAGTCGACCTCGAGCGCCTGGAGGATCTGGGCCTCGACGAAGTGCCCGATGCGGGCCTTCGCCATCACCGGGATCGTGACGGCCTCCTGGATCTCGCGGATCTTCGAGGTGCTGGCCATTCTCGCCACGCCGCCCTGCGCGCGGATGTCGGCCGGGACGCGCTCGAGGGCCATCACCGCGCAGGCGCCCGCGTCCTCGGCGATCCTCGCCTGACCGGCGTCCGTCACGTCCATGATGACGCCGCCCTTGAGCATCTCCGCCAAGCCGCTTTTGACGCGGAATGTCGCTTCCTCGCGCATGGGCTCTGAGTTTACTTGGCGACCTGATGGGCCCAGAAAAGGTCGCTTTCCTGCCGCTTCCTTGCTTGCATGGACGTTTGATGCACGGACGCATCGTCATCTCCATCCTCGTCGTCTGCGGCGCGCTCGCGGCCAGCTCACCCTCGGCAGCGCTCGCTGCCGATCTGCCGCTGCCGGCCGCTACCGGCGCGGTCAGGGAGCAGGTCGCAGCGGTGCAGCGCTCAGTGCCCCCAGTCGCGGTGGCACCGGTCGCGGAGCAGGTCGCCCGGAAAGCGCTTCCTTCCGCCGTCGCTGCCCCCGCGGAACGGGTGACCACGCATGTGCGCGACGTTGCCTCACCGGCGCGGGGCTCCGCCGAGCATGTCTCGCGGACTTCCCGGCCCGCCGTGCCTCATGCCGAGTCCGGTAGCGCCTCACAACCGGCCCGGCACGCAACACAGGCCACGAGAGCGAGACCTGCCGCGGCACGGCACCGGTTCGTCCACTCGCCGCCTTCGGAGCGCCGGAGCGAGGTCCCTCTGCCGGCGAGGCATTCGCAGTCCGTTTCGCGTCATCGGGAGCCTCTGCCGCAGGGACCACCCGCGCCCCGGCTGCCGGCGATCTCCTCGGCCGCCACGGCCGGATTCGTCCTCGGCGGGAGCCTGCTGGCGGTCCTGCTCAGCGCGCTCGGCACCTGGACGCTCCGCCGGCCTCTAAACCGCTTCTCCTTCCTGCCGCCCTCGGCGGCGCTCTGCTCGGCGATCGAGCGACCCGGCTAGCCGCGAGGCGAGCACGGGCCGCGCCGGGGGCCCTTTCGCCCGGCGAACGCAAAGCTCGATTCAAGGAGCAACAACCATGAATGCACGCAGCGCAATGGCGCTGGGCGCGAGCCTGCTCGCGCTCGCGCTACCGACAGCCGCCCAGGCGAGCACGCTTGGCGGCGTGACAGACGGCCTCGGCTCCACGAAGGTGGAGGCGAAGGTCCAGATCAACGGCCCCGTCGAAGCCAAGGCGAAGGTCAACGCGAAGGTCAAGGCGAAGGTCAACGCGAAGGCAGGCGGCACGGAGGCCCGTCAGACGGTCGATTCCCGAAACGGGGCGCGGCTCGACACGGGAGTCCGCACCGAGGTGCCTCCCGTGAGGACCGACATCCGGCTGAAGGCGCGCACCGAGCGCGTCGGGACGCGGGGCGTCGCAGGCACGGGCGGCCAGGCCGCAGTGGCCATCAAGCGCCGCGGCCTGGAGGCCGGCCGCAGGGCCGAGCGCTTGGCGCAGGGCAAGCTCCGCAACGGCGGCAGGCTCGTGCACCGCTCGCGCCGTGTCGCGGTTCACGCCAAGCAACGCGTGGAGCCGTACAGCGGCGGTCCCGGCCGTGGGCTCGGTGAGCCGCTGGCGGGAATCGGCCGTGAGGTCGGCAACCCGCTCCAGGCCGGATTGGCCGGTGGGCTGCTGATCGCCCTCGGCTGCGCGGCGGGAACGCTCGCCCACGCGGGCTTCAGGCGAAGCCTGCGGTAGGAACGATGATCAACCGGCGAGCGGCATCGGGGCCTTCGGGCCCCGGTGCCCCGTCGGCTACTTCAACTTGTAGGCCCGGATCCGCTCGGCGAACGCCGCCTCGTCCCCGGCGTACACGGCGTACGCGAGCGCCTGCACGAGCGACAGCAGTGCCGTGTGCGAGCGCGTGTAGGACGGGCTGTTCGACGAGTAATAGAGGCAGCGGTCGCTGATCTTGGTCAGCTCGGAGATGCTGGCGTCGGAGACCGCGACCGTCTCGCAGTCCCGCTTGTGGGCCAGCTTGGCAGCGCGCAGAACGAGAGCGTGCGGCCGGCCACAGGAGAACGCGATCACGAGCACGCCGTGGTCGATCCGTGCCAGGCGACCGAGCGCCTCCTGGCTCGCCGACGCGACCACCTCGGCGCGCAGGTCGAGGAGCGCCAGGAGGTGGCGCAGGTAGCTGGCGAAGAAGGCCATCTGGTCGACGCCGACCATCACGATGCGATCGGCACGGGAGATCATGCCGGCGATCTCCTGGATGTCCTCGATCGGGATCCGGCGGGCGGTCTCGTCGAGGTTCACGAGGTCGGTGGCGACAGACGTCTCGAACTCGCTGTTCCCCAGGGTCAGCAGGGCGGAGTCGCCCCCGTCCCCGTTCGGCGCTCCCGCATGGCTGCGGCGCTTGTATTCGTCGCGCGCGGCGTCCTGAAGCTCGGGGAAGCCCTCGAAGCCGAGCGCCTGCGAGAACCGCACGACGGTCGAGCTCGAGGTATCGGCGCGCCGGGCCAGCTCCTCGGCGGTCTGGAAGGCAGCCTCCTCGAGGTGGTCGACGATGTAACGGGCGACATCCTTCTGCGACCGCGAGAACTCCTCGAACCGGTCGGTGATGTAGGTCGAGAGCGTCATCCCCTTGGGGATCGGGTCGTCGCGCGTCTCGATCGCGGTGGCCGAAGACTCGGGAGAGGCGGTGTGGGTGCCGTTGGAGGATTTCATGGTCCTCAGGGTTCGACGCCCGAGGCCCGCTTCCCTCTTCCCGATTTATTGCGGCGCGACGTTGAGGCTTGCCCAGAGGTACCAGCAGGCGACCGATCGCCACGGCCGCCACGGGCGTCCGAGTCGCTTGAAGCGCTCCGGCGAGGGGAGCTTGCGCAGCCCGTATTCGATCATCGCCGCGCGGCGCAGGCCGAGGTCCCCGACCGCCAGCACGTCGGGGCGCGCGAGGTGGAAGATCAGGAACATGTCGATCGTCCACTGCCCCACTCCCTTGACCTGAATCAGCTCGGCGGCCACCTCCTCGTCACCGAGGGCGTCGAGGCGCTCGAGGTGGAGCTCGCCACTCACGATCCGTTCCGCGAGGTCACGCAGAGACGCGACCTTGGCCCGCGAGAGCCCGGCGGCGCGCTGCAGCTCGGCGGGATCGTCGGCCAGCAGGTCCTCGGGAGTCGGCGTCCGGCCTCCGTAGCGCGCGACCAGGCGGCCGTAGATGCTGCGCGCCGCAGCCACCGAGAGCTGCTGGCCCACGATCGACCGCAGCAGTGCCCCGTAGTGGTCGGGGGCCGCGGCTTCCCCCGCTCGCGGCTCTCCCAGCCGGCACGGGCCGACGCGGTCGATGATCCGCGCCATCACCGGATCCGTAGCTCTGAGGTGAGCCACCGCCTTCGAATGATCTCGTTTGCTCGCCACCGGCAGCCCAGGCTATCTTCCACTTGGATGGAGAGGAGGGCGCACCGCTGGCGTCGCCGAGCGGTAACGATCCCCGCGGTCGTTTTGGCGACGGTCGTCGTGATCGCAACTCTCCCGGTGCTCCTGCTCGTGGCCGCCCTGGCCGACGTCGCCACCGACCGCCGGTTCCCGCGCACGCGGGTGATCGCGATGCTCGCGATCTATCTCCTGTGCGAGACGGCGGGCCTGATCGGCGCACTCCTCAACCGCCTCACCGCCGGATTCAGCCGGGAGCGGCTGATGCGCCGCGACTACGCGCTGCAGTGGCTGTGGGTACGGACACTGTTCGAGTCCGCGCGGCGAGTGTTCGGGATGCGGCTCGTGCTCGAAGACTGGCCGCGGGATGCCGGTCGCGGGCCCTTGATCGTCGTGATGCGCCATACGAGCCTGCTCGACACGCTGCTGCCGGCAACGCTTCTCTCCGCCGCGTCATGGCACCCGGCTGCGCTACGCGCTCAAGCGCGAGCTCCTGACAGATCCCTGCCTCGACGTGATCGGGAACCGGTTGCCGAACCGCTTCACCGGACGCTCCACGCTGGAGAGCGACGAAGTCGCCGCGGTCGGCGGCCTGGCAACGGGCCTCGGACATCTCGACGGAGTCCTGATCTATCCCGAGGGCACGCGCTTCACCCGGCACAAGCGGGAGCAGATCATCAAGCGCCTCGCCGAATCCGGGCGACCGGAGCTCGCTGAGCGGGCGCGCGAGCTGCACCACGTGCTCCCGCCCCGCCTCGGGGGCACGCTGGCCCTGCTCGACGCGGCGCCCGATGCCGACGTCCTCGTGATCTCCCACCACGGTTTCGAGGGCAGCGCGCTGCCGCGCGACCTTTGGCGCGGCCTCGTCATCGGGCAGACCCTGACGGCGACGGCCTGGCGGGTGCCGGCCGCCGAGGTTCCCGCGACGCGGGAGGCCCGGATCGACTGGCTCTACGAGCAGTGGAGCAAGGTCGACAGCTGGGTGGAATCGAAGACCGCCACTCGCGAGCAGGAATGGCAAGCGCTGGCGACGTGATGCTCCTGGCCGGCGCGGTGGCGCTCGGCCTGATGATCGGCGTCTGGCTCCTCAGCCTGGCGCTGAAGGACGCATCCATCGTCGACAGCTTCTGGGGCCTGGGCTTCGTCGCGATCGCCTGGGTCTCGTATGCCGCCGGGGACGGCTGGCAGACGCGCGGGCTGCTGGTGGCCGTTCTCGTGACCGTCTGGGGCCTGCGGCTCTCCGTTCACATCGGGCGGCGCAACATCGGCAAGCCGGAGGACTACCGGTACGCCGCCATGCGGCGCAAGTACGGCAGCCGTTTCTGGCTCGTCAGCCTTGGCACGGTCTTCGTCCTCCAGGCCGCGATCATGTGGGTCGTGTCGCTGCCGGTGCAGATGGCACAGGTATCCGCCCTGCCCGACCATCTGACCGTCCTCGACGCACTGGGGACGCTTGTCTTCCTCGCCGGCCTCGGCTTCGAGGCGATCGGCGACCTGCAGCTGGAGCGCTTCAAGGGCGACGAGTCCAACTCGGGGAAGGTGATGGACCGCGGCCTTTGGCGCTATACCCGCCACCCGAACTACTTCGGCGACGCGACCGTGTGGTGGGGGCTCTTCCTGATCACCCTGTCGCACACGGAGTACTGGTGGACCCTCGTCGGGCCGGCCATGATGACGTTCTTCCTCACGCGCGTCTCGGGCGTGCCGCTGCTGGAGCGCCGGATGGCGCGGACGCGGCCGGGCTACGCGCAATACATGGAGCGCACGAGCGGCTTCATCCCCCTGCCCCCGAAGGCGACACGATGACCGCGAACGTGGCCGTGAAGACCTCGCCCGGCTCGACCCAGCGCAGCGGATACGGGCCCGCGAACGGGTTGGTGGCCGCAGTCATGGGCTCGAAGCAGATCACCGCGTCGTTGTCGGGGGCGTAGACGACCCCGAACTCGTAGCCACCCTCGAACGCCACGGCGATCCGCCGGCCGCCGCCCTCGACGTGAAACACGGGGTCCGGCTCGAGCTCGGGAAAGAGGTCATCGTAGGTGCGGCCGCCCAGGGGCCCGGTCGGAATCGAGACCTCCTCCTCCCGGCCGGTCGGGAGAAACCGCTCGTCGAGGATCGCCTGTGCCCTCACCGGCATCCCCACGTCCCATTCCTCTCGCGCCACGCCTGGGAGGGTGAAGTAGGGGTGGTAACCGAAGGCCACGGGCACGGCTCGCGCGCCCGTCGGCTCGAGGGTCGTCGCGATCCGCAGCGTCAGGCCGCACAGCTCTGCCCGGACCCGCACGCGGTGTGGGAACGGAAACAGGCCGGAGACCGCAGGCAGGCGGTCGGCTTCGAGGACCGCCTCGAGGTGAGCGGCCTTCTCGTCCGCGCCGTGAGAGACGACTTCCCACGTGGGCCATCCCGAGACGAGGCCGTGGATCGGCAGTCCGGTCGCGCCGTCGAGCCGCACAGCCTCGGCGTCGGGAGGAAACGTGACCTCCACGCCGCCCGCCCGGAAGCCCGGGCCGTCCAGCCGGTTCGCCCAAGGATGGAGGATCGGGATCCCCATCGTCGCCCCGCGCTCGGCGTAGTCGCGGATTCCCCCGCGCTGCCCGAGAAGCTCATCGCCGTCGTGGCGCAGGGAGCTGCAGACCAGCCCCGCGCCGGGAACGTAGCGCGCCTCGAGGCCTGCGCTCGAGCGCAGGCCCAGCAACTCGAAGCCCTCGGCGCGCTCCTGGAAGGTGTCATGCGGCTTACTCACATCCACCCACCACCGTTGGATGAGGTGCTACCAGGAAGGAGCGAGGTGCCGCGGGGCTCACCCCTCCAGCTCCGTGGCGATCGCTTCTCGATTGATGCGGCCATTCGTCCTCTGCGAGTGGCCGCATCCTCGTGGACTCGCATCAGTCCGGGTTCGCGAGCGCGATCACGGCGAAAGGCGCGCCGTGTGGGTCCATCACAGCCCCGAAGCGCCCGGCCTCCACCTCCATCGGCTCCATCATCTGGCGAGCGCCGAGATCGGTCGCGGCCTGGAGCGCGGCATCGCAGTCCTCGACGCCGAAGTAGGCGAACCAGTTCGGCGGAACCTCCGGCGGGAACTCCGGGCCCATCTCCAGCATGCCTCCAACCGATCGCTCGCCGAGCTTCCACTCGTAGTACGTCCGGTGCTCGAGAGCGTGCTCCTCGACGCCCCAGCCGAAGACGGCCTCGTAGAAGCTCCGCGCCCCGCCGGCGTTCCTGGTCTGGAGCTCGTTCCAGCTGAGGCTTCCCGGCTCGTTCACGATCCCGGCGCCCTTGTGGCGGCGCGGTTGCCAGACCGCGAACACCGCTCCCGTGGGATCCACGAACGCCGCCATCCGGCCGACGTCCGTCACGTCCAACGGGGTCATCATCGCCTGACCGCCCGCGCCGGTGACCTTCGTTGTCGTCTCGTCGGCGTCTTCGACCGACACATAGGTGGTCCAGGCCGGTGGCTGACCCTGATTCATGATCGGCGCCAGTCCGGCGACGTACTCGCCGTCCTTGCTGAACATGCGATAGCCGCCCGTTTCCTCCGCGGAGCCGGTGTCCTCGGCCTTCCAGCCGAACAGACCGCCGTAGAAGGCCGCCGACTCGTCGGGGTTCGGCGAGGCCAGGTCGACCCACGAAGGGGTTCCTGGCGGGAACGAATCGGGTCTGCTCATGGCGTCTCCTCGGGCTGGCGGTCGGAGGGACGCATTAGACCACTCCGGCCGTCGCCGGCGCTCCCTAGGGCCGGGTGATGCGGACCGTGCGCCGTACCGTCGACACGTTGCCGGCGGCGTCGCGCCCGGTCACCTTGATCCGCACACGCATGCGCTTGCCGCGCCGGACGAGCCGCGTGGCCGAGACTGCCTGGGCCTTGCGCAGCTTGAGCCGCATCCGAACGCGCCGGTTCGTCTGCGCCTGGCGCACGACCTTCCGCAGCCGGAACGTCTTCGACTTGGAGGCGCCGGACGACACCACGGTGCCGGTGACGGTCAGCTTGGCGGGCTCGTTGACGGTGTCGGCCAGGTTGAGGCGGCTGAGGCGCTGGCGCTTGCGGATCCGGATCTTGTGGCGCGGCGGAGTCCGGTCGGTGAGGCTCCCGACGCCGGTGCCGGGACCCACGCGGCGCACGGAGCCCTTGTTGATCGCGACGTAGTAGAGACCGCCGTCCGGCCCGAATTGGATGTCAACCGGTCCGTCGGCGCCGGACAGGAACAGGACAGGCCGCGCGGCGAAGCCGTCCCGCGCGCCGTTCAAGGGCACGCGGTAGATGTTGCCGCTGACGAAATCGGCGAAGAAGTACTGGCCGCCGTACGGCCCGAAGTTGGCCGGCGCGAATGCGCCGCCGGTCACGGAGGCGCCCGGCGAGAGGCCAAGGTTGTCCGGGCCCGTGTGCGGATAGGTGAACGCGGGACGCACGACACCGGGCGGGCAGCTCAGCGGCAGCGTCCCCTCGCAGGTCGGCCAGCCGTAGTCGGACCCCGCCGTGACGATGTCGATCTCCTCGAGCGTGTCCTGACCGACATCACCCAGCCACAGCCGACCCGTTTGGGGATCGAATCCGAAGCGGAACGGATTGCGGAATCCGATCGCCCATACCCCGTTTGGATAAGGGTTCCCCGCCGCCGGCTGTCCCGACAACTCGAGGCGCAGAACCTTGCCGGCCAGGCTGTTTGGGTCCCTGGCGTAGGGATTCGTCGACTGACCGGGTGCGTCTCCAGCGTTGTCCCCCAGGCCGGTGTCGCCCGTGCTCACGTAGAGCTTTCCGTCGGGGCCGATTCGCAGGCCGCCACCGTTGTGCTTGCCGGCGTCGGTCGGGATCCCGGTAAAGATGACCCCGCCAGAAAGCTGATCTCCGGTCAGGGTCATTCGCCAGACCTCGTCAAAGCGGCCCGTCGGTGTGCAGTTGCTGGTCAGATTCGTCTTGTAGAGGTAGACGCCGCCGTTAGAGCCGAAGCTCGGGTCGAGCGTCGCCCCCAGAAGCCCCATCGACTCGTCGGTGCAGGTGCCGAACGTGTGAATCGTTCTCGCAAGACCGTTGCTCGCGATCAGCATCTGCCCGGCCTTCTGGGTGATCAGCACCCTTCCGTCAGGCAGCGGCGCTATCGCGGTCGGCTGGAGCAGGCCCTGCGCCACCACCGTCTCGGTGAAGCCGGCCTCGGGTGTCCCCCCGGCAGCCCCGGCGGGCGCAGCGAGACATGCAAATGCGCATGCCGCCGCGAACGCGATGCGTACGGTTCTGGCCACCTTCGCAAGGTAGCGCCGTCATCGGAGATACGCATGGATACTCTCGGCGAATGTCCGACCTCGATTCGGTGGAGGTGCGCGTACTCGGCTGCCTGCTGGAGAAGCAGCAGACGACGCCGGACGCCTATCCACTCACGCTTAACGCCCTCAGGCTGGCGTGCAACCAGACGACGAACCGCAGCCCGGTCGTCGAATACGAGCTGCCCCAGATCCGAGATGCGCTGCACCGGCTCGGTCATCGCCGCTGGACCCGGCTCGCGAGCGGCGCGAGCAGCCGCGCGCCGAAATACCGCCACCTGCTGGACGAGGCGATCGGCCTGCGCGCGGACGAGCAGGCCGTCCTCGGCGTGCTCCTCCTGCGCGGTCCCCAGACGCTGGGGGAGCTGAAACAGCGCACGGAGCGGATGCACAGGTTCGCGGACCTGCAGGCAGTCTCAGACGTGCTCGACCGCCTGGCGGAGCGCAGCCTGGGCCGCTGGCTGAATCGCCAGCCGGGCCAGAAAGAGGCGCGGTTTGAGCAGACGCTTGGGGGGCGGCGAGCGTATGGAGTCGGCAGTCGGCAGTCGGGAGTCGGCAGATTTCGACGCGAGACCGCCGATCGCGAACTCTGCCGACTCCGGACTGCCGACTGCCGACTATCCCCTTCGTCCACAACCTTCGCGTCCGCTACAACGAATGCGACCCGCAGAACGTCGTCTTCAACGCGAACTACTTCACGTACTTCGACATCACGATCACCGAGCTGTGGCGGGAGGCCTTCGGCTCCTACGACGCGATGCTCGAGGCGGGCGCCGACCTGATGGTCGTCGAGGCCAGGGCCCGGTATCTGGCGCCGGCGCGCTTCGACGAGGAGCTCCGGATCGGGGCCGGGTTCGCGCGTCTCGGGACGACATCCATCCAGACACGTCTGCTGGTCCGGCGCGGCGACGAGGCGATCACCGAGGGTGACGTGAGCCACGTCTTCATCGACCCGGCGACGCAGCGAAAGCGCGAGCCGCCGGAGAACATCCGCTCCGCGCTGGAGCGCTATGTCCTACCTCAGGGCCCGGATCAGAAGTAGTACGGCACGGCGTTCATGGCGCCCAGCGCGTACCACGCGCCGAAGGCGAGACTGACGAAGCCCAGCGCGGGCGTGAGGCGAGCCAGCCGGCGGACCACCGGGCCGCGTGCCAGGGCGTAGCCAAAGGCGGTCGACGTCACCGCCATCGAGACGGCGGTGAAGAGCGCCAGGATCACGAGCGCGGCCAGACCCTCGACGTGGTCGGGGATCGCGGCGAGCAGCAGGACTCCCACTCCGGCCGAGCCGCCCATCCCATGCACCAGTCCGATTCCGTAAGCCTGCACCGGGCTGCGGCCCAGGCGGGGAGCGTGTGCGTGCTCGTGCCGCGGGTGGCCGTGCACCTCGTGGGCCCGCTCGTGTACGTGCGTGTGGCGGTGGGTGCCGCCGTCGTGGCTATGGAGGTGCGAGTGGACCTCGGCGCGCCGCCAGCGCACGATCAGCCGGACGGCCAGCGCCATGATCATCACTCCGATCGCCACCTCCGCCGCCTGCTGGACGCCGGCGGGCAGGTAGTTCCTGAACAGGACGATCGGAACTCCGAAGGCGATCAGCGTCGTCGCGTGGCCGAGGCCCCAGCTGAGGCCGAGCGCTCCGGCGCGACGGGCGCCCTGATCACGCTCGGTGGCGACGAGCGTGGTGACCGCGGTCAGGTGATCCGGGTCGGTCGCGTGCCGCAGGCCCAGCAGCACCGCGATCCCGGCGATGACGAGGAACGCCTGTCCCTGACCCAGCCCGGCGATGCTTTCGTCCAAACCGAACATGCCCGTCCCTCCTGGTCCAGTGGAACCTAAACGACCGCTCTTGGACCACCCTTACGCATAGCATCGCGCGCCGGATCAGTCGGCGCGGCGTGCCACTGACTCAGTGGCGCTTCACGTACAGGACCGCCTTGACGGTGGAGAGGCGCGACCTCGTGCGAGGCCGTTTGAGGCGTTTCAGCTCCGCGAGCTGCGGATCGGCCGCAATCGCGTCCTCCCATTCGTGGGCGCGCTCCTTGACGAGACCCGTCCACTTGGAGCGCCAGCCGCTGCGCCTGGTGACCGGGCTCACCAGGAGGACCTGCTGTCCGGGCGGAAGCGACTGGATCAGCGGGCGCAGGTCGCGCGCCGGCGTCGCGGCGCGAAGCCGGTCGACCGCATCGCGCCAATCCATCACCCCGGGGTCGGGAACCGCCCCCATCGGCGTCGCGTATCGCAGCCCCTTCGGCAGGTAGTAATTCAGGTTCGCGACCTGCTCCGGCTGCGTCGAGATCACGAGGTCGCCGGCGCGGACCCGCCCACCGAGCCGGTCCGCGAGCCGCTCGACGTTGCTCTTGTTCTCGGGCACGTAGGAGCCGGTGAGCAGCACCGACGCATAGACCGCGATCGCGGCGCCCGCCAGTCCGAGCTTGCCCGCGCGGGCCACGCCGAGCGAGGCCAGGAGCAGCAGCGGCCCGGTCAGGACGATCAGGTAGCGCGGCGCCCAGGCGAGGGTCGTCTGCGAGTAGACCCAGGCCACCACCAACGCGACCAGGACCATGGTCAGGAGCGAGATCGCGGCGATCGACTCCGCGGAGCTCACGCGGCGGCGAATGACGGCAGCGATGCCGAAGCCGCCGGCCAGGGCGAGCGCGGTCGCGATCTGGGCGTTGCCGAGAATCACGTACGACGCGTGCGTCAGGTCCTTGACCGGCGGATGCGAGGCCCAGGGCGCCCCGGTATGCGCCGCCTGTGACAGCAGGGTCGGAACCCAGGGCAGGTACAGAAGGCCGGCCAGGCCGAAGGCGATCACGGCGTCGATCGCGATCCCCCGCCGGTCCTGCGATTCGCGCAGGACCGGAATGAGCGCGGCGACCGCGCCGAGGCAGAAGAAGGCCGCCCAGTTGTGCGTGTAGAGCATTGCCGCGATGCAGGGAACGAGCAGCGCGAGATAGCCGCGGCGGCGGTATGCGAAGACGTGGACGTATGCGGCCGCCGTCGCCAATCCAAGGAGGGCGAGCAGCGAGTACATGCGCGTCTCCTGCGCATACGCGCTCAGCACGGGATTCACGGCGGCGAGCGTTGCGGCGACCAGGCCCGCGCGCCGGCCGAAGAGGCTCCAGCCTGCCCAGAGCGCCATCGGCACGGTGAGGAGTGAGAACAGAAGCGAGAGCGAATGGGTCGCCGACTCGCTCGTGCCGAAAGCGTTCATCCAGACGTGAAGGAGCAGGTAGTAGAGCGGCGGCGAGCCGTCCTGGCGAAGCAGGCCGGGGATGTCCGTGAGCGAGTGCGACGCGATGCCGACCGATAGCCCCTCGTCGATCCAGAACGGGCCCGACAGCGAACCGGTGCGCAGCAGCGCCGACACGCCGAGCAGGACGATCAGCGTGCCCGCCGCCACGACGGCCGGCGTGCCGGCATAGGAACGCAGGGACGCGCTCCGCTGCTGCGCGGGGAGACCCCGCGCCGGTGAGGTGGCTGTCTGCGGCTTCACGCCTCCGAAGGCTCTGTCCGCACGGCCGTCCGGCGGTGCAGGCGCTGCCATCCAGAGTACTTCCACATGTAGATCGCTAGCCCCGCAACCGTGATCGGGATGAACAGCAGGAATCGCAACAGGATCAGGTACCCGACGGAGTCGCCGTGCGAAGCGCCCGAGGCGTGCACCGCCAGGATGACCGCCGCGTCGAAGGTCCCGAGGTACCCCGGGGCAGCCGGGATCAGCGCCGCTGCGTTGGCGAACACCATCACGGCCAGCGCCTCAGGGGCCGACAGCCCGGTTCCGAGCGCATCGCTCGCGAGCAGGTAGACACCCGCCTCGGCGATCCACACGAGCAGCGAGAGCACGATCAGCCTGGCGGCCTGCGCGCCTCGTAAAGAACGCGTCGCGAGCGTCACCTCTTCCACCACCCGCATCACCGAGGGCCGGTTGATCCAGCGGCGCAACGGCGACCGCGATCCGCCCGCGAGCGCCGTGGCCGCAACGAGCCCCAAGGCCACGATGGCCACCAGCAGCACGCCCTCCACCGCGAACGGGATCTTGACGCTGGTCGCCAGCACGACGCCGAACAGCACCGCAAGAATGGCCACGTCCAGGACGCGCTCGGCGACGATCGTCCCGAGGACATTGGTGCGCGACGTGCGCGCACGCGGCGCGAGCAGGAAGACCCGCATCGCCTCTCCTGCCCGCGCGGGCAGGATGTTGTTGCCCATGTAGCCGACCGTAGTCAGCTGGTAGGCATCCGCCGTGGAGCTCTGAGCCCCGGCTCCGGCGAGCAGGCGCCGCCACCGCTCGCCCCTCCCCAGGGTTGCGACGCCGTAGAGCAGGACCGCAATTCCGAGTGCGAGGAAGCCCGCCCGGCCGTGCGGCAGCTCGGGAGCCTGCTGCTGGGAAGCCCACCACGCCACCCCCGCGAGCAGCGTGACCGAGGCGACCAGTCGCAGAGCCCGCGACCGGCCCGCGCGGCGGATCGCTGCCTGCGCCGTCGCCATCGTCTACGCCGTTTCGATCAGAGACCGGTCCATGGTCGGGGTCTCCGGTGCGCGCCGGTAGGGATGCTCGTCAGGCACGTCCTCTTCGTGGTAGGCGCTTTCCGCGTTGACGGCCCAGATGTCGTGCCCGACGCCGTAGAGCGTGTTCTCGACGGCTCGGATCGCTGTCAGGGATGAGTGGTCGGAGTTGTTGTAGCGGTGCAGCCCGTTGCGGCCGACCTGCTGCAGGTTCACGATCCCGTCGAGCCAGGCGCGGATGGCGGCAACGCGCTCCGCGTAGTCGGCGTCGTACATGGGATACGCCTTCGGCACGCGCACGACGTATCCGCGCAGAACCGATCCCGGCGCAACGAGCTGCAGCTGCTCCAGCTCCGCTGTGGCGAGCTCGACCAAGGCATCGTCGTCCATGCTCCACAGCTCGTCGCCCTCGAAGCAGAAGTACTCGAGACCGAGGCAGGCCTTGTCCTCCTCCGGGACCATCCAGGGGCTCCAGGAGCGGTAGTTCTGGATCCGGCCGACCTGGACTCCAGGCTCGTGGATGTAGATCCAGTTGTCGGGGAACACGTCGGCGCCGTCGATCACGAGCGCAACGGTCAGGAAGTCGCGGTACCGCAGCCCTCGTGCCGCTTGGACCACCTCTTCGGGCGGCGGCGGATCGGCGATGCCGACCAGGTTGCGCAGCGGCAGCGACGAGATCACGTGCGAGGGCCGATAGGTCTCACTGGGCGTTGCGACCTCCACGACCAGGCCGTCGCGGATCGTGATGCGCTCCACCGGCGAATCGAGCAGCACCTCGCCGCCCTCGGCCTCGATGTGGCGGGTCATCGCCTCCCACATCTGGCCCGGGCCGAACCGCGGATAGTGGAACTCGCCGATCAGGCTCTTGACGTTCTCGCGGTTGCCGAAGAACGCGGCCTTTGCGGCGCTCCAGAAGGACAGGCCCTTGATCCGCTGGGCGGCCCACTCGGCACGGATCTCGCTCGTCGGCACACCCCAGACCTTCTCGGTGTAGGAGCGGAAGAACAGGTCGAAGAGTCGCCGGCCGAACCGGTTCGACACCCAGTCCTCGAAGCTCTCCTCGCCGCCCTTGGATCGCATCGACGCGCGCATGTACGAGAGCGAAGCGCGCGTCAACTCGACCGGCCCGAGCTTGCGGATCACGTTGGTGCCGCGTAGCGGGTAGTCGAGGAACTTGCCGTTCCAGTAGATGCGCGACATCCGCGGGCGCAGGAGGAACTCGTCGTCGAGGACTTCGTGCCAGAGCGCGTCGACCTCGTGTGCCTTGGTGAAGAAGCGATGCCCGCCAAGGTCGAACCGATACCCGTCGCGCTCGACCGTCTTGGCAAGGCCGCCAACCTGCTCCTCGGCCTCGAGCACGGTCGCGGCGACGCCGTACTTGGCGAACGTATACGCCGCGGTCAGGCCTGCCGGACCGGCGCCGATGACGATGCTGCGTCCGTCCGAGGCGCCGTTCGCCGACATCTCGCTCGGCGCAGGCGGCTCCGGATCGGCGCGCACGATTTCAAACGTCCCGGTCCCGGGTGGGGCCATGCAGCTACTCCTTTCCGACGCGGCGAGCGCGATATTTGGGGGGGGTCGCCACTGCTCTTGGGGGGTTGGCGACGCGAGCGACGCCGGATTCTATGGGGAAGGTGCTTCTCGCGACGACAAGCGGCCATCGCGATCCGTCATCCTGCTGCGCCCGCGTGAAGGTTGTCTATCCGTGCGTAAGTTTGGCCCAAACAGCAGCATATTGCGTGGGTCGGCGGCATCGCGGTTGCAAAAAGCCGGTATTCAGGTATCCGACATGACGCAGCCACGCCACCGAAACTACCGCCAGGTGAAGGCCCTGCTCGAGGACGCTCAGCTCGACAACGAGCAGCGCGGGCAGCTCATGGACGCCGCCGAGGGCCTGCTTCTGACGGCCGACGCGGAGAACGAGGAAACGGGGCGGCTGCGCTCGACCGCGCGCGCCACGTTGATGCTCGCCGTCGTCGGCGGCCGGGTGTCAGCCGCGGCAGCGCGGCGCATGATGGGCCTGATCGAGCGCTGCGGCCCGCCGCCCGTCGCCCCGGGCGCGCAATGACTAGCGGATCGTCTGACGGTTAGGCGACGGCGAAGAGCCGGCCGTCCTCGCCCTCGGGCTCGTCGGGCGCCGATGCGTCGCGCTCGAGCCCGTGCAGCCCGACGCCCAAGAGGCGCACAGGCGTGTCGAGGTCCACGCGGCCGAGCAGCTCATGGGCGGTCGCGCGCACGAGCTCGGGATCGCACGTGGGCGTTTCGAGCGTCAGCGAGCGCGTGTAGGTGCGGAACGGCCGCAGCCTGATCTTGAGCGTCACGGTCCGCCCTCTGATGCGGTGGCTCGCCAGCCGCTCGCAGACGCGATCGGTCAGGCGGTCGAGCGTCTCGATCAGGGTCTCCCGGTCGGCGACATCACGCGCGAAGGTCGTCTCGCAGCTCTCCGACTTGCGCTCGCGGCTGGTCTGCACCTGCCGCTCGTCGCGACCGTTCGCCTTGCGCTGCAGCTCGCTGCCCAGCCGCGGGCCGAGCGCCCGGACGAGCAGGTCCTCCGGGGCGCGGGCCAGTTGGCCCACGGTCTCGATGCCCGCCCGCCGAAGGCGCTCGAATGTCTTGGGGCCGACCCCGGGGATCAGGGATGCCGGCCGGTCTCCCACTCGCTCGAGCATGTCTTCGGCGCGCAGCACGCAGAACCCATCCGGCTTGTCCAGGTCGGAGGCGATCTTGGCCAGCAGCTTGTTCGGCGCAAGCCCGATGGAGCACACGAGGCCGGTCTCCTCGCGGACCTCGTGCTTGAGCCGCCGGCACGCCGACTTCGGCAGCAGCTGCCCGGTTAGGTCGACGTAGGCCTCGTCGAGGCCCGCCACCTCCACGGTGTCGGAATGGCGCCGGATGATCGCCATCACCTGCCCGGAGACCTCGCTGTAGAGGGCCATGTCGCGGGGCAGCAGCACGGCGTCGGGGCACTTGCGGTGCGCGATCGTTAGGGGCAGAGCGGAGTGCACGCCAAAGCGGCGCGCCTCATAGGAGGCAGCCATCACCACCCCGCGCTCGTTCGGGTCCGTCCCCGTTGCAACGACGACCGGCCGGCCCCGCAGGTCCGGCCGTCGCCGTAGCTCGACGGACACGAAGAACGCGTCCATGTCGACGTGCGCGATCCAGCGTTCCACGCCGCCGATGTTAGGAGCCGGTTCGGCCAGGTCTCAGACCTGCGACAGCTCTCGAACCTGGGTGAGGCGGAAGCTGTTCCCGGAGGGGTCGCGGAAGCCCGAGTCGATCCCGTAGGGCCGCTCCTCGGGCGGCTCCACGAACTCCACCCCGCGCGCCTTCAGCTCCTCGTAGGAGGACTGGATGTCGTCGGTGGTGAGGAACACCGTGCCCGCGAAGCCCTTGGCCATCAGTGCCTTCACCTGCTCTGCGGTCTGCGCGTCCATGACCGGCGGCCCAGGGATCGCCATCAAGACGATGTTGACCTCGTCCTGGCCGGCCGGCCCCACGGTCAGCCAGCGGAAGTCGCCCATCTCGGGAAGCGTCACGTCGGCCTTGACTTCCATGCCGAGCTTCCGCGTGTAGAAGGCGAGCGCCTCGTCCTGGTCATGCACCCACAGCTGGGCGTTTGCAATCTTGATCATTGGTCCTCCTTGGGGGATCTCTGGGACAGTCGGCGCAGCCTAGATCGGCTCGTCGCCGCTGTCTTCTCGAAACGTGCGGCGTTGCGGGCGTCCGTGGAATCGCACGATGCAGGCCGGGACGAGTGCGTGGTCAGCGGCCGGAGGAAACGCCTCCCGGTAGGCCACGGGCGACATCCCGTAGGTGCGGGTGAAGCTGGTCGTGAACGACCCGATCCCCTGCAGGCCGACCGACAGGCAGATGTCGGCCACCGACCGGTCGGTGGTCCGCAGCAGCGCGGCCGCGCGCTCGAGACGCCGAGTCAGCAGGTACGCGTGGGGCGACTCTCCGAAGGCACGCCGGAACTCGCGGCTGAAATGTGCCCGCGACAGGCCCGCCGCGCGCGCCATGTCGTCGACGCCGAGCGGCTCGAAGTAGCGGGCGTCGGCGAGGTCCTTTGCGCGCAGCAGGTGCCGTGCGGGTGGGACGAAGGTCATGGTCACGGTTTCAGTATCCCGCGATAATCCCTCGGCATGTCCGAGCAAAACGTTGCCATCGTCCGGCGGGTGTTCGCGACATTTCCCGAGAGCGACTTCGAGGGGTTCTTCGGCATGGCCAGCCCCGACATCAGGGTCTATCCGCGCCCCGAGGAACCGGGCGTCCGGCCCTGCTACGAGGGCTGGGAAGAGGCGATGGAGTACATCATCAACTGGTTCTCCGGGTGGGACGACTACACCTTCGAGGCGGACCGCTTCATCGACGCCGGCGACTACGTCATCGCCGACGTCCGGGAGGTCGGCATCGCCCAGCAGAGTGGCATTCGGATCGAGGAGAACTTCGCGCACGCCATCAAAGTGGCGGACGGCAAGGTCGTCGAGTGGCGGATGTACGGGCCGGTGAGCGAGGCGCTGGAGGCGCTGGGGATCGAGCTCTGATGTCCACCCCGTGGGATGCGGCCACGTATGACCGCTCGAGCGAGCCCCAGCAGGAATGGGCGTCCGAGGTCCTCGCCCGGCTCGAGGGCATCGCGCCCGACGCGACGGTCCTGGACGTCGGCTGCGGTACCGGGCGCGTCACTGAAGAGCTGCTCGCCCTGGTGCCGCGAGGACGCGTGCGGGCGATCGACGCTTCCCCGGACATGGTCGAACTGGCCCGCCGCAGGCTCGGCGCCCGCGCCGAGATCTGGTGCCAGGACGCGCTCGACCTGGACCTCGACGAGCCGGTCGACGCGATCGTCTCGACCGCCACCCTGCACTGGGTCACCGACCACGACCGCCTCTGGAAGGTGCTGGCACGGGCACTGCGGCCCGGCGGCCGGCTCGAGATCCAGTGCGGAGGCCAGGGCAACATCGACCGCGTCCGCGAGGCCATCGACGCGGCCGCGCGGGAGACGGCGCCGGAGCTGGCCGGCTGGTCTCCCTGGCAGTTCGCCGGCCCGCCGGAGACCGAACGGCGGCTGCGAGAGGCCGGCTTCACCGAGGTGCGAGCCTGGCTCGAGGATCGGCCCGCGAATCCGCAGGACGTCGACGCATTCGTAAGGACTTCGATCCTTCCCGCTCACCTGGCGCGGCTGCCCGAGGAGAAGCGTGAGCGGTTCGCCGCCGGTGTTGTTTCGCGAGTGAGCCTGCCGCTCGACTACGTGCGGCTGAACGTGTCGGCTGCGACCTCTGAATAGGCCTCGTAGCCGCCGCTTCGCTCCCAGACGGACGTGAGCAGAGCGTCCAGCTGCTCGCGCTCGTCCGGGTCGAGACCGGCGAGCAGGTCGTCCTCCACGCCGTCCATCACTTCGGAGACCTTCTCGATCACCGCGATCCCCTTGTTCGAGACCTCGACCAGATGCCGGCGCCGATCCTCGGGGTCGCGGCGCCGCGTGGCGTAGCCATGCTGCTCGAGCTCGTTCAAGATCGCGACGAGGTTCGTCGGATCGAGGTGCAGGTGCCCGCACAGGGTCTGCTGCGTCAGCTCCCCGTGGTCGCGCAGCTCGATCAGGGCGGCAAGCTGGCGCGGGCGGATGCCGAACGGCTCGAGCGCCTCGGTGAAGCGGTGCATCGTTATGCGACCCAGCTTGATCATCCGCAGGGTCGGCCACCGAGTTGCGATGCTCGGCTGAGGGGTGAGGTCCGGAGCTATGGCTTTCGTGTTCTTTGGCACACACGGAAAGTTAGCAGCTATAGACCCTTTGTTGCCACCAATCATCTGCTACCGTGTTGCGATGCTGCAGCGCGCCACCTCCCCCAGTCCCCGGATCATCCTCGCCGTCCTGTCGCTCGGGGGTATCTCGTATGCGCTCCTGCAGTCCCTGGTGATCCCGGCGCTGCCGGAGATCCAGGACTCACTGCACGCCTCCCAGAGCGCGGTCGGCTGGGTGCTGACCGCCTATCTGCTGAGCGCCTCGGTGGCGACGCCGATCATCGGCCGGCTCGGCGACATGTACGGCAAGGAGCGCCTGCTGATGATCGTGCTGCTGATGCTGGCGCTCGGCACGTTCATCTCCGCAATCGCCTCGAGCCTGGCGCTGATGATCCTCGGGCGGGTGATCCAGGGCGCGGGCGGCGGCATCTTCCCGCTCGCGTTCTCGATCATCCGCGACGAGTTCCCCAACGAACGGGTCCCGGGTGCGATCGGGCTGGTCTCCTCCCTGCTCGGGATAGGCGGAGGCGCCGGCGTGGTCCTCGCGGGCATCGTCACCGCGGACTTCTCCTACCACTGGCTGTTCTGGTTCCCGCTCGGGATCATCCTGGCCACGGCGTTCCTCACGTGGCGCTACATCCCCGAGTCGCCGGTCAAGACGCCGGCCGACATCAACTACCGCGCGGCGGCCCTGATGACCGCGGGCATCTCCGGGGTCCTGCTCGCGATCACGGAGACGAGCACATGGGGATGGGGCTCGCCCAAGACGCTCGGGCTGCTCGCCATCGGCAGCGTGTTGATCCTCGCCTGGGTGCGAGAAGAGTTGCGTTCGCGTGAGCCGCTGGTCGACATGAGGATGATGGCGATCCCCGGTGTCTGGACGACGAACACGGTCGCCTTCCTGATCGGCGTGGGGATGTACTCGGCATTCGTCCTCCTGCCCGAGATGGTGCAGGAACCGGTCAGTACCGGCTATGGGTTTGGCTCCTCCGTCACCGCCGCCGGGCTATTCCTGCTTCCTTCGACCATCGCGATCATCGTGGTCGGCCAGATGGCCGGCGTGCTGGAGCGCCGCATCGGATCGCGCATGGCGCTGATCGGCGGCGCGGTGTTCGCGCTTGCTTCCTACGTGCTGGTGTTGGTCGGCCGAAGCCAGCCCTGGGAGATCTACGTCGTCTCCGGGCTGCTCGGCATCGGCATCGGCCTGTCCTTCTCGGCGATGGCCAACCTGATCGTGCAGAACGTGCGCCAGGACCAGACCGGAGTGGCGACGGGAATGAACGCGGTCACCCGGACGCTGGGCGGTGCCTTCGGCGGGCAGATCGCCGCAACGCTTTTGGCGAACAACCTCGGAGTGGGTGGCGATCCGACATCGTCGGCCTTCACGCTGGCATTCCTGATGTGCATGCTCGCGCTCGTCGGGGCGCTCGTCTTCGCCCTGCTCGTGCCGAAACGAAGCGCGAACGACCTGGCTTACGAGCTCGGGCGTCTCCCGCAGGGCTCCCGCCGCGAGCCCGAGCGCGCCGCCGCCTGACAAGCTGCGGGCATGACCCGCCGTGTCGAGGGCGTCCTCCCCTTCTGGCTCGACCGCCCGGACGAGGAGGCGCTTGCCATTGCCGCCGAGGTCGAGGCTGCGGGGCTCGAGACGCTCTGGATCGGAGAGCTGGTGAGCTTCGACGCGTTCGCGCTGGCGACCGCGATCGGGGCGCGCTGCGACCTGCGGCTCAAGGTCGGTCCCCTCGCGGTCGGCGTCCGAAGCCCGGTGTCCATCGCGCTCGGCATCTCGTCGGTGGCCACGCTGACGGGCCGCGATGTCGGCCTGGCGCTCGGAGCCTCCAGCCCCGTGATGGTGACCGGGTGGCACGACCGCGATTGGGTGCACGCCGCGACCCGCATGCGCGAGACGATCGAGGCCTTGCGGCAGATCATGTCCGGCGAGCGCTCGAGCTACGACGGTGAGTACGTGCGCACGAACGGCTTCCGGCTACGGCGGCCGATGCCCGGCATCCGGATCACCGTCGCGGCTTTCGGGCCGGCGATGACGCGCGTGGCGGCCCGCCACGCCGACGAGGTGGTGCTGAACCTCGTCCCGCCCGACCATGTCGCCGGCGTTCGCGAGACGCTCGACGCCGAGGCAGCGGCCGCCGGGAGGCCGGCCCCGGAGCTGGCCGTGTGGGTCCCAGCCGCTCTCGAGCCCGATGACACCGCGCGCGTGCAGCTCGCCTCGCAGCTGGCGGTGTACCTCGGCGCGCCCGGCTACGGCGAGATGTTCTCGGAGCTCGGCTTCGGGGATGTGGTTCAGCGCGCGCGAGAAGGCGCTCGCCGCTCGGAGCTCGCGGAGGCGGTGCCCTACGAGCTCATCGCCCAGGTCTGCGCGACCGGGTCTGCGGCCGAGGTGGCCGCACGCATCTCCGCGTATCACGACGCGGGCGCCGATACCGTCGGCATCGCGCCGTCGACCGCTTCCGACCCCGGCGGCCGGGTGTGCTGCGGGCCGCTTAGCCGGCGACGTCGCGGCGGAGGAACACGAGGTATGCGGCGGCCAGCGCCGGCGCGGCGTAGAGCGCGCACACCCAGGCCGCGCGTATCGATCGGCGCCCAGTCGATCGGCGTCCGCAGGAGAGCCCTGCCAGGCGTCGAACTGCGTGCTGAGGAGGTACGGGTGCAGCGCGTCCGAGCCCCGGGACGATCGCGATCAGCTGCATCGAGCAGCGAGACCATCAGCGTTCCGACGACCGCCGCCGCGCTGTTGCGCGTGATCGTCGAGAGCAGCAGGCCGATCGCAGGCGATCGCGAAGATCGGCATCAGGTAGACGAGCATGCTCGCGCCGCACCAGCACCAGCCCGCGCTCAGGCCGAGACGGTCTTGCCGGAGAGGCTCGACGAGCGGGTCGAAGCCCGAGACGATCGCTGCCGCGACGATCGCCACGGCCCCCGATCAGGACGATCGCGAGCACCGCGTAGGTGGCGGTCGCGCAGCGACCTTCGCCGGCGAACACCTGGCCGCGCTCGACGGAGCGCGTGAGGATCGTCTTGAGCGTGCCGTTGTGGTCCTCGGCGGCGACGATGTCGCCGGCCACGAGCGCGGTGATCAGCGGGAACATCCAGATCGACCCGAAGATCAGCAGCACGAGCGGTATCGCCGAGGCCCGTGTCGTGGATGTAGCGGCCGAACGGCGACGTCGTCTGGGCCGCCGCTCTGGAGGGCGACGGCCGCGACGAAGATCGACGGCGCGATGATCGCGGCCGCGCCGAGGCCGATGTAGGTCCGCTTCTGCGAGCGCAGCTTGCGCAGCTCCCAGCGGTAGACCGTGGGACGCCCGGTTTCGCGCCGCCTCGTCAGGCCGACCGCTCCAGCGCCGGCCGGGCTCCGGCGCGCTTCCGGTCCCTCGGTGAGCTGCGAAGAAGAGCTCCTCGAGCGAGGCGGCGTCGGGATCAGCGCGCGATGCCGACGCCCGCCTCGCCCAGCGCGACGGACAGCTCCGCGACCGGCTTCCTCGCCGGCGCGGAACGCGATCTCGCCGTCCGGTCGCCGGCGACGACGCTCGCGGATTCCCGGTTGCGCCTCGCAGATCCGCGCGGCGCGCGCGTCGTCGGTCGTCCGCAGCCGGTAGTGGTCGCCGGCGCGCGCGCGCAGCTCGTCGAGACCGCCCTTCGTAGACGATGCGCCCCGGCGCGGATGATCGCGACGCGGTTGCACAGCTCCTCCACCTCGAGAGCGGTGGCTCGACAGCAGCACGGTGATCCCGTCTGTCCGCCAGGCGGCGGATCAGCGCGCGCATGTCCCGCATGCCGCCGGGTCGAGCCCGGTGGCGGGCTCGTCGAGCAGCAGCAGCCGCGGGCGGCGCAGCAGCGCCGCGGCGATGCCGAGCCGCTGGCGCATGCCGTGCGAGTAGCCGCCGACGCGGTCGCCGGCCCGGTCGGAGAGATCGACGACGTCGAGCGCCTCGTCGATCCGCGAGCGCGCGTCGCCGCCGTCGAGCGCCGCCAGGAGCTCGAGGTTCTTGCGGCGCGGCGAGGTAGGGATAGAAGCGCGGCGCCTCCACGAACCCCGCCACGCCCTCGAGCGCGCGCACGCCTCGCCAGCGGGTCGCCGGCCGAACAGCGCGCACCGGCCCGCCGCTCGGCCGGATCAGGCCCGAGCATCATCCGCAGCGATGTCGTCTTGCCGGCGCCGTTGGGGCCGAGGTAGCCGTAGACGTCGCCGGGCTGACGGTCAGGTCGACGTGGTCGACCGCCACGATCTCGCCGTAGCGCTTGACCAGACCGCGAAGCTCGACCGGGTTGGCGGCCACCGGCGAACACTAGAGCCCGCGCGCGGCGGCCTCGGCCTTGGCCCGGGGCAAGGAGCCGGCGACCGTGTAGCTCACGCCGCCGCGCTGGAAGCGGACGACCGTGCCGAGCGCAGTCGGGAGCTCCTGTCCCTGCGCGCCGTTGATCGAGACGCCGGCAGGTTGAAATCTCCTTCGCCGCTCTGCTGACTTGAGTCGCCACCCGGCTTGGCGGCCTGCTCCAGCACGGCGATGCCCCCGAGGTCTTGTCCGTACGTCACGAGCACCGGACCACCGTCCAGATGCTTTACCTCGTTTCTCGGCAGGCCCGCGAGAGTCGCGGGTGCCGAAACGGAGAAGCCGGCCGTGCGCTCGTCGTTCCCACCTCCAGTCCCGGAGGGGGCTGACACGTTCACGACCTTTGCGCCCGGGGGCGGAGCGACGTCGAAGGTCGACGACGGCACCGAGCCGAAGGAGACATCCGTAGCCGTCAGCTCCAGCACCGGGGTGGAGCTCCCGACCGCGAAGATCCCGAGCCGCAGCGGGACGCCGTTGGCCGCATCCCATGCCAGCGCCGCGTTATCGACCAGCCCCGCCTTGGGCTTCGGCGAGAGGCGTACCTCGTAGGCCGGGCGGCCGGCGACGTTCACCGGGGTCGCGCCCGAGACGCCCGCCTTGTTCATGAGGCGGTCGATGAAGCGCTGCACGTCGGCAACGGACGGAGCCGGGTCCGAGATCTCCGCTCGATCGGTGAACTCGTGCGGCGTGTCCCCGCGATAGACGGTGTTCGACCGCGGGTCGTAGGCCCAGATCGTCCGGTCGTCGGCCACGACCTGGGCGTCGCCCCGGCTCGACTGGAGCTCGAGCCGCAGGTGGCCCTTGGTGAGCCACATACGGCCGCTTGCACCGGTCAGGATCGGGTCGGAGCCCTCGAAGGTCGAAGAGCCGAGCAGGTGGTTGGTGAACCGGACCCGGGCGGTGATTCCCAGCCGGTGCCGGAGCCGCCAGAGCGTCGTGAGCGGCAGTCGCAAGCGGCTTGGGAGGTGGAGTGGGACCCCCACCGCCGGCGGCCAGCGCGATTGCGCCTCCGCACAGGCCGAGCACAAGGACAGCGCCGATCCAGGCGGCCAATCGCCGGGTAGAGATGGTTCGAAGGGAGGTCATGGGACTCCTTTTCGCCTCCGCTTCCCCCCGCGGCAAGGCATCGGGTGGCCCTTGAACTCTGACAGCTTGGGGCGGCCGGCACCACGGGTTGCGCGATTCGCTCAGGTTCTGTTCAGAGCGTCCTCGACGCTCTTCGCCAGGAGATACAGCCTGCCAGTCGCTGAGCGATACTGCCGGACGATGTCGCAGGAGAACGTGGAGCTGGTGCAGAGGTGGTTCGAGTTCTTTGTCAGTGATGCCGACGCGTTCCGGGGCACCCTCCATCCGGAACTCGAGTGGTTCCCGTTCGAGGACAATCACACGCCGTCGTACGGCATCGGCGGAGGCATGCGGATCAGAAACGCGTTCGTCGACGCCTGGAGCGAGATGCGAGTCGACATGGAGGAGATTGTCGAGGAGGGCGACAGCGTCCTTGCTTCGATACACGTGACCGGCCTGGGAAAGAGCAGCGGCGTCGAGGTCGACACTCGCCTCTATATGGAGTTCAAGATCCGGGACGGCAGGATCGTCTACGTCTTCGAACACACCGACAGGGCTTCCGCCCTCGAGGCCATGGGGCTGCCGGAGCAGGTGGGCCGGGATGGATTCGAACCATCGACCGACGGGTCATGAGAACCCCGGCGTTCCGGTGGAGTGACGATTCTCATGGAGCAGCCTGGGTGCCAGTCCCGCTCTTGTAAGCGACCTTGTCGCCCTGGAAGCAGACCTGGTACGTCCCGCTGTCCGGCGCGCCGTAATACCAACACTCGGCCGAACTTCCTGGGCTGGTCTGGTCCTGGCCTGTCTTCTCCGGTTGCCCGAGCAGACTGCTCACCTGCTGCATGGACATGCCCGCTTGAACCTGGTTGTAGTTCGCAGGAGGCGCTTCGCCCGAGATCTCGTCGTCGTTCGAGCCGGCGCGCACGATCAGCACGAGCGCGATGAGGATCAGTCCCATCGCGCCCAACGTCAAGAGCCACTTCCTCCCCAAGCTCATGGCTAGGCACGCACCACGAGCACGGGCACGACCGAGATCTCGAGGAGCTTGCGCGAGGTCGAGCCCAGGATCGCGCGCTTGATCGCCGACTGGCTGTGGGTGCCGACGACGATCATGCGCGCCTTGCGCAGGTCGCCGAGCTCGGCCAGCGCTTCTGCAACCGGGCGCTCGGCGACCAGCTCGGTCTCGACCTCGAGCCCCTTGGCCCTGACCGCATCCGCGGCCTCGGCCAGGACCTTCTCGCCCATCTCGTGCAGCGCTGTGGCCGTGTCCTTGATCTCGCCGCCGAGCCGGACGAGGTGGTACGAGTACACGGCGACGACGCGATCGCCGAGCTCGCCGGACAGCTCGATCGCCGCATCGAGCGCCGCCTTGCTGCAATCGGAGCCGTCGTAGCCGACGACGATGTCGGCCATCAGGCGGCTCCCCCAGGTGCGCCGGGCGCCGCGGCCGCGATCTCCGGAGAAACGGTCTCGGGCCTGCGCTTGAAGAACTCCGGCCTCGTCGCCCAGGTGACCAGCATCAGCACGACGCCGAGCAATATGAACCCGCCGCCGATCACGAGCGGCGGGGCCATCCCGAGCCACGAGTCGCCCGACTCGCAGTTCGCGGGGTCGGTGAAGTGCGCGCACGACTTGACGAACAGGTAGGTCAGCATCAGCCCGCCGATCAGCGGCGCGACGCCGATGAAGACGAAGTTCTTCGACGCTCTTGAACAGCTCGTGGCGGTAGTAGATCGACGCAGGCGAAGCCGGTCAGCCCGTAGTAGAAGGCGATCATCAGGCCGAGCGCGGCGATCGAGTCGAACAGGATGTTCTCGCTGACGATCGTCAGGCCGACGTACCAGACGATCGAGAGCACGCCCATCAGGATCGTCGAGATGTGCGGCGTCAGGTAGCGCGGGTGGATCGTCGCCGAGCGCCTTCGGCATCGCCTTGGCGCGCGCCATCGAGAGCGTCGTGCGGGCCGTGGGCAGGATCGTCGTCTGCGTCGATGCGGCCGCCGAGGTCAGCACCGCGATGATCAAGATCTTGTCGAGCGGCGATGCCGAACACGTCCTTGCCGATCGCGCTCAGCACGTCGTCGGAGTTGTCGATCAGCATCCTTGCGGACCGGCGTACGCCTGCGCCGCGATCGAAACGATGACGTAGACGCCGAGCAGGATGACCGTCGACAGGATCGCGGCCTTCCCGGGCGTCGTCGTGCGTCCTCGGTCTCCTCGTTGACGTGACCGTGCTGTCCCAGCCCCAGTAGATGAACACCGCGATCAGCACGCCCGACACGAGCGGCCCGGCCACCGACGAGAACGGATCGATGTTGCCGAGCGGTATCTCGAACGGGTTGAGCCAGGAGAGCGACGGGTCGATCGCGTCGGGACCGGCGTCGCCGGCGTACGACCTTGACGAGCGCCACCACGGCGAAGAGTGACCAGCGTGACGATCTCGGCGCCGAGCAGCCCGACCTGCGTGCGTGCCGACAGCTCGATGCCGATCACGCAGATCGCGGTCATGACGACGATCCACACGACCCCGACAGCGGTCACCGCGGCCGTCGATTCGGCGGCCGATGTCCAGTCGAACGAGCAGGAACGAGTAGAGCCCGGCGATCTGGGCGAGGTTGGCCATCACGATGATGTCGGCGACGACGATCGCCCAGCCGGCGACCCAGCCGATCTGCGGGCCCATCGCCCTGGTCACCCAGGAGAAGGTCGTGCCGCAGTCCGGGTCGGCGCGGTTCATGTAGTAGTACGCCGCCGCGATGAACAGCATCGGGATGAACGACGACGATGAAGACCGCCGGCGCCTGCAGGCCGATGCCCGGCGACCGCCACGACGAAGCCGAGCGACGCGGCGAGCGAGTAGCCGGGCGCGGTCGACGCGACGCCGATCACGATGCTCGAGACGAACCCGAGCGCTCCTGTCTTCAGGCCCTTCTCGCCCGGGGCGGACCCAGCCGGCGCCGACGGCTGCGGTTCCAGCGGGATCGATGCGCTCTCCAAGTGTTCCTCCCTCGGCCCCGGAATCTGGCCGCAGCCTATAGCGCGAGGCGGGCGCATGGGCCGGGATGGATCAACTCCCGATTACCAGGCGGTTTAGCCGAGCCTGATGCGTCTGACGCTGCGTCTGACTTGACCGGCCTGAGCGGGCGAACGTTCGTCGTGAACGCCCTGTCGATCTCCTCAAGCGCCCCGATGTCGCCGTGGCCGTAGACCGCCAGTAGCTTCAACACTCCCGCCATGGTCCAGCCCATCTGCTCCGCGATCACACGCGGCGGGAGATCCGAGGGTCACATATAGGTAGTGGACCGCGTAGTGCTTCGTCGCCAGGTAGAAGTCGAACTCCAGATCCGGCCCGCGCCAGCACCTTCCCCCAGTAGCCCGAGAGCGTCGGCTGCGCGAGCCGGACGCCCCGCTTCGATAGGAACACCAGCCCCCCGTCCTGGCGGGTCGGCTGGCCGAGGAGCGCGTCCCTCGCGGGCGGGGTGAGCGCGATCCTGCGCGTCTTGTTCGACTTCGGGAGATCCAGCTTGCCCGCGATAGAGCCGGCGCTTCACGTCCACGCGCATCGCGGTGAAGTCGATGTCGGCCCACTCAAGCGCGAACAACTCCCCCGGCCTCATGCCGCTGTAGGCCGCGAACGTGATCAGCGCCCGCATCTGCGGGGCGTACCAGCCGTGCGCGGAGCAGGCGTCGAGGAGCCCGGACAACTCCTCCTCGGTCGGCGGATGCTCGTCTGAGCGTCCGCGAGTCCCGTCGTGAGAGTCCACGGAAGGGATTGCGTTCAATGAGTTCTGCATCAACCGCAGCGCCGAACAGCCTCACAACGCTCTAAAGCCCTGCCTCACTTGCGGCACCCCGACGAGGGGTTCCTACTGCCCCCGCCATACGAAGCGCAGGGGCTCCACAAGGCAATGGCGGAACCTGCGCCTGCACGTCCTCTCTCCTCAGGAGGGACGGCTACCGCTGCCGACTCTGCGGTGGGCCGGCGAACGAGGTCGATCATGTGCGTCCCGTGGCCCTCGGGGGGCGGGATGAGATCGGGAATCTTCAGGCTGCCTGCGGGCGCTGTAACCGCGCCAAGGCCGCTCGCTAACCCCTCCTGCCTGCGGGATACTGCGCGGGCGATGTCGCAGGAGAACGTGGAGATCGTGCGCAAGGTCTATGCCCGCCTGGGCTCGCAGCGACCCTTCCCGGGCCTTCGACTATCTCGACCCCGAAGTCGTCTGGGAAGCGATCGAGGACGCTCCAGACGCCGGCACCTACCGCGGGCACTCCGGTGTGAAGCGGCACATGGACGACTGGCTACAGAGTTCGAAGACTTTGCGTTCGAGTTCGGACAACCAGTCGAAATCGACGGGCAACGTCCTCGCGCTCGCGGAGGCAACACAGGCAGGGGCGTGGCACCGACGACCGAGATCCACTACGCGGCCGTGTACTCCTTCCGCGGCGGCAAGGTGTTGTCGGTCAAGGAATTCAACACCCGCGCGGAGGCCCTCGAAGCCGTCGGCCTCTCGGAGTAGGCGATGTCGCAGGAGAACGTGAAGCTTGTATTGAGCCTGTATGAGGCTCCCGATGTCGACTACGCCCAGGTCGTCCGTGACGACAGCCTGTGGAGCGGACAGGTCGAAGCCTTGGGCCCGTTCTACCATGCGGACTTCGAGTGCGTCATGTACACATTCGGCGGCGAGAAACACTACGCGGGCCTGGATGGCCTGAGGGCTTTCCTGCTGGATTGGACCGCACCCTGGGCCACGTACCGAATCGAAAACGAGAAAGCCATCGACCTCGGGGAGCGCGTGCTTATGCTCAACCGCGACCGCGGGCTCCGCGAGGGAGGCACCCAGGAGGTCGGGGGCCGTGTCGCTGCCGTGTTCACCATCCGCGACGGCAAGGTCGTCCGCATCGATGCGTACACCAACCCCCACGCCGAAGCCCTCGAAGCCGTAGGCCTGGCGGAGCAGGACGCTCACGCCGACTCCTGAAGGCGTTTTTGCGCGGCGCGGCGACGAGCCTGTCCGTTGGTAGATGGCCAAAAACCGGCTCAAACCGCATGCTAGAGCCATCGACGAGGGCGAGTGCGGCTACTGGCCGGGTTCGTGGGACGAGCGGTCGTCGGCCAGGACTACCGTTGCCGCCATTCCATCCGTCCTGCACTTGTACGGCGTCGGCGTAAGTAGGCGACAGCGCCCCGTAGCCGTGAGGCGTCGGGGCGCTGCACCAGGGGTTCTCGGCGCGAGCAGCCCGTCCTTGGCCGCTCTCAGGTCCGAGCCTCCCCACCGGGGCAGGCGCATGTCAAGGCTGCCCATACACGGCGTCGGCGTAAGTAAGCACAGCGCCCCGTGACCAGAGAGTCGCAGGGGCGCTGCGCCGTGGTTCTTCTTGAAGCGAGCAGCCCGGGGGAGGGATCCTCTGGACCACTCTCCAAGTCCGAGCGTCCCACCGGGGCAGGCGCATGTCAAGGCTGCACCTAGTACGCCGTCGGCGGCATGATGCGTCTCGACCTAGTCGCTCCCCGTGCGTCTGACTTGCGTCTGACCTGACCGATTCGGGTGCGCTCCTATGCGCTCCTATGCGGAGCGAGACCGCTTCGCCATGCTGGTTTGCGCCCCTGTGCATCGCTATGCGGTTCGCTCTGGGTGATGGGCCGGGATGGATTCGAACCATCGACCTACGGGTTATGAGCCCGCTGCTCTGACCGCTGAGCTACCGGCCCGGGAGAGTGGCAAGCCTAGCGCCCGGTCTTTCGGGCTCAGAACGACGGGAAGCCGAATTGGCCGAAGAACCACAGCGCGCTCGTGTACCAGAGCACGACCAGGGCGCTGAAGAGTATGCCGCCGGCTATGGGCAGCGCGAGCCGTGGCAGTCCGCGCATCTCCACCACGACCACCTTGGCGGCGAAGGCCCCGCAGAAGAAACAGCCGGCGATCGAGTGCACCAGCACCCTGGTGCTGTAGTCCTGGAATCCGAGCCCCCACAGGCACTGGTAGGCAACCGGGACGATGAGGATCAGGATCAGTATGCCCGTGACCCGGTGGACGATCGGGAGCCATTGCGGCACGGTACGGGGGAAGCGGACCACGCGGTAGATGCTGAGCGCGGTGAGCACCTGGAATACGGCGAGCACGCCGGCCGCGGTCGCGAACCAGGTCTTCAGGTTGATCGTGTCCGTGAAGACCAGGTGGAAGATGCCGTGCTCGGTCGGCTGGTGATCCTTCCCGTAGATGCCGAGCCCGAGCGCGACGGCCGCGCCGATCAGGAGGGGTACGAGGACTCTCGCCGGCGAGGCCGGCCTTGGAACTGTCGTCGATTCCAAACGCGCCTCCGCGTGGAGGGTGCCAACACTAGGGACGCGGCGGGTGGATGACAAGCCGGTGGGCGCCGGGGCCGGGATCTGGCGGTCAGTAGCCTGCGGCGCATGGCGCTCGTCCTCCACCAGCACCCGTTTGCTTCTTATTGCCAGAAGGTGCTGATCGCCTTCTACGAGCTGGGACTCCCGTTCGAGCGCGTCTTGGTCGAGGATCGCGAGGAGCACCTGAAGCTATGGCCGCTGGGGTCGATACCGGTGCTGGTCGACAGCGACCCCGGGCGCACCATTCCGGAGTCCACCACGATCATCGAGCATCTGGACGCGCTGGCCGGGCGCGGGCGCCTGATCCCATCTGATCCCTCCGCGGCGCTGCAGGCACGCCTGTGGGACCGGATCGTCGACCACTACGTCGCCGAATCGATGCAGAAGATCGTGACCGACAACCTGAGGCCCGAGGGTCGCGACGATCCCGAGGGCGTCGCCGAGGCCAAGGCGATGCTCTCGACCGCCTACGGCGTGCTCGACCGCCAGCTTTCCGGTCGCCCGTGGCTAGCGAGCGCGAGCTTTACGCTCGCCGACTGCGCGGCTGCACCCGCGCTGTTCTATTGCCGCGCGGTTCACCGCTGGGGCGCCGAGACCCATCCCGAGCTGACGCAGTACTACCGCGCGCTGGCCGCTCGGCCGTCGTTCGCTCGCGTGGTGGACGAGGCTCGGCCGTACCGGGACCTCTTCCCCCTTCCCTGGCCGGAGGACATGGACGAAGAGTGAACCCGGTCGGTTGAGCCGCGACCGTCAGGCGACGGCCGGGGCTGCCGTCTGGGCCGCCGATGCGCCCGGTCCGCCCGAGGACCAGGTCCGAGCAGCGCTCGGCGATCATCAGCGTGACCGACTGCGTGTTGGCCGAGACGATGCGCGGCTGCGCGCTCGCGTCGGCGACTCGCAGCCCCTCGATCCCGTGCACGCGCAGCTCGGCGTCCACGACGCCCTCCTCCGGCGAGCCGATCCGGCATGTGCAGCTCGGGTGGTACTCGTGCTCGCACGTCGCCCGCAGCCAGTCGATCAGCTGCTCGCGGCCGCTTGATCTGCGCGCTCGGGTTGAGCTCCTCGCCGAGCATCCGGCGCAGCGGCGCCTGCGAGGCGATCTCGCGGCATGAACTCGATCGCGCGCAGCATCGCGTCGACCTCGCCATCGGACGTGAGCGCGTTGTTGAGGATCCGCGGGTGGTCCTCCGGGTTGGCCGAGCGCAGCGTGCACCTCGCCGCGACTTTGCGGGCCGAGGTATGCCGCGCCGATCGTGAACGCGGGCGTCGCTGGTCTTGCGGAAGCCGTGCTCCCAGAAGTAGCACGGGCGCCTGGAGCAGCTGGAAGTCGGGCGCGGGCAGGCCGGGATCGCTGCGCCAGTGCACGGCCGCCTCGGCGATGTTCGACGACAGCTTCCCCTTGCCGCCCGTCGAGCCACGGGACCAGATACTTGGGCTCGGCCGCGTCGTCGAGCGTGTCGCCGGTGACCCGCCAGTTCAGGAAGGCCATCGGATGCTCCTGAAGGTGCTGCGCCGACGTTGGCGTTGTCGACCACGACCTCGAGGCCGTGCTCGCGCAGGTGGGCCGCCGGGCCGACGCCGGACAGCATCAGCAGCTGCGGCGAGCCGTATGCGCCGGCGGCCACGATCACCTCGCGCTCGGCCGCGCGTGCCGTGCCGCCCGCGTGCTGCACTCCGACGCGCGCGCCCGTTCTCGATCAGGATCCGCCGCGCGTGCGCGCCTGTCGCGACGGTCAGGTTCTCGCGCTTTCGCACCGGCTTCAGGAACGCCTCGGCCGCGCTGTGGCGTCGCGCCCTTGCGGATCATCGTCTGGACCAGTGCCGGCGCCGTCCTTGCTGGGCGCCGTTGTAGTCGTCGTTCCGCTGCGACGCCCGGCGCTCGCGGCGGCGGCGATGAACGGCTCCCAGTACTGCGACAGCCATCGCTTGCGCGGTGACGTTCAGCTCGCCGGCCGTGCCGTGGTAGGCGTCGCTGAAGCTCCTCGTTGTGCTCGGAGCGCTTGAAGTACGGCAGCACCTCGTCGTAGCTCCAGCCGGTCGCGCCGAAGTCGGCCACCCAGCGGTCGTAGTCGGTGCGGTGGCCGCGCACGTAGAGCATCGCGTTCATGGACGAGGAGCCGCCGAGCATCCGGCCGCGCGGCAGGTACCAGCGCGCGCCCGTAGAGCCCCGGCTCGGGCTCGGACAGGTAGTTCCAGTCGCGCGCGGTCTGGAACAGCGTCGGGAACGCCGCCGGCGCCTTGACGCCCGAGGCTTGCGGTCGCTGCCGCCCGCCTCGAGCAGGCAGCACGCTCGCGCCGCTCGCGCTCAGCCGGTTCGCGAGCACACAGCCGGCAGCACCGGCTCCGACGATGACGTAATCGTGTTCTGACAAGGCCCCTCCTCTCGAAACCATGCCTAGCCTATCGCCGCGCGGTTAGGGTTTTGCCGTGTCCGAGAACCTCGACGTGATGCGGCAGTCGTTTGAGCGCTTCGCAAGTACCGGGCAGCTCGACTTCGATCGCTTCAGCCCCGACTTCGTCTGGGACATGTCGGAGTTCCGCGGGTGGCCGGAGCGCCAGACGTACGAGGGCGTGGAAGGGGCTCGAGCTTTCATGCTTGAGTGGGGCGACGCCTGGGACGAGTGGTCGGTCGACGTCGAATCGCTTCACGACGCGGGCGACGAGATCGTGGCGGTGCTGCGGCAGGTAGGGCACGCCAAGATCTCGGGGATGCAAGTCGACATGGTCTTCGCGCAGGTCTGGACCGTTCGGGACGGCCAATACGTTCGAATGCGGATGTATGCGGACGCGGCCGAGGCTTTTGCGGCGGTGGGCCTGCCGGCCTACGGCACGAAAACGCCCTGACGCAGGAACGGCTGGCCGGCGCCGTCGCGGACCTCGATCTGGTCCGTCTGCCAGATCGCGCGGCGGCCCTCGAGCGCCGAGCCGGGGAGCAGGGTGTCGGCGGTCGTGAAGAGTGAGCAGTCGGCGCCGATGTTGCGGATCGGCTCGTGGCGGAACAGGGGACGTTCCAGGTGAAGGTGAAGTCCGCCGCGGTGCCCGGTCCCGGTCCGCCGGGGTAGGGCGTGTTGGACTTGTCGGTGATCCGCAGCGGGACCCGCATCTCGAGGTTGCCGGTGTAGTCGGTGAGGTCGCTGGCGTTGCGGACGTCGGTGACCGAGGTGATCAGGTTCACCTCGGCGTCGTCGGGCGGGCCGGCGAGGCGCCGGGATCACTCCGATCCGAAGCGAGGAGACCGAGGCGGCGGGCTTCAGGTTGGCGTCGGGGGTGCCGAGCGTGAGCTGGGTCGAGGTCTGGGTGGGCGGGTTGCAGCTGGCGAAGTTGAGTGGCGCGGCGTGCTGGCGGTTGGGCGTGGTGCAGGCGTTGGTAGGCGGGGACCAGCGGGTAGTGGTCGGTGCCGGCGCCCTTGGGGCGGGGGTAGCCCTTGAGGATCGGCTGCCAGTCGGAGAGGTGCTCGTCAGTCCAGCGGGGTTGGTCAGCTGACCACGCCCGGTACCGTCCGATTCATGACGTAGCATGTCCCTGCGTTCCCGGCTCGGGAGGTCGTCGAAGAGTACGTAGGCGATCTTCGTCGGCTGTCCGGCGACCAGACCGTGATGCTCCGGTACGTCGGCGCCGGCGATGAGTTGTAGTGCGGTCCACCTTGCGTCGTGAGTGCCGGTCCGTGTTGCCGCTGACTAGGATCTCGCAGTAGTTCTGCGCCGGCGAGACCGGACGTCCAGACTTCCGGTACCGCGAGGCGAGACTGCTCATGCGGGACGTTCGACCCGTCCGCGAGTCATGCGCCGGAGATCCGGGGACGGCCCGTCTAGCGAGTCGGCGAATCGTATCGACTGTCCGCCGCGGAGACGCATCGGAAGCACGCCGCCATCCGAATCAGTGTACTCCATTCGTGCACAGCGCGATCCTGGATCGTCGTAGCCAGGCCGACCAGATCCGGAATAGGGCGGCAGACGACGTCGGCCATCGCGGATCTGGTGTGCCGAGGTCGAGGGTCCGTCGGCGTTGACGACCACGCGATGGTCGCGGCAGCGAGCAACGCCGGATCCGGTGACCGGTGTCGCGAGAACACCAGCTGGTGCCGCCATCCGAGACCACGCAGCAGCCGCTGCTTCTGCTGCGCAGACTGGTCAGTGGCGCGTCGGCGCCCAGCTGTCCTCACGTCGTCATGCCTGTCGGCAGCAGACGGCGTCAGCGATCGGCAGATGCGTGTGATCGCAACGGCGAAGTCGGCTGACCGTCCGGCGACCATGCCGGCGCTCAGCTCTCCAGTCACGCTGAAGCTACAGGCGCCGGTGCTGATCCGGGCACCGTCTGGGTTCGACCGACTCGATGACAGGTGCTCGTCGGAGTTACGGATAGTGTCACGAGACGAGCTTCCCGTTCTCGCCGCGGGAACGTCGCCGTTGCGCGGACGGCGCTGCGGCAAGCACCAGCAAGTGCGGCGAGCAGCAACCCCTATGACCACGCGAACCCCAGACACCCCACGCTGAGCCTAACGCGGCTGCCCAGGGCGGCTACAAGAGCCGGCTCAGCTAGCCCGCTGCTCTCCTGCCTTCAGCAGCTTGTCGCGCAGGACTTCGGCGTCTTCGGCGCTGGGCTCGAACGTGTTGATCGGGGGCAGCGCGTCGAGCGCTTCGAGCCCGAAGAGGCGCTCGAACAGCGGCGTCGTGCGGTAGAGAATCGCGCCGAACTGGGAGCGTCCCCGCTCCTCGAGCAGGCCACGTTCCTCGAGCGTCGACATCGCCGAGTCGGAGTTCACGCCGCGGATGCGCGCGACCTCGGGACGGGACACCGGCGCCAGGTACGCAGCGATCGCCAGGCACTCGGCCTGCGCCTGCGAGAGCGGCGGCGTGCGGGGCTTCGCGAGCAGGCGACGCGCATCGGCGGCCGCCTCGGGGTCGGAGGCGAACGCGTAGCCACCGGCCACCTCCTTCAGCACGATGCCGAGCCGGCCTTCGGCGTAGGACTCGCGCAGCTCGCCGAGCGCCGCCTCGAGCTCGCATGTCGTCGCACTCGAGCGCCTCGGACAGCGCATCGCGTGCCACGGGCTCGGAAGACAGGAACAGCAGCGCGGCCGTTCTCCTGGCGAGCGGACTCAACTCGGCGTCCAAGCGTCAGCCTCCTTCGCAGTGATCTCGATCTCTCCGAAGTTCTCGCTCTGGCGCCATTCGAGCTCGCCCGACTTGTAGAGCTCGAGCAGCGCGAACAGCGTCACCGCCTGCGTCATCCGGTCCTCTCCCTTGACGGCCTCGTCGAAGGTGAACGCTCGGCCGCGGCCGAGCAGCTCGCGCACGTGGGCGAGCCGTCGCTCGAGCGACACGACCGGGTGGTGCAGATGCCTGATGTCGACCGGCGGCGGCGTTCGCAGCAGCGCGCGCATCGCCTCGGCGAGCGCCTCCGGCTGGTAGACCTGCCCGGCGGCGTCGAGCGACACACGGCGCAGCTCCGGCGGCAGCGGCGCCGAGCGGTAGCGGAACCCATCCTCCGCGGCCAGCCGCTCGCGCAGGTGCTCGGCGGCGGCCTTGTGCCTGCGGTACTCGAGCAGCCGCGCGAGCAGCTCCTCGACCGCCTCCTGGGGCTCGAGGTCGAGGCCCTCCATCTCCTCGCCCGGCAGCATCAGCCGCGACTTCATCTCCAGCAGCGCGGCGATCAGGATCAGGAACTCGGTCGCGGCCTCGAGCTCCAGCTCGCCGCGTTCCTCCAGGAACTCCAGATAGGCGAGCACGACCTCGGCGAGGTGCACCTCGAGCAGGTCCACCTCCTCGTTGAGGATCAGCGTGACCAGCAGGTCGAACGGGCCCTCGAAGACCTCGAGATCGAGGGAAAGCGGCGTGGCGCTCAAAGGCCCATCGCCTCCTTCGCCCGCGACATGTTGGGCACGGCGATCTCGCGCGCCCGCTCCGCCCCGCGCTCCAGGAGCCGCTCCAGCTCGCCCCGGTCCGCCAGCGCCTGCGCGCGCCGCTCCCGGAAAGGCCGCAGGTACTCGACGATCCGCTCGGCCAGCTCGTCCTTGTGGTCGCGGCAGCCGAGCTCACCGGTGCGGCAGGTGCGATCGATCTCCGCGACCCGCTCGGCGGGCGTTCCGAAGAGCTTCTCGTAGCTGAACACGTTGCACACCTCGGGGCGGCCGGGATCGCCGCGCCGGATCTTCTGCGGGTCGGTGATCATCCGCCCGACCATCTCGCGGATCGTCTCGGGCTCGGCGCCGAGCTCGATCGCGTTGCCGTAGCTCTTCGACATCTTGCGGTTGTCGATCCCGAGCAGGATCGGCGCCTCCGTCAGCAGTGCCTGGGGCTCGGGCAGGATCTCTTCACCCTTCCCGAAGAGGTGGTTGAACCGCCGCACGACCTCGCGCGCGAGCTCCAGGTGCGGGAGCTGGTCCTGGCCGACCGGGACCTTGGTGGCGTGGTAGAGAGCGATGTCGGCGGTCTGGAGGAGCGGGTAGCCGAAGAAGCCGTAGGTGTCGATCTCCTCCCCCAGCTCGGCGATCTGGCCCTTGTAGGTCGGCACGCGCTCGAGCCAGGACTTGGGCGTGATCATGCCCGAGCAGCAGCGCCAGCTCGGCGTGCTCGGGGACCTGGGACTGGCGGAAGACGATCGACCGCTCCGGGTCGACTCCGGCCCCGATCCAGTCGGCCAGCATCTCGATCCCGTCGTCGTGGATCTGCGAGACGTCCTGATAGCCCGTCGTCAGCGCGTGCAGGTCCACCACGCAGTAGATGCATTCGTACTGCTCCTGAAGCCGGACCCAGTTCTGAAGCGCGCCCAGCCAGTGGCCGATGTGAAGCCGCCCGGTCGGCCGCATGCCGGAGAAAACGCGCTCCCTTGTGCGCGCAGGAGCGCTCGCTGAGGCGGCCGCCGTCACGGTTGGCAGGATAGCCCCGGCCACCGACGCGGCCGGCTGGACGCCGCTAGTCGCGGGTGATGACGAGCTTCGTCTGGCGCTCGAAGACCGCGTCGGCCGCCTCATCCCACGAGGCGACGCTGCTTGTGACCTGTTCCGGATGCAGCTTCCCGGCGGCCACGCTCTCGAGCACCTTCGGGATCGTGGCGCGCGCCTGGGCTCTCCCGATATGGAGCTCGAGGCCGTTGGTGTACATCTCGAGGACGGGCAGCGGCGTCTCCTGCTCGTAGAGGATCCCGGTGTGCGTGCAGATGCCGCCCGGCTCGGTGGACCGCAGGGCGCTGGCGAAGCCCTCCCGTGACGCGCTGCCGTCGACCGTGATCGGGAAGGGACCGGTCCGCTTCGGGATCCCTTCGAGCGGCTCGGCGCCGAGCTCCTGCGCCTTGGCCAGCCGTCCCGCGTCGGTGTCCGCGTAGACGACGCGGCTTGCCCCGTGCAGCAGCGCGACCTGCACCGCATACAAGGCGATGCTGCGTGTGCCACCCCCGATCACCAGCACCTCTGCCTGCGGCATCCGCTCGAGCGGCTCCGCCACGGTCCGCCAGCCGTCGGGGATGTTGTCGCTCGCGCTCGCCACGCTGGCAGGCTCGACGCCCTTCGGGAGCGGAAGCAGCATGGCGTCGGCGAACGGCACCCGGACGAGGTCGCTGAGCGCGCCGCCCCACGGACCGCCCAGATCCTCCGAAGCCGTACATCGAGAGCCGGTCCACCGTGGTGCAGTCGCCGGTCAGCCCGCGGCCGCAGCGAGCGCAGTGGCCGCACGAGATCTGGAACGGGACGATCACGTGGTCGCCGACCGCCACGGTGCCGACGTCCTCCCCCACCTCCGCCACCTCCGCCACGAACTCGTGGCCAAGTGCGACCGGCACGGCCGCGGGAGACTCGCCAAGGATCGCCGGCTGGTCGGCATCGCAGAGCGCGACCGCGATCGGGCGGACCAGCGCCTGCCGTCCGTCCTCGATCACGGGGGCGGGCACCTCCTGCCACTCCACCTTCTTCGGCTCGACGAGCGTCAGCTGGCGCATGAGGCGACCCTATCGGGAGTGGGTAGCCTCAACCCGTGACGATGGACACCGAGCACGCAATCCGCACGCGCCGCACCGTCAAGGCGTTTGACCCGCAGCCGGTCGAGCGAGACCTCCTCGACGAGCTGCTGGAGCTGGCGCGCTGGGCGCCCAACCATCATCTCACGAACCCCTGGCGCTTCCGGGTCGTGGGACCGCGCTCGCTCGAGCGGCTCAAGGAAGCCGCGGCCGCCCTGGCGGCGGCTGATTGCCCCGAGAACGCGGACGTCAACGAGGTGCGCCGCGCGGCGGCTGCGAAGCTCGACCGCGCGCCGACGCTGGTGGTCTGCTCGGTCGTGCGCTCGGCCGACCCGGCCGAACGCGAGGAGGATCGCGACGCGGCCGCGTGCGCCGCCTACATCGTGCTGCTCGGCGCGCACGCACGCGGCCTCGCCGGCTACTGGCGCACCCCCGGGGTGCTGCGTGACCAGTCCGGCCGCGAAGCGGTCGACCTGCCCGGAGGCGAGGACTTCGTCGGACTGCTGCACCTGGGGCGCGCGCGCCAGGACGCTCCCCCTACGGAGCGGACCGACCCGGCGGACTACGTCACCTTCCTGGACTAGCGGTCCCAGTAGTCTGCTCCGCGATGAGCCCTGACGAACAGCCCGACGTCAACCTCGACCCGGCGCGGGTCCGGGAGCTGCACGAGTCCGGCACGGCCCAACTGATCGACGTGCGCAGGCCGGCCGAGGTCGAGGCGGGCCACATCGCCGGATCGGTGCACATCGAGATGACCGAGGTCGGCGCGCGCACGGATGAGATCGCGACCGACCGGCCGGTGATCTTCTATTGCCGCGTGGGCGCGCGGTCGGCTTTCGTGACCGAGGCGTTCCGCAACGCCGGCTACGAGGCTCACAACATGACCGGCGGGCTCGAAGCCTGGGTAGAGCAGGGGCTGCCGATCGAGCCCGAGGGCGGCTCCGTAGCACCCGAGTAGGGAGCCTGCGAGCTTGTCGACCGGAAGGCGGATCCTGGTCGCGCTTGGCATCGTCTTCGTGGTCCTGATCATCGGGCTCGTCATCAACAAGTTCACGGTCGACGACGACACGCAACCGGCCACCAAGGGCCGCCAGGGCGCCGTGATCGACCTGCCCGGTGGTGACATCCACTACGAGACGGCCGGTCCCAGCAGCGCGCCGCCGGTCGTCCTGATCCATGGCTGGGCCTCCTCGATCGATTGGTGGTCGAATCTCCGGCCGCTGCTCGCAAAGCGGAACCGCGTGATCCTGTTCGACCTGCTCGGCCACGGCAGCTCCGAGAAGCCGAAGGACGGCTACTCGATGAACGAGCAGGCGGATCGCCTGGCGGCCGCGATGAAGCAGCTCCGGGTCCGGCGGGCGCTCGTGGCCGGACACTCGACCGGCGGCGAGGTGGCGATCGCGCTAACCGCGCGCCATCCGGAGCTGGTCCGCCGGCTGGTCGTGCTCGACACCGAGACCGACGAGGACCAGGTGGACACCGACGCCGCCGACCAAGGCGTCGGTCACCCCGTTCATCGGCGAGCTGGTCGTGGCGGCTGATCACCGAGGGCCAGATCCGCGACGGGCTCGAAGCAGGCGTTCAGCGACGGGTACAAGGTGCCGCAGGAATTCGTCGACGACTTCCAGGACCTCACGTTCACGCCTACAAGAAGACCTACGACGAGTCGGCCGACTACGTCGACGACGGGGACCTGGAGAACGACTTCCGCCGCTCGCGCGCCCCGGCGATGGTGATCTTCGGCGCCAAGGACGAGCTGGTTGACCCCAAGGCTGCGCGCGAGTACCCGAAGATCAGGCCGGCGCGCGTCGAATACGTCCCAGGCGCCGGTCATGCGGTGATGGTCGAGAAGCCGGGCCAGGTGGCGGCCCTGATTCGCAGCTTCGACCGCTAGCTAAGGGACAAAGACCCCCTGGCGCAGGAACGGCGAGTCGTCGCCCGGCGTGTCGCCATCCGAGTCGTCCCCGCCGTCGCGCACCTCGACCGGTCCGGCCTGCCAGATCGCCCGCGCGCCCTCCGTGACGGAGCCGGGCAGGATCGTCTCGGCGGTCGTGTGAAGGTCGCACGAGGCGCCAATGCTCGTGTCGCCCGTCGCGGAGCACGGGATCGCGAACGAGAACGGGAAAGTCACCGTCGTGCCCGCGGAGCGCCCAGCCGGATAGGGGCTGTTGAGCTTGTCCGTGATCGTTAGCGGGATGCGCGCCTCGAGCTCACCCGTGTAGTCGGAGAGGTCAGATGTCTGCCGCACGTCGGTCATCGAGGCGAAGAAGTGCACGTCGGCCTCGTCGGCAGGTGTCGAGGGGTTGCCAGGCGAGACGATGAACTTGAGCGAGGAGACCGACTTGGCCGGCTGTCCATTGGCGTCCGGGGTGCCGACGGTCAACCGCGGCGAGTCGGCGACCGGCGGAGCGCAGGAATCGAAGGACAGCGGCGGCGCGTGCATGCGGTTCGGGCTCCCGCAGTCGCCGTAGGCGGCACCAGCGTGGCGTAGATCGGGGTGGCGCCCTTGGGCCGCGCGAAGCCGGCGGTGTCGCGGAAGCGCTGGATGCGGTCGTTGAAGGCGTCGGCAACGAGTAGGTCGCCGGTGTCGTCAGCGACGACGCTGGAGGGCGAATCGAACTGCCCCGATGCGGCGCCACCACTTCCCCATTGCGTGACGAAGGAGCCATCCGGTGCAAGCTTCTGGATCCGGTTGTTGACGGAGTCCGCCACGTAGACGTCCCCTGATGCATCTGCGTCGACGTCATACGGGAACCAGAACTGCCCGTTGCCGATGCCGAGGCCGCCCACGCGCGCGACAACGGTGCCGCTCGGATCGAGCTTCACCACTTGATGGTGGCCCTTGTCGGCTACCCACATGTTTCCCGACGGGTCGACGTCGATACCCATGGGACGCAGGCCGGCCAGACCCGGGTTCCACTGTCCGAGCTGCGTCCCGGCGGATGAGTACTTGGTGACCCTTCTGAATTGGGCGCTGACGGCATAGACGTTCCCGGCCTGATCGACGGCGACGTTGTCGGGCAGGCCGGAGGAGGAGAACGTCCCGAGATGGGTGCCATTCGCGTCGTAGCGCTCAATGGTGTTGCCGGTCGTGATCAGCACCTCTCCCGCCGGTGTCACAGCTACGTCGGTGCCGAACCCTGTCGAAACCGAGTAGGTCCACCTGTTGATGAACACGCCGTCGCGATCGAGGTGCGTGACGCGGTAGGTGTTGTTCTGCGTGTTCCCGTCATCGTCGACGACGTAGAAGCTCCCGTCCTGAGCCTGCGTGATGGCCAACGGCTCGTGGAATTGGTTCGAGCCGGTGTTGCCGACGGTGTCGTCCCAGCGCGCCACGAACGCCCCGCTCGTTCGATCGAACTGCTGGATCCGGCGCCCGCCCCCAAAGGGGGTGCTGCTCGATCCCGCATATACGAAACCGGACGACACCGCGACTGTGCTCAGGTCTCCGAACTGGCCGTCTCCGGTGCCCCCGGATCCAATCGTGCCAGTCTGGGTACCGGCCGTGTCATATGCACGCACCTGGTTCGCACCGGAACCGAAGCCCCCGTAGTTGAGGGAAAAGGCGACGTAGACCTGATCGCCGCTTCCGACGGCGATGTCGACCGGGTAGCTCGGCGTGCTCCATCCACCCACAGGATTGCCGACGGCGTCGTACTTCTGCACCTGGCTGCTGCCGGTGCTGGGCACAGCCGTGTAAATGGTTCCGACCGAATCGACCGAGATGCCGTACGCGTCAAACGCAGACCACTTCCGTATGAACGTGCCGCTGGTGGAAAACTCGGTTATGCGGTCGTTGACGATGTCGGTGACGTACAGATGTCCGTTTGGAGCGAAGACGATGTCGTGGATCCCGTTCGCGCCGAACTGCCCGTCGCCGGTTCCGCAGGAACCCCACGATCCGATCAGGCCGCCGGTCGCCCCATTGAAGGTGCGGACGCGGCAGTTGCCCGATCGCCCGAGTAGACGTTGTTGGAACCGTCGACCGCGAGCCGTAGGGAATCCCGGATTCGCCGGGACTGTTCATGACCTTCCACAACACGGAACCCGATGGATCGAGCGCCATCACGAATTGGCGCGTGATCGAGGTCCCGCTGGCATAGACCGTTCCCGTCGACCCCACCGCCATCCCGGTGAGCGGATCGCCGAGGTGCACGTGGCCAGGCGTGGTCGTCCCCCACTGGGCCACGGGCGTGTAGGAGGCATCCGCCGACGCGGCCCCCGCGAGTGCCGCGAGCACAACCCCGATGCAGACGACTCTCCTCATGAAACCCCGGGGTGAACCTAGCACCACCGGAGGGGGCTGGTCAAAGCCGCGCTACAGCGGCTGGCGCACGACCGGATTGCGGCTTGCCGCGACCTCGTCGAGGCGGCGCACCGGCGTCGTGTACGGCGCGTTCTGGGCGACCTCGGGGCTCTCCTCCGCCTCGGCCAGGATCTCGTCGACGGCGGCGGCGAACGCGTCCAGCGTCTCGGGCGCCTCCGTCTCGGTCGGCTCGACCATCAGCGCCTCGTCGACCAGCAGCGGGAAGTAGACCGTCGGCGGGTGGAAGCCGAAGTCGAGCAGCCGCTTGGCGACGTCGAGGGTCTTGACGCCCAGCTCGCGCTTGGCGGGCGCGCCCGACAGTACGAACTCGTGCATGCAGCGGCGGTCATACGCGACCGGGAGGTACTTGCCGGCGCGGCCCTGGGCAAGCTTCGCCATCAGGTAGTTCGCGTTCAGCACGGCAGTCTCGGATGCCTCGCGCAGGCCGTCGCCGCCCAGACTGAGGATGTAGGCGTAGGAGCGCACGAACACGCCGAAGTTGCCCTGGAAGCCGCGCAGCCGCCCGATCGACTTGGGACGGTCGAAGTCGAGCCCGTAGCGCGGCGGCCCTCCGTTCGACTCCTCGAGTCGCACGACCTGGGGCCGGGGCAGGAACGGCTCGATCCGCTCGGACACGGCAATCGGGCCGGCTCCGGGTCCGCCGCCGCCGTGCGGCTGGGAGAACGACTTGTGCAGGTTCAGGTGGACGATGTCGAAGCCCATGTCGCCGGGCCGCGAGATGCCCATCACGGCGTTGAGGTTCGCGCCGTCGTAGTAGAGCGTCCCGCCGGCGTCGTGCACGATGCTCGCGATCTCCTCGATTCGCTCGTCGAACAGCCCGAGCGTGTTGGGGTTCGTCAGCATCAGGCAAGCCGTGTCCTCGTCGGCCTTCGCGCGCAGGTCATCGACGTCGATCCCGCCGCGCTCGTCGGTCGCGATCTTCACGACCTCGTAGCCGGCCATCGTCACCGTCGCCGGGTTCGTGCCGTGCGAGGTGTCGGGCGCCAGAACCTTGTGGCGGGTCTCGCCACGGTCGTCGTGGTAGGCACGCGTCAGCAGCAGCCCCGCCAGCTCACCGTGCGCTCCGGCCGAGGGTTGGAGGCTCACGTGCGGCAGGCCCGCAGATCTCCGAGAGCGAGCGCTGGAGCAGCCACATCAGCTCGAGCGCTCCCTGCGCCCGGGCGGGCGACTGCATCGGGTGCAGACGGGAGTGTCCCGGGATCGCCGCGACACGCTCGTTGCAGCTTCGGGTTGTGCTTCATCGTGCACGAACCGAGCGGGTAGAAGCCCGAGTCGAGGTCGAAGTTGCGGCGCGAGATGCGGTTGTAGTGGCGCACGATCTCCGGCTCGCTCACCTCCGGCAGGGCCGGCGCCGCGCCGCGCAGGAGATGGCTGGGAATCAGCTCCTCCAGCGGGCGCTCGGGCACGTCGGTCTCCGGCAGGACGGCGGCTCGGCGACCCTCACGGGAGCGCTCGTAGATCGTGACGACGTCCTCGCGCTGCATCGGGGTGCCGGGCCCGACCTCCGCGGGCGGCCTCACGCGGACACCGCCTCTCGAGTTCCGGCCTGGGCGACTGCCTGGCCGAGCGCGTCGGCGAGCCGGTCGATCTGCTCGCGCGTACGGCGCTCGGTGATCGCCACCAGAAGACCGTCCTCGAACTCGGGATAGTCGGCGCCCAGCGGGTAGCCGGGATTCACGCCCGCGGCGGCGCAGGATTCGATGCACCGCGTCGACGGGCGCGGCAACCCGGAGCGCGAACTCGCGCACGACCGGCTGCTCGTGCAGCATCTCGACGCCCTCGACCTGGCCGAGCACCTCGCGCGCGTATGCGGTGCGGCGCGCCATCAGCGCTCCCAGCTCCACGACTCCCTGGCGGCCGAGCCAGCTCAGGTAGACGACGCCGGCGAGCGCGTTGAGCGCCTGGCTCGTGCAGATGTTCGAGGTCGCCTTCTCGCGGCGGATGTGCTGCTCGCGCGTCTGGAGCGCGAGCACGAAGCCGCGCCGGCCGTCGACGTCGCGCGTCTCGCCCGCGATGCGGCCGGGCATGCGGCGGATGTGCTCCTGGGTCGCGGCGAAGAAGCCGAACGACGGGCCTCCGAAGTCGAGCCGGTTGCCGAGCGGCTGGCCCTCCCCGACGGCGATATCGGCACCCAGCTCTCCCGGCGGGCGCAGCACTCCAAGGGTGAGCGCGTCCACCGGCACGACCAGCAGGGCGCCGGTGCGCTTGGCGATCGGCGCGAGCGCCTCGAGGTCCTCGATGGCGCCCAGGAAGTTGGGGTACTGGATGAAGACCGCGGCCGTGTCGTCGTCGACCGCCGCCTCGAGCGCTGCCGGGTCGGTGACGCCGTCCGCAAGCGGCACCTCGACGACCTGCGTGCCGTAGCCGGCCGAGTAGGTCTCGAGCGTCTCCCGGGTGTGCGGGTGCACTCCACGTGACACCACGAGCCGCGAGCGCCCGGTGGCGCCCTTGGCGAGGTAGGCCGCCGCGGCTGCCGAGGAAGGGCCCTCGTACAGAGAGGCGTTGGAGACCGGCAGGCCGGTCAGCTCCGAGATCGCGGTCTGGAACTCGAACATCGCCTGCAGCCCGCCCTGGGAGATCTCCGGCTGGTAGGGCGTGTAGGGAGTCAGGAACTCCGAGCGCTGCGTGATCGAGTCGACCAGCGCCGGGACGTAGTGGTCGTACATGCCCGCGCCGAGGAAGCTGACCTCGTCCTCGGCGCTCGTGTTGCGTGCGGCAAGCGCGGCCAGGGTCTCGTAGACCTCGGCTCTCCGGCTTGCCGTCTGGCAGCTCGAGCGGCCGGTCCAGGCGAACGCCGGCGGGGATCTCCGAAAAGAGGTCCTCGATCGAGGAGGCGCCTACCTCGGCCAGCATGCGCTCGCGCTCGGCCTGTGTTGCGGACGTGTAACGGGTCATACAGTCAGGCTACAGATGGGGCTGGCGGCCCCAGCGCTACTCGCCGAGCTCGAGCGACGCCTTGTAGGCGTGGGCGTCCATCAGCTCGTTCACCTCGTCCGGCGCGGACAGGCGCACCTTCACCAGCCAGCCGCCGTCGTACGGATCCTCGTTGATCAGCTCGGGTGTCTCGGAGACGGCTTCGTTGACCTCGATCACCTCGCCGGAGAGCGGCGCGATCACGTCGGAGACGGCCTTCACGGACTCGACCTCCGCATAAGACTCGTTCGCCTTGGTCTGCGTGCCCGCGTCGGGGGGATCGAAGAAGACCACCTCGCCGAGCGCGTCCTGGGCGTACCAGGTGATCCCGAACGTGGCCATCGTCGCCATCGATCAGGGCCCAGTCGTGCTCTTGGTGGTAGCGCAGGTTTTCCGGATAGGTCTCCTGGTCGGCGCCTGCCACTAGCCATCCTCCTTCTTGTACAGGGGCTTGGACTCCACGCGCGCGGGGCGCTCCTTGCCTCGCACGTCCACTCAAGCTCGGTTCCGGGCTGTGCGAGGTCGGTGCGGACGTAGGCCATGCCGATCCCGACGTCCATGCAGGGCGAGAGGGTACCGCTTGTCACCTCTCCGGCCGCTCGCCGCCGGTGTCCAGGACCGAGTTCCCGGCGCGCGGGATGCCGGCGTCCGTGAAGACGAACGGCGCGAGCTTCTCGGCCGTGCCGCGCTCCTTCTGCTCGCGCAGCCGCTCGGCGCCGACGAAGTCCTTGTCGAGAGCGCAGGCCCAGCCCAGACCCGCCTCGATCGGCGTCCGCTCGGCGCTCAGGTCGTTGCCGTAGAGCGGGTAACAGACCTCGAGCCGCAGCGTGTCGCGGGCCGCCGAGGCCGGCGGGCGAAGCCCCGGCCTGGACGAGGCCGTCCCAGACGGCGCGCGCGTCACCGGGGTCCATCAGCAGCTCGACGCCGTCCTCGCCGGTGTATCCCGTCCGGCAGACCAGCGCCGGGACGCCGGCGACGATCGCGCTCGTGTGGCGAAAGCGCGCCGGGACCTCGCCCTCCTCGAGCACCTCGCCGAAGACCTGCGAGCGCGTGTGGCCCCTGGAGCGCGAGCATCGCGTATCCCGGCGAGCGGTCGATCACCTCGACGTCCGGGTCGTCGCGCGCCAGGTCGGCGATCCAGGCGAAGTCCGAGTCGGCGTTGGAGGCGTTGACGACCGTCAGGAAGCGCGTCGGGGTCCGCGTCCAGCCAGTACGTGAACAGGTCGTCGAGCACGCCGCCGTCCTCGCGGCACAGCAGCGAGTACTGCGCGCCTCCCGGGCCGATCTTCTCGATGTCGTTGGAGAGGACGCGCTGGAGGAACGCGACCGCGCCCGGTCCACGCGTCTCGACCTCGCCCATGTGGGAGACGTCGAAGAGCCCGGCCGCGGTGCGCACGGCGACGTGCTCCTGGCGGACGCCCTCGTACTGCACCGGCATCTCCCAGCCGGCGAACGGGACCATCTTGGCGCCCGCAGCAACGTGCGCGTCGTGCAGCGGCGTGCGCTTCAGGGCGTCGGCAGTAGGCACGCGTGAGGCTACCAGGCCGCGTCGACGAGGCGCCTAGCGCGCCCGGCGCCGGCGATACGGCCGTGGACGTCGACTGCTAGTCCTTCAGGAACGCCGGAATATCGATCTCGTCGTCGCCGATCTCCAGCGCGCTCCGCGCGCGGTCGTCCATGCGCACGTCGCGGGAGCGGGAGCCGCGCGCGCTGGGCGGCGGCGCCGGGCGCTGCCGCTGAAGCCGGTGGCGATCACGGTCACGCGGACCTCGTCGCCGAGCGACTCGTCGATCACGGCGCCGAAGATGATGTTCGAGTTCTGGTCGGCAGCCGCTGTGACGATCTCGGCCGCCTCGTTGACCTCGAACAGGCCGAGGTCCTTGCCGCCGGTGATGTTGAGCAGGATGCCGGTGGCGCCCTCGACCGACTCCTCGAGCAGCGGCGAGGAGATCGGCGTTCTTGGCCGCCTCGGCGGCGCGGCTCTCGCCGCCGGCGGAGCCGATGCCCATCAGGGCCGAGCCGGCGTCGTGCATGATCGTGCGCACGTCGGCGAAGTCGAGGTTGATCAGGCCGGGGATCGTGATCAGGTCGGTGATGCCCTGGACGCCCTGGCGCAGGACGTTGTCGGCCTCGCGGAAGGCGTCGAGGATGCTGGTGCGGCGCTCGACGATCGTCAGCAGCCGCTCGTTGGGGATCACGATCAGCGTGTCGACCTGCTCGCGCAGCTCGCGGATGCCCTCGTCGGCCTGCTCGGCAGCGCTGCGAGCCCTCGAAGTCGAACGGCCGCGTGACCACGCCGACGGTGAGCGCGCCGATCTCCTGCTTGGCGATCTCGGCGATCACGGGCGCGGCGCCGGTGCCGGTGCCGCCGCCCTCGCCGGCGGTGACGAACACCATGTCCGCGCCCTTCAGCGCTTCCTTGATCTCGTCGCGGCTCTCGTCCGCGGCGCCGAAGCCGACGTCGGGGTTGGCGCCGGCGCCGAGGCCGCGGGTCAGCTCGCGAGCCGATGTTGAGCTTGATGTCGGCGTCGCGTACCGAGCAACGCCTGGGCGTCGGTGTTGACGGCGATGAACTCGACGCCGCGCAGACCGGCGTCGACCATGCGTGAACGGCGTTGGTGCCGCCGCCGCCGACGCCGACGACCTTGATCACGGCCAGATAGCTGGAGCTGTCCATTGGGTCTTTTCCCTCGCCTTCGCGGCGCCCGATGCCCGAACCCTCAAGTAGTTCTTGAGCCTTTCGGAGCGGTCCGGTAAGTCGTAGATTCGGCAACATAGGCGAAATCCCGACCTGTGCAACGCGCCTGCACGCCAGCGGGCGGACCATTTCGCCACCCTGGACTCGCACTGGAGCGTTTTAACCCTCGACTCAGGGCTGAGGGTTGGTCGCCTCCGTGGTCTGTGGTTGTGGGTGCGGAGGCGAGGCCTGTCGTCTCCGCCGGGTCGGTGAACTCGGGCGGCCGGGCGCTCGGGCAGCCGGACGTCGATCGTCTTCGCCCCGACCGTAGCGCGCGCCGCCAGGAGCCGGGTGGCCGCGGCCCATTTCGCCCGCAGGCGATCGGGGGATCCGAACCGGATGACGGGCCCGGTCGAGCAGCGCGATCCGCACGCCGTCGGGCGCCTGCCAGATCCGGTCGAACAGCGCCCGCACCCCCGGTGCGGCGCCGCCGAGCACCATCGCGAGCATGCGGGCCCTGCCTGTGAGCCTGCCGTCCGGTGGGAACCGGGCCGACCGGTAGGGCCGGAAGCTTGTCGGTCGCCTCGCCGGCCAGCACCGTGCCGTCCGCGGCGACCGCCAGACGGCGCTTGCCGGAGACCAATACGGCGACGGCGTCGCGCTGGTCGACGTCACGCGGAGCGTGCTGGGGAAGCTCGTCGAGACCGAGAGTGAGCGGACAGACGCATAGGGCGAGACAGACCGCCGCAGCTCGTCGCGTGCGCACGATGGAGGGTCGTCATGCCCCGGCCGACTCCTCCAGGGCTTTGCGGATCTGGGCTGCGTCGCGTCCGGAGACGCCCTCGACCTTCACGTGGCGCACCTGCACGAGGGCCGAGTCGCGGAACCAGCCCCCACGCGAGCCAGCCGACGACGGCCAGCGCGACGGCGCCGGCGACGATCGCGGCTCGCTGCGCCGGGGTCAGCGTCCGGACGCAGGCGGCCCGCGGCGTGACCCGCCGTCAAGAATCCTCTCCCGCGCCGAACGGGAACTCGGCGTCACCGAGAAGCTGAACCTCGGGCTCCAGCGTCACGCCGAAGCGCTCGCGCACCCGGCGCCTGCCGGCCGCCATCAGGTCCAGCACGTCGGCGGTCGATGCGCGGCCGTCGACGTTCTCGATGAAGTTGGCGTGCTTGGGCGAGAAGCGCGCGCTTCCGGATTCCATGCCCTTGCAGCCCGCCTCCTCGAGCAGCCGCCCGGCGGTGCGGCCCTCGGCGCTTCGGGTCATCGGGATTCTTGAACGTGGAGCCGAAGGTCTTGATCCCCGACGGCTGCGCCGCGCGCCGGCTCGCGCGCATCTCGGCCAGCGTGTCCTTGACGGCCGCCGGCTCGGCCGGGAGAGCTGGAACGACGCGCGCGCGACGATCTCGCGCGGCCCGAGGTTCGAGCGGCGGTATTCGAAGCCGAGTGCCTCGGGCTGACGGCGCTCCGTTCCGGCCGGCGTCGTGATGTCGACCCACTCCAGCAGCGCGGCCGAGCTCTCCTCCATAGGCGTTCGCGTTCATGCGCACGGCGCCGCCGACCGTCCCGGGGATGTTGACTCCGAACTCCAGGCCCGAGAGCCCCAACGAGGCCGCCCGCGCGGACGCTTGCGGCAGGCGCGCGCCACCGCCACAGACCAGGCGGTCGCCGTCTTGCTCGATCAGGGCCAGGTCGCCGTCCAGCTTCATAACGAGTCCGCGGACGCCGGTCGTCCGCAATCAGCAGGTTCGACCCCGACCCGACCACTCCTACCTCCAGGCCTTCCTCGGCCGGCCCAGCGCAGCAGGCTCTCGAGCCGTTCCCCGGACGAGACGGCGGCGAAGAACTCCGCCGGCCCGCCGGTGCGGATGGTCGTCAGCCGGGCGAGCGGAAAGTCGCGCTCGACTCCCTCCGGCACGGCGCTCACGAGCTCTCCACCAGGCGCGCGGCCAGCTTGTCGACGTCGCCGGCGCCCATCGTCACCAGCAGGTCGCCGTCTGCGAGCTGATTGCCCAGCACCCGCGCGGCCACGTCGATCTCGGGCAGCCACCAGACCGGGCGCCCGCCTGCCGCGGTCCGCCGCCGCGTCGGCGACCAGCTTTCCGGTCACCCCGGCGTACGGCCCCTCCCGCTTCTCGCGCGCGGCGTACACGTCGAGCACCACCACCTCGTCGGCAAGCGCCAGCGCCCGGCCGAATTCCCGGTGCATGTGCAGCGTGCGCGAGTAGAGGTGGGGCTGGAACGCGGCGATCAGCCGCGCCGGCTCGAGCGCGCGGGCGGCCCGGAGCGTCGCCTCGACCTCCGTCGGATGATGGGCGTAGTCGTCGTAGATCGGCGCGCCCCGGCGCGGGTCCCGCGGTACTCGAATCGCCGGCCGGCGGCCTTGAAGCTCGAGAGCGCCTCCGCCGCCACGCGCGATGTCGCATCCCGCCGCGGCGGCCGCCCCGAGCGCCGCGAGCGCGTTCAGCACGTTGTGCTCGCCGGGCACCGGCAGCTCGACGGCAGCGACGTCGCGGCCATCGAGGCGCACGGTGAACTCACTGCCACCGCCCGTCGCGCGGACACCGGTCGCGGTCAGCTCTCCCGCTTCGATCCCGTACGAGACCGTGCGCGCGCCCGCGCGAAACCGCTGCGGGAGCCGCTCCCAGACGATCGCCTTGCCGTCTCGGGAACCAGCGCGAGGAACTCGTCGAATGCCCGCTCCAGGTCCCCCAGCGACGAATAGGTGGTGTGGTGGTCGATCTCGATGTTCGTCACGACCGCGATCTCCGGCTCGAAGCGCAGGAACGAGCGATCCGACTCGTCCGCCTCCAGCACCATCCACTCCCCCTCCCCCCAGCGCGGCGTTCGGGCCGGTCGCGCAGCTCGGCGCCGATCGCGTAGCCGGGTTCGATTCCCGGCCGCCTCGAGCACGTGCGCCGTCATCGCGGTGGCCGTCGTCTTCCCGTGCGTGCCTGAAATCGCGATCACGCGCTTCAGGCGCGCCGCCTGCGCCAGCAGCTCCGTGCGGTGCAGCACCGGCACGCCAGCCGCCCGCGCCGCCTCCACCTCGGGATGCGTCGCCGGGATCGCCGTCGAACGACCAGCTCGAGCCCGGGCTCGATGTGAGCCGGGTCGTGGCCGATCGACGGCTCGATCCCAGCCTGCACGCAGCTCCGCGAGATACCCGGACTCCGCCCGATCGCACCCCGACACCTCGGCCCCAAGCCGCTGCGCGATCAACGCAAGCCCGCTCATGCCGGCGCCGCCGATGCCCATGAAGTGCAGCCGGCGCCCGCGCCACGGATGGTCGGGAGTCGGAGACGGGAGACCGGAGACGGCAGTCCGGAGTCGGCAGTCGGCCGTCGCGCTGTCTGACCGCCTCGAGTACCTCGGTCGCGACCGCGTGCGGCCGCGTCGGGTCGCGCCACCGAACGGGCCGCCGAGCCCATTCGCGCCAGGCGCTCGCGGTCGGCGAAGCAGGTCCTCGACCATCACCCTCAGCTCTCCGGCGGTTCAACTCGGCGTCGGGGATCACCTCTGCTGCGCCGGCCGTCGCCATCCAGCGGGCGTTCGCGTCCTGATGCCCGGCCGTGGCGTGCGGGTACGGCACCAGGATCGCCGGCTTGCCTGCGGCAGCGATCTCGAAGATCGAGCCGCCCGCCCGCGCGAGCACGAGGTCGCTTGCCGCGAGTGGCGTCCGCAATGCTCTCGAGATAGGGGAAAAGCCGGTAGTGCGCCGGCCAGCCCAGTCTGTTCAGGCGGGCCGCCAGGTCGTCGAAGTCGCGCTGGCCGGCGATGTGCAGCACGTGCGGGCCTCCGGCGCGGGCGAAGGCCCCGAGCGCCGCCTCGTTCAGGGATCGCGCGCCGAGGCTGCCGCCGAACACGAGCACCGCGGGTTCGCCGGCCGGGATGCCCAGGCGCCCGCGCGCCTCGTCGCGGTCCGCTTCCAGGATCGCCCGTGGAACCGGTCGGCCGGTGACCAGATAGCGCTCGCCGTCGCGGCCGGCGATTGGAAACGCCAGGCACACTCGGCGCGCAGATCGAGCCAGCATGCGGTTGGCGATGCCCAGGTGGCTGTCGGCCTCCGTCAAGCACGAGCGGAATGTGCATCCGCGCCGCCGCCAGCCCGACCGGCCCCGAAACGTAGCCGCCTGCGCCCAGAACCGCATCCGCGCCCGTCTCGCTCAGCAGCCGCCGCGCCGCCGGCAGCGCGGCCGCGGCCTGGGCGGCCGCACGCGCGGCGCGCAGCGGGTTCGAGCGGCTGAGGCCGCTCAGCTCCAGGAACGAGATCTCGTAGCCGGCCGCCGGAACGAGCTCCGCCTCCGCGCGGTCGCGCGTGCCGACGAACGTCACGTCGGCGCCGGCAGCCCGCAGCTCGTCTGCAACCGCGATCGCCGGCAGCGACATGGCCGGCCGTCCCACCCGCTGCAATCACAACTCTTGTCACGTGACCATCATGGTCGCGTGCACGAGCATCACCCAGCGCTCGATCGCCTCTGCCGCCTGCCGCCCGCCGCCTGCCGCCTGCCGGTCTGCCGACTGCCGGCGCGTCTCCCTCCACCACCCGCAACTTCGGCGGCGCCCGGCGCGCCCGCCCGCCGCTCTGCGCGACGTTGATCAAGAGGCCCATTCCGGACAGCAGCACGACCAGGTTGCTGTTCCCGTAGGAGATGAACGGCAGCGGCACGCCCGTGAGCGGCATGATCCCGAGCACGGCGAAGAAGTTGACCGTCGCCTGGATGACGATCACCGAAGTGATGCCGGCCGCGATCAGCTTCGCGTACAGGTCGCGCGCGCGGCGCGCGGTGCGCAGCCCGGCGTAGGCGATCATCCCGTAGAGGCTCAGCACCATCCCGATCCCGAAGAGGCCGAGCTCTTCGCCGATCACCGCCAGGATCATGTCGGTGTGCGCCTCGGGGAGGTAGAAGAGCTTCTGCACGCTCTCGCCGATGCCGACTCCGAACAGGCCCCCGGAGCCGATCGCGATCTGGGCCTGCACGGACTGGAACCCGCTGCCGGTCGCGTCCTGCCAGGGATTCAGGAACGCCGTCAGCCGCGCGCGGCGGTACGGCTCGAGCATGGCGAAGAGGAAGCCGACGACGATCAGCGACCCCACCAGGAGCGCGAGGTGTCGCGGCGCCACGCCGCTGACGACGAGCAGCGCGCCGAGCGTCAGCGTGATCACGATCGCCGTGCCCATGTCGGGCTCGAGGCCGATCAGCGCGGCCATCCCGGCCGCCATCACGATCAGCGGCCGCACGCCGATCAGCGTCCGGGTGCGCGCCGGCTTGGAGGCGATCAGCAGTGCCGCGTAGAGGACGAGGCCGAGCTTGGCGAGCTCGGACGGCTGGATCTGGAGCGGCCCGGCTCCGACCCAGCGCTTGGCGCCGTTCACCTCGATGCCGAACCCCGGCACCAGCACCAGGAACAGGCCGCCGAATGCCACGATCAGCAGAATCGGCGTGAACCGCTTGGCCGCCTCCATCCCGTTCTTGGCGAAGTAGGACATCGCGGCGAAGCCGATCACCGCCGAGATCAGGTAGCGCTGGAGGTACTGCGCGCCGTTTCCGCCGCCGTTCAGCGCCGACGTGCCCGAGCTGGCGCTGTAGACCATCACCGCGCCGAAGGCCACCAGGCAGAGCACGGCGGTCCGGAGCATCGTCTCCTCCGGGGAGCGCTGCCGCCGGTCGCGCTCGTGCCTGCGCATCAGGGCGCCGGCGACGTCCCGCGGGCTTCTCAAGCTCGCTCCCGCAGTGCGGCAACGAGATCGCGGAAGTGCTCTCCGCGAGCGACGTAGTCCTCGTACTGGTCGAAGCTCGCGCACGCCGGCGCGAGCAGGACCACTTCGCCGGGCCGGGCGCTCGAGGCGGCCGCCGACACCGCTCGCTCGAGGTCGCCGCAGCGGTGCAGCGGCACTCCCGCGTCCGACGAGGTCCTCGGCCAGCCGCTCCTGCGCCTCGCCGATCAGATAACAGGCGCGGCAATGCTCGCCGACCGTCGGTGCCAGTGGCTCGAAGCCGCCTCCCTTGAGGCTCCCGCCGAGGATCGCGTGCACGCCCTCGAACGACCGCAGCGCTGCTGCGGCGGCGGTCACGTTGGTCGCCTTGGAGTCGTTCACGTACGTCACGCCCCCGACCTCCGCCACGAGCTCGAGCCGGTGCGGGACACCGCTGAACGTCCGCAGGCCCTCACGGACGCCGTCGCGGTCCACGTCGCGCGCGAGCGCCGCCGCTGCCGCCGCCATCGCGTTCTCGAGGTTGTGGGGCCCGCGGATGCCCACCTCGTCCGCCTCCATGAGCGTTTCGCCGCGCCATTCCAGCCGCGATCCGTGCAGGCGCAGCTCGCAGCGCGGGTCGGCGCCGAACCAGATCTGGCGGGCACGGCCGAGCGGCGCTCCCTGGAGGGCCGGCTCGGCGGCGTTCAGCACCGCGACGGCCGACTCGGGCTGGTGGGCGAACACGCGCAGCTTCGCCGCGAGGTACTCGTCGAGGGTGGCGTGGCGGTCGAGGTGGTCCTCGGAGAAGTTGAGGAAGACCGCCGTCTCAGGGGCGAAGGCGGTGGCGTCCTCGAGCTGGAAGCTCGACGTCTCGCAGGCGATCAGCGCGGCCGGGTCGGCCATGCCCGCGAGGGCGCTCACCGGGGTGCCGACGTTTCCGGCCACCTCGACCGGAAGCCCCGCGGCACGGTGGATTGCCCCGATCAGCTCGGTCGTGGTGGTCTTTCCGTTGGTCCCTGTCACTGCACAGAACTCGTTCGGCAGCAGCCGCCAGCCGAGCTCGAGCTCTCCGAGCACGTCCAGATCGAGCTCGCGCGCACGCGCGACCAGCGGCGCCCGGACTGGCACCCCGGGGCTCTTGACCAACGCTCGCGGACGGCTCTCGGCGGCGAGAAGCTGCATTCCATCGGTGTTCAGGTGGACTTCGACGCCCGCCGCGCGGAGCCTCCCCTCCGCCTCGGCGGCCTCCCGGGGCTCGCCGGAGTCGCAGGCCACGATCACGGCGCCAGGGTCGGCGGCCCGCAGCGCGAGCGCCGCCGCGACGCCCGAGCGCGCCAGCCCGGCCACGAGGTACGGGCCGCCGGGGACCGGCGGGCGGCTCACGCTCCGATCGATTGCTGGTAGAGGGTGAAGCCGATCGCGCTGGCGATCGCGGCCATGATCCAGAAGCGGACGATGATCTTCGTCTCGGACCAGCCGAGCAGCTCGAAATGGTGGTGGATCGGCGCCATCAGCAGCACGCGACGGCGGAAGAGGCGGAACGACAGGACCTGGACCGCCACCGACAGCGCCTCCATCACGAAGATCCCTCCGATCACGATCAGGAGCACCTCCGACTTCGTCATCACTGCCATCCCGGCGATGGCTCCGCCAAGCCCCAGGGATCCGGTGTCGCCCATGAAGATCGCGGCCGGGAACGAGTTGAACCACAGAAAGCCGACGCTGGCGCCGACGAGACATGCCCCGAGCAGCGACAGGCCGTCCTGCTCGGTGATCGACAGCCCGTCCTGGCCTCCCGTGATGAACGCGATCGACGTATAGGTGAGCAGCACGATCGCGCCGCAGCCGGCCGCCAGCCCGTCCAGTCCGTCGGTGAGGTTGACGCCGTTCGTGGCCCCCGCCAGCACCAGGAAGACCAGCACGCCGTAGAACGCCCCGATGTCGATCTGGTTGTCGAAGATCCGGAACTCGAGCGTGTCGTCGAGCCCCACCACCCGGGTCGCGACCAGCCACAGGCCGACCGCGATCACCAGCTGCAGCGCCAGCTTCACCCGCGCGGAGAGGCCCAGCGAGCGCGCCTTGACGATCTTGAGCCAATCGTCGGCGAAGCCGATCCCCGCGCAGGCGATCGCGGTCCCGAACACGGCCAGGCTTGCCGCATCGCGGTCGGAGAGGATCAGATACGGGATCGCGACGGCCGTGAAGATGACGAGCCCGCCCATCGTGGGCGTCCCCGCCTTCAGGTGGTGCTCGGCCGGACCCTCCTCGCGGATGTGCTGGCCGAACTCGCGCGCCCGCAGGAACTGGATGAACTTCGGCCCCAGGAAGATGGAGAGCAGCAGCGAGGCGAGCCCCGCGATCAGGATCTCACCCATCAGGCACCTCCCCCGCGGTGGGGTCCAGCGCCCGCGTGACCCGTTCGAGGCCGACCGAGCGCGAGCCCTTGATCAGCACCACATCGCCCGCCTGGACCAGGTCACGGAACTTCGTGGCCGCGGCGCCCGAGTCCGGCGACGACGTGCGTCTCGCCCTGCGGGCCGTAACCCTCTGCGTAGGCCTCGGCCAGGTCGCCCACCGCGATCAGGATGTCCACACCCGCGGCCGCGGCCTGCTCGCCGGCCTGGCGGTGGAAGGCCTCCTCCCCTTCCCCGAGCTCCTTCATGTCGCCCAGCACCGCCACGCGGCGGCGTGCGTCACGGGCGTCGGCGACCGCGGCGAGGTGCTCGAGGGCAGCTCGCATCGAGATCGGGTTGGCGTTGTAGCAGTCGTTGATGATCAGGGCTCCGTCCAGCTCGAGCTGCTCCCCGCGCAGGCTCGAAAACGAGATCTTGCTGGCTCCCTCGGCCATCTCCCCGAGCGAGTGCCCGAGCGCGTGACCGGCGCCGATCGCCGCCAGCGCGTTCGCGAGGTTGTGCATCTGCGTGAAGCCGAAGTCGATCGTCGCCCGCTCGGCCCCCGCCGCGACCTCGACGCGCATGCTGCCCTCGCGCATCTCTGCTGAGAGCGCGCGAATGTCCGCGGCCGCTCCCGCAACGCTCGGCTGGGCCGCGAACGTCAGCACCCGTACGTCGCTGCGCAGATGAGGCCGCAGGGCTTCCTCGGCTGCGGGCACCACGCACGCGCCGCCATTCGGGAGCTCCGCGATCAGCTCCGCCTTGGCCTCGGCCACGCGCTCGATCGTCCCGACGAGCTCGAGATGGACCGGCCCGATGTTGGTGATCACTCCCACCTGCGGCTGTGCGATCTGCGCGAGCTCGCGGATCTGCCCCATTCCCCGCATCGCCATCTCGAGCACGAGCACGCGCGTGTCGCCGGAGGCCTCGAGCAGCGTCAGCGGCAGCCCGATCTCGGTGTTGAAGTTGGCCGCGCTGGCGTGCAGGTGCTCGCCGTACACCGGCCGCAGGAGCGCGGCGAGTATGTCCTTCGTCGAGGTCTTCCCGACAGAACCGGTGATCCCGACGGTGCGCGCGCCGCGCGCGGCCAGCTCTTGTGCCCACCGGCGCGCCAGGCCGGCCAGCGCGGCCCCCGGATCCGCTGCCTCGATCACGACCGCGCCGGCGCCCGCGACCCGGGCCGCATGCTCGGAGGTGACGACGACGCCCCACGCCCCGGACTCGATCGCGCGCTCGGCGAACCGGCCGCCGTCGGCGCGCTCGCCGGCGATCCCGAAGAACAGGTCCCGGGCGCGCTCATCCGCGAATCGACGATTGCGCGCTCCGGGCGCTGCTCGCCCCCGTCCGGCGACCCGGCGACGACCCGGCCCGCGCAGGCGGCAGCGATCTCCTCGGTGGTGAGCTCGATCATCGAACGTCGCTAGTTGGAGGGCACCGCGTTCCGGGCCCGCAGCGCCTCCCGGGCGACGTCGCGGTCGTCGAACGGGATCTTGCGCCCGTCCTCGAACTCCTGCCCCTGCTCGTGTCCCTTGCCGGCGATGATCACCATGTCTCCCGGCTGCGCCAGCTCGACCGCGCGCTCGATCGCCTTGCGGCGATCAGGGCGCACCTCCATCGTCGACAGGTTCGGGCCCAGCGCGGGCGCGATCTCATGCGCGCCCCGGACGATGTCGGCGATGATCGCGTTCGGATCCTCGGAGCGCGGGTTGTCGCTGGTGAACACCACGACGTCCGCATAGCGCCGGGCGATCGCGCCCATCAGCGGCCGCTTCTCGCGGTCACGGTCACCGCCCGCCCCGAGCACGCAGATCAGCCGGCCGCCGCCCTCCTTCCGGAGCACCTCGCGGCCGGCGTTGAGGACGTTCTCGACCGAGTCCGGCGTGTGCGCGTAGTCCACCAGCACGGTGAATGCCTGGCCCTCGTCGACAGGCTCGAAGCGTCCCGGCACGCCCGGCGCCTCGCGCAGCGCGGCTGCGGCATCTGCGAGCGGCACGTCGAGCGCGCCCGCGGCCGCCAGCGCGCCGAGCGCGTTGTAGACGTTGAACAGCCCTGGCAGCGGCATCGTGACCTCGGCGCTGCCGCCGGGCCCCGTGCAGGTGAAGCTCGCGCCGCGAGCGCCGTAGCTCACGTCCCGGGCCGTGTAGTCGGCATCGCCGTCGATGCCGAACGTCAGGACGCGAGTGTGCCCGGCGGCCTCGAGCTCCCCGGCAAGGTCGCGCCCGAAGGAGTCGTCGCGGTTGATCACCGCCACGGCGGTCCTCGCTCCGCGGCCGAGCGTGAACAGCTTCCGCTTGGCGCCGAAGTACTCCTGGATGGTGCCGTGGAAGTCGAGGTGATCCTGCGTCAGGTTGGTGAAGGCGGCACATGCGAAGTGGATCGCGTCGGCGCGATGGAGCGAGAGCGCGTGCGAGGAGACCTCCATCGCACAGGCGGCGTCGCCGCCCTCGAGCATCTCGCGGAACGTCGCCTGGAGGTCGACCGCCTCCGGAGTGGTGCGCTCGACCTCGCGTTCCTGGCCACCGACGATGGAGACCACCGTGCCGAGCAGGCCGGTGCGGATGCCGGCGGCCTCGAGGATGTGGCGGACGAGGAAGGCGGTCGTGGTCTTGCCGTTCGTGCCGGTCACCCCCACCACGCGCAGGCGCTCCGTCGGGTTGCCGTTGAAGAACGCCGCCAGCGGCGCCATCGCGGCGCGGACGCTCGGGACGACCACCTCCGGCACTCCGAGGCCGAGCGGACGCTCGCAGACGAGCGCCACGGCGCCCTGCTCCACGGCCTGGGGCGCGAAGTCGTGGCCGTCGGCCCGGAATCCCGGCACGCAGAAGAACAGCGTGCCCGGAGCGACGGCGGCGGTCGAGTAGGCGAGCCCGGTGATCTCGGGATCCTCGCCATCACCCGGCACGGCCACGTCGAGGCCGGCGCCCGCGATCAGCTCCCGCAGGGTCATCGCCCGGCGATTCTAGGGTGCGGTCCGGGTGCTTCTCAGGGCGCTATCCCGAGACGCGGCAGCGCGAAGGAGGCGATCTTCTCGAAGGCGGGCGCCGCCACGACGCCGCCGGCGTGCTCGTACTGGGGCTCGTCGACGATCACCGCGATGAGCAGCTTGGGGTTGGCGGCAGGCGCGAAGCCGATGAAGGACGCCACGAAGCGGGTCTTCGAGTAGACCCCGTTCTCCGGCTTCTCGGCGGTGCCGGTCTTGCCTCCGATGTCGTAGCCGGGGACCGTCGCCTCGGTTCCCGTCCCGTCCGGGCCCAGCACGCCCTGGAGCATCGTGCGGACCTGGGCCGACGTGCTGCGCGAGATCACCTCTTCGCCCTCGTCGCTGGAGCTGCCGTCCAGCACGAGGCGCGGCTGGATCAGCTTGCCGCCGTTCGCGATCGCGGCATATGCGCGCATCATCTGCATCGGCGTGACGGCCAGGCCCTGGCCGATCGGCAGGTTCCCGATCGAGGAGCCCGAGTAGTCCTTGTAGCGCGGGACGATGCCCTGCGACTCGCCCGGCAGGGGCAGGTCCGTAGGACTGCCGAACCCGAACCGGTCGACCCACGAGTCGAAGCGCCGCGCGCCCAGGCGCAGGCCGATCTTGACCGCGCCGACGTTCGAGGAGCGGGCAAGGATGTCCGACACCGAGAACATTCCTCCGGTGCCGTGCGACTCGGTGATGGTCCGGTCGGCGACCTTGATCTGCGGCCCGACCTCGAAAACGGTGCGTGGGCGGACAGCGCCGGACTCGAGCGCCGCGGACACGGTGATGGACTTGAAGGTCGATCCCGGCTCGTAGGTGAAGCCGACCGCGCGGTTGATGCGCGCCCACGCCGGTGCCTCGCCGACAGCATTGGCGTCAACCCGCGGCCAGTTGGCCATCGCGTAGATGTCGCCGTTGTTGGGGTTCATCACGATCGCCGTCGCGCCCTTGGGGCTGTAGACCTCGCCCACCCCTGCCAGCACGTCCTCGGCGCGCTGCTGGATCGCCGCGTCGATCGTCAGGCGCACGTCCTTGCCCGAGTGGTCGTTGGCCTTCTGGTCCACGGACACGGTGTCGCCGCGCGCGTCGCGAGTGATCCGCTGCTCGCCGTCGGAGCCGTGAAGGTCGCCCTCCATGTCCTGCTCGAGGCCCATCAGGCCCTTGTTGTCGACGCCGACCGCGCCCAGCACCTGCGCGGCAAGGGTCTTCTGCGGATAGACCCGGCGCGTGTCGTCCAGCACGCCGATGCCGGGCAGCTTCAGCTTGCGAATGCGTGTCCCGTCGGTGCCGGGAATCTTGCGTGCCAGGTACACGAAGCCGCTGGTGCGATCGGAGAGCGACTCGAGGAGCTTGTCGGCGGGCTCGCCGACCAGCGGCGCGAGCTGGGCCGCGGTGCGGACCGGTTTCTTGACCAGGTACGGCGTCGCGAAGACGGTCGCGGCGTCCTCCGAGACGGCCAGCGGGGCACCATTGCGGTCCATGATCGTGCCGCGGCGGGCCAGCAGCTTGACGTCCTCGACCTGCTGCGTGTTGGCGAGCTGTTTCAGCTGCCCGCCCTTGAAGGTCATCAGGTAGCAGGTGCGCAGCAGCGCCAGAGCGAGGAGAACGAGGAAGGCGGCGAACAGCAGGCCGATCCGGCGCTCGACCAACCGGACCGCGACACCCCTCCGTGAGCGTCCGGACAGCTCCTAGCCTCCCGGGGTCGCCGCGCCTGTGGTTCCGTGTCGTGTGCCCGTAGCGCCGGTCGCCCCGCGTGGTGCCGGTGGCGCCCGCCGCGCCGGTCGCTCCGGCCGCCGCCGGAGCTCCGCCCTCCGCCGTTGGCGGGGGCGGTGTCGGCAGCAGCGAGTCGTCGGGCCCCGGTCCGGTGACCGTGTTGGCCCCGACCCACAGCGGCTGAAGCTGGTTGCGCTGCGCGGCCTGGCGCTCGTCGAGGCCCGGGCGGACGCTGAGGTAGTTCACCTCGGCCGCCTTGGGCATCACCAGTCCGAGCCTTGCGCCCTCTTCCTGGATGCGCTCCGTCGTGCGAAGGCGCGCGACGCTTCCGCGCAGCTCGGCGTTCTGGATGCGAAGGGCGCTGGCGACCGTCGTCTCGCGGCCGGCGCTGGCGTTCAGCTTCAGGAGCGCGACGTTCAGCGCCACCAGGCCGATCAGCAGGAACCCGAGGACGCCGATCCACGTGCGGCTGCGGATGAGGCGGTCGAGGAAGCTGGAGTCCGGCAGCCCACGCCCCACCTCGAGAGCGCGCCCGCCGAGGCCCGCAAGGCCCGGGAGGGGACGGAGCTTCGGCAGTCGCCGCGGGAACGTCGGAGCGGGAGCCGCAACCGCGGCGCGTGCCACCGGGCCCGAGACCCGGCGGTGGACTCGCCGGGCGGGTGCGGCCGTCCGCGCGGTTGCCCTGCGAGCGGCGGAGGTGGCGGTCGGGCTCAAGCCTTGTCCTCCTCACGAAGCTTCACCGCGGCGCGCAGCTTGCCGGACCGTGCACGCGGGTTGCCGGCGATCTCGCCCGCGCTCGGGCCGATCGCGCGGCGGTTGAGCAGCTCGGCCTCGGGTTCATGCCCGCACACGCAGACCGGCAGGTCCGGCGGGCAGATGCAGCCGCGGGCGCGGTCGGCGAAGAAGCGCTTCACGCGGCGGTCTTCGAGCGAGTGGAAGGAGATCACGGCCATGCGCCCGCCCGGCCGGAGCAGGTCCCAGGCCTCGGGCAGCGCGCGCTCGAGCGAGCCGAGCTCGTCGTTGACCGCGATCCGGATCGCCTGGAAGGTGCGCTTGGCGGGGTGCCCGCCGCCGAACTGGGCCGGGATCGGCACGGCGCGCTTGATCGCCGCGACCAGGTCGGTGGTCGTCTCGAGCGGCCGGCGCTCGCGCGTCCGCGCGATCTCTCGCGCGATGGCGCGGGCGTAGCGCTCCTCTCCGAACTGGCGGATCACCGACGCCAGCCGTCGCTCGGGCCACTCGTTCACCGCGGTCCGCGCGTCGAGCTGCTGCGCCGGGTCCATCCGCATGTCGAGCGGCGCGTCGTAGGAGTAGGAGAAGCCGCGCTCGCGTGTGTCGACCTGCATCGAGGAGACGCCAAGGTCCATATAGAGGAGGTCCGGCCGCACGCCCTCTTCCGCCAGCGCGGGCAGGACGTCGGCGTAGTCGCCGCGCTCGAACCGCGTCGCCGCGGGCGCCTCGGCCGCAAAGGCCGCGAATTCCTCCGCCGCATGCGGATCGCGGTCGACGCAGACCAGCTCGCCGTTCGGGGCGATCCGCTCCGCCACCAGGCGCGCGTGGCCGCCCGCGCCGAAGGTGCAGTCCACCACGACTGCGCCCGGCTTCGGGTCGAGAACGTCGATCAGCTCGCCGGCGAGGACCGGCACGTGCAGCTGTGTCATGTCAAGAAGAAGTGTCACGGCTCCCGGACAGGCGCTGCGCGGACTCGGCCGCGGTCGCGTTCATCTCGGTTTCCTCCGCCGACCAGCGCTTGCGGTCCCACACCTCGAGCCGCTTTCTCACGCCGATCACGGTCACGTCCTTGGACAGGTCCCCGTGCGCCATCAGCGGGGGCGGCAGCATCACGCGGCCCGCGCCGTCCAGCTTCACCTCGAACGACGAGGAGTGGAGCAGCCGCTCCATGCGCCTCGCTTCGGGGCTGAACGGGTCGCGGCCGCCGAGCGCCTGCTCGATGTAGGTGTCCCAGTCCTGCGCCGGCCAGACCGACACGCAGCCCTCGTATTCCTGGGACAGGATCGCGCCGCCCTTGAAGTCGTCCCGGAACTTGGCAGGGATCGTGAGGCGATTCTTCGCGTCCAGCGTGTACTCGAACTGACCCAGGAACGCCAAGTCTCAATGCTCTCCTCGAAGGCTTTCCGGATCTGGGATGGCGGAGTGGGAGGAGCCCCGCCATCCCGATCCGGGTCAACTGGCGCGGCACACTACCCCACTTTCTCCCACTTTGCAACATCTTTTCCCCTATGAACCCACATCGCCTTTCAGACGGCCCACGACGAGACCTCTGAAACTGCTGCAAATCTGCCGAATCCAAGGGGTTCTTTCGGGACTCCCGCCCGCGGTTCCTGCCCGGATGGCACCTCCGCTGGAATTCAGCGCGTCGCCTGGCTAGGGTGGAACTGTCGTCTGCCACGGAGGGTTCCTCGTATGACAACCGTCGCCCGCGCCGCGTTCGCGGCCGTTCTCTTGTTGCTGCTCGCTGTCGCGCCCGCCGACGCGGCGCCGCCGCTATTCAGCGGCGCGCATTTCACCTCGGGCCTGACCGCCCTGACGGCATCCACCTTCCAGGTGAACTCGACCGCGGTGACCGCGGATGCGACCCCGGGCGACGGCGTCTGCGAGACGGCCGCGGGCAACGGCGTCTGCACCTATGTGGCCGCCGTCCAGGAGAGCAACGCCAGCGTCGGCCAACTGGACACCATCAACTTCAACCTCTCCGGCGCAGCCCCTCACCAGATCACCTTTGCCGGCAACGGGCCTTCCGTCACGGACCCGGCGGTGATCGACGCAACGACGAACCCGGATTACGTGAGCGCCCCGACGGTCCTGCTGAAGGGACCCGGCCCCACAGGCACCCAGTCAGGGGTTCCCGTCACGGCCGGCGGCACCACCATCCGCGGCCTCGCGATCGACAACTTCGGCACGGGGATCAACCTCAGCGGCGGCGACGGCAACGTGGTGGAAGCCAACTACGTGGGCCTGACCACTGCAGGGACGGTGGTCTCCGGCTCGGCGAATCACAACGGCGTACTGATCCAGAACGCCTCTGCGCAGAACGTGATCGGCGGCACCACCGCGGCACAGCGAAACGTGATCTCCGGCAACGGCACCGTGCCGACCGTCGATGGGCGCGGAATCATCATCACCGGCGCGGGGACCGTCGACAACGTCGTCGAGGGCAACTACATCGGCGTCAATCCCGCCGGCACCGCTGCCGCCGGGAATCGCAGCGAGGGAGTCCTCGTCCAGACGGCCGGCAACAACCTGATCGGCGGCTCGACCGGCACCACACCCGGCGGATCCTGTACCGGCGCGTGCAACCTGATCGGCGGGAACACGGGCAACTCGAGCAACGGACCGGGCATCACGCTGGGCGGGTCCGGAACCGTCGTGAAGGGCAATTTCATCGGCCTGAACGCGGCCGGCACGGGCACGATCCCGAACGACTTCGCCGGCATCGTCGTACCCGGCGCCAACAACACGATCGGCGGCACGACGCCCGAGGAGCGCAACGTCATCTCCGGCCAGGGCATCAACATCAACATCGACAACGTGAGCGTCACGCCGACCGGCAACGTCGTGCAGGGCAACTTCATTGGGTCGAACAGCGCCGGCACAGCCGCCATCGCGCACCCCGCCGGCAGCTTCAACATCCAGGTCTCCGGCGCCAACACGATCGGCGGGACGACGGGGACCACGCCCGGTGGGCCGTGTACGGGCGCCTGCAACGTGATCGTCGGCGTACAGGGCTACGGGATCATCACGGGGCGTGCCGGCGGCGTCACGATCCAGGGCAACTTCGTCGGCCTGAACGCGGCCGGCACCGCCAAACTGCCCAACGGGAACATCGGGGTCCGCTTGTTGCACACCGGCAACACAGTTGGCGGGACCACCCCGTCGGCCCGCAACGTCATCGCCGGCAATACCGGGGCCGGCGTGTCGCTGGAGGCCACCGGTAACACGCTCACCGGGAACTACATCGGCTTCAGCTCAGACGGGCTCACGCAGATTCCGGGCGGGACGTGGGCGGTCGACGCGCTGGCCGCGAACACCATCGGCGGCATCACCGGCGTCACGCCCGGTGGCGCGTGTACCGGGGCCTGCAACATGATCCTGTCGCTGGTCACCCGGGGCAATGGCGGCATCGTCCAGGGCAACTTCGTCGGCGGGGTGCGGCCCGACGGCCTCGGCGCGACGGCCGGAAGCGGCGGCACGCTTCAGGCGGTCGGCCCCAACTCGCAGATCGGCGGCGACACGCCGGAGGAGCGAAACATCATCTCTGGCGGAAGCACCGGGATGGACGTGTTCGGCAACAACGTGCGCGTGCAGGGCAACTACATCGGTGTCGGCTCGGACGGGACGACACCCGTTCCGAATGCCGGGGAAGGGGTCCACATCCGGCCGGTGGTCGGCTCGCTGATCGGTGGAACGGGCGCCGGCGAGGGGAACCTGATCGCAAACAACGGCGCGGACGGGATCTTCATGGAATGCCGCGGCGCATCGGCGAGCAACGGCCACCGCGTCGTGGGCAACTCGATCTTCTCCGAACGGCGACCTCGGCATCGACATCTGCCAGCAGGGCGTGAACCTCAACGACGCCGGGGACCCCGACACGCTCGAGCCCAACGAAGGCCAGAACTACCCGGCGCTCAGCTCGGCGAGCGTCAGCTCCGGCGGCGGGGCGATCGTCAACGGCACGCTGAACAGCGTGGCCAACAAGACCTACACGCTCGACTTCTACTCGAGCGACACCTGCGACACCTCGGGCTACGGCGAGGCCAAGCACCAGATCGGTTCGGCCACGGTGACAACCGACGGCTCGGGCAACGCCCCGTTCAACCTCACCTTCCCCACCCCGCCGAACGGCGAGACGGTGATCACCACCACGGCGACGTCACCGGGCAACAGCACCTCGGAGCTGTCGAAGTGCCTCTCCTACGCACGGGCGAAGGGAGCCGGGCCGATCTACGCCTCGCTGGTGCCCACGTACCAGCCGTGCACGACGCCCAACCGCCAGCACGGCGGCGGCCTGTCCTACGACTCGTGCGCGCCGGCTGCCCGCGGCTCGACCTATCTGACCGTCGGGACCCCGGACTCGAACTCCCGCAGCCCGAACTTCACCGGCTCGGTCAAGTACACGGTGATCGCCGGCGATCCGGCGACGCCCGCGGACGAGGCCAACGTGCAGATGACGGCGGACCTGACCGACGTGCGCCGGGCCAGCGACCTGGCCGACTACACCGGTGAGCTGCAGGCGGTCGTCAGCGTGCGCATCACCGACAAGAACAACGGCGGCGCGGGGACGGAGGACGCCACGGTGACCGACCAGGACCTCTCGTTCACGGTTCCGTGCGCGCCGACGGGCGACCCGGCCATCGGCTCGACGTGCTCCGTTGCGACGACGGCCGATGCCGTCCTGGGGTCAGCGACAGCCGTGCGGGAGACCAAGCGCTCGAACTGGGGCATGGGAGAGGTCCGAATGTACGACGGCGGCGCCGACAACACGGCGGCGACCACGGCCGACAACACCCTGTTCGCGGTCCAGGGAGTGTTCGTTCCGTAAGACCGCCGGGCGCAGGGACCCTGCGGGCTACCGCACCGGCTTGAGGCTCCAGGACACGACCGTCTGGCGGTTCGTGCCGACGAAGTCCCCGTCCCACGCGGGGAACGGGTCGTCGAGGCCCTGTGGGCACGTCAGCGAGTAGATGTCCTCGAGCCCGCCCGGTCCCCACACGCTGAACGGGCAGTCGCCGCTCCAGGGATACGTGTGTCCCGGCGCCGGCAGCGTGATGGTTCCCGAGAAGCGCCCGTTGTGGCGCTTGCCGCAGAGCGTCCTTGCCGGAAGACCCAGCAGCCGTATGCCTGGCGGCGGCTTGCACATGGCGGGTGCGGTCTCGCCGCCGCTGATGCTCGGGTCCCACACGTCCGCGGGCCAGATCGTCTGCTGGGCGGTCTTGCCGCGCACGTGCGGGAACGGGACATCCGGCTCCTCGTCGGGACAGGCGGCCGGCAGGACGTCCGTGTACAGGCCGTTGGCGAAAGTGGTCTCCTCGCGGCGCACACCGGGGTCCGGGTCGCAGGACTCCTCCTCGACGCGCTGCGCGACGACATCGACGGGGAATCCGGGCTCGAGCGGAGCCTGCACCGGCCCGAGGCGGCTGAGGTCGAGGTAGAACCAGCCCTTCCGCACCATCAGCCGTAGCGGCCGGGTCTCCCCCGCCCTCTGCGGCCGGTCGACCAGTGAGATCTTGCCGCCGCCGCTCCAGCGCCGGTGCACCGTCTCGGTGCGCGTAACGTCGCGCTGGACCCAGTCGAAGGTCATGTCGAGCGAGTTCGATCCGCTGCCGCCCAGCTCGAACCATCCGCCCTTGGACGGCTTGATGGTCGAGTTCTGGGGCGGCTTGATCCGATCCCCGGCGAGCTTGTACCTGCCCCGGTACCTGAAGGCTCCGGACGCCGTATAGCCGTAGTCGGGAGCACCGACGACCGTGCCGCTGTGGACGATTTTCACCGTCCCCTCGAAGCCGCGCGGCCGCGGGCTATTGGCCGTGGCAACCGCGCAAACCGATGTAAGCAGGATTACAAGCGCGACGGCAACGACCGACGCGACCGCGCGAAACATCCCCGGACAGTAGTGGCCTCACGGATCCGGAGTCAACGAAAGGCCGGGAATAAAAGCCCTGTAACGGGGAAGAAGGCGGGGGAAATCTAGAAAAAGGAGCCCTCTTGAGACGAACCCCGTCCACCGCCGCCCTCGCCCTCATCGCGCTCGCGCTACTTGTCTTTGCGCCAAGCGCCGCATCGGCCTGGGCACCGGCCGGCCAGGCCACGATCCACCCCGGCGTTCAGACCCTCACCGAGGGCGCCCAGTGCACCTCGAACTTCGTCTTCACCCAGGGGACCGACGTATACCTGGGGCAGGCGGCGCACTGCTCGGGAACCGGCAGCGCGACCGACACCGACGGCTGCACCAGCGCCTCGCTGCCGGTCGGCACGCCGGTCGAGATCGACGGCGCAAGCCGCCCCGGAACCCTCGCCTACAACTCGTGGATCACCATGCAGGCCAAGGGCGAGACGAACGCGGACACCTGCGCGTACAACGACCTCGCGCTGGTCAAGATCGACCCGGCCGACGTGGCCAAGGTGAATCCCTCGGTGCCCGGGCTTCGGCGGCCCGACGGGAGTCGGCGCAGCGGCCGACGGATCGACTGTCTACACCTACGGCAACTCCTCTCTGCGCGGCGGCATCACGAAGCTGAGCCCCAAGCAGGGCGTCGTCTACGCGACCGAGGGCAACGGCTGGAGCCGCACGGTGTTCACCGTGAGCCCGGGAATCCCGGGTGACTCGGGCAGCGGGTTCATGAACAGCACCGGGCAGGCGTTCGGCGTGCTGAGCACGCTCCAGGTCCTCCCGACCCCGGCCTCGAACGGCGTCGGCGACCTGGGCAAGGAGCTGGACTACGCGCACGCCAACAGCGCGCTCACCAGTCTGCAGCTCGAGCCCGGGACGCAGCCGTTCCACGCCGACCTCGTGGGAGCGATCGCGGGGAGCTAGTAGGGCAGCCCGAGGCTCGAAACGTTCGCGAGCAGCGCCGCTGCGACGAACAGCAGGGCCGAGGGCACCAGCACCAGGGCGACGACCAGCTGCACCTTCGGACCGGCACGCGCCGCGGCCTCTCGGACGCGCGCGTGCCGGCTCGCTCGGGCCCGCGCCGCCTGCGCGGCGAGCGCCGCGCCCAGCGGGGTGCCGTACCGGCGGGCGTCCTGCATCACGCGCGAGAACGACGTGACGTCCTCACTCGGGAGCATGCGCTCCATCTCCGCGAGGCCGTCGTCCAACGGCTGTCCGAGCTCGGCGAGCAGGGCGACTCGGCGCCACGCCGCCGCAAGAGGACCGTCGAACTCCGCGCCGACCGCCGCCAGCGCCTTTACAGGAGCCTGGCCGGCCTCGACCGTCACCCGCAGCAGCTCGAGCATGTCGGGGAGCTCCCGTAGCGCCGCTGCCACCCGCGCTCGCTCCAGGCGCCGCTGATAGAGGTCGGGAACGAGAAACCCGGCGGCAGGCGCCGCGGCGATCAGCAGGAACCCGAGGCGTCCAGGCGCTGCCGGTGCGACCAGAACGCCGACACCGCCGGCCAAGGCGGCGCACACAGCCCTCGCCTTCATCGATCGCGACGCCGCCTCAGATCGTGACCCTGCTGATGTGATGGATGGCAAGAGCACCGGCCAGCTGCATTGCGCCGGCCACCCCGAGGAGTGCAATCCCGCCGCTCGTTGCCACCACGCCCGCGGTGGTTCCCGGCGCCGCGAGCTCCGCGAGAAGAATCGTCAGCGGGCCGAACGCGCTCACCAGCAATCCCGTGAAACGAGCCTGCGCCGTGGCAGCCCGGGCGTCCTCTGCCAGTCGTGTTGCCTCCTCGGCCGTCGAGGCGATGTCGCGCAAGAGCTTCGAAAGGTCGCCGCCCGCCCGCCGCTGGAGTCGGATCGCCGCAACCAGCATGTCGATGCGCCTCGACTGTGCGCGCCGTCGCAAGCGGTCGAGCGCTTCGTCCGTGGTGAGCCCGAGGGACAGGTCAGATGCGACGCGGCCGAACTCGATGCCCACTGCCCCCTGCAACCGCGCGGCCGCCGACACGAGCGCACCCCTGATCGACCGCCCGCCGGCGAGACCGTCGGCCACGACGACCGCTGCCCGCGCCGCCCCGGCGTCGATCCGGCGAGCGTAGGCGCGCCGGCGCACGGCGAGCAGCCGGGAAGTAGAAGCGCCGATGCGCGACCCCGAGCGCCACGCCGGTCGCCGGCCCCACCATCGCAAGTCCGCCGACCAATGCTCCGGCGCCAAGGACGAGCGACAGCCTCAATCGCTCCGGGTCGGTGGGCACGATGCCGGCCGTCCCGGCCCGGCGCAGCGGCGCGACGGCCGCGTCGAGCCACCCGAGCGCCCGCTGGATCACTCCTCACCGAGACGCGCACGCAGCTCCGGCCCTGCGACCGCGACCTCATGGAGCTGCCCGGCGCGCCGTTCGAAGAGCGACCGGACACCAACCTGACCGGCGACCCGCACGACCTCGGAGACCTCCACCACGCGGCGCGATCCATCGCGCTCGCGCTCCACGTGCACCACGACATCGAGGGCACTCGCGACCTGTTGCCGCACCGCGGCGTGAGGTAGGCCCAGCTCCGCCATCAGCGCGAGCGTCTCGATCCTCCGCAGCGCGTCCGCGGAGCCGTTGGCGTGCACCGTTGTCATCGAGCCGTCGTGGCCGGTGTTGAGTGCCTGCAGCATGTCGAGCGCCTCGGGACCGCGGACCTCGCCGACGATGATGCGGTCGGGCCGCATGCGCATCGCGTTGCGGACCAACTGGCGGATCGTGACCTCGCCCCGGCCTTCGAGATTCGGCGGCCGGCTTTCGAGCCGGATGACATGGTCCTGCTGAAGCCGCAGCTCTGCCGCGTCCTCGATCGTGATGATGCGCTCCTGCGGCCCGATCTCGCGAGACAGCGCGTTCAGCAGAGTCGTCTTGCCGCTTCCCGTCCCGCCGCTCACGACCAGGTTGGCACGCACGGCGACACATCGAGACAGCAGGTCCGCGGCGGGACGGTCGAGCGTTCCGTTCGAGATCAGGCCTTCCAGATCGAACCCGCTCGCGCGGAATCGGCGGATGGTCACGATCGGCCCGTCCAGGCTCAGCGGCGGGATGACGCAGTTGACGCGCGAGCCGTCCGCGAGCCGCGCGTCGACGAGCGGTGACGCTTCGTCCACGCGACGCCCGGCCGGCGTAAGGATGCGCTCCACCAGGTGCATCACCTCCTCGGCGTCGGTGAAGCGAATCCCCGTCGGCTCGATGCGCCCTCCGCGCTCCACGAGCACCGACTGCGGGCCATTCACCATGACCTCCTCCACGTCGGGGTCCGCGATCAGCGGCTCGAGCGGACCCAGGCCGAGCGTGCCGGCCAGCACCCGGGTGACCAGCTCCCCCTGCTGATCCTCGGACAGCGGTGCCGCCTGCTCCCGTACGAGCGCAGCCACCTGCTCGGCGACGGGAGCGGCACCGGGCCGGTCGCTCTTGAGCGCCTCGTCGGCCAGGCGGCGCCGCAGGCCGTCCGCGATGCGGTCGAGCTCCGCCACCCGTGCGTCAGGCTGCCGGCGCGCCGACAGGCAGCTCGAGCCGTGGAGGATGGCCAGGCTCTGCGATCAGGCGGCCACCGCAGGCGAGGGTCGCACGACGCGCGATGTCCAGGCCGAGGCCCCGGCCTTGCCTCGAGCGTCGCAGCCGCAGTCCCGCAGGCATGCCGGCGCCCTCGTCCGCGACGGTGATCGAGATGTGCCGTGTGTCTTGAGCAACCCGGACAGTCACGGTGCCCGGCCCCGTGTTCCAGAGCGTTGGCGATCAGGTTGTCGAGGGCTGGGACAAGCGAGCGCGCGGCGACCCCTTTCAATGGCGTGGCGCATTGGAAGCGAACGCCGCGGTCGTCCGGAGCTACGCGCGCCCACGCCTCCACGCGGTCGCGGACGAGATCCTCGACGCTCGCCGCGCTTCCGGGTGCAGCCGGCCCACGCGCAGGCCGCTCTCCCCGTGCGACGTCCAGCTCGTTCAGCGCCACCGCTGCGCGTTCGAGCTGTGCCCGCACCGCTGCCGCCGTCTTCGCTCCGTCCCCGCCGGCATTGCGCTCGAGTCGCGCCAGCCCGAGCTCCGCCGCGGTGAGGGCACCGCGAACCTCGTGTGCGACATGGGCGAGCCTACGCCTGCGGCGGGCCCCCGCGATCGGCACCACCACGGGCTGCGGATCCGGTTCGGGTAGCCGCATCGTCACTCCAGCTCGTCCGTGAGCCGGTAACCGACACCCCACACGTTCACGATCCACCTCCGACCGCCGTTGCCGAGCTTCCTGCGCAGGCGGCTCGCGTGCGAGTCGAGAGTCCGAGTCGCGCCCATCGAGATGAAGCCCCAGACGTCGCGCAGCAGCTCCTCCTTGGTGAAGACTCGCATCGGCTCACCGGCGAGCGCGTGAAGGAGCGCGTACTCCTTCGCGGACAGAGCGATCGCCTCACCGCGCAGAGTGACCTGGCGAGAGAGCGGATCGATGCGCAGATCGCCGACCACGATGGCGCCGCGGGCACGTCGTCCGCTCGCGCGCCGCAGGACCGCCGCGATCCGCGCCGCCAGCTCCGGATAGTGAAAGGGCTTCGTCACATAGTCATCGCTGCCGCGCGCGAACCCGCGCACGCGGTCCGTCTCCGAGGCGCGGCCGCTGAGCATGATCACCGGGATGTTCGGGTCGATCCGCTGGGCCAGCCCGTCGGCTGCCCGCAGCCGCCGGCACAGCTCGAAGCCCGACGCGTCGGGCAGCACCACGTCGAGGAGGACCAGGTCACATGTGCGCATCTCCAGCAGGCTGAGCGCCTGGTGGCCGTTCGCGGCCGGCACCACCGAGTAGGAGTCCGCGCGCAGGTTGTCCGCGAGGAACTCCCGCGTCGCCTCGTCGTCCTCCACCACCATGATCGTCTCCCTGCGCGCTCGCATCGCCCTCCGTGACTTCGTTGTGGGTCGGTCACACACTTGAAGTCGCGGGGCGTGAAAACTCGCCCCCTCGGCGGCCGAAACGGCGGCCGCTACGTGAACGGGACGAAGCGATCCCAGCGCGCGGCGGTCTGGTCGCTCGGCGGGCCGGCGGAGGACCGCGATCGCGCCCGCGCCGCGCAGCCTGCGGCCCGGGAGGTTGCGCGGGCGCCGCCAGCGGAAGGCCCGTGTGATGGTGTCCGGCAGCAGCTCCCAGCCGAAGTTCCGCTCCGCGTAGGACACGGCGAGGCGAATCGGCCGCATCCACAGGTCGTCGACGATCACGAGGCCCCGCGGCCGCACGAGACGGTCCGCGAAGCACAAATCCAGAAAGACGCCCTCGAAGCGATGGTCGCCGTCGATCAAGGCCAGGTCGAAGGACCGGCCCTCGGCGGCGAACCTGGGTAGGGCGAGCTGCGACTCCTCGTGGACCTCTTCGACGAGATCCCCGGCGCCCGCCGCACGAACCGTCCGCGTCCCCGCGCCGCCGAAGTCGTCCGGGAACGGCTCGACCACCACGTGGCGCGCGCCGGCACGTCCGACCTCGAGCAGCGCCGTGCAGAGCGAAAGGGTGCCGACTCCAAGCCCAAGGCCCACCTCAAGCGTCTCGCCGACGTTCTCGGAGACCGCAAGCGCGGTGAGCTCGCGCGCGTCCAATTGCGCGAGCGCGTGGGGGTGGAGCGGGGTGCGGCTGCCGTCCTCGCCCAGCACGTGGCCCTGCTCGAACAGCTCGTCGACGTGGCGGCGGATGTCCGCCGCGGTTAGCGCCGCGGCCCTGCTTCCGCTCGACGATTCCATGCGCCGAAGTATTCCAGCGCGCCTGAGCCGCGGCCACGCTCGGAACGCCGCGGCTCCTTGCCTTCCGGTCAGGCAGTCGCCACAGTTCCCGGGAAAGCGTCCGAGGAGCGCAGCCAATGACGGAGCACAAGCCAGCCATCGACTTCGAGAACCTCCCCGCCCCGACCGAGGGCTTTCTCGTGACCCAGTTCATCACGGTACGAAGCGTTGCTCGGTCCCGCGCGTTCTACTCCGAGGTCCTCGGCGGCCAGGTCGTGCTGGAGGAGAACCCGTGCATGATCAAGCTCTCCAACTCGTGGCTGATCATGAACCCAGGCGGCGGCCCCACCCCCGACAAGCCCGACATCTCGGTCGTCAACTACGAGCCCGGGAACACGGTCTCGAGCTTCATGAACCTGCGCGTCGCCGACATCCAGGCGTGCTACGAGGAGTGGCGGTCAAAGGGGGCCGAGTTCGTGACGCCGCCGATCGATCGCGGTGCCGAGATCCGCTGCTACATGCGGGACCCCGACGGCTACATGATCGAAGTCGGCCAGTCCACCGGGCTGCTCCACGGCAAGCTCGCCAAGAAGCGGCCCGAGGATCTGCCCGGCTAGGGGGCGGCCACGATGAGGAAGATGATCTACTCGATGACAGTGTCGCTCGACGGTTTCATCGCCGGGCCGGGCGGCGAGATCGACTGGTCGCCGCCGGACGACGAGCTGTTTCGGTTCCACACCGAGCAAGTCCGTGAGCTCGGCGCCCATCTGCTCGGTCGCCGCCTTTACGAAACGATGGTCTACTGGGAGACCGCCGGCGAGCAGCCATCGATTTCCGAGGACGAGCTCGAATTCGCCCGCATCTGGAAGAAGCTGCCGAAGATCGTGTTCTCGAGCACGCTCGAGAAGGTGGAGGGCAACACACGCTTGGCAAGCGGCGGCCTTGCCGAAGAGGTGGCGAAGCTGAAGGAGGAGCCGGGTAAGGACATCGCGATCGGCGGCGCCGGACTCGCCGCGAGCGCGATGAAGCTGGACCTGATCGACGAGTACCGGTTGTTCTTGAGCCCGGTCGTCCTCGGCGGCGGCACGCCATATTTCCCGGCGCTCGACGAGAGGAACGAGCTCGAGCTGGTCGAGACGCAGACGTTCGGCTCGCGCGTCGTCAATCTGCGGTACCTGCGAGCGAGGGACTAAGCGGCGTGAAAACTCGCCCCCCTCGGCGGTCGATTACGGTCCCCGAGATGGCGATCGAACTGATCCGGCACGTCGATGACGTCAGCGCGGAGTGGCTCACCGCGGTGCTGCGCGAATCGGGCGCTGTGCCGCGCGAGGCTTCTGTCGAGAGTTTCGACGTCACGCCGATCGGGACGGGTCAGATGAGCCAGAACTACCGCTTCGCGCTCGACATGAACGGAGCCGGCCCGGGCAGCGTCGTGCTGAAGGTCGCCGCATCGGATGACACGAGCCGCTCGACCGGCATCGTGCTCGGCATCTACGAGCGCGAGATCCGCTTCTACCAGGAGGTCGCTCCGCGCATAAAGGGGCCCGTCGCGAACTGCCATCTCGCGGAGTTCGACCCTGGCGAAGGCTGGTTCACGCTCGTGCTCGACGACGCCGCGCCCGCTATGCAGGGTGACCAGATCGCGGGCTGCACCGTCGAGGAGGCACGGCTCGCGATGCGAGAGCTGGCGCGCCTCCATGCGCCCGTGTGGGACGACCCGCAGCTCGACACCGTGGACTGGCTGAACCAGGAGCCGCCGATCAACGCGGCCCTGGCGGGTCAGCTGCTCGTCGGCTTCCTCGAGCGCTACGACGCGCGGATCGCGCCCGAGCACCGCGGGCTCGTCGAGCGGTTCATCGGGCGGCTCGACGAGTACCTCGCGGACCGCCCGCGGCCGTTCTCGATCGTGCACGGCGACTACCGCCTCGACAACATGCTGTTCGGCGATGCGGCCGGCGCGAAGCCGCTGACCGTGGTTGACTGGCAGACCGTGAGCTGGGGCCCGCCGACTGCTTGACGCCGCCTACTTCCTCGGAGCAGGCCTTGACGTGGACGCGCGCCGTGAGAGCGAGGAGGAGCTCCTGCGCACCTATTACGACAACCTGCTCGGGCTCGGAGTCGAAGGCTTCGATTGGGACGCGTGCTGGGAGGAGTACCGGCGCACCACGTTCCACGGCGTCTTGATGGCGGTCGTCTCCCCCATGCTCGTGGTGCGTACCGAGCGCGGCGACGACATGTTCATGACGTCGCTGGCGCGCCATTCGCAGCAGGTGATCGATCTCGACGCAGAGGAGCTGCTGGGCCGATGAGCGACTTCCCCGCACCGGCGCCGCAGGACGAGCGGCCGCACGCGCCGGACGCGGAGCAGCTGTGGAACGAGAGCTGGTACTTCGACGCGGTCGCAGAGGACGGCAGCCTCGGCGCCTACATACGGATCGGCCTGTATCCGAACCTCGGCATCGCCTGGTACACGGCTTACGTGACGGGACCTGGCCGGCCGGCCGTGGCGGTGGTGGATCTCGAGGCGCCGCTCCCGGAGGGGGAGCATCTGCGCACCGTCGCCGACGGGCTCGTGGCCGAGCACGTCTGCGAGCAGCCGTTGGAGCGCTTTCGCTGCACGCTCGAGGGGAGCGGCGAGTCGCACGCCGACCAGTCCGCTCCGTTGCGCGCCGAGCGCGGCGAGCCGGTGCCCGTTGCGCTCGACCTCACCTGGGAGACCGACGGCGCGCCGTACGCCTATACGGTCGCGACGCGTTACGAGATCCCGTGCCTGGTCGAGGGCACGGTGCGGATCGGCGACGAGCAGCTCGCCCTGCGCGGGCCCGGCCAGCGCGACCACTCGTGGGGCGTGCGCGACTGGTGGTCGATGGACTGGATGTGGAGCGCGGTGCGCCTCGATGACGGCGAGCGCGTGCACGCGGTGGCAATCCGGCTGCCCGACGGCCAAGGCTTCGGCGTCGGCTATGTGCAGCCCGCGAGCGGCCCGCCCAACGAGCTGGAGTCAGTCGAGGCGAGCGAGGAGGTCGACGCGAGCGGCCTTGTCAGCTCCGCGCGCATCGCCGTCGCGCCGAACGGACTCGAGCTGGACGTCGAGCCGCTGGCGTTCGGGGCGCTGCGCCTGACGTCTCCCGACGGGCGCGTCACGAACTTCCCGCGCGCCATGTGCCGCGTGCGCTCGCAGGACGGCCGCGCCGGCCTCGGCTGGCTCGAGTGGAACATCAACCAGAGGTCGGCTCAGGCGTAAGCCGCGCTTCACTCCACGGCCTGGAGCGTGTACAGCCCGACGCGCCCGTCGATTCCCTTCAGCCGCTTGCGCTTGCGCTTGGACCACTCGTGGCCGTCGCTGGCCAGCTCGTAGGCCTGCTCCTCCAGCACGATCGTCCCCGGGCGGGCGACGTCGGTGATCCGGCTGGCGCAGTTGACGGCCGGCCCGAACCAGTCGCCGCTGCGCTGCACGGCCGCGCCATGTGCGATGCCGGCGCGCATCGGCGGGAACTCGATTCCCTCCTCGCGGGTGCGGCCGCGCAGGTCGATCGCGGCTCCGAGTAGCGCGGACGGGCTGCGGCTGACGAGCATCACGCCGTCCCCGATCGTCTTCACCAGCTCCACCGGCGGCCGCGCCACCGCGCCCGCCATCTCCGCCATCCGGTTGCCGATCGCGCCGATCTCGTCCGGCGGCAGCCGCTGTCCGAGGCGCGTGAAGCCCGACAGGTCGGCGAAGCAGACGCCGACGTCGCGGGTGCGACCGAGCGTGCCCGACTCGCGGTCCGCTCGGGTGATGACCTCCCGTGTCACCTGCTCGCGCAGGTGCACCTCCAGCTGCTGCTGCATCACCGGGCCCATCAGCGGGGCGAGCTGCCGCGCCGCTTCCGCGTAGCGCATGCCCAGCTCCAGCTCGGTGTCGCCCGGGTTCAGGAGCGAGTTGCCGACCACGCGCCGGACCGCCGCGGCGGTGCGGGCCATCGACTGGCCGATGACACGTGAAACCTCGAGGATGTCGTCCTTCGGCATGCCGGAATCGAGGAACACGCGCAGGATCCGCGCCACCTCGAGGTCGCGGTCCGAGAAGCGGCGCTCGCGCGGGCGCGGGTTGGGATGCCCGAGGCTGAGCAGCACCGCGCGCGCGTAGCGCGGGTCGATGCCCGCCTCCCGCGCCACCTCGGTGAGCGTATAGCGGCTGCCGTCACTGAGAGCGAACTCGACCGGCAGCGTCGCCAGGCGCTCCTCGCGTACGGCTTCCTCGAGCATGTCGAAGCTCGCGCCCTGCGCGTGGAGCTCCTCGAGCAGTCGCCGCCGGTCGGCTTGCTCGGCCTCGTCCGTGCAGCCTGCGTAAAGGACCGGATCGTCGATCCCCCGCTTCTGGTTAGCTTTCTTCTGCCCTGCCATACTCCCCATCAGTGCCGATTACGGGACCTTCTTCGCTCTAACGAAGAAGGGACTGGAATCGGACAAGATAAGGCTCCGCCCTGAATGACCCGCGGTAGGCAGATCGGCAACCTCGTAGGTGTGACGGCTCCATTCGTTGGATGCCTTGCTGCGATCGTCCTGCTTTGGAACGAGGTCGTGAACTGGACCGACCTCGCGCTGCTGGGAAGCGCCTACGTGCTGACGGCGATCGGCGTGACGGTCGGATATCACCGCCTGCTGACCCACCGCGCGTTCATCACCTACAAGCCCGTCGAGTACGTCCTCGCCGGCCTGGGATCGATGTCGCTGCAGGGCTCGGTGATCGACTGGGTCGCCGACCACCGCAAGCACCACGCCCACACCGACGAGGAGGGCGACCCGCACAGCCCGCACGTCGGTCACGGCTCCGGTGTCTCGGGGCTCTGGTACGCGCACACCGGCTGGCTGTTCCGCAGCCACGGGCAGGCCGAGCACCGCCGCTACGCGAAGGACCTCGACGAGGACCGCGGAATGCGGCTCCTCTCGGAGCGTTACCACGTCTGGGTGATCCTCAGCCTTGGGATCCCCTTCGCGCTCGGCTTCTGGCTGCACGGCAACTTCGCGGGCGGCGTGCGCGGGCTCGTCTGGGGCGGCCTCGTGCGCGTCTTCTTCCTGCACCACGTCACCTGGTCGATCAACTCCGTGTGCCACTTCTTCGGCCGCCGGCGTTTCGCGCTCGACGACCACTCCACCAACGTCGCTTGGCTGGCGCTTCCCTCGCTCGGCGAGGCATGGCACCACAACCACCACGCGTTCCCCCGCTCCGCCAACCACGGGCTGCGCTGGTGGGAGATCGACCTCTCGGCCTGGGTGATCGGGGGGCTGGAGCTGGTCGGCCTTGCCTGGAATGTGGTCAGGATCAGCCCCGAGCGCCAGGCCTCCAAGGTCGCGGCGCGACCGGTCCCGCTCGAGCCGGTCTAGCCCCGCTCGCGCTCGCCACTCGGGGGCGGTTGCGATACAAGAGTGCGGACGTGCGCATCCATCCCATCCAGACCGGGACCGTGATCGTCCGCGAGCGCCAGCGCCGCGGCGAAGGACACGGCCAGGCGCGGGTGATGCGAACGCTCTTCGACAGCAACTGGACCGAGCCCCTACCCGTGACCTGCTGGCTGATCGAGCACCCGGAAGGCCTGATCATGGTCGACACGGGCGAGACCGCCGCGGCCAGCCGGCCGGGACACTTCCCCCGCTGGCATCCCTACTTCCGGCGCTGCGTCCGCCTTCAGGTGGAGGACGGCGATGAGGCCGGTCCGCAGCTGCGCGCCCTTGGCTTCTCACCGGATGACGTGCGCTGGGTCGTCATGACCCACATGCACACCGACCACGCCGGCGGGCTGGATCATTTCCCGCGCAGCGAGATCCTGATCACGCCCGAGGAGCTTTCGATCTCCGGAGGCACCATGGGCCGGCTGCGCGGCTACCTGCCGCAGTACCTGCCGGACTGGTTCGACCCGCGCCCGGTGGCGTTCGACGGCCCGGCACTGGGCCCCTTCGAGCACACGCGAGCGCTGACGCAGGCGGGCGACGTTTTCCTGATCCCCACGGAAGGCCACACGCCGGGACACATGTCGGTCGCGGTTCGCACCGGCGACCGCCTGGTCGTGCTCGCCGGCGACGTCTCCTACACGCAGGACCTGATGCTCGAGGGCGCGGTCGACGGCGTCTGCCCCGACGAGGAGGTCGCGCGCCGCACGCTTGCCCGGATGCGCGAGCTGGCGGCCGCGGAGCCGACGGTCTACCTGCCGGCGCACGACCCGGCTTCGGCCGAGCGGCTGCGGGAGATGGCGCCCGCTTGAGCGCCCTGCCCACCGAGCCCCGCGCCGTAACAGAGGATCTTCAAGCTCCTCCGGCGCGCTGGTCGCGCGGACGGGTGATCAGGCGGGCGATCCTCCTGACCATCACCGGGGTATCGCTCTATGCCCTGGCCCCGAGCCTGATCAACGTCCTGAAGGCCGGACCGGACGTGGTCAAGATCAAGCCGTGGTGGCTGGTGTCGATGCTGCTGCTCGAGGCCGGCTCTTTCGTCTGTCTTTGGCGCGTTCAGCAGATCGCGCTCCGGGCCCCGCAGATGTCGCCCGTCGCGACGTCGCAGTTGGCGGGGAACGCCTTCGGCCGGGTCGTCCCCGGCGGGGCCGCGACCGCCGGCGCGCTCCAATACCGCATGCTCACCGACGCCGGCGTTCCCAGGGCCACGGCGGTCTCCGGGCTGACGGCGGCCGGCCTGCTTCTCTCCGGGATGCTGCTGGCGCTCCCGGTGCTGGCCCTGCCGGCGGTGCTCGCCGGCGAGCCGATCAATCCCAACCTCGCCCGGGCCGCGTGGGCAGGGCTGTTCGCCACGGCCGTGATGGGAGCGGGCGGCGCCGTGCTGCTGACCCGGGACGGCCCCCTCGAATGGGTCGGCCGCACGGTCCAGCGCATCCGGAACGCGGTGCTACGGCGCCGGCCGCCCGTCTGCGACCTGCCCGAGCGGCTCCTGAAGGAGCGCAACGGGATCCGTACGGTGCTCGGAGACCGCTGGAAGGACGCCCTCCTTGCGACCAGCGGCCGCTACGCCCTCGATTACATCGCGCTGGTCGCAGCCGTTGCGGCGGTAGGCCACGTACCGCTGCTCTACGGGGTGCTGCTCGCCTACTGCGTTGCGCAGATCCTCTCCTGGCTCCCGTTCACCCCGGGGGGCCTCGGATTCGTCGAGGCCGGCCTCACCGGAACGCTGGTCCTGGCCGGCGTGAACGCGGCCGACGCCGTGGTAGCGACGCTCGCGTATCGCCTCGTCTCGTACTGGCTGCCGCTGCCGGCGGGCCTGGCGGCGTGGTTCGTGCACCGCCGCCGCTATGGGAGCGACGAGCCGGCGCTCACCGCGTAACGACCGGCGCCATCGAAAAGATGGCGGGAATGCTGACGGTCCGTGTAGCTTGAGACCCGAGGGAATGTAGGGGGTTGTCGATGCACGGACGCATCATCCTGATCACGGGGCTCATAGCCCTCGCATTCACGGGCGCGCTTACCGGCCGTGCGCTCGCGGCTGATCCGACCGTCGCCGCGGTCGGGGACATGGCGTGCTCGCCGATCTATCCCGACTACAACGGGGGTAACGGCACCGACGACTCGTGCCGCTTCCGCTACGTGTCGGACCTGGTGGTGGGTCTCTCCCCCACCGCGTTTCTTCCTCTGGGCGACAACCAGTACACCTCCGGGAGCCTGCTCGACTTCCAGACCGCCTACCACCCGACCTTCGGGCGCGCCAACTCCGTCGCCTATCCCGCAATCGGAAACGCCGAGTACGAGACACCTGGCGCCCAGGGCTTCTTCGACTACTACAGCAGCCAGGGAGTGCTGGACCGGATCGACTCCGGCGGGACGAGGACCGCCCACCTCGACGACGTCTACTACAGCTTCGACATCGGCAACTGGCACCTGATCGCCCTCAACTCCAACTGCGGACAGGTGGGCGGTTGCGGCGCCGGCAGCACGCAGGAGAAGTGGCTCAAGGCCGACCTCGCCGCGAACCCCGACCGTTGCACACTCGCCTACTGGCACCACCCGCGCTGGAACTCGGGTGACCTCGGCAACGACAGCGCGACGAGCGCCTTCTGGACCGATCTCTACGCGGCCCACGCGGACGTCGTCCTGAACGGCCACGGTAACCACCACTACGAGCGGCACGCCCTCCAGAACGCCTCCGGCGATCCGGATTCGAACGGCGTGCGCGAGTTCATCGTCAGCACCGGCGGAGAAGAGCACGGCAGCGCGCCGAGATCGGCTGGAGACCAGGACACGCTCCAGGTCACCGATTACTCGAGCTTCGGGATCCTGAAGCTGACGCTGCACTCGGGAAGCTACGACTGGCAGTTCATCCCCGCGTCCGGCGACGGCTTCACCGATTCCGGTAGCGCCAGCTGCCACTGGCCCAACGCCCAGCCGCCTGCGGCCCCGGCGCTGTCGAGGACCGTCGACGACGGAGCCGTGCACCTGTCCTGGACCGCGCCGGCCGACGGTGGCTCGCTGATCCGGGGCTACAAGCTCTACCGGGGAACCTCCCCCGGGAGCGAGACGCTCTACAAGACGCTCGGGACCGGCACCTCCTACGACGACCAGGCCGTCGAGAACGGCAAGCGCTACTACTACCGCGTCGCCGCGACCAACGGAAAGGGCGACGGTCCGCAGTCCAACGAGGTGCTCGGAGCGCGACCGCCCGGTGAGCCGTCGCTGACCGCGGAAGCGGGTGACGGCGCTGTGAAGCTGTCGTGGATCGCCCCGCCCGACGGCGGCGCACCCATCACCGGCTACAAGATCTATCGCGGCACGAGCTCCGGCAACGTGTCCACGCTCAAGACGGTCGGGAACGTCACGTCATACACCGACGCGCCCGTCACCAACGGGCGGCCCTACTACTACAAGGTCGCCGCGATCAACAGCGTCGACCAGGGATGGCAGTCCGATGAGGCGTCGGCCACCCCGGCGCCGGTGCCGGCAGCGCCGCGGCTGACGGCGTCGCTCGAGGGCGGCTCGGTCGACCTCTCCTGGAACGTTCCCTCCAGCACCTCGCCGATCCTCGGGTACAGGGTGTACCGCGGCACCTTCCCAGGCGGCGAGACCCTGCTGACCACCACCACCTCCGCCACGTTCACCCTCGACAGCGGCCTGGTTCCCGGCGTCACCTACTACTACCGCGTCGCCGCCGTGAACCGGATCGGCGAAGGTCCGCGCTCCGATGCCGTCACGATCGAGCTCCCGTCGCTCCCCTCTCCGGCCGGGCCGCTCGGTCCCGTCGGCGGCTCCGGCGTCACCTCGCTCAAGATCAGCCCGCACAGTTTCGTGCCGCGGCGTTCGGGCGCCAAGGAGGCAAAGACGGCCGGCGCACTGGTCACGTACACGCTCTCCGGTCCCCCGGCCGTCATCAGCTTCACCATCGAGCAGGCCGTGCCGGGAGTCCTGCGAGGCGGCAAGTGCGGGAAGAAGCCGGCGCACGGCCACGGGGGCAAGCGCTGCACGCGCTTCGTGCGGCTGAAGGGCGGCATCGACCAAGCCGCCGTGCCCGGACGGAACTCCATGTGCTTCACGGGCCGTCTCGGTAAGCGCACGATGGCGCCGGGCGACTACAGGCTCGTTGGGCGCCCGCACGGGTCGAAGGGCCCGAGCGCGTCCTCGAGCTTCCGGATCGCCCGCAAGCGAGCCGCATCCAAGAAGGGCTGCTCGGGCTAGCCGAGCACGGCGGCCGGCTCGGCTGCCCGCACCTTCATCGGCAGGCCCTCCGCCGGCGAGATCGTCGGAGCGTGGCGGATCTTCAGCTCGTAGCCCGGCACTGTCTCGAGGCGGAAGCGCTCGAGCACCCGGCGGGCGATCACGCCCAGCTCAGCCTGCCCGAAGCGCATCCCGATGCAGGTCCGCGACCCGCCGCCGAACGGCACGTATGCGCCGCGCGGAAGCTTGGCGCGGTTCTCCTCGGTGAAGCGGTGTGGCCGGAACTCCTCCGGCTCGTCGAAGACATCCGGTAGGTGGTGGCTGGCCCACGAGCAGTACAGGACGTGCGCGCCGGCGGGAACCGTTGCACCGGAGAACTCGAACGACTCCACCGCGCGGCGCGGCCCGATGTAGGCGGGCGGGTACTTGCGCAGCGTCTCGTCGATGATCATCCCGACGTCGATCGTCGGATCGTCGGCGATCTCGGGGTTGAGCCCCAACTCGTAGAACATGAACGCCACAGTCGAGGTGGTCGTGTCATGACCGGCGAACAGCAGGGTCATCACCTCGTCGCGGATGTGGCGCCGGCTGAGCGTCTGGCCCTCCTCGTCGGCGGCGTCGAGCAGCAGCGAGAGGATGTCTTCGCCGCGCTCGCCGGACGCGCGGCGGCGGTCGATCTCGCCGTATATGAGCGAGTCGAGGCGCTTGCGCGAGCGCTGCAACTTGTCGAACGGCGTGCGCGGACCACGCATGATCTGCCACAGGAGCTCACGCCCGTAGAACGACAGCGCCGCCTCGAACTCCTCGGCCGCGTTCAGCCCGCCCGCCTTCGCGCGGTCGGGGTCGATGCCGAACAGCGCGCGCATGGCGACCCGCAGCGCCACGCCGCGGGTCCAGTCGTAGAGGTCGATCACCTCGCCGGGCCGGAAAGCCGACATCCCCCGCTCGACCTCCGCCTCGATCACGACCGTGGTCCGCTCGATCTGCTCGCGGTGGAACGCGGGCAGCATCAGCTTGCGATGGCGGCGATGGAACGCGCCGTCGATCGTCAAGAGCCCGTCGCCGAGCAGCGGGATCAGGTCGCGCAGGTGTCCCTCACGCCAGAGGAAGTTGGTCGCGTGGGAGACGAGCATGTAGTGGTTCGCCTCCGGACCGAGCATGAACACCGCGTTGTGATGGAAGACCTTCAGCGTGAAGATCGACCCGTAGCGCTCGTAGGACTCGAGCAGGACGGGGAGCGGGTCACGGTCGAACCGAGTCGTACGCGACAGGCTGAACGTGAGCTCGCCGCGCGGCCACGGCACATCGGCGCGGCGGTCGGAGCGCAGGTCCTCCCAGATGATCGAGAGCGGGTTGCTCGTCCGTGGCAGCGGGGCGACGGTCATTACGACACGAAGATAAGAGCTACTCGGGTCGTTCGACCACGAAGCAAACGGTGGTCGTCGCGCTGCCGCCGATGTTGAGCGTCGCGACGCGCCCGGCGTCCGGCACCTGATAGTCCCCGGCCGTCCCGCTCACCTGTTTCGCCGAGTCGGCCAGCATGCGCACGCCGGTCGCGCCGACGGGATGCCCGCAACCGGTGAGGCCGCCGCTGGCGTTGATCGGGCACTTGCCGTCGAAGGCGACGGTGCCGTCCTCGATCGCCCGCCACGACTCGCCCGGCGCCGTCAGGCCGAAGTGGTCGATCGCCATGTAGTGAGTGGTCGAGAAGCAGTCGTGCGTCTCGATCGCGTCGATCTCCCCCACTCCATCGACGGCGGCGCGCTCGAATGCGTCGGTTATCGCGCCGCGAACCTGCGGGAACACGAACGGCGACCCGTTTCCACCGGCGAGCTTGTCCGCGAGCGCCATGCGCGCGGTGCGATGTCCCCAGCCGGTGATCCGCGGCAGGCCGGCCGTGCCGGGATTCCGGCGCGCTCGCAGAAGTCCTCCGATGCCAGCACCACCGCGGCGGCGCCGTCCGTGACCTGGGAGCAGTCCTGGCGGCGGATCCGTCCCGCGACGACCGGGTTCTCCTCGTCGTCGGCGTCGAAGGCGCGCTCGCCGAAGGTCCAGCCGCGCGTCTGCGCGTTCGGGTTGCGGCGGGCGTTCTCGAAGCACATGCGCTGCAGCTCGCCGAGATGCGCCGGGTCGAGGCCGTAGCGACGCTCGTACTCGTCGCCGAGATCGCTGAACAGCTGCGGCCACGGGTAGTCGACGCCGTCGGTCTCGCGCGGCACCCACGCCGCGGCGCCGAGCGCCTGCTGGGACTCGAAGGTCGCCTTGGTCCGCATCTGCTCGACTCCGACGACGAGCGCGCAGTCGTAGCGGCCGGACTCGAGGTCCGCCATCGCGGCCAGGACCGACACGCTTCCCGACGCGCAGGCCGACTCGTGACGCGAGGTGGGCAGTCCGACGAACGCCGCGTCGGCCTCGACGAGCAGCCCGCCGAGGTGACCCTGGCCGCAGTAGATCTCGGCCGCGAAGTTCGCCGACGTGGCCGACCTCGACCTGGCCGGGCTCGATGCCCGCGTCGCGCATCGCGCCGTGCGCGGCGTCCGCGCAGATGTCGGCCAGCCCGAGCCCCTCACGCGACCAGTTGCGCGCGAAGTCGGTCTGGTACGCGCCCAGGATGTAGGTGTCGGTCAAGCGCTCAGTGAGCGCCGTTTGCGTGCGCGGCGCTCGCGGCGTTCAGGTCGCTGTGGTCGACCCAGCGCGTGTGGTACCCGGTCGGCACGCGTTGCGGGATCACGATCCGCGCGACCGTCTCGAGCGTCTGCGCATGCACGACGTACAGCTCGGAGCGGCCGGTCGCCTCCTGCGCGACGAACGTCAGCAGGTAGCCGTCGTCCTCGGCGCGCGCGTTGGTGGACGGAGCGAATGACGGCTCGCCGCCGTACCAGCCCTCCGGGTAGCCGTACTCCTCGCTCGTGCCGTCGGTCAGGTCGTACTTGACGAAACCGTCGAACAGCATCGTCGGCGAGTCCGCGATGCGGCCGTTGTAGCTGTAGCGCGCCTGGCGCGCCGAGGAACTGGTCGTTGATGCGCGGGAACTCGGTGATGCGGTCGTCCATCTGCGCCTCGTCGACCGTCCCGGTGCGCATGTTCAGCCGCCACTGCGAGAGGTATGGCTCGATCCGCAGGTTGCCGAGCAACGGCGCGTTCCGGCCGCTGCGTCCCTTCGCCTCCCAGCCCATCGGGTCGGGGATCCGGCAGCCGATCATCACGATCTCGTCGCCCTCTTCCCAGCACGCGATCGTGTGGTACATGAAGAACGGCTCGGTCTCGAACCAGCGAACGTCGCTGCCGTCGCCGTAGCGCGGGATCACGCCGATGCGGCTCGCCCGCTCGGGGAAGAAGCCCAGGCGCACGCGGCCCTGCTTCATCTCCTCCGGGTCCCACATCATCGACATGTCGAACAGCAGCGCGTGGTTCTGGGTCATCCCACGTCGTGCTGGAGCCGGAAGCCGGGCAGCTCGATCGGCGTCGAGTGCACCACCTCGCCCTCGGGCGATACGACTCCGTAGCGCAGATAGGGCGGCAGCGGGCCGTAGTCGATGAAGATCATCTCGCCGGTCGCGGGATCGACCTTGGCGTGCGAGGCCATGTTGGTGTCGAGCGTGCCGCCGAAGTCGCACGGGCCCTCGGTCTCGAGGTCGGGGAGCCGGATCTGGTGCGCCTTTCCGGACAGCCACCACAGCGCGAGCAGCTTGCCGGAGTGGAACACGAGGTCGGTGTTGGCGGTGTCCTTCCACGGGCCGTCCGGGTTGGTGATGTCGGGCTGCTCCATGATGCCGGTGCGCAGTGAGCTCCCGGCCTCGATGTCGTCCTCGAGGCCCTTCGTGCGGATGTAGCGGTTGCGGTAGGTGGCGCTGCCGTCCTCGAGCTCGATTCCGTGCAGCATTCCGTCGCCGTCGAACCAGTGGTAGCGGCCGTTGGGATGGAAGCGAGGGTTCGACCCCGTGCGGATGAACATGCCGGCGAGGTCGTCGGGAAGCTCGCCGATCACCTCGAGGTTCTCGGCGGTGATCTCCCGGTGGATCGGTGCGTAGTTGCCCTCGAGATACGGGCTGATCGCCGGCTCTGTCTCGCGCGGTACGGTCACTGCCATCTGATCCCGCTCCTCTCCCGTTGAGCTGTGAACGGCGACGCCGCTCCGCCGACATTCTTGCCGAAGCGGCAGAGCCTCACAAGCGACAACGGTCACTCAACGCCGCGCCGCGTCCTCTCAGTACTTCGTGCAGGGTGTCGTGACGACGTGGCTGTCGCTCGAGCCGTCCTCGTAGCTGAACGTCGCCGTGTTCGTCCAGGCGCCGCTCGCCGGGCACGTCGCCGGCGTCGTGAAGTAGGTCTGCCGCTTGCCTTTTACCTTGCGCGAGTGCCGGGGCACCAGTGCCTGGAACCGGATCAACGAGATGTGTCCGGGGATCTTCAGGTTGACCGTGATCGAGTCGCGGTGCACGTCGTCGCGGAAGTTGGTCAGGAGCCTTCCGTGCTTCGTGTCCAGCGTCACGACGACGATGATCTGGCGCCGCGCGTTGAAGAGCGTCGCGTAGGTGTAGAACGGAGTGCTGCCCGGGTAGAGGCCCTGGCCGCGAACCGATCCGACGATCGTGTTGCGGGGGCACGCGCGCACGGACTGGATCTGCACGTCGACGTCGGATGCCTTGCAGACGGGCAGCGCCGCCGTGTTCAGCCTCGCACCAGGTGCGAAGTCCACCTTGATCTTGCTGAGCTCCTTCGGCTTGCCACCGGGCTCGCCGGGGTCGCTCCAGGTTGCGAGAGCCTGAAACCCCGACGCGGTCCGGGGCGTGTGAACCAGGTAACCGCCCTCGAAGGTGGATGCGAACTGAGTGCTCGCGAACGCCGAGCCGGCCAGCAGGAAGACCGCGGTGATCACTCCTAGCGTGGCGGCCTTCACACGGCAAACCTAACCGCGGCGGGCCGGCGCCACAAGGTCAGGCCCGGCTCACGTGGCGGCGGTACCAGCGCCGCCCGTGCGCGCGCTGCACGTTCCACGTGAGCGCTGCGATCGCGCCACGGCGGTGCAGCCAGAACTTGTCGGGCGGTTCTGTGCCCGGCGGTTGGCGGCCCGGCTCGACCTCGGCCACCACGACTCCCTCTCCCTCGCTCTTGTCGCGCGAGGCGAGCACGGTTCCGTCGGCCGCGCAGATGATCGTCGCCCCCTCGAAGTGGCCGTCGTAGCCGATCGGCCACCACGGCGTCGCGCACTCCAGCTCGCCGGCGTGCGCGGCATGGGCCACAGGCGCGCCGACGTAGCGCGCGAACGACTCGGCCGAACGGCGTGCGGTGGCGCAGTTGCGCTCCTCCAAGCGGTCCATCAGCGGCCCGGGTCCCCACCGGCGCGGCACCGACCACCAGGCCGAGCCCGTCATCAGGAGGTCGACGCGCCCGCGCAGCCGGCGCACCGTCTGGGTGCGCATCAGCTCCCAGCAGACCGCGGCGCCGACGGTCAGGTTCTCGTCCACCTCGATCACGCCGTCGTCGTGGCCCCCGACGTAAAAGGCGTTCTCCCACATCGTCGGCAGGTCCTTGTCGTGGCGCCCGGCCACGCCGCCGTCGGGGCGCACCAGCAGATAGGCGTTTCGCACCTCGCCGTCGGCGTCGCGGCAGAGGAAGGAGCCGCCGACGAGCGCGTTGTGGCGCGTCGCGATCCGCCGCAGCATCTCGGTGGCCGCGCCGTCGGGCGGCAGCGCCGCGTCGGCGAGCGCCGGCACGAAGCCGATGCCGGTCGAGAAGAACTCGGGCAGCGCGATCGCCTGCGCGCCCTGAGCGCCGGCGTCCGCCGCCAGCCGCTCGCACGCCGCCAGGTTCGCGTCGACGTCGGCGACGACTGCCTCCATCTGCACGGCGGCAATTAGCATTGGGCCGCAGGCTACTTCCCGCCAAGCGAAAGGACCGGATGGCCGACTACACGATCAAGAACGTCCGCGAGTCGGAGGACATGGCGCCCAACTTCGGGCTCGCGCCCGACATGCAGGCGCGCTTTCCCGCAGGCGAGCTGGGACTGGAGCGGACAGGGCTCAGCCTGCAGGGGCTCGCGCCCAACGCAACGCAGCCCTTCGGGCACAGTCACAAGACCCAGGAAGAGGTCTACCTGGTGCTGTCGGGCAGCGGGCGAGTGAAGCTCGACGACCAGATCATCGAGGTCCGCCAGTGGGACGCGATCCGCATCTCGCCCCAGGTCACCCGCGCCGTGTCGGCCGGCCCCGACGGCATCGAGTTCGTCGCCTTCGGCCCCACCCAGGGCACGACCGCGCGCGACGACGCGGAGACAAAGCCCGGCTGGTGGAACGGCCAGGGCGCCGGCGTCTGAGCGACTCGCGCTAGTACCCCGGCCAGTGCCGCGCGACGAACCCGCGCGGAGGGCGCTGCCCGCTCTGCCAGCGCGATCCGCGGCGGCCGGCTCGCCCGCTGGTGTCGAAGCGCAGGCCGCCGACGACCATGTAGACGTGGCCGGGGTTCGCGTAGACGGTCATCCAGCGCCCAGGGCCCGGCTTGCCCCACTTCATCAGGTCGCCCGAGGTGAGCGGCGACTGCAGCATCCCGGCGGCCGCCAGCGCGTAGCTGACGGAGCCCGAGCAGTCATATGCGTTGTCGATGAAAGACCCGTGCCCACCGCCGAGCCGGTACGGGAAGCGTGCGATCTCGTTGCCGCCGGCGACGATGTCGCCGATCACGCCCGGCGCGCCGATCGGCGCTTCGGCATCGCCCTTCGTGGTGACGCCGAGACTCCCGCCCCGCTTCAGCCCGCGGTTGTAGCGCTCGAGCTGGCGCAGGTCGCGCCGCACCTCGGCGTCGGAGGGCGCGCCGGGACTCGGCCCGGTGTCCTCCGTGGCCGCAGCCGCAGCGGCCGCAGCGGCCGGGTCCTCCGCCGAGCGGTGCGTCGAATCGGCCGACTCGGGGAAGGCCTGAGACGCCTCGGTGTCGCGCACGCCGGCCAGCTCGCCACGTGCGATCGAACCCGACACGGCGGTACCGGCCGGGTCGTCCTTCAGCAGCGCCGCGGCGCCAAGGGCGGCGGCAACGAGCGCGGCGGCGCCGAGCGCAAGGATGAGCGGGCGGCGGGGCACCCGGGCCAATATAGGGACCCGGGATACTGAGATCGCCATGTCCGAGGCCCAGATCGACATCCTGCGCGCCGGTTACGAGGCGTTCAACCGCCGCGATTGGGCGGGCATGTTCCAGGCGGCCGCTCCCGACTTCGAGATGATCACCGCGGCCCGGGTCACGAACCCTGGGACCTACCACGGCACCGACGCGGCCATGCAGGTGATGGAGGACCTGTTCGAGCCCTTCGAGGAAGTCTCCGCCGAGCCGGAGGAGTTCCTTCCGGCGAACGGCGACCGCATCGTGACGCTGGTGATCATGCGGTTCCGCCCGCACGGGACCTGCTGCATTCGTCGAGAACCGCATCGCGCACGTCTGGACCTTCCGGGACAGCGCGGTCACGCGAATGCACGTCTTCCCCGAGCGCGAAAAGGCGCTCGAGGCCGCCAGGCTCAGCGGCTGAACTTCGCGTCGAGAGATTGCTTCGACTGCGCGGAGCCGTGTAGGGTCGGCACGACCTGAAGTTACGCCACGACAAACAACGCTTACCGCCGATCAGGCCCGTTCCGGCGTTGCTCGCGCTGGCCGCGGGCTTCGGGTTGTCGGCGGCAATCGCGGTGGGAGACTCGACCGAGGTGGGTCAGACGACCTCGACTCCGGTGTTCGGCGTCCAGACCCCGGTGGCTCCGGCATCGACGACGCCCGGTAGCCCGTCGTATGAGACACCGAAAGGGGTGCTCACACGCTGGAGGTTCCACAGCAGCGGTGACGCGGCTGCTGGAGCAGTACGGCTGAAGATCTTCCGCTACACCGGCACGGGCCTTGCCTACGAGGTGCTGGCGGAGAGCTCACTCAAGACGCTTGACCCCGATACCGCGTACGAGTTCCCGGAGCGAATCCGGGTGAACCGCGGCGACCTGCTGGGCCTGACTGCCGTGGCGGACGCCGAAGTGGGGATCACGACGCCGAACACACCTGGTAACCAGATGGCACAGTTCGGAGGCGGCGACATCCCGGTCGGCCAAACGGGGACGGCGACCATCGCCTGGCCCAACCTACGCGTGAACGTTGCCGCGACGGTCGAGCCCGATGCCGACAACGACGGCTTCGGTGACGACACGCAGGATGCCTGCCCTACCGACGCCACTCGTCAGACTGCCTGCCCCACGCCACCCGACAAGCGCGCGCCAAAGCTCGCTCTGATCTCCTCGTCGACCCAGAACGTGCTCGCCAATCGGCGCGTGGTCGTGAGCGTTACGAGCGACGAAAACGGAACCGCCACGGCGAGCGGGAACCTGTCAGTGCCCGGCGCGAGCCGGACGTTCAAGCTGAGGTCGGCCAAGGCGACGGTCACCGCGGGAAAGCGGACGAGCCTCAGGCTGCGCGTATCGAGCAAGGCACTACAGGCTGCGAAGCGGGCGACGCGCCGAGGCCGGCGGGTGCGCGCACGGGTGACGATCGTCGTGCGTGACGGCGCCGGCAACGTGGCGACCGCGAAGAAGACGGTCAAGGTGAGGCGCGCCCACTAGACTGGCCGCGGCTCCCATGCGAACATGTGTTCGTGTCGGGCGCTGCCGAGATCCTCCACGCCGACCTCGACTCCTTCTACGCCTCGGTCGAGCAGCGAGACGATCCGCGGCTGCGCGGCCGTCCGGTGATCGTCGGCGCCGGCGTCGTGCTCGCCGCCAGCTACGAGGCGCAAGGCCTACGGCGTCCGCACGGCGATGGGCGGCGCGTCAGGCGCGCCGGCTGTGCCCGCAGGCGGTGGTGGTCCCGCCGCGGATGTCGGCCTACTCCGAGGCGAGCAAGGCCGTATTCGAGGTGTTCCACGAGACGACGTCCGCTGGTCGAGGGCCTGTCGATCGACGAGGCGTTCCTCGACGTTCGCGGCATGCGGCGGATCGCGGCACGCCGGTGGAGATCGCCGCGCGGCTGCGGCGCGACGTGCGCGAGCGGGTCGGCCTGCCGATCACCGTCGGCGTCGCCAGGACCAAGTTCCTCGCCAAGGTCGCCAGCGGCGTGGCCAAGCCGGACGGCCTGCTCGTCGGTGCCGCCCGACGGCGAGCTGGAGTTCCTCCACCCGCTGCCGGTCGAGCGGCTCTGGGGCGTGGGCCCGGTCACCGCGGCGCAAGCTGCGTGACCGGGGCATCACGACCGTCGGGCAGGTCGCCGAGCTCGAGGAGAGAGCGCTGGTCTCGATCCTCGGGCCGCGCCGCCGGCCGCCACCTACACGCCCTGGCGCACAACCGAGACCCGCGGCGCGTGCGGACGCGCCGCCGCGGCGCTCGATCGGGCGCACAGCGCGCGCTCGGCCGGCGCCCGACGTCGTGGGACGACCTCGACGCCGTCGTCGTTGGACTGGTCGACCGTGTCGCGCGCCGCCTGCGCACAGCCCGCCGCGCGTGCCGGACGATCGTCCTGCGGCTGCGTTTCGACGACTTCAAGCGGGCGACTCGCTCCCACACGCTGTCGGTCCCGACCTGCGAGACGCGGACGATCCTGACCACGGCCAGGGCGCTGCTTGCTCGGACAACACCCATGATCGAGACTCGCGGCCTGACACTCGTCGGGATCGCCCTCACGGGTCTCGAAGACGCATACGGGAGTCCAGCTCTCGCTGCCGTTCGATCGCCGGCGCGCCCTCGACGCAACGCTCGACGACCTGCGCGACCGGTTCGGATCCGGCGCCGTCACCCGCGCGGTGCTGCTGGGCCGCGACCCGGGTATGACGGTGCCGCTGCTCCCGGATTGAGCCGGCGAACCGCCACAGGTGTCACGCTTTGAGGCGTGACACCGGCCGTTCTCTGGTTTCCGTTCACCGTGTACTGGTTGCTGGCGGCACGGAACACCCGCCAAGTACGCGTGCGGGGCCGGTCGCGTCCGCTGCGGGGTGCCCTCTACGTCGTGGGGGCCGCACTGATCTTCTTGACACCATCGCTGGGTCCGCTCGACGACCGGTTCGTCCCGGCGCTGGTCGAGGTGGGAGCCGCGGGCTGGGTCATCACTGCGCTGGGCATGCTGTTCGCGGTATGGGCGCGCGTGACCCTGGGACGCAACTGGAGCGCAAGCGTGGTGCTCAAGCATGGACAGGAGTTGATTTCAACGGGTCCCTACGCACTCGTTCGCCATCCGATCTACACGGGGCTCCTCGTGGCCCTCACGGGTACCGCGCTGTACAACGGTCGATGGCGGGCGCTGCTCGGCCTTGCCTGCTTCGCAATCAGCTTCTGGCTGAAGGCGCGCAGCGAGGAGGATCTGCTCGAGGGCGAATTCGGAGACCAGTACCGCTCGTACCGCGCCCGAACCCCGATGCTGATCCCGAGCCTGCGCCTAGGGGCGGCGGCGACACCTCGCTCGCAGTCCCCGAGATAGCGAGGGCTACAGTACCGGCGTGCTGCGGGGGCTGCTCAATCACGTGCCGACCGTCGTGCTGGTAGTAACGGTCCTCGTACTCGCATTCGGTGGCGTCGTCTTGGCCGTTTGGCTCATCCGGCGCTTCGTTCCGGCGACACGCGAGGAGTTCAACTCCGAGATCGTTGCGGCGATGCTCGGTGTCCTGGCGGCACTGTTCGGGCTGCTGCTCGCGTTCGTTGTCGTGATCGAGTACCAGAACTTCCTCGACGCCAAGGGCAACGTGGACACGGAGGCGGACTCGCTCGCCGCGATCGTGCGCGACAGTCACGCCTTTCCGGAGCCGGGTGGCGCTCGCATCCGGCGCGCCGTGGGCGTCTACGACCGAGCCGTGGTCGAGGACGAATGGCCGCGCCTGCGCAACGGCAAGAGCAGCAGCAAGGCCAGCGCGGCACTGGACGGCATCTACGTGGCCTTCCGCCAGGCGCGACTGCCGTCACACCAGGCGAGGTCCTTCTACGACGACTCGGTCCACCAGCTCAACGTGGCGCTCGAGGCACGCAGAAACCGGCTCGGCGATTCCACAGGCGGACTGCCGCCCGACATCTCCGCGCTGATCATCGTAGGCTCGATCGCGATCATCGGGTACGCCACGTTGGTCGGGTCGCGCAGCTTCTGGTTCCACGCGATAGGGGCCGGGCTGATCGCGGTGGTGGTCACCTTCTCCCTGATTGTCCTGGTCGACCTCAACTACCCGTTCTCGGGCGACGTTGGGATCGATCCCGGGCCGTTCGAGCAGGGAGTTCTCGCGCAGTTCAAGTCCTAGCCATCCCACATCGCAACGCCTAGTATCAGCCCCCCGGGCGGTTAGCTGAGCTGGGAGAGCACCTGCCTTACAAATAGGCTGGATGTGATGCGCGATCCCGCACTACTCCCCTCGTGGTGCGGAATCGCGGCCCGTTAGTGGTCGGGCTCGGCGGACGCCGATTCAGGGCGATTCAGCGCGATTTGGGCAGTAATCGGTGACCAATGCCCAATGGGCCGTACGGCCCTAGCCGCGGTGCATCACTCGACGCGGGAAGGGCGACTGGGATCAAGAACCCATTCGGCCTCTAGCCGGCGTCCTCCTTGGCCGCCGCGTCGATCTCGCGCTGCAGCTCTTCGGCGTCGGCGTCGATCTGCTTCTCGATCACCTTGTTGGCACGCGTGAGCGCCTTCTCGAGCTGCTCCTCGAGCTTCGACTCGCCGATCACGATCACCGCGGCGGTTCCGGCGTCCAGCTCGATCGCCGAGCTCCTTCAGGTCGTCGCGCGAGATTCCCTTGCGGAGATGCCCGATCAACCCGCCGGCGCCTGCGCCGACGATCGCGCTGCCGATCACGGCGGGCGGGAAGATGATCCCGACCAGGGCCCCGACGCCGGCGCCGGTCCAGGCGCCGTGCTGGGTCGGCTTCTCGGTCTTCGTCACCCGCACCTTGCCGTCATCTTCCTTGCGGATAACCGCCGAGTCGAAGGTCCCGATCACTCCCGCGGCGTGCAGGTCGAACACCGCCTCGTAGTCGGCTTCGGCATCGTCGATCGTGTCGTAGATGGCGGCGTAGAGAAAGACTGGTCTGTCGTCGGCCATGTGGCCTCCTTTCGAAGGGGAGCCTGATTAAAGGCCTATGCAAATGCGACCCTAGGAAGGCGCGGCGGGGACCGCATCATCCAGACGGGGTGATTCCGTGGGCTGGCTGGAGGCGGGTCCGCGGCCTCGCGTCACCTCGGTCGGAGCGCTCTCCATCGGTGGGGCCTTCTCGCGCGGGTGCTGCTCGTACCAGCGGGCGTACCGGTCGGCAAGCGGCGCGGCGGTGAGGCCATGAGCGAACACCGAGAGCCCCACGGTCAGATAGATCGCAAGCAGGATCACCCTTGCGTGGGGAAGGTGCGCCTCCTCGACGACGATCACCGCGAACACGATCGATGCCAGGCCGCGGGGACCGAACCACCCGACGAAGCCGAGCGTCGGCAGCCTTGCGCGCGTCCCCAGCATCGCGATCGCGACCGGGAGCATCCGCACCAGCGTCAGGCTGAGAACCGCGTACAGAGCAAGGTCCCAGCTCAGCTCGCCGAGAGCGGGTCCAAGCAGGACGGCCCCGAAAAGCAAGAAGGTGACGCCGTTGAGAACGTTCCCCACCTGCTCGCTGAGGTCGTTGATCTCAGCTGGATCGCGCCCGAGCGCCACCCGAAAAGTCACTCCGGCGACGAACGCTGCGATGAAACCCGACCCGTCGAGCGCGTTTGCCGTTCCGTAGTGCAAGCGCCGCCCCGGCTGCGGGGATCACCTGCCGCCACTGGTCCGAGATCAACTTCCGGCGCCCGGCATAGATGACGATTCCCGCAACAAGAAGCCCGGCTGCCACGCCGCCGAGAACCCCATAGCCGATCTCCTCGAGCAGGAGCGTTCCGGCGCTGCGACCGCCGGAGATGGACGATTCCACGTCGGCCGCGGCCACGGCCGCGAACAGCAGCGGCACGCAGATTCCGTCGTTGAGCCCGCTCTCGACGTTGAGGCCCTGGCGAATCCGCGCCGGGATGCGCGGCTCAGTGACGACCGCCTGCCCCAGCGCCGCATCGGTCGGCGCCAGGACCACTCCCAGGATGCAGCGCCTCTGTGAAGGTCAGCTGGTCGAAGATGACGCCGGCGGCAAGGCCGCCGAGCGCGATCGTCAGCGGCAGTCCGATCCCGAGCAGGCGCAGCGGCACCCCGACGTCCGGGCGAAGCTGCCGGACATCGATGCGCGACGCGTCGCAGAACAGCACCAGCGCCAACGTTGCCTCCGCCAGCGTACGCACGGTCGCGCCCGAGCTCTCGAGGTCGAGCTCGCCGAGCACCTTTGGTCCGACGAGCAACCCGACTGCCACGAAGACCATCGCCGGTGTAACCGGTGTCCCGGTCAGCCGCCCGCGAAATCGCCGCGACGCCGAGCAGCGTGAGGGCCACGATGGCAAGGGACCACTCCACCGGGCCATCGTGGCGGACCGCGGGTGCTCAGCATCACCCAGCTGGGTGATGTGATCAATGGCCCCGAGTCCGGGGCGAAGTCCGAATCCCCTACGTCGTCGAATGGGCGGGCCTGCCCGCTTACGCGCCAGGGACATGAGCGCACGGATCCAGAGACGGGCGAGGATCGCGCGCGTAGGCACCGCGACCGCGACCGGCGCGATCTGAAGCGTGCCGACTGGTTGGTGAGGGCGCCGAGCAGGATCAGCGAGAACGGGGGGCGGCGACGATCGACCCCGGGAGGGCGGCGACATCGCTGTGAACGCATCCCTCCGGCAGTCCGGGGATCAGCACGTGGGCGGTCATGCCGGCCGTGCCGCCGATGAACAGCATCACGAGAACGGCCCACCGACGAAGCCCGCGGCCTACAGAGCGTGAAACAACGAGGATCTTCGCGAACACGACCGCGATCAACAGACCGGCGCCGAGCGTCGCCCCGTCGTGGATCACCGTCGTAGCTGATCGAGTTCCGGTGAACAGCGTCAGCGGCAGCGCGACGCCGACGAGCCCCGAGAGGCGATTCCGCCGATCACCGGCCGCAAGACGGTGAACTTCGCGAGCGGAGCCGTGACCTTGTGACCCCGCGATGGCCACGACGTGACGAGCGCGAGCGCGCCGGCGACGAGGCCGAGGGGAACGGCCGCGAGCAACTGCCAGTCCTCGTACTTGTACAACGGCAACGCGTAGAGCCCGACGAACGTCGACCCCGCGATCGGAAAGTAGACCGCGAAAGCGACCGTGGAAGCCACCAGACCTCCGACCAGCGTGCCGTTGAAGCGTCCGCCTTTGGACGCGCGATCTCGAGCGTAAGATCGACGCCAAGATCGGAGACCACAACAGGCCCGCCCTACGCCCCGGACATCCCACTGAGCGTGTTGGTCGCACGCATGTCCTCGTTGAGCTTCTGGCGCTCCGAGACCCAGGTTCCCAGCCCGCCTCCCATCTTCCCCAGCGCGTCCTCGGCCCGAGGCTCGCCCCACCCGCCAGCGACACCAGCGAGACGGCAACCGCCTCCGGCACCGTTGGTGGGCTCGACCCGCTGGTCCTTGAGCTCCTGGACCGTGCCCGGCAGCTTGACCGGGAGGCGAACAAGCGCCGCAGCACGCCCACGATCAACCCGGCCCGGCGGTCACCGCCACCCACCAGAGGCTCCCGTCGAACCAGCTGGGATCATCGGGGTTGGAGCCGCTGATCCAGCGGAGCGCGGCGGTCGGCCTCATGAAGTCGCTGATGCTCCTGGATGTACGTCGCCTGGGCGATAGCCGACGGTGAGTTGGCGGCAGCGGATGACCATGAAGTGCGGGCGCCATCGACGCTGACGAGATTCGCAATGCCATCGACAAGGCAGGCGGCCGTCAGGAAGGACGTCGATCTGCAACAAGCCACACCTCGCTGTCGGTGGCAACGGATTGATCTGGATCGCCCTTGAGGGCACTGAGACGGGGCCGCCTTGAAAAGTTTGACGTGTGGCATGTCTTCGATGCGGTGAAACGGGAGCTCGGAGCCTCGGCCTCGCCGTGGCCGGCCAGATCGTCACCGCGCACGGCGGCCGCATCCTTGTGCGATCTCATGCGGCCCCTGGATTCGCGAGCCGACCTCAACGTTCGCTCGCATACAAGTTGTGCTCGCGCATTACGCAAAGCGCCTTTGCCGCCGCCAACCAAAACAGCCCCGGCTTCAGCAATACGCACTAGAAACGATCCGACGATGTTTGGGTCTTGGATGAAAGCTGAATGGCCGATTCCAATGTGGGACAACGCCTCGGCGGGCTCCCGCGGTGTACGAATGCTGTAACTAAGTCCTGTAATGCGCGAGCGCCAAAGTCTTGGGATTGATAATCGGACAACGCAAGTTCAATTTTTGCACTGCTGTAGCATATCTCCGACAGAGATAGCGAATTCTTCCCACAGACGCGGACAATGAGCCCCCGCATTGTCTCGATCAGGGCCACCGCCTTCTGCGCTGAGCTCCATTGCCTGTTCACGGTTATTCCCAGGCGATTCAGCAAATCCGTAAAAATGTTCAAACAGCAAGCTCTGGCAATAGCCGAATGGTGCCGGCCCAAGCCCCCCGCACTCCAGCACCCATTGCATCCTCGAAGTAGTTTTTCGCGCCTGTGCTGAACTCGTCTCTGGTATACCGATAAAGATGAAACATGCCGCGCTGGTAAAGAACGCTCCACGCATCAACACTATCCCGTTGTTTATCTGCGCGCTCTTCCTGTCTGCATGATTAACTCCGGCACCATGCCGCCGACAATTGTCTGCGTAATTTCATCTTGCACTGAAAAAATATCGGATAGCGCACGGTCGTAGGTCCGTGCCCAAAGTTGCTGCGGTTGTTGCTATCAATGAGTTGTGCGCTCACGCGAACACGCTCGCCGGCACGCCTCGCACTGCCTGTTAGGATATAACGCAATCCAAGATCACGGGCGATCTCGTCTGGGATTTACGTCTCTGCCCTTATAAACAAAAGTCGAACCGCGCGCGATGACGAAGAACCAACGGACACGCGAGAGCGCGGTGATGATCTCTTCTGTAACGTATCATATGAAGTAAATATCCGTCGGGTCCCCACTCATGTTGCTGAAGGGGATAAAGGCAATCAACGGCTTTTGGGCAGGCCCAGGGCCAGAGGATGTTGTTCCGGCGGCGCGTTGACGTCTTTGTTTCTGACTTCTACAGGCGCGATGAAGCGGAACCCTTTCTCAGAGAAAGTGCGGATCAAGTTTTGCTTCTCGCCGCTGTCGCCGATCCCTTTCTTACGGCATTATTCGGCTGGCTAGAGTTGATTCCGAAGACAGACCCGCCACACCCCACACCGCGCGACCAGATTGTCTTTAAATACGACGTGATTGTGGTTTTCGATGAGATAGACCAAAAGATCGAACACCTGCGGCTTGATTGAAACCGCTGTGCGATCTGCGTGCAAAACCCCGACGCTCGCCGTCAGCGCATAGTTTTTGAATAAAAACAATACGTTGTGCCCCATCGCTAACGACTGCCCAACCATACCGGCCGGGCGCATGAACGCGTAACAAATTGACAGGATGTCCTCCTCTGAAAGCACGCCTTGTACGAAGTCCGGCAGCTGTGCGGCGATGGTGAAATAGTGCTCAACTGAATCAGTGACGTGAGCTGATGTCCGCTTTGGGTCAAAAG
>CAWAUD010000007.1:0-198652 GCA_963785085.1 uncultured Solirubrobacterales bacterium | reverse complement strand
CCACACGTAGGACAGGAGCGTCAGCCGGTCCTCGGGCGAGGCGGCATCGCGCGGGCTGCGGTCGCAGCCACGGCGCTCCGTCACCTCGGGGATCGCGGATCCCGGCGCAGCGCCCTCGGTGAACGGCTGCTCGAAGCGGACCGGCGATGCGGCGTCGCCGAGCACCACCTCGCCCCAGTCGTAGCGGTAGCGGTCGAAGCGCAGGTTGAGTCCCGCGCTCGTTCCGACCTCAAGCAGACGCAGGGGCAACCCGGCTTCGGCGGCGATCAGCATGAAGCCACCCAGAAGAGCGGCGGCGCGTCCGACCTCGTTGGTCTGAACGGGGCTCTCGATCAGCGCGGGCAACTCTTCGGCGTGGTGTTCGAGAGTCGCGACGAACGCGAGCCAGCGCTCCTCGGTTCCGTCGCGGTCGCCGCCGGCAGACGGGAAGAAGGCCGCCAGCTCGGGCGCCCGGCCGGACAGCACGAGGCGATGGATGGCGCCCATGAACCGCAGCGGAAGCGCGGAACCGAGCGAATCGCTCTCGTGACCCGCCAGGAGTCCGGCACAGGGGCCACCGTCCTCGAAGTCGGCGGCGGCGCGCTCGAGGAGGTCGCCGTACAGGGGCGATCCCATCTGGACGCACCAGCCGGCCTGCCATCGCAGCCTCTCGGGGATCGGGACCTCGTTCATCGAGCCACGAACGTTCTACACTGATCCGCCCATGGACCTCGAGGAACAAGAGGGCGTAGAGCCGGTCCAGGAGCGCTGCGCGAACTGCGGCGCGAAGCTGACCGACGAGGAGATCCAGGCGGCGCTTGAGGGTGCCTCCGAGACGTTCCTGTGTTCGCGCTGCGCGCTCGAGGTCGTTCCCGAAGCCGGCGAGATAGAGCCCGACTGACTAGTGGTTCGTCCGGGAACGTCGACTACGCCGCGCCGGCGGGGGCCGCGGCTTCGGCAACGGCGCTGAGGGACGCGACGTCCGCGCTGGCCAGCGCGCGAACGACCACGTGATCGACGTCGCGCTCGAAGGGCGCCAGCAGCGACGGGACCTCTGACGGATCGGCGGCGGCGACCCCGACCGTCCCCTCCGGCGCTCCAAGCGCCTCGAAATGGCGGATGTAGCCCTGATGGAGCTGGCGGTAGAAGGACTCCTCCTTGAGCAGGCGCTCGCGTGAGTCAGCGCCGACCGCGACGCGCACGTAGCCGAACACGACAGGCGGCTCCGCTCGGCCGGACTCGCCCACCCCCTCGTAGATGCGCTCGCGCGCCCAAGCGGCGCGTTCCGGCGTCATCCAGTTGAGGAACACCCCGTCCGCCTCGGCGCCCGCAAGGCGGCACATCTTCGGGCCCATCGCCGCGACGGCCACCCGGGTGCCGTCCGGGAGCGCGGCCCGCATGGCCGCGAGCCCCTCCCTGACAGTCGCAAGCGGGGTCTTGGTGAAGCCGGCGCCGATCCCCACCCACAGCCGGCTCGGCTCGATTCCCACCTCGCCGATCTTGGCGGCCACGTCCTCCGGGGTGTGCCGGTCGAGCGCCAGCACGGCGACGCCGACATCCGGCTCACGAGCCGCTGCCGCAAAGACGGCCGCTGTCTCGAGGCCACTCGCCATCGGGTGGTCGTTGGACCACAGCGAGGCGTAGCCGTCGGCGGCGCAGCGGCGGGCGACCTCAGTACCGATGTCGGCGTCGAGGCCGGCGGCCACGCCGAAGCCACGCACCGGCCGGTCAGCCATCGCGCTCCAGGACCGCGACGCACTCGATATGCGGGGTGTGGGGGAACATGTCGACCGGCCGCACCTTAACCAGCCGGTAGCCCTCGGCGGACAGCTGCGCCGCGTTCGGGGCGAGCGTCGTCGGGTTGCAGGAGACGTAGACGATCCGCCGGGGCCGCTGCTCCGCCATCCGCGCCACGACCTTCTTGGAGAGGCCGGCGCGCGGTGGGTCGACGACGATCAGGTCGGGCCGCGGCGCGGTCTCCGCGAGCGGCCGCAGGATGTGGCGCACGTCGCCCGCGACGAAGTGGGCGTTCTCGATCTCGTTGGCGCGCGCGTTCCGCTCCGCGTCGCCGATCGCCTCCTCCACTATGTCGACGCCCCACACCTCGCCGGCGTGCAGCGCCAGGGACAGGGACAGCGTGCCGATTCCGCAGAACAGGTCGTAGACACGCTCGCGCCCCTCGAGGGCGGCGTAGTCGACCGCCAGGCCGTAGAGCCGCTCGGCCATGTCCGTGTTCGTCTGGAAGAACGCTTCGGCGGAGATGGAGAACCGCAGGCCGCACAGCTCCTCCGTGATCCGCTCAGGGCCGGTCACGATCGCGGTCGTGCCGCCCTGTGAGACCTCTGCGACCGTGTCCATCCGGGTCCAGAGGACTCCCGCCTCCGGGAGCCGCTCGGTCACCGCTGCGGCGAGCGCCTCGGCGCGGAAGTCGCCGGGGCTGGTCACGAGCCGCAGCTGTAGATCACCGGTGCGCCGTCCCTCGCGCACGACGAGGTTCCGCAGGAAGCCGGCGCTCTCGCGGCGGTCGTAGGTGGACAGCCCCTCTTCCGCGCACCAGTCCCGCACCAGGTTGCGGGCCGCGTTGTTCTGCTCGGATGCCAGCACGCAGTCGCGCACGTCCTCGATCCGCTCCCAGCTGCCGCGGGCATGAAAGCCGAGCACCAGCCGGCCGTCGGTCTCCCCGAACGAGTACTCGAGCTTGTTGCGATAGCGCCAGGGGTCCTCGGATCCAATGATCGGCTCCATCGCGAAGCCCTCCAGCCCGCCGAGGCGGGTGAGGGCCTCCTCGACCAGCCGCTGCTTGTGCTCCAGCTGACGCTCGTAGCGGAAGCCCTGCCACGGAGAGCCCGGACAGCCGTCCCCGTCGTGGTCGCAGCGGATCGGCACCCGGTCGGGGCTCGGCTCGATCACCTCGACCGCCCGCGCGTGGGCGAAGTGGCGCTTGGACTTGGTCACCTCCGCGACCACGGTGTCGCCCGGGAAGCCGCCCTCGACGAATACGACGTAGCCCTCCCGGCGCGCCAGGCCCGCACCGCCCTGTGCGATGCTCTCGATGCTCAACTCGAGCCGATCGCCGCGGCGGGGCCGCGCCGACTGAGGCGCCGAGGTCGTCTGGCCGGGGCTGCCGTTCATCTTCTCCATCCTGCCATGCCCACGACGCTCGACCTCGACTCCTACGCCACCCAGGCCGAAGCCTTCATCGGCGAGATGGACCGCGAGTACTACGAGCACTTCGCGGGGCACAAGACCGAGTTCGAGATCGAGGCGATCTACGAGCGGCACGAGTCGCTGTTCAGCCGCGACGTCGTGGAGCACCTGCGCCAGCTGCGTGACGCCGCGCCTGCGGGGGACGAGCACCGGCGCCTGCGCTATCTGCTGGAGCTGGCCGCCGGGGGGCTGATCGGGCGTGAGACCAAGGAGCAGGAGGCGGAGCTCGCCCGGCGCGAGGCGCAGCTCGAGATCGAGGTCGATGGCCGTCGCGAGGCCTACAGGCAGGCTTCGATCGTGCAGGCGAACGAGCCCGACCCGGAGCGCCGTTACGCCATCGAGCGCGCACGGCTCGACGTCCTGGATGCCGAGCTGAGCCCGCTGCACCGGATCGCCATCGAGCGCAGCCACGGCGTCGCGACCGAACTGGGCTGGGAGAGCTATCGGGCGATGTGCGCGGACCTCAAATGCGTCGACCTCGCCGCGCTCGAGCGCCAGACCGCCGCCTTTTCAGCGGCGACGTCCGCCACGTACCGCGAGACGCTGGAGCCGCAGTTCCAGCGCCAGCTCGGCTTCGGCTTCGATCAACTGCGGCGCTCCGACCTGTCGTACTTCTTCCGCGCCCCGGAATGGGACGCGCTGTTCCCCGAGGAGAAGCTGATGGGCGCGTTCGAAAGGACGCTCGCCGGCCTTGGAATCGACCTCGCCGCGCAGACGAACGTGCACCTCGACACCGAACAGCGCCCTCAGAAGAGCCCGCGCGCGTTCTGCTGCCCGGTGGGCGTGCCGGGTGAGGTCTACCTGGTCATACCGCGCGTAGGGGGCCGTGACGACTTCTCCGCGCTGTTTCACGAGGGCGGGCACACGGAGCACTACGCCAATGTCGCCGCCGACCTTCCCTTCGAGTTCCGCTACCTCGGTGACAACTCGGTCACCGAGTGCTTCGCGTTCCTCCTCGAGCACCTGGTCGAGGACCCGACCTGGCTGCGCGAGGTGCTCGGGGCCGAGGACACCGCCGCATACGTCGAGTACGCGCGTGCCTCCAAGTTCCTGTTCCTGCGCCGTTACGCGGCCAAGCTCTCATACGAGATGCAGCTGCACGGAGGCGAGCGGTCCATGGACGAGATGCCGGACCTCTATGCGCAGCTGCTCGGAGACGCGGTCGGGCTCTCCTGGCCGCGGGAGACCTGCCTGGCCGACGTGGACGATGGCTTCTACGCCGCCAACTACCTGCGCGCCTGGGCGCTCGAGACGAACGTGCGCCGCCACCTGCGCGAGCGGTTCGGCGAGCGCTGGTTCGCGGAGCGAGAGGCGGGTGACTTCCTACGCGGCCTGTGGCGGGAGGGTCAGCGGCTCGACGGCGACGACCTCGCGGCGGCAGTAACCGGCGAGCAGCTCGACTTCGGCGTGATGGTCGCCGACGTCTCCGCAGGCTAAGCCCGGCTCTGCGGTGCCGGCGCGGACCAGGGACGGGCTCGTAGGATGGCGCGTGCAGTTTCATGCGTCCGCGGTGCGTGTCCCACGCGCATCGTGACGCCTACGTGCCGGCGCTCGCCGGGTGGGCTATGAAACCCCCCTCACAGGCGGGAAAGGTAGCCCACCTCCACCCGGAGCGAGGTGGGCGATGAAGAGGGCGCTATACGCCCGTTAGGCAGCCCACCTCGAACGGCGAGCCGCCGCTGCGCAGAAGGCGACGCAAACGTGACGCACTTCTGCGCGATTCGTAGCTCCTACGTCCCGGTTTACGTATGCAGCGGCGCGGCGGCCGGGCGGAACGAAGGAAGTCACGCGGCGCGTCGAGCGGGGCCGAGGCGGCCGCGCCCTAACGCAGCTTGCGGTCGATCCGCTCGAGGACCGTCTTGCGGTTCGCGTTGCGTTGCTCGTACTCGCGCAGGTTCCGCAGTTGCACGTGTGAGAGACCGTCGAGCTGCTCCTGGACCTGGGGGGCCGACAGCTCGTCGTAGCCGCTGATCGGCAGTCGGCGAGTGTCCGTCGCCGCGTCGGCGCGGCTCTCCGTGTCGAGCGCCTCGGTATTGCCGAGCATCCGCTGGATCTCGGCCAGGATGTCGTCGGTCACGCGTGCGCCCCGGGTGACCAGCGTCTGGATCATGTCCTGCGCGTCGGTGCGCGTCATGCGCCCGCGGCGAACGGCGTCGTCGAGGACCTCCTCGAGGTTGCGGCGAGTGATCACCACAGCGTTGAACGGGCTGAGCACGCCGCGCACGAGCTTGTCGCGGGCCGTTGCAACCGGCGAAGCGGCGCCTCTCCTCGGCATCGCCTCGTAACTATGGCATGCGCGTCGAGTCGAGGACAAACGCCGCCTGGACAGGCGCATGGTCGGACAGCCGCAAGCGCCGCGGGCCGGCCGCCGTGTCCACCTGCAGCTCCCTGCGGGCGGGGGTCCATGCGTGCGGCGACTCCACGATTCGCATGCCGCGCACGAGCAGGTGGTCGATCGCGTCCGGCGCGGTTGGCACCTCGAGGCCGAAGCGCCGGTCCAGGTCGCCGTAGACGGTGCTCGACCAGGGACGGACGTTGAAGTCGCCGCCCAGCAGCAGGGGGTCCGTCCCCGCCCACGTCACGGCGGCTGCCGCGGCGCGGTTCAGCTCCCGCTCGGTCTGCGCACGCGGTCCGGTGGACAGGTGGACGTTTCCGACGCATACGGCGATGGGGCCAGCGCCGAGCCGGACCAGGCCCATGCGGCGGCGTTCGCGCAGGCCGCGTTCACGCAACGGGTTCAACAGGATCGAGCGCGACTCCATCAGCGACCACGGCTGGCGGAGGAGAATCACGTTCGAGCCGCCCTCCGCCGCCCCCATGAGATCAGGGTTGCAGCGGCCCGCGAGTCTGCGCGCGAACCTGAGCTGGTTGCGTGAGGTGAGCGTCCTGAAGGCGCTGGCGTTGCTGGCTTCCGCCAGCCGTCTCGCCCACGCCGGCGGACACTCCTGGAGGAGGCACACCGACCAGCGCGCCGCGGCCAGGACCTGGGCGAACTCGCGCAGCAGCGACCGGTTCACCTGAACGTGCGTCGCGTTGAGGGTCGTGCGGCGAAGCCACCGCGACCGGCGCGTGAACAGCCCGGGATCGGGCGGGAAGTCGCGGCCATGGAAGAGGTTCCATGTGAGAGCGTGCAGTTGCACCGGCGGGTGGGCGGGGGAGGGCACTCTTAAGATCCATTCGTGAGCAAGCCGAGGCACCTGATCACGGGAACCGAGCTTACGCGCGCGGAGCTGGAGGAGCTGATCGACCGCGCCGTCGAGCTGAAGCAGGCAAACGGCGTGTCGCATCCGCTCGCCGGAATGAGCGTCGGGATGATCTTCGAGAAGCCCTCGACCCGCACGCGCGTGTCGTTCGAGGTCGGGGTGGCGCAGTTGGGGGGCACACCCATCGTGCTGCGCGGTGATGAGCTGCAGGTCTCCCGCGGGGAGTCGCCCCGCGACACCGCCATGGTGCTGTCGCGGTACCTCGATGCCATCGTCGCCCGCGTCGGCGACCACGCGTTGATCGAGGAGCTGGCCGCCTACGCCACTGTTCCAGTCGTCAACTCGCTCACGCCGCTGCACCATCCGTGTCAGGCACTGGCCGACCTGCTGACGCTGCACGAGCGATTCGGCCGGCTCGAGGGACTGCGGATCGCCTACGTCGGCGACGGCAACAACGTCTGCCACTCGCTGATGCTTCTGGGCGCCACGGCCGGAGTCACGGTCGCCGCGGCCACGCCGCCGGAGCTACGGCCGGTCCCGGAGATCGTCAGCCAGGCGCGCGCCTGGGCCGAGTTGACCGACGACCCGGCGGAAGCCGCCGCCGGCGCGCACGCGCTCTACACGGACGTCTGGGTGAGCATGGGCGACGAGGCGGAGGCAGCGGACCGGCGGCGCCTGCTCGCGCCCTACCGCCTGGACTCGGATCTCCTGGCCGTTGCCCGTGACGACGCGGTCGTCATGCACTGCCTGCCCGCGCATCCCGGCGAGGAGATCACCGAGGAGCTGCTCTACGGCGAGCGCTCGGCCGTGTGGGACCAGGCGGAGAACAGGCTGCACGCCCAAAAGGCACTGCTCGAGATGCTGCTCACCTGAGCGGCCGGCAGCTCTCGCGCCACTAGACTTATTCGCACGGGAGCCCGGTAGACCGGGCTGAGAGGGCGGCTGCGCGCCGCCGACCGTCGAACCTGATCCGGGTAATGCCGGCGCAGGAAGGCGATGTCAGGGCCTCGAGACGACAAGCACAGCGCCACCGACGTTGTAATCGCCGGGGGCGGCGTGATCGGCATGTCGATCGCGTGGCGTGCCGCGCAAGCAGGTCTCCGGGTGGTGGTCGCCGAGCGCGCGACCGCCGGCTCCGGCGCGACGCATGCAGCCGCCGGCATGCTGGCGCCGGTCACGGAGGCGGACTTCGGCGAACACGACATGATCGAGCTCAACCTGCGAGCCGCCGAGCGCTTCGGCTCCTTCGCCGAGGAGCTCGAGGCCGAGACGGGTCTCGAGACCGGCTACCGGCAGGCGGGGACGCTGTCAGTCGCGGTCGACCGCGACCAGGCCGAGGCGCTCGAGCGGATGCATCGCTTCCGGCGCTCGCTCGGCCTCGAGGGCGAGGAGCTGTCCGCGCGGGAGTGCCGGCGCCTGGAGCCGGCGCTTGCGCCGCGGGTGCTGGGTGGCGTGCTGGCGCCCGGCGACCACCACGTCGACCCGCGGGCGCTGTTGGCAGCGCTGCGGTCAGCGGTCACCGCAGGCGGTGGCGAGCTGCTCGAGCGCATGGAGGTCTGCGAGGTGCTGACCGAGGACGACGGCGTTGCCGGGGTGCGCTTGGCCGATGGGCGCGAGGTGCGCGCCTCGCGGGTCGTGATCGCAGCCGGTGCCGGCGCCGGGATGATCGAGGGCCTGCCGGCGGCGGCGCGCGTTCCCGTCCGCCCGGTGAAGGGTCAGATCCTGCGCCTGCGGGCAACGGCGGCGGCTCCACAGCCCCTCAGCCGGGTGCTGCGCACAGATGACGTCTACGCGGTTCCGCGCGACGACGGCACGCTCGTGGTCGGCGCGACGGTGGAGGAGCGCGGCTTCGACACCACGGTCACCGCCGGGGCGGTGCTCGACCTGTTGCGTTACGCCTACGACGTCGTGCCGGGCATTGCAGAGCTGGAGCTCGCCGAGACGGGCGCCGGGCTGCGCCCGACAGCTCCGGACAACCGGCCCGTCGTGGGCGAGGGCGCGCTCACCGGGCTCATTTGGGCGACCGGGCACTGGCGCAACGGCGTCCTGCTCGCGCCCGTGACGGCCGACGCGGTGGCGGCTGTTCTGACGGGTGGCTCGCTTCCGGCCTTCCTGGAGCAGTTCTCGCCGGAGCGGTTTGCCCGGTCCCCCGCGGGGAGCGTGCGATGAGGATCACTCTCAACGGGACCGAACGCGAGCTCCCGGACGGCGCAACGGTTGCCGAGCTGGTGCGGATCTCCGCCGGGCTCGAGGCGGGCGGCGCGCGTGGCACCGCAGTTGCGATCGACGCCGAGGTCGTTCCGCGCAGCGCGTGGGACCAGACTGCGCTGCAAGAGGGCCAGCGGGTGGAGCTGCTGCGAGCCATCCAGGGAGGTTGCTGATGGGAACTTTCGAGATCGCTGGGCGTGCCTGGGAGTCGCGCCTGATCATCGGGACCGGAGGCTTCCGCAGCCTCGACGTGATGCGCGAGGCGATCGTCGCTTCCGGCGCGGAGGTGGCAACGGTCGCGCTGCGCCGGATCGACGCGGATGCAACCGGCTCGGTGCTCGAGCTGCTCGACGACCTCGACCTGTTCGTGTTGCCCAACACCGCGGGCTGCTTCACCGCGCACGACGCCGTGCTGACGGCGCGAATGGCGCGCGACGCCTTCGAGACCGACTGGGTGAAGCTCGAGGTGATCGGCGACGACCGGACGCTCTTCCCGGAGCCCGCCGAGTTGCTCGACGCTGCGGCGACGCTGGCCGGCGAGGGATTCGTGGTGCTGCCCTACACCAACGACGACCCGGTCCTGGCGCGGCGCCTCGAGGAGGTCGGCTGCGCCGCCGTGATGCCGCTCGGCGCGCCGATCGGTAGCGGGATGGGAATCCGCAACCCCTACAACCTCGCGATCATCATCGACCAGGCCGGCGTGCCCGTGATCTGCGACGCGGGTGTCGGGACGGCGTCCGACGCCGCGATTGCGATGGAGCTGGGATGCGACGGCGTGCTGCTCGCGAGCGCGATCGCGCGCGCCGAGGACCCGGTGAAGATGGCGCGTGCGATGCGCTCGGGGATCGAGGCGGGCCGGCTCGCGTTCGAGGCCGGGAGGATGCCGCGCAAGCTCCACGCGCGCGCCTCCACGCCACAGTCAGGGCTGCCGGAGTTCGGCCTCGGCTAGTTTCTGCATATGACGGTCGCCGATCCCGAAGGCCTCGCCGAGCGCCGCCGCGCCTGGCTCGCCCGCACCCGCCTGTACCTCGTCTGCGAAGCGCGGCCCGGCGGGCGCGACCCGGAGGACCTCCTGCGGCCCGCGCTGCGGTCCGGAGTCGACATCGTGCAGCTGCGAGAGAAGGACGCCGGCGAGCGCGACGTCGTGCAGGCGGGTCGTGTGTTCCGCCGGCTCTGCGACGCTTACGACGCGCTGTTCATCGTGAACGATTCGCCCGAGCTTGCGATCGCCTGCTCGGCTGACGGCGTGCATCTCGGACAGGACGACGCGGACCCGGGCGAGGTGAGGCGCCTGATCGGCCGCGACTCGCTGATCGGCGTCTCGACCCACAGCCCCGAGCAGGTCGATGCCGCCGACGCGGCGGACTACATCGCCGTCGGCCCGGTGCACGCGACTCCGACGAAGCCGGACTACGCGCCCGTCGGGCTCGACCTCGTCCGCTACGCGGCTGAGAACGCGACGGTTCCGTTCTTCGCGATCGGGGGCGTCCACCCGTCGAACGTCGCGACGGTGGTGGACGCCGGCGCGCAGCGCGTGGCCGTCGTGCGCGCCATCCGCGACGCCGACGATCCCGGCACCGCAGCTCGCGATCTGCGCAGCCGGATCGAGGAGCGGCTCGCCGCGGGCGCGCGCGGCTGAGCGGCACGCGTGTCCGGGAGACAAAGCCGCAAGCGCCGCCGCCGCGAGCGGCCGCCGGTGCCGCCTCCGGTGGCGACCGCCGAGGCCGAGGAAGCGCCGCGCCCGTCCAAGGACGATCTCGCGCGCGAGCGGCTGGAGCCGCTGCGTCCCGGCGAGCGTCCCACGGCCGTAACCGTGGCCGCTGTCATTGCCGCGCTGATCGCGACGTCGAACCTGATCGCGTTCGCGGTTGGCTTCGAGCCCCGGGGCCACGGATTCAAGCTCAGGGAGGTGCTTCCGCCTGCCGTGTTGATGATGGTGATGTCGATCGGCATGTGGTACGCGCGCTATTGGGCCGTGCTCGGCTTCCAGACGCTGCTCGTGTTCCTGATCCTGGTCGCCTCCGGTTTGCTCGTGCAGGCGGCGAACGCCCTCGCCGTGGTCGTGTCGCTGGCACTGATCACCGGCGCGGGGGCGCTCTTCTGGTACCTGGTGAAGGCGCTCGCGCGGATCCAGATGCCCGAGCGGCGCTGAGGGCATATCCTGCGGCCGATGACTCGCACCGTCACCACGGCGATCGTCGGCGCCGGCTTCGGCGGGATCGCCGCCGCGGCGAATCTGCGTCGCCAGGGGCAGGACGACATCACGATTCTCGAGCGCGGCGACAGCATCGGCGGTGTGTGGCGGGCCAACACCTATCCGGGCCTCGCGTGTGACGTTCCGTCGCACCTGTACTCCCTGTCGTTCGCGCCCAACCCGCGCTGGTCGCAGCGCTTCTCGCAGCGCGCGGAGATCCAGGCCTACCTGCAGGACGTCGCCCGCCGCTTCGACCTGGAGCGGCACGTGCGGTTCAACTCCGACGTCATCAGGGCCGCGTGGGACCAGACGGCAGGCCGGTGGCGGCTCGAGATCGCGAACGGCGATACCGTCGAGGCGGAGGTGCTGATCACGGCCTGCGGGCAGCTGACGCGGCCGGCGATTCCGGAGATTCCCGGCCTCGGCGAGTTCAAGGGCCGGGTGTTCCACTCGGCGCACTGGCCCGGCGACGACATGCTCGACGGGCGGCGCGTCGCGGTGATCGGCACGGGCGCCAGCGCGATCCAGTTCGTGCCGGCGATCGCGCCGCACGTTGCGCACATGACGATCTTCCAGCGCACGCCTGGCTGGGTCGTGCCGAAGTCCGACAAGCCCTACTCCGATCGCACACGGCGACTGTACGAGCGCGCGCCCTGGTTGCAGAAGGCTGTGCGCCAGGCGATGTGGACGATGATGGAGGCGACGGTTCCGGTCTTCACCCGACGGCCCCGCTGGGCGGCAACGGCGGGAACGATCCCGTTCCGGGTGCTGTCGGAGATGCAGCGCCGCTCCCAGCTCCGCGGCGACGAGCGCCTGCTCGAAGCGACCAAGCCCGACTACCCGATCGGATGCAAGCGGCTGCTCCTGACCTCCGAGTGGTACCCGACGCTGCGCCGCGACAACGTCGAGCTCGTGAGCGACCGCCCAGTCGAGATCACGGCAGACGCCGTCATCGGCCCCGACGGCACGCGGCACGAGGTCGACACGATCGTCTTCGGGACCGGCTTCACCGCGACGGAGTTCCTCGCGCCGATGGAGGTCCGTGGGCGAGAGGGGCTCGAGCTGACGGACGCCTGGAAGGACGGTGCCGAGGCGTACTTCGGCATCACGGTGCCCGGCTTCCCCAACATGTTCCTGCTGTACGGCCCGAACACGAACCACGGCACGGGCTCCGCTCTCAACCTGATCGAGACCCAGGCGGAATACGCCTCGGACGCGGTCCGGATGATCGGCAGCGGCAGCGCTCAGAGCCTGGAGGTCAGGCCCGAGGTGCACGACGCATTTCAGTACGAGCTCGGCGAGCGCCTGGCCGACAGCGTCTGGACTTCTTGCTCGAGCTGGTACGTGACCAAATCGGGCCGCATCACCAACAACTGGCCCGGCTCCCAGGCCGAGTACCAGCGTCGCGCCGCGCGGGTCAACCCGGCCGACTACCTGACTGAAGCGCCGCTCCCCGAACCCGCGGCAGCCTGAGGCCCGCAACAGCGGGTAAGTAGGATCAGACTCGTGCCAGGTTCGTACGACATGGTCGTGATCGGCTCGGGCCCCGGCGGCTACGTGGCCGCGATTCGAGCCGCCCAGCTGGGGATGAAGACCGCCGTCGTCGAGCGGGCGGACACCGTCGGCGGACGGTGCCTGAACGAGGCCTGCATCCCCGCAAAGGCGATGCTGCGCGCCGCGGACGTGCTCTCCGAGGTGCGCGACGGCGCCGAGTTCGGCATCACCGCAGACGGCGTGTCGTTCGACATCGAGGGCGCCGCGAAGCACCGTGACAAGGTCGTCAAGACCCTCACGGGGGGCGTGGCGGGCCTCTTCAAGAAGCACAAGATCGAGGTGCTCCACGGCGAGGGCCGCGTCGCCGGGGCGGGCAGCGTGGCCGTCGGCGACGACACCGTCGACGCGGGAAAGATCCTGCTCGCCACCGGCTCGCTGCCGCTGCCCGTCCCCGGCGCGGAGTTCGGCGGCCGGGTGATCGACACCGCCGGCGCCTGGCTGATGAACGAGCAGCCGGCGCGGCTCGCGGTCGTCGGCGCGGGCGCGTCCGGCGCCGAGATCGCCTCGGCCTTCGGCCGCTTCGGCACCGAGGTGCTCCTGATGGAGGCGCTGGACCAGATCCTGCCGGCCGAGGATCCTGAGATCGCGAAGGTTGTCGCCGGCGAGTTCAAGCGGCAGAACATCAAGATCTCGACCGGCAAGCCGCTGGAGAAGGTGGAGGCCGGCAAGCAGTCCGTCTCCTTGATCTGGGACGGGAACACCGAGGAGTTCGACTACCTCTGCATCTGCGCGGGCCGTGCCCCCGACGTGGAGGGACTTGGCCTCGAGGCCGCCGGCGTGCAGCTCGACGAGCGCGGGCGAGTCGCGGTCGACGAGCGCCTGCGGACGACGGCCCAGGGCATCTACGCGATCGGCGACATGGTCCACGGGCCGGCGCTCGCGCACAAGGCCTCGGACGAGGGCATCATCGCCGTCGAGGACGCGGCTGGGCTCGAGACGCACCCGCTCAACTACGACGACATCCCCAGCGCCACGTTCTGCTCGCCCCAGGTCGCGAGCTTCGGCCTCACCGAGGCGCAGGCCAAGGAGCGCGGAGCCGATGTCGTGGTCGGGAAGTTCCCGATGGGCGGCGTCGGCGCGGCGACCGTCTACGGCGACCGCAAGGGCATGGTCAAGATGATCGGTGACGCTCGCTACGGCGAGCTGCTCGGCGCCAGCATCGTCGGTGCTCGCGCGACCGAGATGATCGCCGAGCTGGTGGTCGCCAAGCAGCTCGAGGGTGGCTTCGAGGAGATCGCTCGCACGGTGCACCCGCACCCGACATTCTCAGAAGCGGTGATGGAAGCGGGTAGAGCCACGGCTGGTTGGGTCATCCACGCCTAAAGAGTCGGCAGTCGGCAGTCGGCAGTCGGCAGAGTCCTCGAACGACAGTCTCCGGACTGCCGACTCCGGACTGCCGACTGTCTTTTACTTCGATCTCGGCTCGCCCTATTCGTGGCTGGCGGCCGAGCGGGTCAACTCCCTGTTGCCCTCGCCGCCGGTCTGGCAGCCGGTGCTGCTCGGCGGGCTGTTCAAGATCCATGGCCGGCGTTCCTGGAGCGAGACGGACGGGCGGGACTCCGGCATGGAGGAAGTCGAGCGGCGGGCGGCCGAATACGGGTTGCCGCAGGTGCGCTGGCCCGATCCGTGGCCCGGGAACATGCTCGCGGCCATGCGAGCCGCGACCTACGCGGCTCAGATCGGGAAGGCGGTCTCGTTCTCGCTGGCGGCCTTCAGGCAGGCGTTCAACGCCGGCCGGGACCTGAGCGACCTCGACAACGTCATGATCGCGGCCGCCGCCTGCGAGCTGCACCCACGCGCGGTGCTCGGGGCGATCGAGAGCGAATCGGTGAAGGACCGCCCTGCGCGTGGCCACCGAGGAGGCCGCGGGGCGCGGGGTCATAGGAGTTCCCACCCTCGCGGTGGGCGATCAGCTCTTTTGGGGTGACGATCGCCTCCCCGAGGCTGCGAAGGCGGCGGCTGCTACCGGGTAATGTGAGATCGAGGACGCATGGCGAGCGATAAGGCCAGCCAACAGACGAAAGCGCGCAAGTCCAGGCAGGCGGCCAACGGCCCGGCTCCGGACGGCAAGGGCAAAGACGCGCGCGAGCTTCCCGATCGCGAGACGGCGCTCGGCGTCCTGCACAAGATGCAGCTGATCCGCCACTTCGAGGAGCGGGCCCAGGAGATGTACATGAAGGCCAAGGATCGGCGGCTTCCTGCACCTGGCGATCGGCGAGGAGGCGACGATCTTCGGCGTCACGTCGGTGCTCCAGGACCAGGACTACCTGATCACCACGTACCGCGAGCACGGCCAGGCGATCGGCCGCGGGACCGACCCGAAGCTCGTGATGGCGGAGCTGTTCGGCAAGGCCGACCGGTGTTTCGAAGGGACGCGGCGGCTCGATGCACCTGTTCGACCCGGAGCGGCGCTTCATGGGCGGCTACGGCATCGTCGGCGGCAACCTCCCGATCGCCGCCGGGCTCGCGCTCGCCTCCGACTACCGAGGCGATGATTCGGTGACGGTCTGCATGTTCGGCGACGGCGCCTCGAACCAGGGGACGTTCGGCGAGACGATGAACCTCGCGGCGCTCTGGAAGCTGCCGGTCGTCTTCCTGGTCGTCAACAACCAGTACGGCATGGGGACGGCGCTCTCGCGGCACTCGGCCGTCACGGATCTCTCGAGCAAGGCGGAGTGTCTCGGCGTCCCCGGCGAGCGCGTCGACGGAATGGACGTGCTCGCCGTACGCGAGTGCGTCGCGGAGCACCTGCGCCTCGCGCGCGAGGACAGGCGTCCGACCCTGGTCGAGAGCCTCACCTACCGGTTCCGCGGGCACTCCGCCGCGGACCCCGAGGTCTACCGCACCAAGGAGGAAGTCGCAGCAGTGGCGCGAGCGCGACCCGATCGAGTCGTTCGCGCGCCGTCTGATCGAGGCGGGTTACATCGACCAGGAGGGCGTCGAGGAGCGGTGACCGCCGCGCGATTGCGGAGGTCGACGAGGCGGTCGAGTTCGCTGAGTCGAGCCCCGATCCGCCGCTCGAATGCCTCTACGACAACGTCTACGTGCTCGGCGACCAGGTGCGTGGCTGGTACTCGATCGACGAGCGGACGCCCGAGGTCCACCGCGGCGAGGACGAGCGGCAGGTCGGCCAGACCGGAACCGCACACGAGCTGGCGGAGGCGGGCGCGGCGCACGCCGTGCAGGCGACGTCCAGCGGCGCCGGCGTGACGACGAGGCGGCCGGTGCTTCCGGCCCGGGTCCGTCGGACGCGGCGCAGCGGGAGGACGAAGGTTGAGCACGATCCGCTACCGCGAGGCGCTCAACCAGGCCATGCGCGAGGAGATGCAGGCGGACGAGTCGGTCTTCCTGATGGGGGAGGACGTGGGCGTCTTCCAGGGCGCCTTCAAGGTCACCGAGGGACTGCTCGAGGAGTTCGGCGAGAAGCGGGTGCGCGACACGCCGATATCGGAGAACACGATCGTCGGCATGGGAGTCGGCGCCGCGATGGCGGGACTGCGGCCGATCGTCGAGATCATGACCGTCAACTTCGCGCTGCTGGCGATGGACCAGATCATCAACTCCGCGGCGCACATCCACTACATGTTCGGCGGGCAGGCACGCGTGCCGCTGGTGATCCGCTTCCCGCAGGGCGGAGGCCACCAGCTCGGGCCGACCCACTCGCACACTCTCGAGGCGATGTTCCTCCAGGTCCCCGGCCTGCTCGTCGCCGCGCCCTCGACGGCGGCCGACGCGAAGGGCCTGCTGAAGGCCGCGATCCGGGACGACAACCCGGTCATCTTCATCGAGCACGAGTGTCTCTACGGCCAGCGGGGCGAGGTCCCGGACGATCTGCGAGCCGATGCGCTTCGGCGAGGCCGCGATCCGGCGCGAAGGGGACGACGTCACCATCGTCGGGATCTCTCGCATGGCAGTGATCGCCGAGCGCGCGGCGGAGCGGCTCGCGGCCGACGAGCACGTGGATGCGGAGGTGATCGATCCCGCGCACGCTGCGGCCGCTCGACCTCGACACGATCACCGACTCGGTCAAGAAGACCAACCGCTGCGTGATCGTCGAAGAGGGCTGGCCGCACGGCGGCGTCGGCGCCAACCTCGCGGCGCTGATCCAGGAGCAGGCATTCGACTGGCTCGACGCACCGGTGCAGCGCGTGACCGGGGCGGACGTGCCGATGCCTTACACAAGGCCCTGGAGCAGGCGGCGATGCCGCACGAGGAGCACGTCGTGAAGGCGGCGCTGGCGACGATCCGGGACGTGTAGCCGATGGCCGCTCGACGTCGCGATGCCGCGGCTGTCGGACTCGATGGAGGAGGGCACCATTCTGCGCTGGCTGAAGTCGGTCGGCGAGGAGGTGCACCGCGGCGACGAGCTGGTCGAGATCGAGACGGACAAGGCGAACATGACCTACGAGTCCCTCGACGACGGCGTCCTCGTGGAAGTAGTGGCGGCCGAGGGCGACACGCTGCCGATTGGCGAGGTCATTGCGCGGATCGGTAGCTCTGATGAGATGAATGGAGCAGCGCCGCAGCAGGATGAAGCGCCCGCGAAGGAAGAGGCGGCAGAAAGAGTCGGCAGTCGGCAGTCGGCAGTCGGCAGAAAAGACCGCAGACCGCAGACCGCAGACGGCAGACGTGCCCGATGGGCGTGTCAAGGCTTCGCCCGTTGCCCGCCGGATGGCGCGCGAATTGCGAGTGCAGCTCGAGTCGCTACGTGGAACCGGCCCGGGCGGGCGAATCGTCAAAGCCGATGTCGAAGCGGCCGCCGGTCAGGCGGCTCAAACGGCGCAGCCGGCAAAATCTGCCGACTCCCGACTGCCGACTGCCGACTCCCCACCGGGACCCGAAAGCGCCAAGGGCGAAGTCCAGGTTGTTGAGCTTTCCCGCCTCCAGGCCACGGTCTCTCGGCGGATGGCCGAGTCAAAAGCGACCGTCCCGCACTTCTATCTGGAGACCGAGATCGCCATGGCGGAAGCGGTCGCCGTGCGCTCGCAGCTGAAGAAGATCGCCGGCGACGAGCGGCCCGCTCCGACCTACAACGACATGGTGGTGAAGGCCTGCGCGATCGCGTTACGGGAGTTCCCCCGTGCCAACGGCTCCTACCGCGACGGCCACTTCGAGCTGTACTCCCGCGTCAACGTCGGGGTCGCGGTCGCGGCGCGCGACGCGCTCGTCGTGCCCACGATTTTCGATGCCGACCGCAGGTCGCTGGGCGAGATCGCCGTCGTTGCGCGCGAGCTCGCGAACAAGGTGCGCGAAGGGACCGTCACGCCTCCGGAGCTCTCGGGGGGGACCTTCACGGTGTCGAACCTCGGGATGTACGGCGTCACGAACTTCTCCGCTGTGATCAATCCTCCGCAGGCGGCCCTGCTATCGGTCGGAGCGCTGCAGCAGAAGGCGGTCGTGGACGATTCGGGCCGCGTGGTCGCCCGCCCGATGATGGGCGTGACGCTGGCCTGCGACCACCGGATTCTCTACGGCGCCGACGGCGCGCAGTTCCTTGCCCGCGTCCGGACGCTGCTCGAGCAGCCGTTGTCGATGGCGCTCTAGGCTTCCGGGATGTCCGATCTCTGGCACTGCGCGCTGGGCCAGGTTCCGTACGGCGAGGCGCTCGCGCTTCAGCGGCAGCTGCACGCCGCGCGGCAGGACGGCCGCATCCCCGATGTGCTGATCAGCCTGGAGCACCCGCCCACCTACACGCGCGGGCGTCGCTCGGACGACTCGGAGCTGCCGATGGGGGAGGAGTGGTACCGCGCCCAGGGCATCGAGGTCTGGGAGACCGACAGGGGCGGCCGGGTGACCTACCACGGTCCGGGCCAGCTGGTCGGCTACCCGATCGTCAGCCTGCGGCCTCTTCGCGACGACGTGCACCGCTATGTGCGCCTGCTCGAGTCGGCGCTGGTGGCAGCGCTTGGCCGCTTCGGGGTCGAGGCCGGCACGCGTGAGGGACTGACCGGCGTGTGGACGCCGGAGCCGCGCAAGATCGGCTCGATCGGCATCCACGTCAGCCGCGGAATCACGACCCACGGGTTCGCCGTCAACGTCTCCAACGACCTCCAGCCGTTCGAGTGGATCGTTCCCTGCGGGATCGAGCATTGCCGCGTTACTTCGGTGACTCGCGAGAAGCGTGCGATGCAGGAGGTCGGTCCGTTCGCGCAGGTAGCGGCCGGCGAGCTGGCGGACGCGCTCGGGCGGCGGCTTGTCGAGGTCCCGACGGAGCAGCTGGGGCTGGTGGCGGAGGTCGCATGAGTGCTCCCACGTCACACGTGACGCGCTCGCGTGCGCGCCCCGGCGGCTCGAGCGGCGATGGCAGCGGAACGCTCGACTTCCGCGAGCGCAAGCCGCCCTGGCTGAAGGTGAAGGCGCCCGGCGGCCCCGTGTATCGCAACCTCAAGCACCTGATGCGGAGCCAGGGTCTCCACACGGTCTGCGAGGAGGCCAACTGCCCGAACATCGGTGAGTGCTGGGAGCGCGGCACCGCGACGTTCATGATCCTCGGGGACGTGTGCACGCGCCGCTGCGGCTTCTGCAACGTCAAGTCGGGCGTGCCGAGCCTGGTGGACCGCGCCGAGCCCCTGCGGGTCGCCAATGCCGTCAAGCAGATGGGCCTGCGGCACTGCGTCGTGACGTCGGTCGACCGCGACGACCTGCCGGACTACGGCGCGGGCGCCTTCGTCCACACGATCCGTGCGATCCGCCACCGGGCGCCCGCCTGCGCCGTCGAGGTGTTGACTCCCGACTTCCGCGGCCAGGAGATGCCGCTGGCGCGCGTGATCGACGCGCGGCCGGACGTCTTCAACCACAACGTCGAGACCGTGCCGCGACTGTACCCGCTGGCGCGCCGCGGCTCGGACTTCCTGCGCTCGTGCCGGGTCCTGCTGAACGCCCGCGGGATGGACAGCGAGGTCATAACCAAATCGGGGCTGATGGTCGGCCTCGGCGAGACGATGGACGAGCTCTTGGCCGCGCTGGAGCGCCTGCGCGAGCACGAAGTCCAGGTTCTCACGGTGGGGCAGTATCTGCGGCCGTCCCGCGACCACCTTCCGGTGGTCCGCTACTGGGAGCCCGGTGAGTTCGCCGAGATCGAGCGGGCCGCCTACGCCATGGGCTTCGAGTCCGTCGCCTCCGGTGCGCTCGTGCGCAGCTCGTATCACGCCGACGAACAGGTACCGGTCCGCGCAGCGTCTGGGGAATATCGGCGGCTTCGCCGCTGCCTGTGCCTGGCGCTCCTCGGTCGCGAGCTCCCTACGTCGCACCCTGAAGTAATTCTTGATCCCGCTCAGGGACAACCTTCCCACCGACCGCTTCCCGGTGGTGACGGCGGTGATCATCGCGATCAACGTGTTCGTCTTCCTGTTCCTGCAGGGGCCGTCGTTCTCACTGTCGGCCGGGGACAACGTCGCCTCGGCGCCCGTGGTGGGCTACGGGGCGATCCCGTACCGGATCGAGCACCCCGACCGTGACTGCGGCCTGGCGCCCACGACGGGCGGTGGCGACACCGTGGTCTGCCAGGGAACGGCGCTCGCCCAAGAGGCCCGCCAGGAGGGCGTTCCCGTCAAGCACGTCCGCGAGGCGCCCGCCTATCTCACCCTGCTGACATCGATGTTCATGCACGGCGGCTGGCTCCACATCGCCTTCAACATGCTGTTCCTATGGGTGTTCGGGAACAACATCGAGGACGCGATGGGCCGCTTCCGGTTCGTGATCTTCTACCTGGTCGGGGGAGTGGTCGCCACGCTGACGCACGTGCTTCTGTCGGCGGGGTCGACGACGCCCACAGTGGGGGCCAGCGGCGCCATCGCGGCGGTCCTCGGCGGCTACGCGCTCCTTTATCCGCGTGCCCGGGTGCTTACCCTGATCTTTGCGCTGTTCGTGTTCATCGTGGAGATTCCAGCCATGATCCTGCTCGGCATATGGATATTCCTGCAGTTCCTGCCGGCCGTGCAGCAGCTCTCCTCGCCGGGGGATCTCGGTGGCGGCGGGGTCGCATACTACGCTCACATCGGCGGGTTCCTGTTCGGGCTCGCCACGATCAAGTTGTTCGCAACCCGACGCAGCCGGACGTACACGGGAGGAGGACCGCGCTATCCGGTCTACTGAACGCGAGCGAGCACGGCGCCGCAGGGCCCGCGAGCTCCGGCGCGCTCAGCGCAACGGCACCGGCACCCTCGATCGCGAGGCGCCGCCGCTGCTGACCAGCGGCGTGAGCCGCCGCCGCGCGTTGCCGTGGCGGGCGGCTCTCACCGTCGCGCTCCTGGCCGTCGTGGTCGGGGTGCCTCTGGCACTCGCAAGCGAGCTCGGCAATGACTCGGGAACCAGCTCGGGCCCGGTGCAGTCCGGAGCCGCGACCCCGAAGCCCCTGCTCGACGGGGCGGCAGGCGCCGGCCGGGCCGTCCGCGCCGAGGAGGGCAGCACCCGCTTCGCGGTCGACCTCTCCAAGCCGGACATCATGCATGTCCATTTCGGGCGCGCGCCACGGGCCGGGCTGCTGTTCGACGTACGCACCGGGCGCGTCCTCTGGCGGCTGGCTCCGGAGCGACGCCTCCCGATCGCCAGCCTCACGAAGATGATGACCGCGCTGCTGGCGGTCGAGCACGATGCTCACGAGCGAGTGCGGATCACGAGGCGCGCGACCCACACGCCGGGGTCTGCCGTGGGTGTGCTGCCGAAGGGGAAGCGGGTCCAGCTCGAGGCGCTGATGAACGGCCTGCTGCTGGTCTCCGGCAACGACGCCGCCGTCGCGCTCGCCCAGCACGTCTCGGGCACCGTGCCGGCGTTCGTCGCCGGCATGAATCGCCGAGCCAGGGAGATGGGGCTCTCGTGCACGCGGTTCACGACCCCGCACGGGCTCGAGGACCAGGGGAATCATTCCTGCGCCGCAGACCTCGCCGCGATCGCAAGAGCCGATCTCCATCACCGGCGGATCCGGCGCATCGTTCGCCGGGATGAGGCGATCCTGAAGTTCCCGATCAAGGGCGGCCGCCTGTTCCTTTACAACCACAATCCGCTCGTGCGGACGCACTACCGTGGCGCGACGGGACTGAAGACCGGATACACCGACCGGGCCGGGCAGACGATCGTCGCCACCGCCCGGCGCGGCTCGACGGAGCTGGGAGTCGTGCTGCTGCACTCCTACGACGCCGGGGACCAGGCGGAGCGGGTGCTCGATCGCGGCTTCGCCGCCGTCAGGTAGGTAGGCGGTAGGCGGCAGGCGGTAGGCGGTGGCCTACCGGGCCGCGGCGGCGGCGCGGGTGCGCACCGCCATTGCCGACAGCTCGTCGACGAAGGCCTTCACGACTTCGGGGTCGAACTGGACGCCTGCGTTGCGCTGTAGCTCCCCGATCGCCTCATCGACGGGAAGCGGCGTCCGGTACGGACGTGCGGCGGTCATCGCGTGGAACGCGTCGCAGACGGCAACGATGCGGGCGCCGAGCGGAATCTCATCACCGGCGAGCCCGTCGGGGTAGCCGGCGCCGTCCCAGCGCTCGTGGCTGGCGCGCACGAGCTTGGCGACCGGCGTCAGTGCCGGCGCGGCGCTCAGGATCCGCTCACCGACGATCGTGTGCTGGCGGATGAAGTTCCATTCCTCGTCGGTCAGCGGGCCGGGCTTGTTCAGCACCTCGTCGGGCACCGCCATCTTGCCGACGTCGTGCAGCTCCGCCGCGCGGACGACCTCGTCCAGCTCCTCGCGACTCGAGCGCCAGGCGTGTTCCGACTCCGCGCGCCATCATCGCGACCTCCTTGATGTGGGCGCCGAGGTCGGGTGCGCGCTCGCTCAGCACCTGCAGGAGGATGTCGCGGGTCTGGCGCGTGGCCGAGGCGCGACGGCTCTCCTTGTGCGCGTACATGCGCTGGTCCGCGACCAGGATCGCGCCGGCCGCATCCCGAGCCTCGTGCGGAAGCATCACGGCGCCGTGCGAGGCCTTCACCGCGAATCCGCCGCCATGGTCGGACAGCGCTGCGGCGGCCAGGCCGATCACCGTCTTGGCGGAGGCGCCGCCACGGGTCACGAGCACGCAGAACTCGTCGCCGCCGAGGCGATAGCCGCTGCCATACGGGCCGATGGCGCGGCCGAGGTTGGCTCCGAGGCGGATCAGCAGCGTGTCACCGGCCGGATGCCCGAAGGTGTCGTTGTAGCGCTTGAACCCGTCGAGGTCGAAGAGCGCCAGCACGCGGGGAGACCGCGTCGTCGCTCCGCGCAGCTCGTGCTGGAGGTCGGTCATCAGCTTCCGCCTGTTGCCGAGCCCGGTGAGCGCGTCGGTCTGGGCTTCGTGCCGGGCCTGCATGTAGCTGTCGACGTTCTCCGCGTAGGAGAGACGAGCGCGGACGATGACCGTCACGACGGCGGCTGCGGCTGCGACCACGCAGGCCGCATCGACCGGAATCGCCCCGGCGGCGGCCATCACCGCGAGCGACACGCCGGCTGCGAACGAAGTCGACCTGAGGCGCTTGGCGCCGTCCAGCGAGGCTGGGTGAGCTTCCGCGGGAAGCGATGCGCCCGCGCAGACGAGCACGGCTGCGACGAGCCAGCCGCCGGCGAGCCCCACCGCGGCACCGGGCTTGCCCTGCGCGCCCAGCAGGGCCGCGTAGGTCGAGGCCAACGTGGCGACCGCAAGGCCGGTCAGCGCCAGCGAGATGCCTCCGTCGGGACGCCGGCCGGTGAGTGCGGCGATCCAGCCGCAAAAGGCGAGCATCGCGATGGCGGCGACGCAGGGGGCGACCGCTAGCGGTCCGGGATCCTGCGCGACCGCGGCGACAGCGCGATCGACGAGGAGCCCGTAGACGGCACCCGCCGCCAGAGCGATGGTCGCTCCGTCGACCACGACTGACCGCTGGAGCGGCTGCAGCCTTCGCGTCGCGAGGTTACTGGGGGAGAAGCGGCCCAATGCTGCCTACCGCAGGATGGCGAACTTCGTGCTCAGCAGGCGTGACCGGTTGCCCGCCAGGTCGCTGACGTAAGCGGTCACCCGGTAGGGGCCCGCCTTCAGCGGCCGGCCATTGATCCGGCCCGGGAACATGAGCGCCCCCTGCCCGGCGGCTGCAATCGTCGCGGTGAGCGTGCCGGCGTTCAGATAACGACGGCAGGTGGGCTTCGTCTTGTTGCGCTTCGTCGCGCGCACGCACTTGCTGCGCACGCGCCGGCCGATCTGGACCCGCTCGAACTTGAGCGTGATCCGTCCGGGCTCGGATGAGATGAAGGTGATCGCCGCGCCCACGCCGGCGCGCATGCTCGGCACCCTGAGGCCCGAGAACGAAGGAGCGGTCCGGTCCGGCGGGCCCGGGGCGGGGCTCCCGCCTCCGCCTCCACCACCACCGCCACCGCCACCACCGGGCGTGCTGAGCGTGACGGTCTCGCAGTCCGGGTCGACGGAGTCGAGGGTGTCGGCGTTCGCAGAGTCGTTGCCCGCGCCGCAGATCGCCTCGTCGGCGTCGCTGTCCACCGTCTGGACGATGTCGTCTCCATCTCCGGCGTCGATGACGTTCGATCCGGGCCCGGATACGAGCGTGTCGGCGTGTGGGCTGCCGATCAGGTTCTGAATCGCGGCCAGCGAGTCCGAGCCGGCGCCCCCCGTGGGCTGGGCACCCTGCCGGGACAGGTCCACGGCCACGCCCGAAGGGGCGGTCGAGTAGTCGGCCGTGTCCTCGCCGGCTCCTCCGTCGATGGTGTCGTCGCCGCCGTTGCCGCGCAGCAGGTCGTCGCCGAGCACTCCGTCCAGGCTGTTGGACCCGCCGTCGCCGGCGAGCGTGTCGTCCCCGTCGGAGCCGACGCAGACCCTCGACCGTCGCGAGGGTATCGGTCCCGGCTGAGACAGTGTCCTGAGGCGTGAGGATCGAGAGGTCGACCGTCACCGCGTCCGGAGCCGATGCGTAGTTGGCCACGTCGTGCGCTCCCGAGCCGCCGGTGAGGGTGTCGTCGCCGAGCCCTCCCGCCAGCGTGTCGTCGCCCGGGCCGCCGTTCAGCGGGTTGGGGCCGTCGTCGCCGGTCAGCGTGTCGTTCTGCGAGCCGCCCGTGAGCCCCTCGACGGCTGCAAGGGTGTCCGATCCTGCTCCGGTCGCCTGGGCTCCCGAGACGGTCAGATTCGCGGTGATCGGGGTGCTCGAGCCCGCGAAGGTCACGATGTCCGCGGTGCCGACGCTGCCGTCGAGCACGTCGCTGCCCTGGCCGCCGAACAGCCGGTCGTTGCCCGCAGCTCCGTCAAGAGTGTTCGATCCGCCGTCGCCGGAGAGGATGTCGTCGTGCGAGGAGCCGGTCAGGTCCTCGACGCCCGAAAGCGTGTCGCTGCCCGCGCCGCCGGTCGCCTGCGAGGTGGTGTCCGAGAGGTCGACGTCGACCGCACTTGCGGCGCCCGCGTAGGTGGCGAGGTCCGCCGTGCCCTGCCCGCCGGTGAGCGTGTCGTTGCCGGTGTTGCCGCGCAGCGTGTCGGAGCCGCTCGCGCCGTCGAGGACGTTGTCTCCTGCGTCGCCGGTCAGCGTGTCGCCCTGTGAGGAGCCGGTCAGGTTCTCCACGCCGGTCAGGGTGTCCGAGCCGGCGCCTCCGGTGTCCTGAGAGCCGGGGACGCTGAGGCTGACCGTCACCGCGGAGGGGGCGCCGGCGTAGCTGGCCGTATCGCCGAGGCCTCCGCCGCCGCCGAGCGCGTCGTCGCCGAGGTCACCGATCAGGATGTCGTCGTCGCTGCCGCCCGTCAGGTGATCGTCGCCCAGCCCGCCGTCGAGCGTCGCGGGGGTGGAGGTCGTGTTGACCGCGGTGTCGTCCATGTCGTCGAGCTTGAGCCGCATGGAGCTGACGCCGGCCGCTGCGCACGTGGCGCTGGTCGGGCCGGTGATGGAGCACCCAGCACCGGCCAGCACTGCGTCGGCGGTGTCGGTGAAGGTGAAGATGCTGCCCGCCTGCGTGACCGTGACGTTGTTGGCCTTCCCGGCGCGTGCCTGGAAGACCAGGCGCGACCCGCTCTTGCGGACCGTGCCGCCGGCGAGCGTGTCGCCAAAGCGCTCGATGCGGTTGTTGCCCGAGTCGCTCACGAAGAGCGTGGACAGCGAGCCGTCTGCGATGCCCCAGGGTGCGGACATCTGCCCGCTTCCGGTGCCGCTGGTGCCGAACTTGGCGATGAAGGTGCCCGCGGAGTTGAACTCCTGGACACGGTTGTTGTGGGAGTCCACCACGAAGACGTTGTCGAACCCGTCCGTGCTGATCCCGGTCGGGTTCTGGAACTCGCCGTTGGCCGTGCCCTCAGTGCCCCACTGGCCGAGGTAGCCGCCTGCGGAGTCGAACTTCTGGACGCGGTGGTTGTTGTAGTCCGCGACGTAGATGTTGCCCGTGCTGTCGACCTCGATTCCAGCGGGGTTCTGGAACTGGCCGTCGCCAGTGCCGGGGGTTCCCCATTCGTCGAGGAACGTGCCATCCGGCTGGAACTTCTGGATCCGGTTGTTGCCCCAGTCAGCGACCAGCACGTTGCCGGACCCGTCGATTGCGAGCGCGGTCGGGATGTTGAACTCTCCCGGCCCACATTGGGCGGGGTCGGGCGAAGGGCAGGTCGTGCCGAACTCGCCGATCAAGCCGCCGGACGTCGTGAATACCTGCACGCGGTTGTTTCCGCCGTCCGCGACGAACACGTTTCCGGAGCCGTCTACGGCGACGTCGTAGGGGTTCACGAACTGGCCGCCGGCCGAGCCCGTGCTCCCCCAGGGGAGGCCGAGAGGGTCACCGTCGGAGCTGAACTTCTGGATGCGGTTGTTGCCGAAGTCGGCGACGTAGACGTCGTCGAGCTCGTCGACGTCGAGGCCGGTGGGGTTGCTCAGCTGGCCGTCGCCGGCGCCCGGGTCACCCCATTTCGCCTGAAAGCTGAAGGCGGCGAGGGCAGACGGCGTCGCGACCGCGGCCGGGGCCACGACCGCGCAGGCGAGGACGAGCAGGCGAGCTGCCCACGGACGAATGCGCGTGCGAAGATCCATCTTCGGTGGCTTGCATCGGCTGCGCAGCCCCCGGACTTAAGGTCCCTGGACCAGTCTGACGGCGAGTCAGCCCGAGTCGTCGAAGCTGCGGCCGGGGCTGCGCGCGGGTTGCTTCGGCTTCGACTTGGGCGTCGGCGCCGGGTTGAGGTTCGGCGCCGGCTGCTGCTGCTGGCCGGTGCTCTGCTGCCGGCCACTGTCATATGGCTGCTGCGATTCGGTGTTCCCGGCCGAGTAGTCGCGCGGCGTTGCCGCGGGCACGGCTGCGGCTGCCGCGGCGGCGCGGCGCGCCCGCGCCCTGGCCCGGCGCTTTGCCACCGCCCGCTGGTGGGCGCGGTCCTGGCGGGCGGCCTCGACCTGGGAGGGCAGCGGCGGGGAAGCGACGGTGGCGCTCGCCGGCTCGGCCCGCCTCAGCGGCTGCTCGCCTGCCGGTCCGCCACCGAGGGTCTGGAGCAGCAGGAAAATGGCGATGCCGGCAACGGCCGCGACAGCGGCCATCACGGGGTACTCGTTCCACGAAAGCCGGTTCACGAGGTCGGGCAGGCGGCCGGCGAGGGCGCCCCCGGGGTCAGGCAGAGATCGCGGCGCTTCGGCGGCTTGGACTTGCGGATCGTCCACTGCGTGTATTTCCCGATCCAGCCCGGGCGAGTGACCGAGACCGTGACCTTCGAGCCGCCGCGCAGCAGCCGGCGCTCCATCTTGCGGAAGCGCACCATTGCCGTGGTGGACGTGGACGACCCTTTCTTGGACCGGCGGGCGACTCTGGTGGAGGTCTTGAACGGGCAGCCCCTGCCGCGGCACAGGACCGTCACCTGCGCGCCGATCGGGGCCTGAGCGGTCAGCCGCCGGATGTGCGCCCCCGCCTTCGTGACCCGGCCCGTGATGCGGATGATCGGGAAGGGGTTCAGCAGGCGCAGCGATATGGGCGGCCCGATGATGGCGGAGCGGACGTGGATCTCGCGAAACTCGCTGCCGAAGGCGCCCTCCTTGTCGGTCACCTTGAGCCCGACGAGGTAGTCACCCGGGAGGGGGAAGGTCCGGTGCAGCACGATCCCGCTGGCGTCGTTGAAGTCGTTGTCGCCGTCCAGCTCCCAGTCGTAGCGCTCGATCGGCACCGTCTGGTTGCTCTGGCCTCCGTACACCAGCAGGACGTCCTGCCCGGCGAGCGGAGCCGCGGGGAACGTGACGAACGGGGCCAGCAGCTGCCCGACGATCACGTCCTGCTCGACCGCGGGGTCGGCGCCCGCGAACATCTTTACGTGGTACGACGCCCGGCCGCATGTACGTGAAAGTAGGGTTGGCGCCGGTCGCGTCGACCACTCCGTCACCGTTGAAGTCCCAGTCGATCTGCCCGGTGGCATCGTGGGACTCGAACGTGATTTCGAGGCCCGTCAGCGCCGGCTGAGGGCTGTAGTCGAACGACGGCGACGCGGCGTTCGCCGGCGTGCAGAGGCCGAGGACCGCGATCCCGGTGATCGTTGCCGCCATTGCGGCGAGTTGCGTTGCCCGTCGAGGAGGTCCGACGATGGCCATCAGGTGTTGCCCATCCTTGTCGCCAGGCGCTCCGCGCCACCAATCCACTGCTGCCCACTATAGCGGCGCACGCGCCGCCTGACCCCGATCGCCAGGGATCAGAAAAGCCCTGCAAATATGCGGTTTAGGAGCGGATCGGCCCCGACAGCACGCAGCCGGAGGCGCCCGGACGTGGTGTCACTTCGACCCGTATAACGGGCTCAAGTCACGCCACGTCCACCGGCGGGTGCGAAGCGGTGCCGCAAGCGTCACGAAGTGCGTGGGAGACGCACCGATGACGCACGAAACGGCACGACCTCCCTGCCTGCCCTGTCCTGCCGCGTCGCTCGCGCCGCCGGCAGCGCTACTCGATCCACTGGGGATCGCGCCACTGCGTGTGCTCGTCGTCGCTCAGCAGCGGCGTCCAGTACCGGCAGCCCTCGAAGAAGTAGTGCGTCACCTGGCTGTTGCGCGTGCGTGACATGTCGCGCTGGGGGGCGCCGCCGTGGAGCAGGTTGGCATGCCAGATCAGGGTTTGGCCCTTGGCGATCGTGCCGTATTCCGGCTCGAGCCCCTTCTCCTGGACGTACTCGGTCAGCTTTGCCTCGTACTCGGGATAGTGCTCCCCGCCCGGAGCAAGGCCGAGGTCCTGCATGCGCAGCTCAGGGAGCTTGTGGCTGCCCGGGTAGTACACGAGCGGCCCGTTGTCCATGTCGATGTCCTCGAACGCCACCCACACGCCGGCCATGAGACCGGGCGGGTCCGAGTTGAAGTGGATCGTGTCGGAGTGCGGAGCCTGCTGCGTGCCGCGCGGGAAGTTGATCGTCTGAAACGGAAGCGGCTTGCGGCCGTAGAGCTCCTGGAGCGCCGAGAGCACCGACGGGTTGAGCGCGAGGCGCTTGATGTTCTCGTTGACCAGGAATGCCTGCAGGATCCGCCCGACTCCGTAGACGACCCCGTGCTCGTCGGTGTACAGCTCGATGTCGTCCCGGTACATGCCGTCCAGATCGCTGACGATCGAATCGATCACGTCCTCGGACACCCCGATGTCCTCGAGGACCAGATAGCCGTCGCGGTCGAACTTCTGGCGCTGCTCGGTGCTCAGCGTCGTGGTCGCGCTCATCTCTCCCCCTGCTGTCGGATGGACGAGTTGGACTCTAGTTCAGTTCGCCATCCGGCTCGGGGAGGGGCTAGCCCTAGAATCGACGCACGGGGCATTAGCTCAGTTGGGAGAGCGCCGCGTTTGCAACGCGGAGGTCGCCGGTTCGAGCCCGGCATGCTCCATCTCTTTCCGTGTCGGATTCCCTTCCACATCCCTGGATCTGTGGGAGACTGGCCGCGGGAGGAACGTGGCGGAGCTGAGGACAGGACAGCGCGTGGGCGGCGGCGAGGCCCCGGCCGCGGCGGCAGCCGCCAACGGCGCAGGGGGCCGCTCGGCGGTCTCGGACATCGAGATCGTCCAGCACTACTTCGACGACGTCTGCGAGCGGGGCGGCATTCCCGACGACGTGCGCGAGGTTCTCCGCACCTCCTATCGCGAGATCCGCGTGCAGATCCCGGTCCGGTTCCCGGACGGGAAGATCCACGTCTTCTCCGGGTACCGCGTGCAGCACAACGGCGCGCGCGGTCCATACAAGGGTGGCCTGCGCTACCACCCGGAGGTCGACCTGGACTCCGTGCGGGCGCTCGCGATGCTGATGACCTGGAAGACCGCGATCGTCGGTATCCCCTACGGCGGCGCGAAGGGCGGTGTCGACTGCCCGGGCGACAAGATCGGCAAGGACGAGCTGCAGAAGATCACCCGCTCCTTCATGAGCAAGATCCACAAGATCCTCGGGCCGAACCGCGACATCATGGCGCCCGACGTCAACACCAACGCGCAGGTGATGGCGTGGCTGATGGACGAGTACGGCCGCCTCAACGGCAACACGCCGGCGATCGTCACCGGCAAGCCGATCTCCCTCGAAGGCTCCTACGGGCGCGAGTCGGCGACCGGGCGGGGACTCGTGTTCATGTTCCGCGAGGCCGCTCCGAAGATCGGGCTCTCACCTCCGGACTGCACCGCCGTCGTCCAGGGATTCGGCAACGTCGGAGCTTGGGCGGCGCGCATCCTGCAGCAGCTCGGCGTCACGATCATCGGCGTCTCGGACCAGCACGGCGCGATCCGCAGCGACGCCGGCATCGACACGAACAAGCTGGCGGAGTTCATCCAGGAGGGCGGGCGGCTGCCGGAGTTCCCCGGTACCGAGGCCATCAGCGCCGACGAGCTCATGGAGATCCCCTGCGACGTATTCCTGCCCGCCGCGCTGGGGGGAATGATCCACGAGGGGAACGTCGACAAGCTCCAGTGCCGGATGCTGCTCGAGGGCGCAAACAGCCCGACCACGCCCGGCGCCGACGACATGCTGAACGAGCGCGGGATCTACGTGATCCCCGACGTGATGGCGAACGCCGGCGGCGTGGTCGTCTCCTACTTCGAGTGGGTGCAGAACATGCAGCACTTCCGCTGGGAGGAGCGCGAGATCAACGACAAGCTCGGCACGATCATGCGCCGCGCCTTCCGCGAGGTCGACGCCCTGGCCCGCGAGCGCGACCTCACGATGCGCCAGGCGGCCTACGAGGTGGGAATCAACCGGGTGGTCGAGGCAGCGCAAACGCGCGGGTATATCTAGACCGGAGACCGGAGACCGGAGACGGCAGACCGCAGAACTCCACCGCCTACTTCCGATCTTCGATGGCTACGTAATCCCGCGGCCCGCCACCCGTATAGATCTGGCGCGGGCGGGCGATCTTCTGCTCGGAGTCGTCCACCATCTCGAGCCACTGCGAGACCCAGCCCGCGGTGCGCGGGATTGCGAAGATGACCGTGAACATGTCGGTCGGGATCTGCAGCGCCTGGTAGATCAGCCCTGAGTAGAAGTCGACGTTCGGGTAGAGCTTGCGGCTCGTGAAGTAGTCGTCGTCGAGCGCGCGCTTCTCCAGCTCGACCGCGATCTCGAGCAGCGGGTTCATCCCCGTAACCTCGAGCACCTCGTCGACATGCTTCTTGATGATCCGCGCGCGGGGGTCGTAGTTCTTGTAGACGCGGTGGCCGAATCCCATCAGCCGCTCGTCGCCGCGCTTCACGCCCTCGAGGAACTCGGGGATCTTGTCGGTGCTCCCGATCCGCGCGAGCATGCCCAGCACCGCCTCGTTGGCCCCGCCATGCAGGGGGCCGTAGAGAGCGGCGACTCCGGCTGCGACCGCGGAGTAGGGATCGACCTGGGACGAGCCGACGGCGCGCACAGCGTTCGTAGAGCAGTTCTGCTCGTGGTCGGCGTGCAGGATGAACAGGACGTCGAGCGCCTTCGCCAGGCGCGGGTCCGGCTCGTACTTGAGCTCGGTCATCTTGAAGAGCATCGAGAGGAAGTTGCCGGGATAGCGGAGGTCGTTGTCCGGATAGACGTACGGCAGGCCGCGGTTGTGCCGGTACGCAAATGCCGCCAGCGTCGGCATCTTCGCGATCAAGCGGATCGTCGCGAGGTAGCGCTCCTCCGGGTCCTTGATGTGCTTCGCCTCGGGGTAGAAGGTCGACAGCGCGCCGACCGAGGCGAGCAGCATCCCCATCGGGTGGGCGTCGTAGCGGAAGCCCTCCACGAACTTCTTGATGTTCTCGTGGACGAAGGTGTGGATGGTGATGTCGTGCACCCACTGCGCGAGCTGGTCCTCGGTCGGCAGCTCGCCGTAGATCAGCAGGTAGGCGACCTCGAGATAGGTGCTGTGCTCGCACAGCTGCTCGATCGGAATGCCACGATGCCAAAGCTCGCCCTTGTCCCCGTCGATCCAGGTGATGGCGCTTCGGCAGGAAGCGGTGTTGAGGAACGCGGGGTCGTACGACATCAGGCCGAAGTCGTCGTCCGACACCTTGATCTGGCGCAGCTCGGCGGCCCGGATGGTGCCGTCCGTGATCGGCAGCTCGTAGGTGTCGCCGGTCCGCTCGTCGGTGACGCTGAGAACGTCGCGAGCGTCCTTGGGGGACCCTACGCCGTCGCGGTTGACGGTCTGCTCAGTCGCCATCGGGCAAAGCCTACCGCGCCGCGATGGGTGCGCCCTCCAGGTGTGTCATGCGGCGGAACTCCTCGAAGCGGTCGTTCACCTCTTCGTGCGTCAGGCGCTGCACCCGCTCGGTGCCGAACTCTTCCACGTTGAACGAGGCCATCACGGATCCGTAGGCCATCGCGCGGCGCAGGATGGGCTCGCTCAGCTCCTGGTCGTGGCGCGCGTCGAGGTAGCCGAGGAAGCCTCCGGCGAAGCTGTCGCCCGCGCCGGTCGGGTCGCGGACGTCCTCCAGGGGATAGGCGGGGAGGGCGAAGAATCCGTCAGGTGTATAGAGGGCGGCGCCGTATTCGCCCTGCTTGGCGACGACCATGCGAGGCCCGTTCTCCATCACCTTGCGCGCTGCGCGCAGCAGGTTGGGCTCCTTCGTCAGCTGCCGCAGCTCGGCGTCGTTCATCAGGACGACGTCGACGGAGCCGATCGCGGCGAGCAGCGCGTCCCGCGCCGTGTCGATCCAGAGGTTCATCGAGTCGAGGCCGCTCAGGCCGGCTCCGTTGCACTGCTCGCGCACCTGGATCTGGAGCTGGGGCTGGATGTTGGCGAGGAACAGTGCGCGGCTCGAGCGCGAATCCTCCGAGAGCTTCGGCTCGAAGTCCCCGAAGACGTTCAGCTGCGTGTCGTCGGTGTGAGCCGTGTTGAGGTCGTAGTCGTAGTGGCCGCGCCAGAAGAACGTCTTGCCGCCGGCGATGTGCTCGATGTCGTCGGTGTTCACGCCGCGGCCACGCAGGACCTCGTACTCCGCCTCTGTGAAGTCGTCACCCACCGGGCCGACGACGCGCACGTCGGTGAAGAAGCTGGCCGCCAGCGAGAAGTGGGTGGCAGATCCGCCCAGCATCCGGTCGCGCTCGCCAAAGGGCGTGCGCACGGCGTCAAAGGCGATCGATCCGACCACTACGAGGCTCATGAAGGCGCACACCCTAAATTAGTCCGGGGTGGAGGCGTCAGACGACGCCACCAGCATGCGAGGCCCGAAGGGCCTAATTATTCGGGGATGTTCGCGCTCGCCCTTGGCCTGACCTCCAGCGTCGCCTGGGGAACGGCGGACTTCATCGGCGGCCTCAAGAGCCGCTCGCTGCCACTGCTGAACGTGCTCGTGGCGACACAGCTCACGGGCCTGACTCTGACCGCGCTGTTCGTGGCGATCAGGGGCGAGGGGCCGCCCGGGGGCGACTTCGCGGTGTTCGCCGCCCTCTCGGGGGTCGCCGGCGTGATCGGGCTGGCCGCCTTCTACCGCGGGCTCGCCGTGGGGAACATGGGCGTGGTCGCGCCGATCTCGGCGTGCGCGGCGGTGGTGCCCGTGCTGGTCGGCCTGGCGACGGGGGACCGGCCGGCGGCGATCCAGATGGCCGGGCTCATCCTCGCGCTGGGCGGCGTGGTGCTGGCCTCGCGCGAGGAGGGCGCGGCAATCTCGGGCCCCTCGGCCCGCGGCGCCGGCCTCGCCGTGATCTCGGCACTCGGCTTCGGCTTCTTCTTCGTCGGGATCGACCGCGCCGTGGACGCGGACATCGGATGGGCGCTGCTGGTCAACCGGATCACCGGCGTGACCCTTCTGACCGCCGCGGCTCTGGCGTTGCGGACGCCCGTGCGGGCCGGGCGCCGGGACGTGCCGGCTCTGCTCCTGGTCGGGACACTGGACGTCGGCGCCAACCTCCTCTTCGGGCTGGCCGCGACACAGGGACTCGTGAGCCTCGTCTCGGTGGTGGCGTCGCTGTATCCGCTGACTACCGTCACACTCGCGGCTCTCGTCCTGCACGAGCGCCCGCACAGGCTGGCACAGGTCGGCGTGGCGGTGGCGCTGACCGGAGTCGTCCTGATCGCTGCGGGATAATCGGGGCATGTCCCTGTCGTGGCGGGAGCCCCTGTCCGTCGCCCTGGCTCTGCGAGACGAGCCCGGCCTGGTGCTGCTCGAGAGCGGGCCCGGCTTCGGCGATCTCGGCCGCCGGTCCTACCTGTCCGCCGCGCCGTCCGAGGTCCGCACGACCGGCCTCGCCGATCTGGACTCTGCCGGCGACGGATGGTGGGCCGGATGGCTCTCATATGACCTCGGGCGCCAGATCGAGCGGCTCCCGCGGATCGCCGGCGACGACACCGGCCTGCCGCCGCTGGCGCTCGGCCGTTACGAGGCCTGGCTCGAGTTCGACCACGCCGCCCGGCGAGTGACCCTCTGCGGCGACAGCTCCGCCCGGCACCTCGAGCGGGCGCTCGCGCGAGCAGCGCGACGAAGCCCAGCAGCCTGGTCCGCACACACCGGTGGCCGGGTGGGACAGCTCCCTCGAGCGTGACGCATACGAGAGCGCGGTCGAGCGCGCCATCGAGTACATCCGCGCCGGAGACGTGTTCCAGGTGAACCTCTCGCGTCGCCTCTCCGCAGCCTGGGACGACGATCCGTTCGCGCTGTATTCGCGGCTGCGCCGGTCAAGCCCGGCGCCGTTCGCCGCGCTCGTGCGGCTCGGCGGCGCAGACCTGGTCTCCGCCTCGCCGGAGCGGTTCCTGCGGCGCACCGGCAAGGTCCTCGAGACGCGGCCGATCAAGGGCACGCGGCCGCGCAACCCCGACCCCGCGCTCGACGAGGCGCTTGCCCGTGAGCTGCGCGCCAGCGCGAAGGACAAGGCCGAGAACGTGATGATCGTGGACCTGGCGCGGAACGATCTCGGACGCGTGGCGCGGTTCGGGACCGTCGAGGTCACCGGCCTCTGGGACGTGGAGCGCCACCCGGGGCTGCACCACCTGGTCTCCGAGGTGCGAGCGGAGGTCGACGAGTCGGTCTCCGTCCAGGACGTCGTGCGGGCGACGTTCCCGCCGGGCTCGGTGACCGGCGCTCCCAAGATCCGCGCCCTCGAGCTGATCGACGAGCTGGAGCCGGTCCGGCGTGGCCCCTACTGCGGCGCCATCGGGCACTTCGGGCCCGGTCCGCGGCTCGAGCTGTCGGTCGCGATCAGGACGTTCGTCGCCGAGCGCGGGCGCCTGCACCTGCACGCCGGCGGCGCGGTCGTGGCCGATTCGGACCCCGCCGCGGAATGGGCCGAGACCGAGCATAAGGCCGCGCGGTTGCTGGCAGCGGCCGGAGCCGCGAGCCTCGAGCGCCCGGAGGTACTGATCCGCGGGCCCCGGGGACGCTCACCCGAGCCGGCCGGAGCGGCGCGCTGAGCGCCTCGGGCGGCCGGGCCCGGGCGTGGCTCAACGGCCGGGTGGTGGAGGAGGACGAGGCCTGCATCGCACCCGGGGATCACGGCTTCCTGGCCGGAGACGGAGTATTCGAGACGCTGCGCTCCTACGACGGCGTTCCGTTCGCCGTGGGCGAGCATGGCGAGCGGCTGGCCGCCGGAGCGGCGACTCTTGGGATAGAAGCCCCGCCGGTGGAGCGCTTCGAGGAGGCGGTGCGAGCAGTCCTCGAGGCAAACGGCCTCGCTGACGCGCGCGTCCGCGCGACCCTGACGAGCGGGCCCGGGCCGCCGGGCCTCACGCGTGGCCCCGGACCGCCGACCTTCCTGGTCACCGCGCGCCAGATGGTCCCGTGGCCTCCGACGGCCTCGGCCATCATCTCCGGCACCGTCAGGCACGACGAGTCGGGGCCGCTGGCCGCCGTGAAGACCATCGGCCTCGCCGACTCGCTGATGGCCCAGCGGGAAGCGCACGAGCGTGGAGCCGACGAGGCGCTGCTGCTCAACACCGCCGGGGAGATCGTCGAGGCGACGACCGCCAACGTCTTCATCGTGCTGGACGGGCGCCTGGAGACGCCGCCGCCGGGCTCGGGCTGCCTGCTGGGGATCACGCGCGAACGGGTCATCGCCCTCTCCCACGACATCGGAATGCCCGCCGTCCAGCCCCCGATCCGGCCGCTGGCGCTGAAGGCGGCCGAGGAGATCTTCCTGACGTCCTCGACACGCGAGATCCAGCCGCTCGTGCGCCTCGACGGGGACCCGGTCGGGACCGGTGAGCCCGGGCCCGTGACACAGAAGCTCGCGGCCGCCTTCTCCGAGCTGGTCCGTGCCGAGGTGGCAGCCGGCTAGCGCTTCTCAAGCGTCCCCTCTGCACTGCCGATCTTTTCGCAATGAGAGGCCACGGTCCGAGCCTGCTCGGAGAGCCCGTGCGCATGGAGGAGCTCTCCTCCGTCGAGATGATTTCGTCCCTCCCGGGCCCCGCCCTGGAGGAGGTCTGCGCGCGCGCCAGCCGCCGCGCTTTCGATCGTGGCGAAGTGGTCTTCAGCGAGGGGGATCTCGGAGATTCCCTCTACATCGTGCGCTCGGGCCTCCTGCACGTCGTGCGTCCATCGGTCGACCCCGATGTGGTCCTCGACCGGCTCGAGGCCGACCAGGTCTTCGGTGAGCTCGCCGCTGTGAACGAGTGCCGGCGCTCCGCGTCGGTCATCGCGGTCCAAGAGTCGTCCGCCGTCGAGATCACGAAGTCGAGCCTGGACGCGGTTTTCGACCAGCACCCTTCCGCCGCCCGCAAGATGCTCGGCTCCCTGGGCGCGGCGTTGACCGCGACCAAGGAGCAGCTGACGCTCCAGAACGACCTGCTCGAACGCAAGGTGGAGGAGCGAACCAAGGATCTGCGCGATGCTCAGCTGGAGGTCGTCCGTCGGCTGAGCTCGCTCGCGGAGTCGCGTGACAGCGACATGGGCCTTCACATCACCCGCATGAGCCGCCTCGCCTCGACTCTCGGCCGGCACGCCGGGCTTGACGCGGAGGACGCGGAGCTGCTGCTCCACGCGGCTGCCATGCACGACATAGGGAAGATCGCGATTCCCGAGAGCATCCTGATGAAGCCGGGCAGGCTCAACCCGGCCGAGTGGGAGCTGATGAAGACCCACACGACCATCGGCGCGAACCTGCTCTCTGGGAGCCGCTCGCCCGTCGTGCGGATGGCGGAGGTGATCGCTCTCACCCACCAGGAGCGGTGGGACGGCTCCGGGTATCCAAAGGGCCTGGCCGGGGAGCAGATCCCTCTCGTCGGCCGGATCTGCTCGGTCTGCGACGTGTTCGATGCGCTGATCTCGGAGCGTCCGTACAAGCACGCCTGGTCGATCGAGGAGGCGCTCGCGGAGATCTCCGCCGAGTCCGGCACCCATTTCGACCCGCGGATCGTGGCGATCTTCTTCGAGAACTTCGACGAGCTCCGGGCGCTGATCGACCACTCGGCCTGAAGTGACGGGACGCCGGCGGCACCTGCGCGCGCGGCTCTTCGTCGCGACCGGCATCGCCGCCGCGGTGCTGGCGATACTCCTGCAGCATGCCGGTGCGTTGACCGCCCCGGAGCTGCAGACGGTGGACCTGCGCTATTCGGTGCGCGGCGACCGTGCCGCGCCTGACGACGTGGTCGTCGTCGCGATCGACGACCGCACCCTCGCGGGCCTGCGGTTCGAGCCGGAGCTGGCGCTGCTGGGCTTTCCGCGTTCGCTGCATGGGCGCGTGATCGACCGCCTCCACGAGTCCGGGGCCAGGACGATCGCCTACGACGTGCAGTTCACCGAGCCGACCGTCCCGCAGCAGGACAACCGGCTGATCGGCGCCGTCGGCGATGCTGGCGGAGCGGTGCTCGCGACGACGCTGGCCGACCGCGCGCGGGCGCACGAACGTGTTCGGCGGAGAGGAAGTGCTGCGCTCGGTGCATGCCCGGGCCGCAAGTGCGGTCGTCTCGACCGACGCAGGCGTAGTGCGCCGCTTCGAGCGGACGGCGAACGGCCTCGAGACGTTCGCGGCCGCCGCCGCGGAGCGCTACACGGGCCGGCCCGCCGGGGCGGTCGACTTCCCCGAGCGGCACCCGTGGATCGACTTCTACGGACCGCCGGGCACCTTCCGGACCTACTCGTTCATCGACGTGCTGCGCGGTAACGTCGCCGCCTCGGCCTTCCGGGGCCGGCTGGTGGTGGTGGGTCCCTCGGCCGGTGGACTACAGGACGTTCACTCGACCCCGATGGCGCGTGGCGATCTGATGTCGGGCGCCGAGCTGCAGGCGAACACCGTCGCCACCGTGCTGCGGGGCTTCCCGCTGCGCAGCGCGCCGTTCGCGATCACCCTGCTCGCGATCCTGGTGCTCGCGATGGCGGCGCCGCTGTTGAGCCTCCGGATGAGGGCGTTCCGGGCGCTCACCATTGGAGCGGCTCTGGCCGCCGCCTTCGCGGTGGCCGCTCAGATCGGCTTCGACCATGGTCTCGTGGTGCAGGTCGCCGCTCCGCTGATTGCCTTCGCGCTCGCGGCCGCCGGCACGCTCGCGGTCCAGTACCTCACCGAGACGCGGGAGCGCCGCCGCATGCGCTCGGTCTTCGCCCGGTTCGTTCCCGAGGCGGTGGTCGAGGACGTGCTGGAGCGCACCGAGGACGATCTGCGGCTTGGCGGGACTCGCCTTCTCGGGACGGTGATGTTCGCCGACCTGCGCAACTTCACGTCGTTCAGCGAGTCTTTGCCGCCCGACGCGGTGATCCGGGTCCTGAATCGCTACCTCGAGGGGATGAGCGAGGCGATCCTCGGCCACGGCGGAACATTGGTCGCGTACATGGGCGATGGCGTGATGGCGGTCTTCGGAGCCCCCATCGAGCAGGCCGACCACGCCGACCGCGCGGTCGCGGCGGCACGGGAGATGCTGACCGTGCGGCTGCCGGAGTTCAACCGCTACCTGCGCGAGGAGGGGCTGAGCGAAGAGGGGTTCCGGCTCGGCATCGGCCTCAACAGCGGTTACGTCATGTCGGGCAACGTGGGGTCCTCGAGGCGTCTCGAATACACCGCGGTCGGCGACACGACGAACACGGCTGCGCGGCTCGAGCGGATGACGAAGGCGACCCCGTACCAGCTGCTCATGTCCGGATCCACCCGCGAACTGCTGGTCGGGCAAGACGACGACCTGATCTACGTGCGCGAGTCCGCAGTGGAGGGGCGCGACGCGGGCGTGACGCTGTGGTCGGTCGCCGAGGCCATCGACGCAGCCGTAGGTCCGCCCGTCAGCGGAGCTCGACGTCCAGCAGGCGCTCCAGCAGGCTGACCGTCTCCTCCGGGTCGCGGTGCAGCACCGCCGTCATGCCGACCGCCTCGGCGCCGGCGCAGTTCTCGCGCAGGTCGTCGACGAACACGCACTCCGATGCCGGCGCAGCCCGACGCGCTCGGCAGCCGAGCTCGAAGATCTCCGGCTGGGCTTGTGCAGGCCGACCTCGCCGGAGATCACGCACTCCGTCGAACAGGCTCGTCGAACGAGTCCGCGGTCGTAGCGCGCCGTCGCCCCACGAGTTCGAGACCACCGCTGTGCGAGCCCCGCGGCGCGCGCGCGGCGCAGCGCGTCCAGCATCAGCTCGCTCCGGCTGCATGCCGGCGAACAGCCGGTCCACGAGCCCGGCGTGGCGCTCGATGGCACGCCGAGCAGCGGGCCGAACTCGGCGCGCGAACTCTCCTCGGTCAGCTCGCCGACCTCCAGCCGGCGCAGCAGCGCCAGCGCCTCGGGCTCGCTCGCGGAACAGCCTTGCGCACCGCGTCCGGGTCGAGCCCCTCCGACACGGCAGAACGCGCGGAAGGAGTCCAACACGTTGGTGGTCAGCACGCCGCCGAAGTCGATGAGCAGGCCCTTCACGAGCCGCATGCAGCGCTGGGTGATCTCCTGAGCGCGGCCTCGGCCAGCTGCGGCACGCCCTCGTCGAACAGCTTCAGGTAGGGGTCGTCGGTGGTGCCGGCGAGCGAGCGCTTGTAGTTGCCCTCCATGAACACGGCCGCCTTCCAGAGCGCGAGCGCCTGGTACCAGCGCAGGTCCGACATCGAGCGCCCGCTGCGCTCCTCGTAGCGGGCGATCAGCTCGTCGCGAGTCGGGAATCCCTCGCTGGCGGGTGACCGCGCCGAGGGCGCTGAACATCGTGTCCTGGGCGCGTCGCCCTGCTGCGCCCAGGTGACGGTCAGGTAGCCGATGTCGGCGAGCGGGTCGCCGATCGTCGCCAACTCCCAGTCGAAGATCGCGATCAGCCGCGCCGGGCGGCTCGTCGGCGACCATCGTGTTCCCCAGGCGGTAGTCGCCGTGGACGATCGTCGCCTCGGGCGACTCCGGCATGTTGGCGGCCAGCCAGTCGCCCACCTCCTGCACGCGCGGCAGCTCCCGCGTCTTGTTGATCTCCCACAGCCCGTTGAAGCGGCGCAGCTGGCGCTCCAGGTAGCCGGTCGGCTTGCCGAAGCCCTCGAGGCCGCACGCGCTGCCAGTCGACGGCGTGCATCTCGACCAGCGCGTCGATCAGGTCGAGGCCGATTCGGCGCCGCTCCTCGGTCGTGTCGAGCGGCTCGGGAACCTCGCGAGGTGATCACCGCTCCCTCGACGTACTCCATGATGTAGAAGGGCGCGCCGAGCAGCCGACTCGTCGGCGCAGGCCAGCAGCGTCCGGGGCGCGCGCACGTCGGCGTCCTTGATCGCGTCCAGCAAGCGCGCACTCGCGCAGCACGTCGTGTGCGCTCGGCGGCAGCGGAGGCCGCGGCGGCCGGCGCAGGACGAAGCGCTCGTCACCGCGGCGTGACGAGGTAGGTGACGTTCGAATGCCCCTCGCCGATCCGCTCGAGCTCGATCTCCCCGACTCGCCGGGCAGGTGCTCGTCCAGGAAGCGCCTCGAGCGGCTGGCGCACGATCAGCGGCGCGCAGCTCCATCTGCTGCGCCTCCTCGCGGCGTCGCCGACGATGTCGCCGGTTCCTACGGACATGTCAGGCGGGCGCCTCGATCTCCGAGAGTGGTCGACGTTCGCGCGGTCCCCGGCGTCATCGCTCGGCTCGCCCTCGAACCAGGCGTCGAGGATCTCGCCGAGCAGCGGCCTCCGCTGGTCGAGCGCAGGCTGACAGCGCCAGCACGTTCGCGTCGTTCCAGGCGCGCGCTCCACGCGCCGTCTCGGCGTCGCGCGCACAGCGCGGCTCGGACACCACGGCACCTTGTTGGCGGCGATCGATGCCCCGGTTCCCGTCCAGCAGCACACGACCGCCTGGTCGGCGCGGCCTTCGGCGACGTCGCGGGCGGCGCGCTCGCTGGCCCAGGCCCAGTCGTCGCGCTCGTCGCCGGCCAGAGCGCCGTGCGCGGCCACGTCGTGGCCACGCCGGCGCAGGTCGTCCACGAGCGCCCTGGCCGTGGGCGTGTCCATGTCGCTCGAGACCGAGATCCGCACGATGCCGCAGCATATTCGCGGACCTCGCCTGGATGGTGCGGCTGCCGGCCGGCGGCTAACGCAGGTCGAAGGTCATCCGCACGACGGTCCCGTTCCCTTCGGGGCCGCTGGTGACCTCCAGGCCGTCCGAGAGGGCCGCGATCAGCGGCAGCCCGAGCCGCCACGACGTGTCCTTCTGCACCGGGCGCGGCATGAACCCCGCGCCGCTGTCGCTGACGATCACGTCCACCTGGCGGCCGTTGGGGAAGACGTCCACCTCGACGCGTCCCGCGCCGTCGGGATATGCGTGGAGGATCACGTTGGTGCAGGCCTCGGTCACGGCCATGTTGATGTCGGCGAGGACCGCGGCGGAGATCTCCAGCGACTCCGCCACGCCCGTCAGCGCCTGCCTTATGACCGCGACGTTGACCGGCTGTGCCGGGAGGGACAGCGAGAGGGCGGGCGTGGCCCGCTCAGTTGCGGCTGACGCTGTCATGCGCAGGAGGTGGTCCCGACGTCGCCGTCTCGACGGCCCGGTCCAGATCGGGCAGGACCGGAAGGGTCTCCAACAGTCCGGTCATCTCGAACACTCGCCGTACGGCCGGGTCGGATCCGGGCGACAGGCAAACCGCAAACCCCTTCTTCCCGTCGACGGCGCGCTGGCGCGCGTTGAGCAGCGCGCCCAGGATCGACGAGTCGACGAACGATGCGCCGGACAGGTCGATCACGACGCCCGGGCCGGCTTCCAGCAGCTCACTCAGCCGGTCCCGCAGCTTGGGCGCCGTGTAGATGTCGTGCTCGCCCTGGAGGTCGAGGATCGCGACCCCCGTGTCCGAGACGCCGGACCGCATCTCGCCGGTTGCCACCCGGCGATCATACCCGGCGCCCTCCCCTGCTCGAGCGGCGCTCACTGTTACCGCAGGAGCGCCCGTCAGGCCGCCAGGACGACCTCGTCGCCGACGTCCATCGAGTCGCGCATGCGCTTCAGCGAACGCCGGATCAGCCGCGAGACCTGCATCTGCGAGACGCCGATGTGGTCGGCGATCTCACTCTGGGTCATGTCCTCCGCGAAGCGCATGCGCAGGATCGCGCGGTCGCGCTCGTCAAGGACGTGGTCGCAGCTGCCGAGGAGAAGCCGGATGTCGGCGAGGGAGAAGTTCTCATCCTCCGAGCCGACGCGCTCCGAGTGCTCGTCGTCGTCGCCGAGCGGCTCGTCGAGTGACATCGCACGGTGTGCGTGGACGCTGTGGAGCGCCTCCATCACGGTTTCGATGTCGGCATCGACGGCCTCCGCGATCTCGGTGATGCTCGGAGTGCGCTGCAGTCGCGCCGTCAGCCGCTCGGTCGCGGTGCCGATGTCGGCGGACAGGTCCTGAACGTCACGCGGGATCCGCATGGCGGAACTGCGGTCACGGAAGTAGCGCTTGATCTCGCCCGCGATGTTCGGGACGGCGAACGTGGACAGCTTGACGCCGCGCTCGAGGTCGAACCGGTCGACTGCCTTCATCAGGCCGATGCACCCGACCTGGACCAGGTCCTCGAGCGGCTCGCCGCGGTGGTGGTAGCGCCGCGCGATGGTCCGCACGAGCGGCAGCAGCCGCTCCACGAGCTCCTGGCGCGCGCGCCGGTCGCCGTGGAGGTGGTAGCACTTCAGAAGTGCCTGCTCGTCGAGCCGGCCCAGTGGGTCGGTCTTGCTCGGTGAAGTGGTGGTCTGCATTTTGTCCTCCCTGCGGGTCCGCGTGCGATGCCCGGGATTGGGCAGTGCCGTTTGAACTAGCCGGACTGTCGCCCTTGTCAAGGGCCGATGGGAGGTGGGCAAAGGTGGTCATTTCACAACAGCCGCCTTTTCTAGTACAAAGGTTGGGTGGACAAAGCTGGTCAGTCGCGGAGAGCGACGAGCGATGAGCCCACCATCAGCGCCGGCAGCTTCGCCGCCATGACGGGAGTCTCTCGCGAGCGGCTTCGGACGTGGGAGCGCCGGCACGGCTTTCCACTGCCTGTTCGCGCGGCGGGCGGGCCGCGCCGGTACCGGGCCTCTGACGCCGCGCGGGTGGTCGCGGTGCGGGAGGCCACGGAGGGAGGCGTTCCGGTCGCCCACGCGATCTCGCAGGCGCGCACGGCGCCTGTGGCCGATCGGGCCGGCATCGACCCGGACACTGCAGGGTCGCTGGTCTCCGACCTTCCTCTGCCGCTCGCGACGGTGACGGGGCCAGAGCCACTGGTGGTGGAGTACGTCAACGCCGCCGCCTCGGGCTCGCAGCTGCACGCCGGCGCCACCCTGCTCGAGGCGGCTCCCCAGCTCGCCGATGGCCCGCTGCACAACGCGCTCCAGCGGGCGTTCGCCGGGCGCCGCGGGCCGGTCGAGGTCGAGCACCCGCCCTGGAGCGGGCCGCGCGAGGGTCTGCAGCGCAGTCTCGTCTTCCGCCTGCCGAGCACGCCCGGGCGTGCTCCGGCGTGTGCGTTCGTGTCGATCGACGCCGAGCGGGAGCGCCGTGAGCGAGAGGAGCTCGGGGTGCTGGTCCGCGAGCACGAGCGGGAGACGGCGGCGGCAATGCTGCGCGGCGAGCTGATGCGATCGGCGGCCCAGGTCATGGAGCGGCTGAAGTCCGACGACGGGCCCGCCGTCCTCCGTGCCGCGATGGCCGCGGTCCGCGAGCATCTCGGCGCCCTGGATGCCGGGCTCGCTCTCTATATGGCAGGCGAGCTCGTGCTCGGGACCTCGACCGCCGGGATGATGGGTCCTTCGATGGTGCTGGTAGCCGCCCATGAGCAGCTTGGCCGCGTGCTCCGCGAGAGCCGGCCGGCATGGCTCGAGGGGGAGCCGGTGCGCGCTTTCGGTGCGCCGTCCGGCACGCATTGCCTGGCGGCTCCCGTGCTGGTCTCCGGTGAGACGGTCGGAATGGTCATGATCCTGTTCGGGAATCGAATGGATGTGAGTGGTGACGCACGGCGCTTTCTAGACATCGTCCTCGGGCCGATCGGCTTCGCCTTGATCCGTGACCGCTTCCTCGAGGCAACGCGCGCCGCATCGTGAAGCCGCCTGTGCCCGCCATGACGCTGGCCGTCGCACCCGGTCCTCTGGTGGGCCCGGTCATGCGGCGTGTCGTCGGGATCCTCGCTGCGAGAGCCGAGATGCCGGTCGACCGCGTGGACGAGGTGATCCTGATGGCCGAGGCGATCGCGCAAGCCGCCTCCCGGCACGTGGTCCAGGACCGCCTCGAAGTGACCATGCGCGACGGCGACGGCTCGCTGACGCTCGAGTTCGGACCGCTCGATCCCGCGACATCGGGGGAGACGCTCGAATCCGCCCGGAACGGAGGATCGAACCGGGCCGAGGTCCGCAGGGGCGAGGGTGGTGACTACGTGGTGCTGACGGTCGAAACCGGCTCCGCGTAGTGAACGAAGATCCGGCAACGGGCCCTGCATCCGTCGACCTGCGCGCGGACGGACGCGACGAGACGCCGCAGGAGCGCTCGGACCGCAATCTGCTCGAATTGCTCAACGAGCTGCGCGTGGCGCTGCCCGGCGTTCAACTCCTGTTCGGCTTCCTCCTGATCGTGCCGTTCACAGGGCGGTTCGCGGACGTCACCGAGTTCCAGAAGGATCTCTACTTCGTCGTACTGCTGCTGACGACCATCGCAACCGCGCTGCTGATCGCGCCGACGGCTCTCCACCGCCTGCTGTTCCACATGGAGATGAAGGCGGTGATCGTGCAGCGACTCCAACCGCCTCGCCATCGCGGGGCTGGCGGCCCTCGCGCTGGCGATTATTGGGGCCGTGATGCTGATAACGGACGTGCTGTTCGGAGTGGTGGCGTGCGCCATAACCACCGGCGGGACCGCGGTCCTGTTCGGAGCGCTGTGGATCGCACTGCCTCTCAGCCGGCGCAGCACGCGGTCGGGCCACCGCCTCTGAAACACTGACGGCGCTCCGCGCGCCGTGAACGAAGCACCCGACACTCAGGAGCTGCCGCCCGAGCGCGACGCCGCCGACGTTCGCGAGGGCGACCCCACCCGCTTCACGGACATCTCGTACTACCGGCAGACCGCGCTCGGCCGGCTGGTGACGATCGAGGCGGCACGGCGGGCGCGGAAGGCCCGCCGCGAGGCGATGGTGCTGATCCCGCTGGCGATCGCGCTGATCCTGCTCTGGCAGTACCGCGAGGACCTGTTCGGCACCGACGTCCCGATCAGGATCGCCGCCGCGATCCTGCTGGCGGCGATCGGATGGCGCTTGGCACGCGACATCGGCAGGGCGATGGGTCCCCGCCTGCTGGAGCGCTTCGACCCGGGCACCGCTACGACGATCAGCTTCCTCGTCCAGCTGCTCGCCCTGGTCGTCGTGATCGTCGTCGCCCTGCGGATCGTCGACCTCGATCCGCGTGCGATCGCGGTCGGCGGCGCGGTGACCGCCATCGTCCTGGGACTCGCGGCCCAGAGCACGATCGGGAACGTGATCGCGGGCCTGGTGCTGCTCGCGTCGCGCCCGTTCCGAGCCGGCGATCGCGTGCGCCTTCAGGGTGGGGCGCTCGGCAAGGAGGTCGAGGGAACGATCGCCAGCCTCGGCCTGATCTACACGATCGTCGCGCGCGGCGAGGGAACCCTGCTGGTGCCCAACAACGCGGTGATCGCCGCGACGATTGTTCCGCTGCGCGATCCGGCCGGGGTCAACCTCCGCGCGCGGCTGCGCGAGGGCGTGCGGCCAGGCGACCTCCAGCAGATGCTCTCCCAAATCCAGACGCCGATGCGCGACCAGCCCGACATATCGCTGGAGGAGATCTACTCCGACGGCGCCATCGTCCGCATCACCGCCGCCCCGATCCTCGACGAGGACGGCGCCCGGCTGGCCGACGAGGTGCTGGCCGTGGTCTCGAAGGTGGCGGCTCCCGCGCCGCAGTAGTACCTCCGTCCAGCGCCGCCTCCAGCCGGGCCCGCGGCCGTCATCCTCGGCCGAGACGTCCGCCAGCGTCGGCAGCCTTGGCTGTCCAACAACAGGAGGTACGTGCAGGATGAGGAAGCGCTTTAGACGGCCGTCCGCTTCGATGATCGTCGCGATGACGGCTTTGGTGATGGCCTTCACAGGGCCGGCGCTCGCCGATCAGGCAGCGTCGATCGCCAAGAAGATCAACGGCAAGAACCTCAAGAGCAAGAGCATCACCGGCAGCAAGCTCAAGAACAACACCATCACCGGAACACAGGTGAAGGAGTCCAAGCTCGGCAAGGTGCCGTCGGCGTCGAAGGCTGACACGGCCGGAAATGCGGATACGGTCGACGGAGTGGATTCGTCCGCTCTGGCGCGCAAGGGAGAGTCGGCGCCGCCGCTCGCGTACGCCAAGGTGAACGACGACGGAACGCTCGACACGGCGAACTCCAAGGGCGTGATCGATTCGACGATGACGACGCCGCCTGGACGCTACTGCTTCAAGCTCGGCTTCACGCCCCACAACATGGTGGCTTCAGCTGAGCGCTTCGTTGGTGCGTCGAACAGCGTCGTTGCACAGCCTGCGGTGACCGCGACCATCACGGCGGTGTGTCCGGCCGGCTACCAGGATGCGGGTGTCTTCGTCTTCGACAACACAGGTTCCCTGGTCAACAACCGCTTCTTCATCATCTTCAACTGACCGCTACTGCTCTAGGAGGGCCGCCTCCGGGCGGCCCCTCCTAGCTCCGGCAGCGCTGTCTAGGCCGTCGCGGCGGTCGCCGGGTGCGCTTGCGCCCAGGCGGCGATCTCCTTCGATCCTGCGACCACCTCGCCCTCCTCGGTCTCGAGCACCGGCGCCCAGGAGCTGCCGGTCATCTCCTTGAGCTTCTTGCGCCCGGACGGGTTGAGGGCATCGGGCAGCAATCCAAGGCCGTAGACCTTCTCGACCTCGGGCTCGTAGCCGGCGGCTTGTAGCGCCCGGTAGGCGTTGCCGCATGGATGCCCGCCGGGACGCGGCGAGCGAAACGTTCCCCAGCAGACGTAGAGCTTCATGTGGATCGGCACCTCCTGCGATCGCGGGTGGGTAGCTTAGACGCCATGCCCCCTTCGCTGGCTACGGCACAGCTGCCGCTGGTCGCCGCCGACCTCGGCCGCAGCCTCGTCGCGTTTCTCGACGGGGTGGACGCCTTCTTCTCGAGCCTCGCGGCGGTTCAGTGGGGCACCCTCGCGCTGGCGTTGCTGTTCCACTTCGGCAACATCGCGCTGCGCAGCCGGGCGTGGTTCAACACGCTGCGCGCCGCCTATCCGGACGACCGCTTCGCCTGGCGCTGGATCCTCGGCGCCTACGTCGCCGGAGTGGGAGTCAACAGCGTGGTGCCGGTACGCGGCGGCGACGTCGTGAAGGTCTATCTGGCGAAGTCGGGGATACCGAACTCCCGCTACGCGACCGTCACTTCCTCGTTCTTCGTCGAGTCGATCTTCGACATAGCTGTGGGGTCGTTCGTGATGCTGTTCGCGATCAGCCGCGGCGTGCTTCCGAGTCTTCCGCAGCTTCCGAACCTTCCGGCCTTCGACCTCGCGTTCTGGGCGGACAATCCGCAGTTCGCGCTGTGGACGCTGACGGCGCTGACCATCGGCCTGCTGGTGCTGTTCGCGCTCCTGTCGGTCCGGGCGGTCGTCTTCTGGCAGCGTGTGCGCCAGGGCGTCGTGATCCTGACGGACCGGCGGCGGTACCTGCGCGAGGTCGCCTCCGTCCAGGCGGTGGCATGGGTGATGCGGTTCTTCGCCTTCTACTTCTTCCTCGAGGCGTTCAACGTCGGCGGCTCGGCCGAGAACGCCCTGCTGGTGATGAGCGTGCAGGCGCTATCGACACTGACGCCGTTCACGCCCGGCGGAGCGGGCGCGCAGCAGGCGCTCCTGGTCTACGTCTTCCGCGGCGTCGCGCCGAAGGCGACGGTCCTCGCCTACAGCGTCGGCCAGCAGATCGCGATCGCCGCGTTCAACGCGGCCGCGGCAGTCGTCGCGCTGATCCTGATGGCAGGCACGGCGGACTTCCGCAAGATCGTGCGGATGGGGAGGGAGGAGAAAGAGGCGGAGGCGGGAGGACCGGCTTAAGCAAGACCCTCGCGGGCCTCGCGCACGAGCGTCACGGCCTCGGGGAAGATCATCCGGATCGCGTCGCGGACCTGCTGGGACTGCTGGTCCGCCGGGCCCGACAGCTCGAGCGAGTGGATCGCCGCGACGGTCATGTCGACCGCGAGCTTGATCGCGTTGTCCGCCCAGGCCACGCGCTGTGCGCCCTGCATCTGCTCCGCGAACTCGCCCAGCCTGCGCTGGAGGTCGTCCGGGTCGCCGAACATGCCACCGAAGGGATTGGGATCGTCGTCCATTGCGTCAATTGTAGGGACGGCGATAGGGTTGGTCGGCGCATGGCCCTGCCCAGTCCGAGCCCGGACAGAACAGCCCTCGTCACTGGAGCCTCGAGCGGCATCGGCGCCGAGTTCGCGCGCCAGCTGGCTGCCCGCGGGCACGGCGTGTTCCTGGTCGCGCGGCGCGAGGACCGCCTGCGTGAGCTGGCCGCGGAGATCGAGCGAAACCACGGCGTGCGAGCCGAGGTCTGGGCCGGCGACCTGTCCGACTCGGCAGCCTGGGAGGCGCTTCCGGGAGTCGTCGCGGAACGGGGCCTCGAAGTCGCGATCCTCGTGAACAACGCCGGCTTCACGACGGTCGGCGACGTGCACCAGAACCCCGACGACCAGCTGGGCATGGTCCGGGTCAACGTCGAGGCACTGCTCGCCCTGACGACCAAGTTCCTGCCCGGCATGGTCGATCGCGGAGAGGGCGCGGTCATCAACGTCGCCTCGGTGGCGGCATTCCAGCCGATCCCGGTCCAGACCGTCTACGCGGCGACGAAGGCGTTCGTGCGCAGCTTCACCGAGGGCATCTCCACGGAGCTGAAGGGGACAGGCGTGACCGCGACGGCGCTCTGCCCCGGACCCGTTGCGACAGAGTTCGTCGAGACCGGCGGCTTCAAGAAAGGCGAGGACGACATGCCCTCGTACGTGTCCTGGTCCACACCGGAGCAGGTCGCAAAGGCTGCGATCGAGGCCGCCGACAAAGGTCACCGGATCGTGATCCCCGGTGTCAGCAACCGGCTGATGGCGTCGCTCGGTCAGCATGCGCCCCGCGCACTGGTGCTCGGCCCGATGGCGAGTGCCTACCGCAAAGCCATCGGCGAGTAGCTAACTCAGGCGGCTTCCCGCTGCCTCGCGCTCCGCCCGCCTCCAGAGCTGGAAGTCCGGCAGGCGCCTGATCGGCACGCGCCGGGTCGAGGCAAAGCCGGCGCCGGTCATCCACCCGCGGATCTCGCTCTCGCGGTAGGTCGCCGCGGAGGACGTCAGGAAGAAGAACAGGCCGAGCAGCGCGTGGGCGCCCGAGCCGCGGCCGCCCTCGGGCTTGAAGTAGTCCAGCACCGCCCAGGTGCCGCCGGGGCGTAGCGACGCGTGGATCCTCCGGGCCAGATCGGCGATCTGCTCGCCGTCGAGGTGGTGGACGATGTTGAAGGTCAGCACGACGTCGTGCGGTCCGCCGAGGTCCGAGGTGAACAGGTCGCCGACCTCGTGCTCGACACGATCGCTCAGCCCGTGCTCGGCGATGATCTCGCGCCCGACGCGCGCGCTCGGCTCGAGGTCCAGCACCCGCGCACGGAGGCCCGGGTGCTTCTCGCAGAGCGCCGCGGCATACCAGCCGTGGCCGCCGGCGATGTCGAGCAGCGACTTCGGCTGCGGCGGAATCCGCAGCTTGCTCGCGACCTCGCCGGCCGACAGACGCGCCAGCTCGAACTGGCCGCGGATGTAGCGGCCCCAGTGCGGGTGGTCGGGCGGGAACTCGTGGATCTCGACGCCGTGGCCGGTGCGGATGACCTCCTCGAGCTGCATCCACCAGTCTCCGTAGTCGCCCGTGTTGTCGATGTACGTCCCGATGTAGGTCTCGGACGCCGGGTCGAGCCACTTCCGCGCACGCTTGGTGAGCGTGAAGCCGCCGTTCGAAGCGGTCAGGTAGTCGAGCCCGGCAAGCGCGTCGACCAGCAGCGCGGTGGCGCGCGTCTCGGTGCCGAGCTCGGCCGCGAGCTCCGCGACGCTTGCGCTGCGACCGGCCAGCCGCTCGAAGACTCCGAGCCGCACGCCGGCGACGAGGATCCGCGCAGCCGCCGGCTCGAACAGCGCCTCCCCGGCCGGAACCGGCGCGAGGTTCATTCCAATAGCAACCCGCTCGATCGGATTCTGTGCCTTGAGTCCCGGCCGCACGGCGGGGATCCTCCCAGAACGACGAAGGCCCGGCGTATGCCGGGCCCTCGAATCTGCCGTCTGCGGTCTGCCGAGTCTGCCGACTGCCGACTGCCATGCCGACTGCCGACTTACATCATGTCCGGCATTCCACCAGGCATGCCGACCGGCTCCTTGTCTGGGATCTCGGCCACGACGCACTCGGTGGTGAGGATGTTCTTCGCGATCGAGGCCGCGTTCTGCAGCGCCGACCGGGTGACCATCGTGGGGTCGATGATCCCGGCCTTGACCAGGTCGCCGTAATCGCCGGTGGCGGCGTTGAGGCCCTCGCCGGGCTTCAGGTTCCGCACCTTCTCGACCACGACCGAGCCCTCCAGGCCGCCGTTCTCGGCGATCTGGCGCAGGGGCTCCTCGAGCGCCCGCAGGACGATGCCCGCACCGGTGCGCTCGTCGGGCTCCGTGTAGGCCTCGAGGTCGAGCGCCGCAGCCGCGTTCAAAAGCGCGACTCCACCACCCGGCACGATGCCCTCTTCGAGCGCCGCGCGGGTCGCCTGCAGCGCGTCCTCGACGCGGTGCTTGCGCTCCTTCATCTCGGTCTCGGTGGCAGCGCCGACCTTGACCACCGCGACGCCGCCGGCCAGCTTGGCCAGCCGCTCCTGCAGCTTCTCGCGGTCGAAGTCGGAGTCGGTGTTCTCGATCTCCTGCTTGATCTGCTTGATGCGGCCCTTGATCGCCTCGGCGTCGCCGGCACCATCGATGATCGTGGTGGTGTCCTTGGCGACGACCACCTTGCGGGCGTGCCCGAGCTGGTCGATCTTGGTGTTCTCGAGCTTCAGGCCCATCTCCTCGGTGATCACGTCACCACCGGTGAGGATGGCGATGTCCTCGAGCATCCGCTTGCGGCGGTCGCCGAACCCGGGCGCCTTGACTGAGACGCCGGTGAACGTGCCTCGCAGCTTGTTCACGACGAGCGTCGCGAGGGCCTCGCCCTCGACGTCCTCGGCGATGATCAGCAGCGGACGGCCGGACTGCATGACCGCCTCGAGGACGGGCAGCAGGTCGCGCACGGCCCCGATCTTCTGGTTCGCGATCAGGATGTACGGGTCGTTGAGGTTCGCCTCCATGCGGTCCTGGTCGGTGACCATGTACGGCGAGATGTAGCCCTTGTCGAACTGCATCCCCTCGGTGAACTCGAGCTCCATCCCGAAGGTCTGGCCCTCTTCGACGTTCACCACGCCGTCCTTGCCGACCTTGTCGATCGCGTCCGCGATCACGTTGCCGATCTCGTCGTCGCCGGCGGAGATGGCCGCCACGCGGGCGATCTGCTCCTTGCCGGAGACGTCCTTCGAGAGGCCGCGCAGGTGCTCGACCACGGTGTCGACCGCGGTCTCGACGCCCCGCTTGAGGGCGATCGGGTTGGCGCCTGCCGCAACGTTCTTCATGCCCTGGCGGACCATCGCCTGAGCGAGGACGGTCGCCGTGGTCGTGCCGTCGCCGGCGACGTCATTGGTCGCAGTCGCGACCTCACGGACGAGCTGCGCGCCCTGGTTCTGGAAGACGTCTTCGACCTCGATCTCACGCGCGATCGTCACACCGTCGTTGGTGATCGTCGGCGCGCCGAACTTCTTGTCGAGGACGACGTAGCGCCCGGTCGGACCAAGCGTCACCTTGACCGCATCCGCGACCGTGTTGACGCCGCCCTCCAGAGCCCTACGAGCCTCCTCGTTGTACTTCAGCTCCTTGTGTGCCATTCAGAGTTCTCCTTGCTTCACGAATATGGGGCGGGCTAGGCGAGGACCTTGGCCAGCACGTCGGACTCGCGCAGGACCAGCAGGTCCTCGCCGTCCACGACTATCTCTGTGCCGCCGTACTTGCTGTAGAGGACCTCGTCGCCCTCGGCCACGTCCAGCGGGATCCGCTTGTCGCCGTCCTCGTCGTACTTGCCGTCGCCGACTGCGAGGACCTTGCCCTTCTGGGGCTTTTCCTTGGCGGTGTCCGGCAGGACGATGCCGCTCGCGGTCGTTTCCTCCTCTTCAACCGGTCTGACCAGCAGCCGGTCGCCGAGAGGCTTGAGATTCATGCGCTACCTCCTGAAAACGAAGCTTCCGTAAGGGTTCTTAGGGCGCGTCCCCGAGGAGGCAAGTCCCTGCATGCGGGGGCGCAGCCCTACGCCTGGCACTCTAGCAACAAGAGTGCCAAAACTGAGAGGGGTGCTCCGAGGTGACGGGGTTTTTGCGGTCTGCCGTCTGCGGTCTGCCGCCTAGGGTCGGCGCGGGCTCTGCCCGTTGCCGGGCGGCCCATGGTGCTGCGTGCTCTCGATCACCTGCGAGAAGCGGATCACGGTGACGAGGTCCTCGTGCTGCACCTCACGGCCGTAGATCTGGCCCAGGAAGTGGACGGTGTCCTCCACACGGCGGAATTCCGGGTTGTCGTGCTCGATGTCGCGGGGCGAGAGCTCTCGCACGCGCTTCACCTCGACGTCGTCGATGACGGCGGTGAAGACCTTCTCGCGCGGCTCGTGGCTGTATCCGACCGTCACCCAGACCAGCTGGCCGCGGCGGTACTTCCCGCTCTTGTCGCCCAGCCTGATCGTCGCGGTCTTGCGGCCGCGCTTGAGCTGGTCCACGAAGACCGGCGAGTAGAAGTTGAGGACGTACACGTAGTTGGAGGAGGCGGGGCGGGGTGCCCGGCGGCATATTAGAGCGGGGCGCCGGCCCCAGGCTAGTAGATGTAGCGATGAAGCGCAGGCGGGTCGTGGACGATCACCCGACCGCGTTTGCACGTGACCACGCCGGCCCGCTGCAGGGTGGCCAGGAAGCGGCTCGCCGCCTCACGCGACGTGCCGGCCAGCTGCGCGATGTCCGCCTGGGTGGATCGCACGACGACGTCGTCGGATCGGGCCACGGCGCCGTTCGAGTCCCGCGGGGCGCCGGTCTCCGCCAGCTCCGCAAGGACCCCCGCCACCCGGCTCGACACCTTCTGGAAGGACTGGCGCGAGATGCGGGCGTTGGCCTCCCGCAGCCTGCCGCTGAGCGCGCCGAGCAGCTTCACGGCGATCTCGGGGTGCTCGCTCAGCAGCCGCTTGAGGTCGGCGGCGAGCAGGGCCACGGCGCGCACCTCGTCCACGGCTTCGACCGTCGCGGAGCGAACCTCGCCGCCGAACATCGCAAGCTCGCCGAAGATCTCGCCCGGCCCGAGGTTCGTGAGGGTGATGCTGCGCCCGTCCGCGTGCTGGCGCGTTACGCGTGCCCGCCCGCTGCGCAGGACGTAACACGTGTCCCCGGGGTCGCCCTCGCGCAGGATCACCGTTCCGGCCGGATAGCTGCGCGGCACGGCTACACGCGCGATCCGCTCCAGGTCGTGCTCTGTCAGCTCATTGAATAGCGGAACGCCACGCAGCAGTGCAGCCGTGTCGGGCATCTCTCCCCTTTACAAGCATTCACTGAAGTATCGCAATCAAAGGGGAGTCAGCCGGGTCGCGGTGGCCTTCCAGTGGGCCTCCACCGTCGATCCGGGCTCGAGTACGAGGCGGCGCAGCGCGGGCTCGGTGACCTCGGCGGACAGCGGCTGGGGCGCGGCGAGGCCGACCCGCAGCCGGTTGCCGACCCGCGGCAGCGAGGTGACCGCGACCGCGAGGCGGTTCTGCGCCGAGCCGGCGCGGCGCCGCCGCCCGGCGGCTCGAGCGTCACCTCCCAGGGATAGACGGTCGCCGCCACGCGGCCCTCGGCCGAGTCGGTGCTGACGACCGTCGCCGCCGCCGTCGAGCGCCGACCGCGGTCAGGCCGTCCGGCCCCGGCTCGGGCCGTGCCGGCAGCACGCTCGCGCCGGCGAACTCGGCCACGAACGCCGACGCCGGGCGCGCGTCGAGCGGCTCCGGCCGGCGCCGCGCTGCATCGATCCGGCCGCGGTCCATGACGGCGACCTCGTCGGCCAGCGCCGCCGCCTCGGCGAAGTCGTGGGTCACGAGCAGGGCCGGGACCTCCGCCTCCCGGAGGACGGTGCCGAGCTCGCGCGTGCGCCGCCGCGCGCGTGCGCGCGTCGAGCGCGGCCAGCGGCTCGTCCAGCAGCAGCGCGCGCGGGGCCGGCGCCAGCGCGCGGGCCAGCGCGACGCGCTGGCGCTCGCCGCCCGAGAGCTCTCGCCGGCCGCGCCGCGGCGAGCGACTCGGCGCCGAACCGCGCCAGCAGCTCCTCGGCCCGGCGCGCCGCTCTCGCCGGCCGGCCGGCCGCGAGTCCGTAGGCGACGTTCTGCCAGGCCGTCATGTGAGGGAACAGGGCGTAGTCCTGGAAGACGTAGCCGCAGCTGCGCCGCTCTGGCGGCAGGTCGATTCCCGCGGCGGCGTCGAGCCAGATCTCGCCGTCGCAACGCACGTGGCCCGCGGCCGGCCGCATCAGCCCGGCGCGATGCGCAGCACGGTCGTCTTGCCCGCGCCCGAGGGACCGGCCAGCGCGAGGCAGCCCGCCTCGACGTCGAGCGCGACGTCGAGCGCGAACTCCCGCAGCGGCATGCGCGCCTGGATCGCGAGCACGCCTACCTCCGCCGTCAGCCAGCTTCACCGACAGCAGGACGGCGGCGCTGAGGCACACCAGCACCGCCGACAGCGCCAGCGCGGCCGGTGAAGTCGGTCGAGAACCGCCCGTAGATCGCGAGCGGGGCTGTCTGCGTGACGCCGCGAAACGAGCCGGCGAACATCAGGGTGGCGCCGAATTCGCCCAGGGCGCGACCCCAGGCGAGCGCCGCGCCGGTGCCGAGCGCGGGAAGGGTGACCGGAATCGCGACGCGGGCGAAGGTGCGCGCCTCCGAGGCCCCCAGCGTGCGGGACGCCGCCAGTAACGACTCGTCGAGGGCGCGGAAGGCCGCCTCCGCCTGGCGTATGAAGAAGGGGCTCGCGACGAAGACGAGCGCGACCACCACGCCCGCCGTGCTGAGCGGGAGCACGATCCCGATGCGTTCAGCTCGTCGCCCAGGATCCCGGACGGCCCGAGCGCGGCCAGCAGCCCGATCCCCGCTGCGGCCGGAGGCAGGACCAGCGGCAGCTCGATCACCGTCAGGATCGCCGCGCGTCCCCGGAACTCGCGCCGGCCGAGGAACCATGCGGCGGGTGTCCCGACCAGCAGGATGATCCCGAGGGCGATGCCGGTCGTGAGCAGGCTGAGCTTGAGCGCGTCGACCGCGACGGGATCGCCGATGCTCGAGATCAGCTCGCCGAGCCCGACGTCCACGAAGATCGCGAGCACGGGCAGGAACAGGAACCCGACCACGAGGGCCAGGGCGACGATCAGGAGCGCACGGAAGAGCACGCCTTCGCCTGGGCCGGCGTCAGCTCTTCGGCGGTGGCCCGAAGCCCGCGGCGCGCAGGGCGTCCGCTCCGGCGCCGCTCGTGAGGCCCTGGACGAACTGGGCGCCTGATCGTGATGCTTCGTGTCCTTCACCACCGCGGCGGCATACACGACGGTCGGCTGGAGGTCGGTGGGAATCGACACCGAGCTCAGCTTGCCGCTCGCGCCCTTGACGTCGGTGATGTAGACGAACCCGCATCCACCGCTCCCTGCGAGACCTTCCCCACCACCCCGGCAACGTCCGGCTCGTTCGACTTGATGTTGTCCAGGATGGCCTGCTCTTGAGCGGGTGGCAGCTTCGCGAGGACCTTGCGCGTGTAGGAGCCGACCGGGACGGTCTCGCTGCCGGCGGCGATCGTCGACTCCAGGCTGCGCCAGATCGTCGAGCGACTTGACCTTGTCCTTCGCATCGGCCGGCACGGCGATCACGAGCGTGTTGGTCGCGAACGGCACCGGCTTCTCGACGAGGCCGTCCGAGTAAAGCTCGTCGGGGAGCTTCGTGTTGGCCGCCGCGTACACGTCCGGCCGCGCGCCCGCCTTGATCTGGGCCGCCAGCTCGTCGGAGCCGGCGAAGCTGTAGCTCACGTTCGCAGCATCGAAGTCCTTCGCGTAGGCCTCGAAGGCGTCCTTCAGGGATGCGGCGGCCGAGACCTTGATGGTCGGCTTGTCGTTCGAGTCGTCGCCGCAGGCGCCGAGCATCGCGACGGCCACGCACAGCAGCAAGACGGACAGGACCCGGGCGCGCATCACTTGTCCCGCTCCACCATCACGGAGGTCGCCTTCACGGTGGCCGTCGCTTGCACGCCGGGCGCCAGGCCCAGCTCCTCGACGGAGTCCTTGGTGATCGGCGGCGCTGATCCGGTGCGGGCCGGCCTCGATCTCCACCAGCGCCATCACCGAGCCCACCTCCACCGAGGTGACGACGCCCGGGAACCGGTTGCGGGCGGAGAGCCGGTCGCCGGTGCGGTGGCGGCGCGGCCCCTTGGAGAGGCGCTCGATCTCCGCCTGCGAGACCCGCCGCCTGCCCTGTGCGTCACGCGCGGCGCGAAGCTTGCCCGCTCGCTCCCAGCGCCGCAGCGTGTCTGCGCTCACCCCGAGGGCGCGTCGCGGCCTCGCCGAGGGTCAGGTCGTTCTTGGTGTTGCGCCTGGCCATTGCCTAAGCATTGCATAGGCAACTTATTGCCGGTCGGCCGCCTCCCGTGCTCCCTCGCGGCTCATGAAGCCGTCGAGCCGGATCACCTTCCCGTCTCGGGTCCATCCGAGCTGCGAGAAAGGGACGCGAATCTCAGCGCCGCTGCCGCGGCCCTTCCCGGCGATGTATCCGGTGATGACCACGCGCCCGTCGCCCATGTCTGCGTACTCGAGCTCCTCGGCGTGGAAGTCCTCCCACACCTCGGGCACCTCGTTGTAGATCCACTTCCTGTAGGCGTCGCGACCGCGGTAGACCTGGCCCTCGATTCCCCCTGGGCCCTGCGCCGGCCGCCATTCGAGGTCGGGGTGCATGTTTCCGAGGACGGTCTCGTAGTCGCCGCGGTTGAACGCCTCCCAGGTGCGCTTCGCGAGCTCCTCGTTCTCGGTCACCAGGGCAGCTGGCCGGCGATCTCCGCGAGCCGTGGGTTCGATCGGTCCCGGTCCGAGACGATCGGCTCGCTCACGGGCCACTCGACGCCGATCGCCGGATCGTCCCAGGCGATTCCGCGCTCCTGGGCGCCGTCGTAGTAGCTCGACACCTTGTAGGTCACGTCGGCCACCTCGCTCGTGACGCAGAAGCCGTGGGCGAAGCCGACCGGCACGAAGAGCTGCCGGCAGTTCTCGTCGGTCAAATCGAACGCCTCGTGCTCGCCGAAGGTGGGGGAGTCGCGGCGCAGGTCGACGGCCACGTCGTACACCGAGCCGCGCGCCGCGCGGACCAGCTTCGCCTGCCCGGGCTGGAGCTGGAAGTGCAGGGCCCGGATCGTCCCCAGAGCCGAGCGCGACTGATTCTCCTGAACGAACGGGCCGTCGATTCCCATCTCAGGGAAGTCCGCCGCGCGGAAGGTCTCGACGAAGAAACCCCGGTCGTCGCGGTGCACCGTGGGCTCGACCAGCACGAGGCCCTCGATGCGCGTATCGATCCGGCGGAAGCTCACCGTCGATGCCTAACGCAGCTGTTGGCCGTACTGGCGCTGGTAGTACTCGCGGTAGTCGCCGGAGCGGATCGGCTCCCACCACCAGGCGTTGTCGCGGTACCAGGCCACCGTCTCCGCCAGCCCCTCCTCGAATCGCGTCTGCGCCTCCCAGCCGAGCGCGCGGACCTTCTCCGAGCCGAGCGAGTAGCGGCGGTCATGGCCGAGCCGGTCGGTGACGTACTGGATCAGCGACTCGTCGCGGTCGGTGAGCTCGAGGATCCGGCGCACGACGTCGAGGTTGGGGAGCTCGTCGGGCCCGCCGATGTTGTAGACCTCGCCGGCCTTCCCCTCGCGCAGCACGAGATCGAGAGCCCGCGCGTGATCGGTGACGTGGAGCCAGTTGCGCACCTGCATCCCGTCGCCGTAGACCGGCAGCGGGTCTCCATGGAGCGCGTTCAGGACGCAGAGCGGAATCAGCTTCTCGGGGTACTGGTAAGGCCCGTAGTTGTTCGACGCCCGGCACACGACGGCGTCCATCCCGTAGGTGTGGTGGTAGGCGGACACGACCAGGTCGCCGCCGCTCTTCGATGCGGAATAGGGGGAGGAAGGGTCGAGCGGGCTCTGCTCGGTGAAGGAGCCCTCGTCGATGGACCCATAGACCTCGTCGGTGGACACCTGCAGGTAGCGGCCGATTCCCGCGCGCCGCGACTCCTCGAGCAGCACGTAGGTGCCGTAGACGTCGGTCTGGATGAAGTGGCCCGGCTCCTCGATCGACCGGTCGACGTGCGACTCGGCGGCGAAGTTGACGACGGCATCGCAGCCCTCGAGCGCGCCGCGCACCGCGTCGGGATCGCTGATGTCGCCCTGGACGAACTCCAGGCGCCCGCCGTCGATCAGGTCCTGGATCGTCTCGACCCGGCCGGCGTAGGTCAGCTTGTCGAGCACCACGACGGAATCGTCGTCGTGAGCGCCGAGCAGATAGCGGGCGAAGTTGGAGCCGATGAACCCGGCGCCGCCGGTTACGAGCACCTTCATGAAGTGGGCACCTCCGACCTTTCCTTGAGATACGCGGCGAGGCCCTCTTCCCAGGGCGGCAGCTCGATCGGATGCGTCGCGCTCGCTCACCAGCACCGAGAACGGCGGGCGCGGCGCCTTGCGGTCGAGCATGTCGCTCGTGGAAGACATCACCTGGCAGCTCGAGCCCGCCTGCTTGAAGATCTCGACCGCGAACTCGTACCAGGAGCAGCGCCCGCCGCCGGCCATGTGGTGGATCCCGTAGAACTCGCCGTCGAGCAGCCGCACGAGGCCCTCGGCCAGGTGCCCGGTGTACGTCGGGCATCCGATCTGGTCGCGGACCACCACGACCTGCTCCATGTCCTCCGACAGGCGCAGCATGGTGTCCACGAAGTTGCGTCCGGCGATGCCGAACAGCCACGACGAGCGGACGATGAAGTGGTGCTCGTTGGCGGCGGCCACCTGGCGCTCGCCCTCGAGCTTCGAGCGCCCATAGGACGACAGCGGCCCGACCGCGTCGGACTCGACGTAGCCCTCCGCCCGGGAGCCGTCGAAGACGTAGTCGGTCGATGGATGGATCACCATCGCCTGGACGCGCGCGGCCGCGGCGGCGACGTTCCCGGCGCCGGCTCCGTTCACCGCGAGCGCCTCGTCGGGGTGGTCCTCGGCGCCGTCCACGTCGGTCCACGCGGCGCAGTTGATCACCGCGCCGGGCCCTACTTCGGCGAGCGCCTCGCCGACCGCCGGTCGCGTCAGCGATGTCGAGCTCCGACCGCGCGAAGCCGGTCATCTCGTGGCCCGCCTCCTCGCCGACCCGCATGACGTCGCTGCCGAGCATGCCGGCCGCCCCGGTGACCAGGACCTTCAATCCGGGACCTTCAATGGATCTTGATCTCCGAGTGGTCGCCGACCACGAAGCGATAGGCGCGCGGGCGCGAGTTGGTCCGCTCGACCACCACGTCGCGGCCGATCAGGCTGGCCTCCATCCGGTCCGCGAGATCTGAGATGCGCGATCCCCCGAGCACGATGGAGTGCTCGACCTCGGACCGCTCGATCAGCACCTCGGAGCCGATCGCCGAGTACGGCCCGACGTAGGAATCCACGATGCGGGTGCCCGGGCCGATGATCGCCGGCCCGCGGACGGTCGAGCGCTCCAGGACCGCTCCCTTCCCGATCGAGACGCGGCCCTCGATGCGCGACTCGACCAGCTTGCCGTCCTCGACTGGCTCCAGGTCCTCGAGGATCAGGCGGTTGGCCTCCAGCAGGTCCTCGACCTGCCCGGTGTCCTTCCACCAGCCGGTGACGGTGTGGGACTCGACCCGCAGCCCCCGATCGATCAGCATTTGGATGGCGTCGGTGATCTCCAGCTCGTCGCGCCAGGAAGGCTCGATGCTGCGCGCCGCGTCGAAGATCACGGGGTTGAACATGTAGACGCCGACCAGCGCGAGGTTCGAAGGCGGCTCGGTGGGCTTCTCGATCAGCCGCACGATGCGCTCCCCGTCCAGCTCAGCGACGCCGTAGTTCTCCGGGTCCGGAACCGCGGTCAGCAGGATCAGGGCGTCCGGCGCGCTGCGGCGAAAGGCCTCCACGAGGTCCGCGATTCCGTCCTTGAGCAGGTTGTCGCCGAGGTACATCACGAACGGCGAGCCCTCGAGGTAGGGCTCCGCGGTCAGGACGGCGTGCGCGAGCCCGCGCGGCTCGTCCTGCTCGATATAGGTGATTTCCAGGCCGAACTGCGAGCCGTCGCCGGCGGCGTCCCGGATGTCGTCACCGGTCTCCGGCGCGATGATGATGCCGACCTCCACGATCCCGGCGCCGGCCATCGCCTCCAGCCCGTAGAACAGGACCGGCTTGTTCGCGACCGGGACCAGCTGCTTCGCGCTGGTATGCGTAAGCGGGCGCAGGCGAGTGCCGCGCCCGCCCGAGAGGACAAGGCCCTTGAGCTGCTTCACAGGCGCAAGCCTATCTAGAGACCTGGCCCGAGCGGCCAGATACGCGATCTAGTACACGCCGCCGAGCTTGGAGTGGTCCCAGGTCACGATCTCCTCGACGCGAAAGTGGATCCCGACGCGCTTGGCCGCCTGAGCGCGGAGCGCCTCGCGGCCCGTCTCGTCGATCTCGTGGCCGCCCTGGTACTTCGCGAAGATCTCCTCGCCGAGCGGGGCGACGTCGTCGACGTCGCGGTGCAGCTCCGCGCGCGCCTTGATCATCACGCCGCGCAGCTCGTTGTACTGGTGGCCGCTCTCGACCAGCACGGTGACGCGATCGTCCCGCTCGAGGTTCTTGACCTTCTGGGACTTCGCGTACGTCCAGGACCAAGGCTCGGAGTCGCGCATCACGTACCAGAGCGCGGTCACGTGCGGCCAGCCGTCGAGGCCGTTGGAGCTGACGGTGGCAACGCGCTCGTGGCCGAGGAACTCGGCGATCTCGGCGTCGGTCATCTTGATCTGGTCGCGCTTGCTTGCCACCCGGGAGCCTCCTTCTCAGTCGTGGTCGAGCCGCAGGTGGCGGGCGCCGCCGGCGGCGCGGACGTCTTGCTCTTCCATCAGCACGGGGTTGGTCGTGCCCTGCCGCCAGGCGTCGATCATGTCGTCGTAGTGCTTCGAGCCGGGGTGGCCGGACTGGCCGGTGGTCAGCTGCCACCGCGAACGGCGCTGGTCTCCGAGGTCGGCGATCATCCGGTAGACGGGCCCCCACTCGCCGCGGAAGGGCTCCGTCGGGGCGTACCCGACCTGCGTGACGGTCTCGCTGGCGCCCGCCCCTGGCGTCCGGCGGTTGAAGACCCTGCGCAATAGCTCGTTCGCGGTTCCCAGCGGGTGCGAGAACTCGATCTCGTGCACCTGCCCCCAGCGCCAGCGGCCGGGGTCGCGGCCAAAGGTCTGCTCGAGCAGGTCGAGGCCGGCCTCCAGGGACTCCAGCGCGACGTCGTCCCAGGACCGGCCCTCCGGATGCTGTGCGGAGGCGAACCACGTGCGGTCGCCTTCGTCCCAGAGCGCGATCAGCCGCTCCTGGAAGCGCCACGGCGAGGACACCACGTCGAGCAGGCCGACCGCGGACTTGTTGAGGTAGAGGTCGATCAGGCGCGGATCGTCGACGGCGGCGGTCACGACCGCGCGCGCGAACCGGATCGTGAAGGCATGGAAGATCGTCCCGGCCACGGTCTCGGAGTCAAGCCGCCCGTCCCAGCTCTTGAGCCGCTCGATCGCCCGCACGGCGCGCTGGCTACGGGGCTGCAGGCGCGAGAGGCGATGCACGGTCTCGATGCCCGGCAGCGACAGGAAGTCGAGCTGCATCCGCTCGAAGTCCTCGATCGAGTGGCGGTCCTGGGCGCGGAGCATCTGCTCGATGCGGCGGGCGCGGTATCCCGTCATCCATTCGGAGGTGATGTGGTGCGGGTAGTCGTCGTCGACGATCCGGTTGTTGGCGGTGACGATGTATCCCGAGTCGGGGTTCACCACGCGCGGCAGCTCGTCATAGGGGATCGTCCCGTCCCATTCGGAGCCGGCGTCCCACCCGGGGCGCGGGAGGTCCGGCGACTCACCGCGGCGGATCGGGATCCGGCCGGCGCACTGGTAGCCGATGTTCCCGGCGGAGTCGGCCCACAGCATGTTGAGCGGAGGCACCGCATGCTCGGCCATGGCGCCCACCAGCTCGTCGCCGGAGCGCGCCCGCGCGCTCAGGTGGCCGGCGTCGGAGATGCACGGGTGCTGAAGGCCGGTCCACGAGAGGGCCAGCGGCGGGTCGGCCGGCGCCCCGAGCACGTCGTTGACGATCGGCCCGTGGTGCGTGGTGCGCACCTCGAGCACCTCGGCCGCGCGGCCCTTCACGCCGATCTCCTCGCGCGTCACCTCGAGGTCGCGCCAGCCGCCGTCGAACTCGTAGCGCATCGCCGGCCGGGTCGAGCCGCTCGGCGAACAGGTCCTGCACGTCGGCCATCACGTTCGTGAAGCCCCACGCACAGTGCTCGGTCTGCCCGAAGGCGGGATAGGGACTGGTCGGCAGCGTCGCACCGCGGACGCGGAAGTCGTCGCAGACCAGATCGGCCTCGTACCAGAGGTCCGGGATCGTGAACGTCAGGTGCGGGTCGCAGGCGAGCAGCGGCGCACCGGTGGTCGTGCGGTCGGCCGAGACGACCCAGTTGTTGGACCCGGTCGCGGGAAGCGGCAGGCCGAGCGTTTCCCGCACGCGGGCGATCTGGGCCATCAGGTCGTTGCCCTCGCCCGCGAAGCCGACGCCCGGCGCGGTGACGATCGGGTGGCCACGCGGATACTGCGGCTCCAGCTTCGCGGCCCGCTCGGGGCCGGCGGCCTTGATCAGCTCCGCCCGCAGCAGCTCCATCTCCCAGTTGGTGGAGAGCCCGAACGCCAGCAGCTTCGCGGACGCGAGCAGGTCGGTCACCGACCAGGGCTCGAATCCGATCCGCAGGAGCTGGAACTCGAGCGGCAGCGCCCGGGCGCTCTCGGCCCCGGCGTTGATGCCTGCCGCGTAGGCGCCCAGCTGGTCCCGCAGCCGGGGCGAGATGCTGCCCGCCTCGCGCTCCGCTGCCCTGCGCATGCCGAGCGTGCGCATCGCGCGGTCGGCGTCCAGCGTCTGCTTCCCCGCGAACTCGGAGAGCCGCCCCGAGGTGGCGCGCCGGAAGAACTCCAGCTGCCACAGCCGGTCCTGCCCGTGGCAGAAGCCGAGCGCGAAGATCATGTCCGCCTCGCTGCGCGCCCGGATGTGGGGAACGCCGTAGCGGTCGCGCAGCACGTCGACGGTCGATTCCAGGCCCGAGACGAACAGCCGGCCCGACGTCTTGGGTAATGGCCGCTTGAGGAACTGGTACCAACCGGCGGCCGCCGCGCCCAGCAGCGCGGTGGGGAGCGCTCCCCGCAACAAGCTCTTCCCGAGCGCCGGACCCATACGGCCCGATTGTCTCAGAGAGGCTAGGCGGCGGCTTTCGCCCGCGGGCGCTTGTCGGTCAGCTGGCGGGCTCGCTCGAGCACGGCCTCGCGGGCGTCGTCGGGCTCCAGCACGGCCGCGTCGCCGGCCTCCCGCAGCACCTCGCGGACCAGCCACTCGACACCGGCGAAGGGCAGCTCGGCGATCAAGGCGCCGTCCTCCAGCTCCCCGACGATCGAGCGGCGCTCGCGCTCCCAGCGGGCGCGCTCGGGGGCGATCCAGACGCGCGCGACCCGTGATGAGGGCACCGCGCCCGTGACGGGCCAGCCTTCCAGGTCCGCCGTCGGGTCGATCTCGGGCCGCGGCTCGAACTCGCGGTCGGAGACCCGCACGTCGCGGATCCGGTCGAGGCGGAAGTGACGCGTGTCGTCGCGCTCGAGGTCGTAGCTGAACAGGTACCAGCCCTCGCGCCCGTTCATCAGCGCATATGGCTCGACCGTGCGCTTGGTGAACTCGTCCTCGTTCTCCTTGTAGTAGTCGAGCGTCAGCAGGCGGCGTGAGGAGATCCCCTCGTTGATCGTCGCCGCGACACCCGAGTCGTCCTTGGTGGTGTGGGCGATCTGCAGGCCCTCCTGTGCGGGGTCCTCGCCCAGCGCCTCGATGATCTTGCCGCGGGCGGAGGCGAGGCTGCCCTCGGGCAGGTGGTCGCCGAGCAGGTCGATCGCGGCCACCAGCGCCTTGGCCTCGAGCGGCAGCAGGCGCGCCGGGCGCGCGAAGTTGTCGCTGTAGGGCTCGGGGTCGACGTCGATCTCGTCGCCCTGGACCTCCGCGTAGAGCACGTAGCTGCCGCCGCCGAAGTTGACGACGTTCAGGACGTCGACGTCGTCACGCAGCTCCTGCTCGTCGATCTGGAGCCGCTCGCACACCTCGCTGAGCTTCGGCCGCCCGCCGGCGCGGGCCGACTGGATCAGGATGCCCGCCAGCGCGACCAGCCGTGCGAAGCGCTCGGGCCGGATGGGGGTGTCGCCTCCCACTCCGTTGGCGTAGTCCCCGCCGCCGTTGCGGCCGCTGTCGGCGACCGGGGTGCGCTTCCGCGACCGGGCGGCGACGAAGTCCGGCTCGCCCTCGTGGCGCTCGACGATGGTGGCAAGGCGCTCCGCGGCCTCGTCGACGACCTCGGCGGGGGACAGGACGCGCGCGTTCTCGCCCATGCCGAGGACCCAGGCGGCGAGCTGGCGCGGCTGCGCGTACTCGGTCGTGAAGACGACGCCGGGACCGGGCACGCGCCGAGAGCCGGCGCGCCACTTGTTCCGCGAGTTCTTCACCTTCTGCGCGGTGCCGTAGCGTCCGAAGTCGCGCTCGACCAGCCAGGCGATGCGGTCGGAGATCCAGACCTCGGCCGTTCCCTCGGGATCGCCGAGCTGCCAGTCGGCGCGGTGCGCGTAGCGCCAGGGATCGAAGTCCTCCGGCGTGTTGAAGTCGTGCTCGGCCTTGGTCGCGTAGGAGATCTTCTCCCGGATCCGGGAGAGCCGGAAGACGCGCAGGTCCTCGCGCTCGTGTGCCAGCCCGACGAGGTAGAACTGGCCGCCCTGGTAGAGCAGGTGGTAGGGATCGACCTTGCGGCGAGAGACCTCGTCGCGCTCGATCGAGTAGTAGGAGAACTCGATCGTCTTGCGGCGCGAGATCGCCGTCTCGACCTTGGACAGCCGTTGCGAGAGCTCGCGCCCGCCGGCGGACGCCGTGACGGCCACGGCAACGGAGCGCTGCTCGGCCGCGCCCAGCGGACTGGGACGGCCCCAGGAAAGCTGTTGCAGAGCGAGCCGCAGCGGCTCGGCGTAGGCGAAGCGCCCGTCAAGCAGGGCGAGCGAAGTCTGGAGCGCGGCCAGCTCGCCGTCCGAGAACTCGATCGGCGGCAGATAGAAGTTCTCCGGCGGCAGCGTGTACAGCTCGGCCTCGAAGTAGCCCTCCGGCGGCTTCTCGACCTTGAGCGAGATGCCGAGCGCCTCCAGCTCCGCGCGGTCGGCGTAGAAGCGCCGAGCGAAAGCGTCGTCGTTCATCTCGCTGTAGCCCTCGACATCCTGCTTGATCTCGAGCGCCGAAACGGGGCGCCGTTCCGCCATCAGGAATGAGATCAGCGACAGCTGGCGGATGAGCTTCTCTGTGTCCTTGGCCAAGTTGGACTTTCCGGTTCTGAGACGAGCAGGGGCGAAGCCGGCCCATGGCCAGCGACCTGCAAAGGATAAGCGGGGGCGGTGTAACGCTTCCGGGGCCGAGTGAAGCAAAAAGCGCCCAAAATGCAGCTTGGGCGCGTGGAAAGCCGAGTCAGCCCAACTCCACAACGCAACCGAGCTACGAAAACCGGCATGTAGGGGAGCGGCGTTGGAGTCGCGCGATTCGTCGCGTCTCTCGTTGCGATTCGCCCGACCGCCGAAAGTCGAGACGTCCCGTAGTGGCGAGACGTGAGCGAAGTTCGCCACCGTATAGGTGGCAAAACATTGCGCACCCCCTGGCGCCCCGCCGATCAGTGACGCGGGCGGAACGGTGCGCGTGGAAACGCACCGCGGACGCACGGAGAAGGACCGCCTCCCTACCTGCTCCTTTCGGGAACCGCGCGCAACCTCGTGTGCCGGTATCGCTGCGGGGTTGGCTAGGCGCTCTGCTCGGCGGCTTTCGGCGCCCACAGGATGCCGAGCGGCGAGGTCGCGCGCGCGTCGCGCAGGACCCCGATCAGCTGGACGACGACCTGCGGGTCGAACTGCTTGCCTGCGCCCGCGCGCATCTCCTTCGCGGCGGCCCAGGGCTTCAGCGCCGAGCGCCAGGGGCGATCGGAGACCATCGCGTCGTAGGCGTCGCACGCGAGGATGATGCGGCTTGCAAGGGGGATCTCATCGCCGGACAGGCCGCGGGGATAGCCGCCGCCGTCCCAGTGCTCCTGCTCGTTGAGCACGATCTGCGAAACCGTGGCAAGACCGGGCACGCGCTCGAGCATCTCGGCTCCGCGCAGCGGGTACTGCTTCATGATCTCCCACTCGTCCGGGGTCAGCGGTGCGCTCTTGAGCAGGATGTAGTCGGGCAGCGCGACCTTGCCGACGTCGTGCAGGCGGGCTGCGAGGGCGATCTCGGCGCACGCGGCCTCGCCCAGCTGCATCCGGGTGGCGACTGCGCTTGCGAGGTGCATCACGTTCTTCGAGTGCTGCCACGTGTAGTTGTCGCGCATGTCGATCGCCTCGGTGAGCGCCTCTACGCCGGAGCCGACGGAGAGCTCGATGTGATCCCGCATGTCCGCCTGCTCGAGAGCCACTGCGCCGAGGCTTGCGAGACGGCAGAGCGAGTCGAGGTCGTGCTCGGCGAAGGTCCGGGCCTGATCGGAGGTCCCGACCCACAGCGCACCCCGCACCTGACCCTTCCAGGCGATGGGAGCGGCGCCGCCGGCGCGCGCTCCGCCACTGCCCTCGTGGCCGGCGCCATCCGGGAAGTCGCCGTCCATGTGGCTGACGAGCACCGGCTCGCCGGTCATGAAGACGCGGCCCAACACTCCCTCGTCGATGCCGAAGCGCTCCCCGAGAACGCCGCCGTTGACACCGTGCCCGGCGACCACCCTGTAGGCACGCGGGTCGTGCGTCTCGCGCACCGAGATGGTGGCCCGCTCGACTTTCAGGATCTCGCAGGCGTGCTCGGCGACCTGGCTCAGGAGTGATTCGGTGTGGCCGCCCCGGCTGACGACCCATGCAGCGTCGGCGAGCCCGCCTGAACGCCGCGCCGCCTCTGCGACGTGGCCGCGCGACTCGACGAGGCGGATGGCGCCCGCGGCCGCGATTGCGGCACTACCGGCGAGGATTGCTCCGACGATCCAGTCGGGCCAGTTCCAGTCCCCGATCGGGACGCCGTAGAGCAGCTCGTCCACCCGCACCGACATTCCGGCGAGGATGGCGGCCAGCACAATTGCGGCGCGGTGGCTCTTCGGTCGGCGCGGTGACAATGGGACCCTCCGAGTGGTCCATCGGCCTGCACCTGGCCACTTGCCAAGCTATGCAGCGCGCCTGGCTAGTACAGACCGTCCAGGCGGCGGCAGGCGGCCAGGCGGCAGGCGGAGCTAGCTCGCGGCCGCGGGCTGCAGCGACTCGGCCGGCACGTCGGCCCGCGCCGCGAAGTAGGCCGATCCATCCAGGGCGCGGTCGTACGAGGACCAGGTCTCGCCGTCCTGGAGGCGCTTCTCGATCCGGTCGAAGCTGCCCAGCCGGCCGCCGAGGTTGTCGATCATGTGCACCAGGGTGGCCTCGCGCGTCGCCGGCACGACCGGGCTCCCGTTCTCGAGCAGGCCGTGATGCGACAGGACGATGTGGAGGAGCGCCTGCGCCGTCGCGGGCGGGAAGCCGTCGAGCCGCTCGATCGTGCTGCGCACCAGGTAGTAGCCGAGCGGGATCTCGCCCTGGAGCTTGCCGTTGTCGGTCAGATCGATGGCATTCGGGTCCATCGAGTAGGCCTCGACCTTGCCGATGTCGTGGATCAGCGCGCCGGTCACCGCGACGTCGCGGTCGATGCCTCCGAAGGCGCCCGAGACCGCGCTGACGGCCTGGCCCACGGTGAGGGTGTGCTCCAGCAGCCCGTGCCGGTAGGCCTGGTGGTAGTACTTGGCGGCCGGCGCGGATCGGAAGCGCTGCCAGACCTCGGACTCCTCGCCGTAGAGGGCGTCCAGCAGCCGCCGCAGGTGCGGGTTCCGCACGGTCTCGATCAGGTCGCGCAGGTCCGCCTCCATCTGCGCCGGGTCGATCGGGGGACCGTCCGCGAGGTCGGCTGGGTCGAACTCGCCGTCGGCGACGGCGGTGACCCCCACGACGGTGAGCTGCGGGCCGAAGCGCTCGGAGATCTCGAAACGGCCGCGCACGCGCACGGCGACGCCGGCGCCGCACAGCTCGTGCATGTCGATCGCGCCCTCCCAGGCGACCCCCGGCAGGGTCCCGGAGGCGTCGGCGAGCGTGAGCCGCAGGAAGTCCTCGCCGTTGCGCTTCTTGCGCAGCGAGCGCTCGCGGACGCGGAAGATCGCGTCCACGCTCTGGCCGTCCGTCAGGTCGCGGATGAAGAGCGTCCGCCGGCCCGTGGCCTGCGCCGCTTCGAAGAGCTGGGCTGTCCCGTTGTCAGTGCTCATGCCGCCGATTCACCTTAGGGTCGGACTCGGACATCGATGTTCTGACAGGCGGGCGACAAGTCCGGGCTGGTACAAACAGCACATGGTGCGACTTGCGAGCACGATCGCGCAGCAGGAGGGCGACTCCGCTGCCGAGAAGGCTGCCCCGATTCGCATCCTCTGCAAGGTCGGCGAGGCCTCGCTCAAGGGGCGCAACAAGCGCATGTTCACCGACGCGCTGCGGCGGAATTTGCGGTCGGCCCTGTCCGGCGTCGACGCTCGTGTCGAGGGCGGCGGCTCCGTGATCGTCGTCGCCGTTCCCGACGAGCAGGTCGCCGAGGAGGCAGCCGCGCGGGTGGAGCGCGTGTTCGGCTTCGTCACGGCGTCGCTGTCCCGCGCGTGCGAGCGCGAGCCCGCGCGGATCGCCGCCCTCGGAGCGCAGCAGGCCGAGGCGACGCGAGCCCGCGACTTCGCGGTCCGCGTGCGGCGGCGCGACAAGACGTTCCCGCTCACCTCCCAGCAGCTCGAACGCGAGATCGGGGCCGAGCTGCAGGCGCTCACCGACCTTCCGGTGCGGCTGCGCGACCCCGACCTCGAGGTGCGCGTGGAGATCGACCGCGAGTACGCGTACGTGCGCTCGCGCGAGCTGAATTGCGCCGGCGGCCTGCCGGTGGGGGTCAGTGGCCGCGCCGCAGTGCTCCTGTCAGGCGGAATCGACTCTCCGGTGGCGGCGCTCCTCGCGATGAAGCGCGGGCTGTCGGTCGAGTTCGTCCACTTCAGCGGCGAGCCCTACCTCGATCCGACGGCCACGATGAAGGCCCAGGCGCAGGCCAAGGTCCTGAACGGGTTCCAGCCGAGCCGGCCGGGAGACCTCTGGGTCGTCCCGTTCGGGAACCAGCAGCGGATGATCTCCGCGGTCTCGGAGGAGTCGCACCGGATCGTCCTCTACCGGCGCCAGATGGCGCGCATCGCGTGCGCGCTGGCCGGCCGGCTCGGGGCGGCGGCGCTCGTCACCGGCGACTCGCTCGGCCAGGTCTCGTCGCAGACCCTTCCCAACATGACCTCGGTCGAGGAGGCGGCGGAGCTGCCGGTCCTGCGCCCGCTGCTGACCTGGGACAAGCGCGAGGTGATGGCGCGCGCCGCGGAGCTCGGGATCCTGTCGCTGTCCGAGCTGCCGGCCGACGACGCGTGCCCGCTGTTCGCGGGCGGCAAGCAGCGGACGGCGGTGCCGCGATCGGCGCTGCTCGACGCCGAGGCGCAGCTGGATCTCGCGGCGATGGCGGAGGAGGGCGCTGCGGGTGCGCGCCGCGTTGCGGCCGGGGTGTTCCTCGGGGCGCTCGAGCCGGATGCGAGGGCGCCCAAGAAATAAGTCGGCAGTCGGCAGTCGGGAGTCGGGAGTCGGGAGTCGTTATGCGGGGGCGTAGCGGCGGACGTAGCTCCCGTCTGGGTCGAAGCGCTTCGCCTGTCTCGCGGGGTTGAACTTCCGGTTGGGGCGCGTGTCGTTTCCGGTGCCCGCGACCCACTGCCAGTTGCCGGCGTTGTTTGCGATGTCGCCGTCCACGAGCAGGTCCCAGAAGTGCCAGGCTCCCTGGCGCCAGTCGAGGTTCAGCTCCTTGGTCAGGAAGGAAGCGGTGATCAGCCGCGCGCGATTGTGCATCCATCCTTCCCGGCGAAGCTGGCGCATGCCGGCGTCGACGATCGGACAGCCCGTGCGGCCGTCCTTCCAGGCCGCCAGCGCCTCTTCGTCTTCGCGCCAGCGGCGGCCGCGCGGCCGATAGTCGCGGCGCGGCAGGTCCGGGAACGCGGCGGTCACCTGGTGGTGGAAGTCACGCCAGCAGAGCTGGCGGGCAAACGACCGGTCGAGGTCGTGCTCGCGGGTGCGCTCGAGCACCTCGCGCGGTGAGACACAGCCGAAATGCAGGTAGGGGCTGAACCGAGAGGTCGCGTCGCCCGCGAGGTCGTCGTGGCTCGCGTCGTAGCGGCCGGCACCCGAGCGGTTCCAGCTGGTCAGCCGTCGCCGGCCCTCTCGCTCACCGCCCTTCGGCAGGTGGGGTGACGTCCCGCCGTCCGTGAGGTCCTCGAGCTTGGGGATCCGTCCCTTCGCGAGGCCTCTCGGCAGAGTGAGCCGGCCCGGAGCGGTCTCCACCGCGCGCAGCGGCGCCTCGCTCCACCGCCGCCAGAAGGGCGTGAAGACCTTGAAGTGGTCGCCGCCGGCCGGAGTGAGGTCGCCGGGCGGCACGATCGTCGCCCCCGGCGTGGGCTCGAAGGCGATGCGTTCCTCGGCGCATGCACGGTGAAGCGCGTCCTCCCGGCGCTGCGCGTACGCGCTGACGTCGGCCGAGGTGAACATCGCCTCCGCGTTGGCTTCGCGCGCAACGGCTACCGCCTCGTTCACCACATCGCCACGGCGGATCACAAGGCCGGCGCCCCGGTCGCGCAGCGCACCGGCGAGGTCGTGCAGGGACTCGAGCATGAACTTGAGCCGGTTCGGTGCCGCGTACCGGGACGCGAGCAGCCGGTCGTCGAGCACGAACAGCGGCACCACCCGCTCGGCCTCACGCGCGGCGCGGGCGAGCGCCGGGTGGTCGTGGACCCGCAGGTCGCGGTTGAAGAGCACGACGGCGGTGCGCATGGGAGATGTTCGCGGGGCGGCCGGGATTCAGATCACGCGAAGGCGACCTGGAGCACGATCACCGCGGCGATCGCCGGAAAGCAGAGCAGATGGTCGCGCAGGACCGAGCGAGCCAACTGCGACTGGACCTCGGGCGGATCCCGGCGCGAGCCCAGCCGCACGGCGGCCCCGACGGTGTGAGCCCCCGCCAGCACGACGGCCGCGCCAGCGAGCGCCAGCGAGGTCCATCCCACCCAGTCGGGCACATCGTCCCGTGCGATCTCGGCCACGATCGCCCCGAGCGTCACCAGCATCGCGAGCGCGACGAGCCGGTTCATCGGCCGCGCATCCGTCGTGACGCGCCGGTAGTAGCCGGCAATCGACGCCAGGACCCCTTCCGGCAGCCGCTCGTCACTCCGGTGTCCCAGCGCCTGGACGTCATGCATCAGGTCGAACCAGAGGACGGCAAGGAGGAATCCTGCGCCGGCGGTGACGAGCGCGTTCATGCCGCAAGTTTCTAAGATCACCGCCATGGAGTCGGGCGGCCAGCTCGGAGGGACGGTTGCGGTCATCACCGGAGCCTCGAGCGGGATCGGCGAGGCGACGGCTCGCGCGCTGGCGGCGAACGGGGCATCCGTGGCGCTCGTCGCGCGCCGCGCCGAGCGGCTCGAAGCCACCGCTGACCAGATCCGCGCGGGCGGCGGCACCGCGCTGGCGATCGAGGCCGACGTCGCCGACCGGGCTTCAGCCGACGCCGCGATCGCGCGGGCGGCGGACGAGCTCGGCCGGATCGACGTGCTCGTGAACAACGCGGGCGTCATGCTGCTCGGCCCGATCCAGGACGCTCCGGTCGAGGAGTGGGACCGGATGGTCCAGGTGAACGTCGTCGGCGTAATGAACTGCGCCCGAGCCGCCCTTCCGCACCTGCTCGATGCGGCCCAGCAGGGTCCGCGGAACTGCTCCGACCTGGTCAACATCTCTTCGGTCGCGGGCCGCCTCGTCCGGCAGGGGAGTGGGGTCTACAACGCAACGAAGCACGCGGTTGGCGCCTTCAGCGAGTCCCTGCGCCAGGAGGTCTCACCGCAGCACGTTCGGGTGTCGCTGGTCGAGCCGGGCGCCGTCAGCACTGAGCTGTCGAGTCACAACCGCCCGGAGATCCGCGAGCAGATCCAGAGCCGGTTCGGCAACGTCGAGCGCCTCGAGGCGAACGACATCGCCGACGCGATCAGCTACATCGTCACCCGGCCCCGTCGCGTAGCCGTGAACGAGGTCCTGATCAGGCCCACCGAGCAGCAGCAGTAGGTCGCCTGACCAAGCGCTCGCGGGTGGCGCGCATGGTCTGCTCGACGCCCCGGGGCCCGTACCGGACCTGCTCGTGCGTGAACCGCAGCTGCGTGAGACCCGCGGCGGTATGTGTCTGGTCGCGGATGCGATCGACCGCCTGCTGCGCGGGAGTGCGGTGGTATCGCAAGCCGTCGGTTTCCACAACGAGCCCGAGGTCCGGCCAATAGAAGTCCACCTCGAACCCGTTCACCCATTGGCGGGTCAGCGGGCGCGAATACCCGGCACGCACGGCGATCGGGATGAACCGGCGTTCCAGCTCCGAGCGGGTCATGCGGAAGGTGCGGCGGTCAAGCGTCTTGCGAACAACCGCGACGCCAGGCCGGGGCGGCGTGCTGTCGAGAGCCGCGCGCAGCTCCACGGGCGTCACGAGCCCGAGGCGGTCGGCCTCGTTGATTGCGCGCTCCAGCTCAGCCGAGGGAAGGCGTGCGGCAAAGTCGATGAGAGTGCAGATCGGGGAAGTCACCGGGATGCCGCGATGTGTGGTTGTGTCGGCTGCAGTCAGGTTCGATCTTCTGTGTACGGCGATGCCCGGCCGGCATCGGAAGACCCCGGCGGGCACCGAAACCTCGATCAGCGAAGACGGGCGGAAGCCCCAGTGGGCGCCAGCCCCTCCATGGCTGAGGGTGGCACCCGGTCCACATCCGAGCACAGCAGCCATCCAGCGACCTTCTTGAGTGAGCTCAGGCCGGCCAACTGCATATACGCCGGCGCCCACGACATGAAGCCGGCCATCATCAAGACGGTGCTCGATGGCGTGTCGGCTGTACCCCAACTCCACCAGCTGACGCCTGGTGATGACGCCATGCTGACGCTTCACGAGCGCCCACGCGTTCTTGCTGGCATCCGATCGCAGCTTTTTACCGCCCATAACCGGTAAAAGGCTGCAACCGCGCATTTCTCGCCCCCCGGGAAAGCGGTCAGGGGCGCGTGCGGGACGTGATGGCGAGGCCCGGAATCGAACCGGGGACACCACGATTTTCAGTCGTGTGCTCTACCTACTGAGCTACCTCGCCGGAGGTCGGTGCATGGTAGCGGCGGGCGGCGGGCCGCCGGTCGCGCGCGGACCCGGTTAGGTCGCCCAGGCGCGGAGGAAAGGCAGCGGGTCGATCGCGTGGCCGCCGTTGAACCAGGGGCCGTCCCACACCTCGAAATGGAGGTGCGGGCCCTCGGCGTCTCCGGTGTGTCCCACGTTCCCGATCTGCTGCCCTGCCGTGACCCGCTGGCCCTTGGTGACCAGCACTCCGCTCTGGAGGTGCATGAAGACGTAGTCGTACTGCTCGCCGTCGGCGTCGAGCACGACGTAGTAGCCGGCGCCTGAGGCCTGGTAGGCGCGGTAGGAGATCACGCCCGCTGCCGGAGCCACGACGGGCGTGCCCTCGGCGGCCATGACGTCCTGGCCCTGGTGGACGTGCCCCGTACGCGCCGCGCCGAACCGGGCATCCGGGCCCCCGAAGGTGTACGGCCCCGCGACCGGAAAACGATGCGCGCCCTTGACCGCCACGGGAGGCGCAGCCTGCTCGAGCGGGCGCTCGACCGTCGTGCGCCGTACGAGCCGGTTGCCGCCGGGATCGCGTGCACTGACCCTGATCTCGTAGCTGCCGTCGGGGACGAGCGTGCGCTCGGAGGCCGATGACATCGAGTACGAATGGAAGGAGCCGGTGCGCTGCCAGCCGCGCCGGGCTCGGAAGACCGTGCCTTGGCCGGGGCGCACGAAGGACAGCGTCACCCGCACGCGCGGCGAGCGGTCACGGATCAGGTACCGGACGCGCAGCGGGCTGCCTCGACCGGCGGGTCCGCGGGAGACCGTGAGCCGCGTGATCACCGGAGGACGCTTGTCGCCGAGACCCGGGCCGGAAGTGGCTCCGCCGCTGTGCGGCTTGACCGAAGAAGACGGCGCAGGCGTCACCGCCGCCGGCGATGTACCGGAGCTTGCGGAAGGCCCTCCCTGGGCTCCCTGATAGGTCGTCCCGCCACTGTCGCCCACTGTCACCGCCCCTGCGGCCGGCGCCATTCCTAGCAACGCGGCGAGACCGACCGTGACTGTCCGTGCCACGGTTCTGGCCACACCGTGTCGTTCGGCGGATCCGTCTAGACCTTTAGTCCATCCCGGCGCCCTCCGGACGCGTCCCGGCGAGTGCCGCGGCACGCTCCACCGCCTCCTCGGAGCTGGAGGCATAGGTGACCTCGCCGGGCAGCCCGCCCGCGTGGTCCAGGCGCCAGCCCGCAAGCAGCACGACCGGCCGCCCGAGCACTCCCGCGAGGCCGATCTCGGACAGGGTGCCCCAGCCGCCTCCGACCGCGACGACCACGTCCGCCGACGCCGCGACGGCGAGGTTCCGGGCGTGGCCGATGCCCGACACCACGGTCACGTCGGACCACGGATTCGCCGCCGTGCGGTCGATTCCGGGCAGGATGCCGACCACCGTGCCCCCTGCCTCGCGAGCGCCCCGAGCGGCTGCCTCCATCGCGCCGTGCTCGCCTCCGGTGACGATCACGAAGCCGCGCTGCGCCAGTCCCCGAGCGACCTCGAACGCCAGTCTTGCCGTCGGCTCGTCGCGCGTCCCCGGGGCCGATCACAGCCGCGTAGCGGCGCCGCTCCTCAGCCACGCGCGAGCATCGTCCGCATCAGGTCCAGGGCGCCTTGCTTCGAAAGCGGCTCGTTCAAATTGCCGCATTTCGGCGACTGGACGCATGATGGACACCCGGCTTCGCATGGGCATTCGCCGACCAGCCGGTTTGCGTCCGCGACCAGGCGCTCGAACACCTCGAAGCCGCGCCGGGTGATCCCCACTCCGCCGGGGTGACCGTCGTAGATGAAGATCGTCGGGCCGCCGGTCTGGTGGTGGATGTTGGTGGACAGGCCGCCGATGTCCCAGCGGTCGCACATCGCGATCAGCGGCAGCACGGCGATCTGGGAGTGCTCGGAGGCGTGCAGCGCGCCGAGCAGGACGTCCAGCGGGAGGCCACCGACGAACTCCTCGCCCAGCTCGTACCAGAGCGCCTGCGTGACGAAGTTCTGCTCGGGCAGGTCGAGCGGGTGGAGGTCGATCACCTCGTGGTCGACGAGGCTCTTGCGCTGATAGGCGATCACCTGCTCGGCCACGGAGACGATGCCGAACCGCAGCGGAACGCCGAGCGCCGTCGCGCTCCTCGCGCACCTCCTCGATGAAGGTCTCGGTCTCGATCTTCGGCTGCGTGTAATACGTCGCCGTCGGAGCGGCGCACCAGCGCGCGGCGCCCGTCGATGTCGAGCTCGTCGCACCTCGAAGGGCTCGCCGAGGTGCAGGTAGACGGCGCCGGGGTGAATCGTCGAAAAGGCGCGCTCGGCCTCGACGAAGCCGATCAGCTCGCCGTTCTGGTCGTCGACGACCGTGAAGCTGTCGGGCGAGGCGGAGCGCAGCGACACGCGCGCGGCCGGATAGCCGGATCCCCGCGGCAGCCAGCGGTCGCCGCGGCGCGCGCAGATCGCCCGCCGCGACCAGGCGGTCGGCGTACTCCTCGAATCCCTCGCCGAGTATCGCGGCGTCCGAGCGCTCGAGCGGCCCCTCGTGCGCCGCGGCGACGAGATGCCGCATCCAGATGGTCTCGGATGCGTGGTCGAGGATCGCTGCCTCGACCGCGCCGTTCGAGGAACTCGTCCGGGTGGCGGCAGAAGAACTGGTCGAGCGCGTCGTCGCCGGCGACGTACAGCGCGAGCCCGCCGCGGCTTGTGCGCCCGGCCCGGCCCCACTGCTGGCGCAGGCTGGCGACCGTCCCGGGGAACGTGACCGCGATCGCGGCGTCCAGGTGCCCGATGTCGATGCCGAGCTCGAGCGCGTTGGTCGCCACGACGCCCGTCAGCTCGCCCGGTCGGCGAGCCGCGCTCGATCTCGCGCCGCTGCTGCGGCGTGTAGCCGGCCCGGTAGGGCGCGATCTGCGCGTCGGAGTCGCTCGAGCCGGTCGCCTGCGCGAATCTTGTAGATCAGCTCCGCCGCCGCGCCGCGACTGCGGGCGAAGCAGATCGTGCGCACGCCGCCCCGGACGAGGTCGGCGAACAGCGACCGGCGGCCTCGCTGATGCTGGACGCGCGCCGCCCAGTGCGCTCGTCGAGCAGCGGCGGGTTGCACATGACGATCTCGCGCTCGCCGCGCGGCGCGCCGTCGGGTCGACCAGGCGGAACTCGTGGCCGGTGAGCCCCTCGGCGAGGCTCGAGCGGGTTCGCGATCGTCGCGCGACGTGAGCACGAACCGCGGCGTCGTCCCGTAGGCCGCGGCCAGCCGCCGCAGCCGCCGCAGCACGTTCGCGACATGCGAGCCGAAGACGCCGCGGTAGACGTGGGCCTCGTCCACGACCACGAGCGCCAGGTTGGCGAGGAAGTCGCCCCACGCGCCGTGGTTGGGCAGGATTCCCACGTGCAGCATGTCGGGGTTCGTGAGCACGAGGTTCGACTGCTTGCGGATCGCCGCGCGCTCGGCGCGGGGAGTGTCGCCGTCGTAGATCGCGTGGCGCAGCGGCGGCGTGCCGCAGCTCCGATGAGCTCGCCGCGCCTGGTCCTGGGCCAGCGCCTTGGTCGGGTAGAGGTAGAGCGCGCGCGCCCGGGGGTCGAGCGAGAGCATGTGCAGCACCGGCAGGTTGAAGCAGAGCGACTTGCCGCTCGCCGTGCCGGTCGTGACGATCGTGTGGCCGCGTCGCATGACCGCGTCCCAGGCATCGGCCTGGTGGGACCACAGCGCCGTGATGCCGGTTCGCTCGAGCGCCGCGCGCAGCTGCGGGTGGACCTCCTCCGGGATCGGCACCGCACGCTCCCGGCTGCGCCTGCTCGTGGCGCGTCGCGACCAGGCGCTCGTCCTCGCCCGCGAGCAGCCGCCGCCAGCGGCCCCTCTAAGGTGCCGGTCCCCTCTCGTCGATCCGAATCCACAGGACAAACTTAGCCCCATGGCAACTCCCGCTCAGACGATCGCCTCACCCGCGCTCCAGGCCTGGTTCGAGCGCCGCACGTACCGGGCCGCCGACTTTGCGGACACCGGCGCGCTGGTGGCGGCCAAGCGCGAGCTCGGCATCTCCGTCTCGGTCGTGCTGCCGTGCCGCGAGGTCGCGGAGACGATCGGGCCGATCGCCGAGCAGGTGATGCTGCTCCAGGAAGCGGGGCTGCTGGACCAGGTGATCGTCGGTCGACGCGGCCTCCGAGGACGGCACCGCGCAGTCGCGCGCGCGCACGGGCTCGAGGTGCACCAGGAGGAGGAGCTGCTGCCGCGGTTCGGCCCCGTGCTCGGGAAGGGCGACGCGATGTGGCGCTCGCTCGCGGTGGCGCGGGGCGACGTCGTCGTCTTCGTCGACGCGGACACCGCCAACTTCGGCGCGCCACTTCGTCGCCGGGCCTGCTCGGCCCGCTGCTCGCCGACCCGGCGATCCAGTTCGTGAAGGGCAGCTTCTACCGGCCGTTCGGCCGGCGGCGAGCGTGCCGGACGACGGCGGCCGCGTCACCGAGCTGACGGCCCGGCCGCTGCTGCGCGCCTTCTACCCCGAGCTTGCGGCCTTCGGCCAGCCGCTCGCCGGCGAGTTCGCCGGCGCGTCGCGAGCTGCTCGACGCGATCCCGTTCTGCGACCGGCTACGCGGTCGAGATCGCGATGCTGATCGACGTGCTCGCGCGCCGCGGGGCTCGACGCGATGGCGCAGGTCGACCTCGGCGACGCGGCGCCAACCCGCACCAGCCGCTGACGGCGCTCGGCCGCGATGGCGTACGACGGTTGTCCAGGCGCTGGCCGCGCGGCTGGAGCGCGAGGGCCGCGGCTCGCTCGGGCAGCCGGCGGCCGATACGTCCATGCGGCATGCCTGCCCGAGGGCATCGAGCTGGTACACGACCGAGTCGAGGTCGTCGAGCGCCCGCCGATGCGATCGGTGCCGCCTGACGTGCGATCCGCTGCATCTACGCGGACCTCGACGGGACGATGCTCGGACGCGGGGCGTCGCTCCTCCGCGACGCCGAGGGCAACTTCTCGCCGCTGGCGGTCGCGGGCGCTGGAGGCGTGCGCACCGCGCGGGCGTCGAGGTCGTGATCAAGTCCGGCCGGCGCAGGGCGCAGGTGCTCGAGGACGCGCGGCTCATCGGGCCAGCGCGTCGTACATCTACGAGATGGGCTGCGGGCTCGTGGACGGCGACGAGGAGGTGTTCCTCACCGGCGGCCATCCAGCCGACGGCGACGTCTACCGTTCACGACCAGATCGAGCACTCGGGCGCTCCGCGCCTGCTGCTCGAGCACTTTCCGGGCCGGCTCGAGTACGCACGTCGCCCTGGCACAGGGACCGCGAGTTCTCGCATCTGTTTCGCGGCAACGTCGACCTCGCCGAGGCGCACCGGCTGCTCGCCGAGCACGGCCACGGCGACCTGCGGCTGGTCGACAACGGCGTCACCGAGCGGCGCTCCCGAACCTCGCAGGTCGACGCCGTGCACGCCTACCACCTGATCCCGAGCGCGGCCGGCAAAGGCGAGCGCGGTCGCCGCCCACATGCGGCGCCGCGGGTACGCGCCGGAGGACGTGCATCGCGGTGGGCGACTCGCGCGAGGACCTCGAGGTAGCCGACGTCGTGGGCCGCTTCTTCCTCGTCGCCAACGGCATCGCGCGCGATCCCGCCGTGCTCGAGGCGCTCGGCCCGCGCGCCGAACATCACCGTCACCGAGGAGCCGATGACGCGCCGGCTTCTACGAGGCGGTCGTGCGGGCCCTGGCCGAAGCCAGATAGGAGCCTGGCGCCGGCCCATCCGCCGGGCAGCTTCCTCGAGTCGCTCGGCCGGCGTTCCCGGCCCGCGGCCCGCACCCTCGGCCTCGATGTTGAGCAGCCGCTTGCCGAACGCGTCCAGCGCGTCCTCGCCAGGGACCACGTAGCAGGGCACCCCGGCCTGGCGTGCAGCGCGTCGCGACCTCGAACACCGCCTTGCCGCCGAGCGTCTGATCGTCGAGCCGGCCCTCGCCGGTGACCACCATGCACGCCTGCTGCGCGCGCGCGTCGAAGCCGACCAGCTCCAGCACCAGCGGCGCACCGGGCCGCAGTTGCGCGCCGGCGAACGCCCACAGCCCGCCGGCAAGGCCGCCCGCGGCGCCGGCCATCTGCACCTCGGATGGGTCGCGGTCCACCGTCCTGCGGGCGAGCGCAGCCCATTCGCGCAGCCGCGCCTCCAGCTCTTCGACCTGCGAGGCGTTCGCACCCTTCTGCGGGCCGAAGATGCGGGCGGCGCCGGCCGGCCCGAGCAGCGGATTGCGCACGTCGCAGGCGACGGAGAGCCTCACTCCGCGAAGGCGTCGTCGCACCTCGCTCAGGTCGGCGCGGCGCTTGGAGAACCGCGCGCCGAGCGCCTCCAGCGCCCCGCGGCCGCCGTCAGTCGTGGCGCTGCCGCCGACGCCGAGGATGACCTCCCGCGCGCCCGCGTCGATCGCCGCTGCGATCAGCTCGCCCGTCCCGCTGCGTCGACGCACCCAGGGCGTCCCGCTCGAACCCGGCCAGCCGCCAGAGCCCGGATGCCTGGGCGGCCTCCAGGATCGCCAGTCGCCCGTCCTCGGCCAGCGCGAAGGCCGCCGAGACAGGGCGACCGAGCGGATCGGCCGCCTCGGCCGCGACGAACCGCGCGCGCAGCGCGGCGGCCAGCGCGTCCATCGTTCCCTCGCCACCGTCGGCCACCGGAAGCAGGTCGATGGCGCTGAACCCCGCTCTCACCAGGCCGCGGCCGATCGCCCCGGCCGCCTCGGGCGCCGACAGCGTGCCCTTGAACTTGTCCGGCGCGACCACCACCGGGCGGGCGGCGGCGCGCGGGGTCACCTAGTTCCCCTTTCGCCACGGCGCCGCGGTGCCGCCGAGCACGCGGCGCAGCATGCGGTCGGCGAGCGCCGGGGAGATGCCGTGCAGCACCGCCATCAGCTGCACCGAGCGCGGCACGTAGACCGAGGGCCGGCCCTTCTCCACCGCCTTGACGCTCGCGCGCGCGACGCGCTCGGGGCTGATCGCCATGTCCGTGCGCAGCCAGTCGGGCATCCGGCCCGCGGCACGGTCGTCGTCGTGCAGGTGCGTGGCGACCTGCCCCGGATAGACCCCGGTGACTCCGACGCCGGTGCCGGACAGCTCGTGCCGCAGCGCCTCGAGGAAGCCGCGCTGCGCGAACTTGGTCGCTCCATACACCGCGGCCCAGGGGAACGCGCGATACCCGGCCGACGAGGAGACGACGAGAAGATGTCCCTGCGCGCGGTCGAGCATGTGCGGCAGCCCGACGTGGACGGTGTTCAGCGTTCCGAGCCAGTTGACCCGCGTCAACCGGTGTCCCTCGAGCAGCGGCATGTCGCGGAAGGGCCCGTACCAGGCGACTCCCGCGTTCGCCACCAGCAGGTCGAGCCGGCCGGCATCCGCGGCGAATTGGTCCACGGCCTGCTCCACCTGTCTCGCATCGGCGACGTTGGCCACGAGGACGTCCGCTGTCGCGCCCCGCTCGCGGACCTCGCCCGCGACGGCCTCCAGGTCCTGCTCGATTCTCCCGAGCAGGCCGACGCGCGCTCCGCGCGCGGCGAGCTCCAGGGCGATGGCCCGCCCGATGCCGCGGGAGGCGCCGGTCACGAGCGCCGTTGTGTGCGGGCCGATCTCCACGGGATCGCAGGATATGGGTAGTACGCTGACGCCATGGCCCACGAGCACGCCACGGCGGCGGAGGAGGAGTACCTCCAGATCATCTACTGGCTGATGGAGGCGGAGCTGCCGATCACGGGCGCGAACATCGCCCGCGCGATGCAGGTCTCACCGCCGGCGGTCCACGAGATGGTGGGCCGGCTCGAGCAGGACGGCTACGTCACCCGCAGGGAGGACAAGTCGCTCGAGTTCACCTCCGACGGCCTCCAGCAGGCGGAGCAGATCGTCGGCCGTCACCGCCTGATCGAGCGCTTCCTGACCGACGTCGTCGGCATCGCCTGGGACGACGTGCACGAGGAGGCGGAAAAGCTCGAGCACGCCATGTCACCCGCTTTCGAGAAATGGATGATGAGCAGCGTCGGCGACGCGAAGACGTGTCCGCACGGCCATCCCATCGTTCCCGGGACGCGCACGCCCGGCGTGCCGCTCGCCGACTGCGAGGAGGGCGCGAGCGTCGAGGTCCTGCGTTTCGAGAACGAGGCCGAGGACGTCCTGCACTACCTCAAGCACTCGGGCCTGCAGCCGGGCCTCAAGGCCAAGCTCGCCGACAACGGCGACGAGGAGATCGTGCTGCGCTCCGACGGCAACGAGATCGCGGTCACCCGCAGCGTCGCCGAGACGGTCTCGGTCCGCGCCGATCCCTCGCCTCCGCCGCGCACCGCGCTCCCCGAGCAGCTGGTGCTCGGCAAGGACCGCTACGGGAGGTAGGCCGAACGTCGAGATCGTCCGCGATCTCTGGCGCAGCTTCGAGCGGTTCGAGTTCCCGGCCGAGGCCTTCGACGAGAACGTCGCATGGCACACGGCGAGCGACATCCCCGATCGTGAAGTCTGCCATGGCCCGGCGGCGGTCGCTCAGATGCTGGCGAGCGGATGGGAAACCGTCACCGACCCGCGGATCGAGGTGGAGGAGGTCTGTGCCGGGGGGACCGGGTCGTGGTCCGCTGGCGGGCGTCGGGCAACGGGCGTGTCAGCGGGATGCGAGTCGAGTGGCATGAGTCCCACGTGTACGGCTCGCGACGGCCGGATCGCGGAGGTGCGGGAGTTCCGCACCTGGGACGAAGCTTTGGCCGCCGCGGACCGGTTAAGCGGCCGCGCCGGCGCGCAGCGACTGAAGGGCCTCGCCGAGCAGCCGCGTTCCCTCGGTCGCCTCTTCTGGCGTGACGGCCGAGTAGGCGAGCCGGAGCGTGTTGGCGCCGCCCTCCATGAAGAAGTCACCGCCCGCGACGAACGTGACTCCACGCTCCTTCGCTGCTTCCAGCAGGGCGCGCGTGTCGACCTCCTCGGGCAGCTCCACCCAGAGGAAGTAGCCACCCTCGGGCAGCACGAAGCGGGCCTCGTCGCCGAGGTTGGCCCGCAGGCCCTCGGCAACTGCGTCGCGGCGCTCGCGCAGGGCCCGCTTGACGGTCGCGATCGAGCGCTCGATCTCGCCGGAGCGGCAGAACTCGTAGACGATCGCCTGCGACAGGACGTTCGGCGAGATGTAGGTGTTGACCGCCACCTTGGTGAGCGCGGTGATCGGCTCCTCGGGGCCGATCAGGTAGCCGACCCGGACGCCGGGCGAGATCGTCTTCGAGAACGAGCTCGCGAACACGACGCTCTGGCTCGTGTCCTGCGAGAGCATCGTCGGGAAGTCCTCGCCCTCGAAGCGCAGCTCGCCGTAGGGGTCGTCCTCGAAGATCGTGAAGCCGTGCTCCGCGGCCAGCTCCAGGAGCCGGGTGCGCTTCGCCGGCGCGAGCGTGCAGCCGGCGGGATTGTGGAAGTTCGGGATCGTGTGCAGCAGCTCGGGAGTGGCGCCGGATCCGAGCGCCTGCTCCAGCGCGCCGACGTCGATCCCGTCGTCCTCGAGCGGGACCGCGGTCACGTCCGCGCCGAGCTGGCGCAGCGCAAGCAGGGTGCGGTCGTACGTGGGCGCCTCGACGATCGCGCGCTTGCCCGGGCCGACCAGATGCCGGAAGAGCATGATCCCCGCCTCGAGCGATCCGTTCGTGACCATGACGCGCTCGGGCGCAACACGGTGGCGCCCGGCGATCCAGTCACGCAGCGGCGGGTAGCCCGACCCGGGCCCGTATGAGAGAGCCCCGGCGGGATCGTCCCGCAGCACCCGGTCCGCACACTCCCGCACCTGCTCGGCAGGCATGATGTCGAGGCTGGGAGCGCCTCTTGCGAAGCTGATGGGGCTCATGCGCTGAGGATAAACGGAGTCGGCAGTCGGCAGTCCGGAGTCGGGAGTCGGGAGTCGGGAGAGGCTTGGGCCGCAGGACTGCCGACTGCGGACTGCGGACTGCCGACTAAGTCTTGGCCTGCTCCGCAGCCAACTGCGCTACCTCGGTCGGATTCGTGCCCACCCTGACGCCCTTTGCTTCGAGCGCATCCTTTTTCGCCTGCGCGGTGCCGGAGGAGCCGGAGATGATCGCGCCGGCGTGGCCCATTCGCTTTCCGGGCGGAGCCGTGAAGCCGGCGATGTAGGCGACGACCGGCTTGGTGACGTGCTCGGCGATGAAGTCGGCGGTCTTCTCCTCCTCGTCGCCACCGATCTCGCCCACCATCACGATCAGCTCGGTCTGGTCGTCCTGCTCGAAGCGGGAGATCACGTCGATGAAGGAGCTGCCGATGATCGGGTCGCCGCCGATCCCGACGATGGTCGAGTTGCCGACTCCGAGCTGGGCCAGCTCGTTCCCGATCTGGTAGGTCAGCGTGCCGGAGCGGGACAGCAGCCCGACCGAGCCCTCCGAGAAGAAATGCGCCGGGATGATCCCGACGTTCGCCTTGCCCGGTGACAGCACGCCCGGGCAGTTCGGCCCGATCAGCCGGGAGTCGGTCCCCTGGAGGTAGTTGTAGACGCGCAGCATGTCGTGCGCGGGAATTCCCTCCGTGATGCAGATGATCGTGGCGATGCCCGCGTCGGCGGCCTCGTAGATCGCGTCCGCGGCGAACGGCGGCGGGACGAACACCATCGCGGTGTTGGCGCCGACCTGCTCGACCGCCTCGTGAACGGTGTCGAACACCGGCACGCCCTCGACGTCCTGCCCGCCCTTGCCCGGCGTGACCCCGGCCACCAGGTCCGTCCCATACTCACGATTGCGCAATCCATGGAAGGACCCCTCACGACCAGTCAGACCCTGAACAACGAGCTTCGTGTTCTTGTCGACAAGAATCGCCACGTCTAGTCGGCAGTCGGCAGTCGGCAGTCGGCAGAGAAATTGCCATTGCGCGAGCTTCACGACTAGGTCGGCGGCCTCCAACATCGTCTTGGCCGGGTGCAGCTGTGGCGCGTCGGCCTCGGCGAGAATTTCGCGGCCCTCTACGTCGTTGGTTCCGTCCAGCCGCACCACGATCGGGACGTTCACCTCGATCCGGTCGAGCGCCTGGAGGATGCCGTTGGCGACCTCGTCGCAGCGCGTGATCCCGCCGAAGATGTTGAACAGGACGGCCTTCACCTTGTCGTCGGAGAGCAGCACCTCGAGCGCTTCGACGATCCCCTCCGCCTTCGCGCCGCCGCCGACGTCCAGGAAGTTCGCCGGCTTCCCACCGGCCTGGGCAACCACGTCGAGGGTCGACATCACGAGGCCGGCGCCGTTGCCGAGGATCCCGATGTCGCCGTCGAGCTTCACGTAGGTGATGCCGCGCTCGTGCGCCATCTGCTCCTGCGGGTCCTCCGCCGCGGGGTTGCGCATCTCGGCGATCTCGGGCTGGCGGATCAATGCGTTGTCGTCGACCGAGACCTTCGCGTCCAGCGCCACGACGCCGCGCTCGCCGGTGACGATCAGCGGGTTGACCTCGACCAGCGTCGCGTCGCACGCAACGAAGACGTCGTAGAGCTTGGCCAGCATCGCTCCCACCGGGCGGATCACGTCGGCGTCGATGCCCGACTCGAACGCGAGCCGCCGGCCATGGAAGGGCTGGAAGCCCACCAGCGGGTCCACGTGCAGCCGGGCGATCGCCTCGGGATGCTTGTCGGCGATCTCCTCGACGTCCATCCCGCCCATCCGGGAGAGCATCACCAGCGGCTTCTTGGCGCCGCGGTCGAAGACCACCGCCGCGTAGTACTCGGCGGCGATGTCTGACGCGCGCTCGACCCAGATCTCGTGGACCGTCAGGCCGCGGATGTCCATCCCGAGGATGGCGCTCGCGTGCTGCTCGGCCTCGTCGGCGTCCTTGGCGAGCTTGATCCCGCCGGCCTTCCCACGGCCTCCGATCTGGACCTGAGCCTTGATCACGACGGGGAATCCGATCGCCTCGGCCGCCTGGCGCGCCTCCTTGGGATCGGTGGCGTGACGACCGTCCGGCACGGGGACGCCCCGCTCGGCGAACAGCTGTTTCCCTTGGTATTCGAGGAGATCCATTTATGCTTCCGCCGCCGGGTAGGTGGAGACTGCCCGGCCCGCACGGCCCCCGGCCGGCGCGGCACGCTATCACCAAAGGAAGAACTGGAGAAAAGTGCCACTCCCCAAGAATCTCGACTTTGTCAGCCTGGAGGTCTACGGGACCCTGATCGACTGGGAGACCGGCGTGCACAGCGCCTTCCAGAAGGAAGCCGACAAAGACGGCTTCACGATCGACCGCGACCGGCTGATCCCGCTGTTCCTCGAGACGCAGGCGGAAATCATGTCCGGCTCCTATGAGCTCTACGCCGAGGTGCTGCGGCGCACGGCGATAATCGTCGCCGAGGAGCTGGGCTGGGAGCTCGAGCCGGTGCGCTCGAGCTTCCTCCCCAACAGCATTCCCTCGTGGCCGCCGTTCCGCGACTCGAACACGCTCCTGGAGCGCTTGAAGAAGAAGTACGAGATCGGCCTGATCTCCAACATCGACGACAAGCTGCTGGGGGCGACGCGGCGCCACTTCCGCGTCGACTTCGACCTCGTCGTGACCGCTCAGCAGGTGCGCAGCTACAAGCCCGACCCGGCTCACTTCAAGGAGGCCAAGCGTCGCCTGGCCCGAAGAAGAAGTGGGCCCACATCGGCACCGGCCTCGAGACGGACGTGATCCCGTGCGTGAAGCAGAAGACGCCCGTGATCTGGATCGACCGGAAGAAAGAGGGCTGGCCCCAGGGCCAGAAGGGCAAGCCCACCGAGATCGTGAGGGATTTGCGGTCGGCTGTGAAGTTGCTGGGCGCTTAGGCGGTAGTCGGCAGTCCGCGCAGACCGCAGATTTATTTCCGACGCCGTAAAGTAAGTCCCCGCTATGGCAGACGTGCAGAAGCGGGGGCGGGGGCGTCCTCGGTCGGAGCGGGCCGATCGGGCGATCCTCGAGGCGGCGCTCGACCTGCTGTCCGAGGACGGCTACGCGCGGATGTCGATGGACGCCGTCGCGGCTCGCGCGGGCGTCACCAAGCCGACGGTCTACCTGCGCTACAAGGGCAAGGCGGACCTCGCAACCGCCGCGCTGGCCGCTCACGACCCCGGCGAGCTCCCGCCCGAGAAGGGCGAGTTGCGCGCCGACCTGATCGCGCACCTGCGCCACCTGCGCCGCGGCATCGAGCGGTCGGTCGGGCTCGCGATGGTCGGCAACGTCCTCGCCGAGGAGCGCCACACGCCCGAGCTGCTGGAGCGCTTCCGCGAGCGCGTCCTGGAGCCGCGCCGCGAGGAGCTACGCGGCGTGCTCGAACGAGCCCAGGAACGCGGCGACGTCGCCCCCGGCGCCAACCTGGACGCCGCCCTCCACATGTTGACGGGTGCCTATTACGCCCAGTATCTCAGCGGCGACCCGTTCTCTTTGCGATGGCCGGAAGGTGAGGTGGATCTCGTGGTTGCGGGGCTTTCGGGGTCGGCAGTCGGCAGTCGGGAGTCGGCAGAGCCGGTGCCCGGCAGCTTTATGGCGGCCGCCCGCGGCGTACGAGGAGGACGAGGCGTTCGGGTTAGGGGTTCTGCAGACTGCCGACTGCGGACTCGCCGACTATTTGATGACTGCAATCGTGTCCCCTGCCCCAATCGCTCCGCCCTCGCTCACGTTCAGCTCCTCGACCTTGCCGGCGCGGTGGGCGGTGATCTCGTTCTCCATCTTCATCGCCTCGATGACGCAGACGAGGGCGCCGGACTCGACCTCCTCGCCCTTCTTCACGTTCACCTTCAGGACGGTGCCCTGAAGCGGTGAGGTGAGCGCCTCGCTGGCGCCGTCGGCGCCGCCACCGCCCGCGCGCTCGCGTCGCGGGGCGCGCTTCGGCCCGGCCGAGTTGGCAGCTGCGACGACGCCGCCGGCGGGCGGTGGGCCGATCACCTTCACGGAGAAGCGGCGGCTGTCCACCTCGACTGTGTAGTCGCGCTCGACCTTGTCGCCCTCCTCCTCGTCGCCCCCCGACGGGGCGGGAGGCGGCTCGGGGGCCAGGCTCTTGAGCCACTTCGGGATCCTCGACGAGGTCCCGGCATGTCTCGCCGCGGCGCCACTGCTTTGTGGCCAGGAGCGCCTTGTGGAAGGGGATCAGCGTGGTCAGGCCGCCGATCTCGAACTCCCCGAGCGCCCGCAGCATGCGCGCCGTCGCGGCTTCGCGGTCGGAGTCCCAGACGACCAGCTTGGCGACCATCGGGTCGTACATGGGGCTGATCTCCGATCCGGCCTCGACGCCGGAGTCGACCCGCACGCCGGGCCCGGCCGGCGGGACGTAGGTCGTGATGGCCCCCGGCGCGGGAGCGAACTTCTTGTGCGCCGCCTCGGCATTGATCCGGCACTCGATCGAGGAGCCGCGGATCTCGACGTCCTCCTGCGTGAACGAGATCGGCTCACCGGCGGCGATCCGGATCTGCTCGCGCACGATGTCGATGCCGGTCGCCATCTCGGTGACCGTGTGCTCGACCTGGACGCGGGTGTTCATCTCGAGGAAGAAGTACTCGGGCTCGCCGTCCTCGTGCCGGGCCAGCAGGCCCTCGATCGTCCCGGCCGAGCGGTATCCGATCGCCTCGGCGGCGTCCGTGGCGATCTTGCCGATCCGCTCGCGGAACTCTGCGTCGACGCCCGGCGCCGGCGTCTCCTCGATCAGCTTCTGGTGGCGGCGCTGCACCGAGCAGTCGCGCTCTCCCAGGTGCACCACGTTGCCGTGCCCGTCGGCGAGCACCTGGACCTCGACGTGGCGCGGGTCCTCGAGATAGCGCTCCAGGTAGACGGTCGGGTCGGAGAAGAACTTCTCGCCCTCGCGGCCGGCCCCCTCGATCGCCTCCTCGAGCTCGTCCTCGCTCATCGCGACGCGAAAGCCCTTGCCGCCCCCGCCTCCGGCGGCCTTCGCAGCCACGGGATAGCCGATCTCGGCGGCGGCCTTCCGGGCCTCGGCCTTGGTCTTGATCGCCTTCGTGGTGCCGGGGACGATCGGGACGCCGGCCTTCTGCATCATCTCGCGGGCCTTCGTCTTGGAGCCCATCGCCTCGATCGCGGCCGGCGGAGGGCCGATGAACACCAGGCCCGCCTTCTCGCAGGCCTTCGCGAAGGCGGCGTTCTCGGCCAGGAAGCCGTAGCCGGGGTGGACTGCCTCGGCGCCGGACTGGGCGGCGACCTCGAGGATCTTCTCGACCCTCAGGTAGCTCTCGGTCGCGGGTCCGGGGCCGAGCAGGTAGGACTCGTCGGCCCGGCGCACATGCGGCGCGTCTCGGTCGACCTCCGAATAGACCGCGACGGAGGCGATCCCCATCTCGGTCAGGGCGCGCATCACCCGCACGGCGATCTCACCCCTGTTGGCTACCAGGACCTTGGAGAACATCGGCGGCGGCAGTCTACGGCGCCCTTGGCGCGAAAAGACTGCCGACTGCCGAGCTCCCGACGCCGACTCCGGACTGCCGCCTGAACCACCGGAGCCCGCCGTCGCCGGCGGGCTCCGAAGTTCACGGAAGCGCTCTGGGCGTCGCTTCCGCTCAGTTTGGGTCGACCGGGCCGTCGGGCGCTCATCCTGCGCCCGGTGGCGACCCCGTCGGTTCAGTCCCTACCTATAGACACCACTCCTTTGCGAGTTCTTCCATCTCGATTTCGCAGCTCGGTCGATGCCTACCGGCGGGTCACCTTCTGCGACTTGGCCTTCTTGTGCTTCTTGCTCTTCGCGTGCTTCTTGGCCTTCGCGTTCTTGGCCTTCTTGGTCTTCGCCTTCACGGTCTTCGTCTTGACGTAGATCGTGCGCGTCACCACGACGGTGACCGGCGAAGTCGACACGGTCGGGGAGGTCACGGCTGCCTGCGCCGCGCCTGCCGACTGCGTCTGGTTGTTGGACTGCTGCGTGTTGTTGCTGTTGTTGGCGTTGGCCGTCGTCGTCGCGTTGTTGCTCTGCACGACGTTGATGACACAGCGCTTCTTGCAGGCCGACACGATCGTGGTCGTGTTGCCCTGGTTCGTCGTCGCGTCAGCGTCCGCGTTCTGGTGGGTGGCGTTGATGTTGCCGCCGATCTGGTGCTGCTCGGCGTTACCACAGCCACATCCACTGCCGCTACCGGTGCCGGCAGCGGTCTGGTCCTGGGTGCTGCCCTGAACCGTGCCGTTGCTGTTGCCGGCGTTGGCGTCCGTCGTCGCGTCGTTCGACTGCTCGACATCGCTCACGCACCGCTTGTGGCAGCCGCTCTCGATGTTCGTGTCGTTGTTCTGATGCGTCGTCGCGTCAGCGTCGGCGTTCTGGTCCGTCAGGTTGACGTTGCCGCCGGCCTGGAGCTGCTCCGTGCCGGGGTCGTCGCACCCGCAGTGCTGGCTGTCCGAGCTGCTGCTCGGACCTTCCGAGCCCAGCCGGGCTGTTGCCGAGACGGCGAGAGGTCGGACCCGTTCGGACTCAACAGCAGGCCACCTGACCCGTTGTCGTTGTCCTGCCGGGTCTTCGCGTCGGCGTCGGCGTCCTGGCCAGTCAGGTTGACGTTGCCGCCAAGCTGAACCTGGTTGACGTCGTTGCCGGACGCGTCGCCGGTGTTCGATCCACCGGGCGCCGACTGCGTCTGGTTGTTGTTCTGCAGCGTGATGGTCTCGTTCTTGGCCTCGGACGTCGTGTCGGCGTCGTTGGACTGGTCGACCGAACCGCTGCTCCTGTCACCGTGGTCACAGCCGCAGGGCGACGGGTCGCATTGCACCGAGCAGACCACCGGCGCGGGCTGGCACCCGCAGCTGCTGCCGGAGCTGTTCTCGTTGTTCTGCCGTGTCGTCGCGTCGGCGTCGGCGTTCTGCTCGGTGCCGTTCAGGTTCACGCCGATCTGGATCTGCCCGACGTCGTTGCCCGAAGCGTCACCCGAGTTGGCCCCGCCACCGGCGGTCTGCGTCTGGGTGTTGTCCTGGTGCGGGTCGGGGTTGCTGTTGAACGCGCCCGCGCCAGTGCCGGCGTCGTTCGACTGCTCCACGTCACCGCTACCGCCGTGGCAGCCACAACCAGAGGAGTAGTTCTCGTTCTCCTGCTTGGTCTTGGCGTCCGCGTCGGCGTTCTGGTCCGTCAGGTTGATGTTGCCACCGAGCTGACCCTGCTCGATGTCGTCGCCAGAGGCGTCACCGGTGTTGTTGCCGCCACCGGCCGTCTGGTCCTGCGTGCTGTTCTGAACCGTCACGACGTTGTTCTCGGCGACTGCGCCGGTCTCGGCCGTGTTCTCCTGGCTCACGTCACCGCTGCCGGACCCGTTGTTGTCGTTGTTCTGCCGGGTCGTCGCGTCGGCGTCTGCGTTCTGCCTCGGTGCCATTCAGGTTGCCGCCTGCCTGGCCCTGCTCGATGTCGTCGCCAGAAGCGTCGCCAGAGTTGTTCCCGCCACCGGCGGTCTGCGTCTGGTCGTTGTTCTGGGTGGTTCCGTTGCTGTTGGAGGCGCCTGCCTCCGTGTCTGCGTCGTTCGACTGGCTGACGTCTCCGGTGTTGGAGTCGCCGTGGCACCCACACCCACCGGGCGGAGGCGCAGGGGTCGAGGTGGTCGACGTCTCAGCGGATCGAGACGGCCGGCTCACCGCACTGCTGCCGCTTGTCGCAGCCCTGTCCATCGCGGGATGAGACCAGCGTGACCTGCCCGCCGTTGGTGTTCTCCTGCGTGGTGCAGGCGTCTGCGTCGGCGTTCTGGTCTGTGGGGTTGACGTTCGCCCCGATCTGGTCCTGCTCGGCCTCGTTGCCCGAGGCGTCGCCGGTGCTGTTGCCGTTGCTGCCGGCCTGGGTCTGGTCATTGACCTGGCCGGTCTGATTCTCGTTTTGAGAGCCCGCCGCCGTTCCGGCGTCGTTGCTCTGGCTCGTTCCGTTGCCCCCGAGGTCGGCTGGGGAGTCGGCGTAGGCCATAGCCGAGCCGCCACCCAGCGCGAGCGCGAGGATGCTCAGGAAGAGCACCAGTCTCGTTTTCACGTGTTTCTCCTTCTCGAGTTACGCCGGGAGTGGCTCCCGGCAGGCCGCTTGCTCGCCGGGTTTCGGCTAGCCGGGCAACTCGAGCGGAGTCACGTGCGCCGACGGCCTCCAAGTGGCCGCAGGCAGGCGGAACGGGCTGGACCAGTCGCGCGGCAACGCGAACAGGCCCATCAGGACCGCCAGGAAACCTATGAACACAATCGCCGCCCCACTCCCCCCGCCGCCTATCAGCAGGTTGAACAGGCCGACTCCTCCGGCCCCACTGAGCCCGAACAGCGAGGGGACCGTCGCCTTCGCCACCGTGCCGTTTGCGCGGGCACGGGCTTCTCGCACGGCCGAGCGGGACTCGCGCGAGAGGGCCAGGCGCATCGCGACCGCGAGCCTCGTGCCTCCGGGGCACAGGGTCAGGCAGCCGATGCGCACTCCGCCGTTCGGCAATCCGGCGTCCGCCAATGAGCCGCCGGTGCTGGCGCTCCCCGGGACGACCGTGAACTGCGTCACGGGCAGGAGGGACAGGTCACCCTCGGGCGTCAGCCCGGAGGGGGTTTGCATTGCGGTCACCGGTGGCGCAGCGGGAGTGGAGCCGGTGGAGGAACCGCTCCTCGATCCGCTGTCGTGGCCGTCGGTCGTGTCGCCGGGGTTACTGCTGACTGGCCGCTCGTCCCACCGGTCGACGGGCACACCGGTCGGGGGCACCGGGTCGCTGTTGTCGACGGGGTCGGACGGCGGCTGCTGGGGGGCAGGGTCGCTCGGCGGCGGGTCCGCCGGCGTCGTGTCCTGCGGTGGCGGGGGTGTGTCCACCGTCCCGGGGGAGACGGGCGGCGCATCGGGCGCCGGGTCGGATCCGGACACTGGGGAGGGGTCGCTGGCCGCCGGGTCGCTGGGTATGACGGCCACGTCGTCGGCCAGTGCCGTCGCGCTCCACGCGAGCAGCGCCAAGCAGGCAATCGCCAGCGCGGCTGCCAGCGGCGGCAGCTTCGCGCGGCGCCATGCGGCGGCCGTCATCACGCGGGACCTCGAAGGCTCCGAGCCGAAGGGAACAACTTTTCCGAGACCTCCCTACAAGGGTTGGGTACTGCACTGCGGAACGGCAATCCCTTGCCGAGGGGCCCAGAACCCTCGGGCGGCTTTCTACTCCTCGCGGTGGGCGGCGTCAACCCATCGGCGAATTTGCAAGCTAACTTGCAGGAACGGTTGCGCGGCCGTTTCGATCGAGCAGCAAACGGGCAATGACGGCCGCCACCAGGGCGGCGAAGATCGCGATCACGACCGCCAGCGGCAGCGAGATCCCTGCCTTTCCGAGCAGGGCGAGTGCGGCCGCGATCATGACCGTGCCGAGCGCCACCCGCAGCACCCCGGCCGGCATCTTCACCGTCAGGTTGCTACCAAGCCAAACGCCCGGGATGGAGCCGATCAGGATCGCTCCGACCAGCCCGAAATCCACGTTGCCGGCCACGATGTGGGCGATTCCTGCAGCCCACAGCAGGATCGCGGCGTGGAGCACGTCCGTGCCTACCACGTAGCGCGGCACCAGGCGGAAATAGCCGATCAGAAACACCGCGATCAGAGTTCCGCTGCCGGCCGAGGTGAGCCCGATGATCAGGCCGGTCGTGGCGCCCAGGATGACCGCGGCCGTCTTCTCGCGCCTGCTGAGGGCGAAGTCCTCCCGCTCGGACTTGGCGGCCCGGATGAACAGCGCCCGCACCAGAACCAGCAGCCCGACGGTCACCAGGGCGCCCGCCAGCGCAATCAGGACCACGTCGTCGAGCGAATTTCCATACCGGTTGTGAAGAAATTCGATCAGCCACACGCCGGTGACTGCCGCGGGAACACTGCCGCAGGCCATCCAGAACGTCAACGACTTGTGCACGGTGCCGAGCCCGAAGTGGCGCCAGCCACCGACGCTCTTCGTCACGGCGGCATAGGTGATGTCCGATCCCACGGCCGTGACCGGCGATGTGCCGAAGAGCAAGATCAGCAGCGGAGTCATGAGCGACCCGCCGCCCATCCCGGTCATTCCCACCAGGAAGCCGACTCCGAAGCCGAATGGGATCAGCAGCGGGTCCACGGGGAGCTGCGGGTTCTACGCCGCGGCAGGCTCCTTGCGCATGGCGTCGATCAGGATGTCGGCGACCTCGGGGCGCGTGAACTCCTCCGGCGGGCGCTCGCCGGCCTGCAGCATCTCGCGCACCTTCGTGCCGGACAGGAAGACTCGATCCTCCGGGCCAGCGCGGGCTGGTCTTGCTCGTCGCCATCCCTTCGCTCCTGCGGCAATAGAAAGAGTGCTCGAACATCAGCGGCTTGATCCCGAGCTCCTGCGGTCGAGAACTCGGACGAAGATCTCCTGCGCGTCGTAGGTGCCGTAGTAGTTGCCGACGCCCGCGTGGTCGCGGCCGACGATGAAGTGCGTGCAGCCGTAGTTCTTGCGGATCAGCGCGTGGAAGATCGCCTCGCGCGGCCCGGCGTAGCGCATCGCCGCGGGGTAGACCGCGAGCAGCACGCGGTCCGTCGGGTAGTAGTTGTCGAGCAGCACCTCGTAGCAGCGCATGCGCACGTCTGCGGGGATGTCGTCCGCACTTCGTCTCGCCGACGAGCGGGTGGATGAAGAGCCCGTCGACCGATCTCGAGCGCGCACTTGGTGATGTACTCGTGCGCCCGGTGGATCGGGTTGCGCGTCTGGAAGCCGACGATCGTCTTCCAGCCCCGCTCCGCGAAGGCGGCGCGAGAAGCCTCCGGCGGCAGGATGTAGTGCCCGAACTCGTCCGGGTGCTGCGGAAGGTCCACAGCGCGCACAGGACCCGCCACGCAGCGGGTTCCCTCGGCCATCAGGGCCGCGACGCCGGGGTGCGCCGTATCCGTCGTGCGGTAGACGTGGCGCGCCTCCTCCTCGAGGTTGCGCTCGAAGGTCTCCTCGACGGTCAGAACGCCCAGGAGACGCCCGTCGGGGCCGTTCAGCGCCAGCTCGTCGCCGTCCGCGGCGTCCACGCCGGTCGCGAGCGTGATGGGGATGCTCCATGGCAGACCGTCGGAGAGGCGCATCTCGTGCACGACGCGCTTCCAGTCGTCGGCGCCCTGGAAGCCGCGCAGCGGGCTGAACCCGCCCACCGCCAGCAACTCCAGGTCCGCGGCCTGGCGGGCGCTGAGGTCGACCGCCTGCAGTCCGCCGGCCCGCTCCACCAGAGCGTCGCGCTTCTCGCTGCGCGCGAGCAGGTCAACCAGCGTTCCTCCGTGCGGTTCGATCACTTGCTTGCCACCCCCTGCCGCCCTCGCGGCGATTAACTGAACGTATCGGTAAACAAATTAGCGGCTGCGACAGTCTCCCGCCGCAGCCGCCAATAAAGCCTTGATGCGCGCCGTCTGAGCTACTTGGCCTCAGCGGGGTGCAGCCCGCACTCGACCTTCTCCTGGCCGGCCCACCGGCCCGCGCGCGGGTCCTCGCCGGGCATCACCTGGCGGGTGCAGTGCGTGCAGCCGATCGACGGGTAGTTCTGGTCGTGCAGCGGGTTGTAGGGCACCTCGTGCTCGTGGATGTAGGCCCACACGTCCTCGAGCGACCAGTCGGCCAGCGGGTTGGCCTTCACGAGGCCGAACTTGGCGTCCCACTCGACCTTCTTGGCGTTGGCGCGGGTCGGAGCCTGGTCGCGGCGCACGCCGGTGACCCAGGCGTCGACGCTGCTGAGCGCCCGCTGCAGCGGCTCGACCTTGCGGATCGCGCAGCACTGGTCCGGAGCGCTCTTCCAGAGCTCGTCGCCGTGCAGGCGCGCCTGCTCCTCGAGGCTGATGTTGTGGTAGCGCTCGAACTTGAAGCCGTAGCGGTCCGCGAGGATGTCGCGCGTCTCGTAGGTCTCCTTGAAGAGCACGTCGGTGTCGAGGTAGAAGATCCGCGTCTCGGGCTCGATCCGGGAGAGCATGTCGAGCAGCACCGACTCCTCCTGCTGGAAGGAGCATGCGACGTAGAGCCGCGGGTGGAAGTTGTCCACCATCCACTTCAGCGTTGCCTCAGGGCCCTGCGTCTCGAGCTCTGCGGCGACGTCGTCCAGAGCTTCTGGAGTCCAGGTCTTCGTCGCTGTCGCCATTCAGGTGATCCTTTCGCGGTCTTCGGGGGCTTTCCGGCCTCGGAGGAAACTATCAGATTCCTGATCGAGTTTAGGCTATTTACCCGTTGGACCGTTCTATCGGCACCCCTTCGTGCGGGTTGAGTGCCGAGAATCACAGATGGCAGACCGGAGACCGCAGACGGCAGGGCGGCGATGTTTGCCGTCTGCCGTCTGCCGTCTGCCGTCTAACTATTCGCTTACTCGGTCGATAAGAAAAGCGACACGCACGTGTGCGCGCCATTCGTTCAGGTTGTCGCCGCGCAGGCCGGTCGAGACGAGGTCGACCGCCTTGATGTTCCGCAGCGTGCTCTGAGCCTCTTTCAATGCCTGCTGGACCGCGTCGTCGGAACTCGTTGACGACGTTCCGATCAGCTCGATGATCTTGACAACTGCCATGCGATTCTCCTATCTAGACCCTTCGGGTCTCGCCTGCTGGTGTCGTCGGCTGACGCCTCCGTCCCGGAATCAGCTACCCCAGGGCTCGGAATCGCCCCAGGGGTCGGGCGGCGCTAGTCCGACGCCCTCGGCGATCGCGGCACGCTCCCAGCCGCTCATCGCCGGCTCCGCAGGTGCGATCACCGGTGCCGTGTCGTGCAGGAACCGCTCCAGCGCCGCTGCGATCGCCGCTGCCTCGGCCGGAGCTGCCGCCGGGGCGACCACCCTGATCGAGGGACGCGGCGGGCGCCGCTTGCCGTTGGAGCTTGCCACGTGGGGAACCTATCCGACAGAGTCGGCAGGCGGCGGTCGGGAGTCGGGAGGCGGCAGACCGCAGACCGCAGACCGCAGAACGGCAAGATGTCTTCGTGGCTCGCATCCCTGTCCTCAATCACGACACCGTTCTGGCGGCCGTTTCTCCTACGGAGGCGATTGAGCGGGTGCGGGATGGCTTCGTCAGCTATGCGCGCGGCGAGTGGCAGATGCCGCCCAAGGTGTATCTGCCGTCGCCGCCGGGCGGCGACTTCCGCGCCATGCCCGTTCGCGGGCGACGGGCTCGCGGTGCTCAAGTGGATCACCTCGTTTCCCGGCAACCCCCGCCAGGGCCTGCCGACGGTCACCGGGGTGGTGCTGGTATCCGACGCCGACAATGGCGAGCCGATGGCGATGCTCGACGCCCGCGCGGTGACCGCGCTGCGCACCGGCGCGGCGGCGGCGGTCGCCACCCAGGAGCTCGGGCCGCGAAGACGCATCGCGCGTCGGGCTGTCGGCTGCGGGCTGCACGGCATGTGGGTCGGCCGCTGCATGGCCGACGCCGAGTTCGGCCCCGGAGTCTGCTTCGACCCCGACCCCGAGGCCGCCGGCGAGGCCGCCGCGGAGTTCGGCTGGGAGGTCGGCGACCTGCGGGAGGCGCTCGCCTGCGACGTGGTCTGCACGGTCACTCCCGGTCACGAGCCGGTGATCGCCGCGGGGTCCCTCAGACCCGGCCAGCACCTCAACGTTCTGGGCGCGGACGGTCCCGGCAAGGCCGAGGCGGAGGTCGAGGCGATCAGCCGCATCGCCGCCGAGGGCCGCATCTTCTGCGACGAGTGGCAGCAGGCAAGTCACGGCGGCGAGCTGACCGGCGCGGTCGCCCAGGGAATCATCGGACCCGACGACGTGACCGAGCTGGGCGCGGTCTGCGCCGGCCTCGCCGCCGGCCGCAAGTCACCCGATGAGATCACGCTGTTCGACTCGACCGGGCTCGCCATCCAGGACCTGGCGATAGTGCTCGGCGCCCTGGAGGCAATCGAAGCGGGACTGGTCAAGCCGCCGACCATCGAGCTATAGCTGCCGACTGCTCGACTGCCGACTGCCGACTGCCGACTAGCTTTTCATCGCCCCTTCGAGCCGCAGCAGGAACCGCTTCCTGTCCAGCCCCCCGCCATAGCCGCCGATGCCGCCGCCCGAGTGCAGCACCCGGTGGCAAGGGACGACGATCGGGATCGGGTTGCCGCCCAAGGCGTTGCCGGCCGCACGCGCGCCGCGCGGGCTGCCCGCTGCCGCTGCCATCTCGCGGTAGGTCGACACCTCTCCGAACGGGATCCGGTAGGTGTGCTCGAGCACCCGCCGCGAGAAGCCGCGCGACAGCTGCCAGTCGAGCGTGAGGTCGAACTCGTGGCGGCGGCCCTCGAAGTAGTCGTCGAGCTGACGGCGGACGTCGTCGAGCCGCCCGGGAGACTCGATCACGCGGGGCGAGACATCCTCGGCCAGCTCCTCCAGCACCTTGTCCCGCGGCTCGGGCGCCGAAGGAGACCCGCACGAGGCCGCGCCTTGTCGATGCCACGACCAGGTTGCCGACCGGCGTGTCGACGTCGGAGTAGGCGACGTCGACCAGCCCCTCGGCCTCCGCACGGCGTGCCAGTCGCCGAGCCGCGGCGGCGACCTCGTCCCCGCTGATAGCGCGAGACTTGAGCGCGCTCTCGATGTCCATCTCCTCGTGAGTCATCGGATCACCTCTGCGTCCAGCGTCGTGCTGCGCGCGCGGAGCGCCCGCAGCCCCTCGAAGACATTGCGCCGCGCCGCCTCCTCGGAGCACTCGAGCACCGTCCCGATCTCGGCGTAGGCGAGGTCGTTCGCGAAGCGGCACACGACCGCGGCGCGTTGTTTCGGCGGCAACGTGCGAACCGCTTCCCAGAGCAAGTCGTCATGAGGGTCCGCGTCGTTCACCGCCTGCTCCGGGACATGCTCCACCGGAACGGCTCTCCTGGCCCGTCCGCGGTGATGGTCGATCGCCTTCCGGCCCGCGATCGTCAACAGCCACGCTCGCAGGTTCGAGGCATCGCGCAGCCGCGGGTAGGCGCGCAGTGCCGAGAGGAAGGTCTCCTGGTAGCAGTCCTCGGCATCGTTGCTCCCGACCGACGCGCGCAGGAATCGCAGCACGTCGGCGCTGTGGTTGTCGATCAACGCCTGGAAAGGCGGCTTGTGCACGCTCATAGAACGCTTCGGGCCGTATCGCGTGAGATCGCAGTTTCCGCGTCTGACCGTCTACGGCCTGCCGTCTAAAGCGGGATGTTGCCGTGCTTGCGCTTCGGCCGCTCGACCCGCTTGGTCTGCAGCATCTCGAGCGCGTTGATCAGCCGCGGCCGGGTCTCGTGCGGCACGATCACGTCGTCGATGTAGCCTCGCTCGGCCGCCGTGTAGGGGTTGGCGAAGCGCGCCTTGTAGTCGCTCATCAGCTTGCTCGCGGCGCTCGTCGGGCGTCGGTGAGGTGTCGATGTCGCGGCGGAAGATGATGTTGACCGCGCCCTCGGGCCCCATCACCGCGACCTCGGCCGTCGGCCAGGCGAAGTTGAAGTCGGCCAGCATGTGCTTTGAGGACATGACGTCGTAGGCGCCGCCGTAGGCCTTGCGGGTGACCACGGTGAGCTTCGGCACGGTCGCCTCGGTGAACGCGTACAGCAGCTTCGCGCCGTGGCGGATGATGCCGCCCCATTCCTGGTTGGTCCCGGGCAGGAAGCCGGGCACGTCGGTGAACGTGATGATCGGGATGTTGAAGGCGTCGCAGAAGCGCACGAAGCGCGCGGCCTTCACCGAAGCGTCGATGTCGAGCACGCCGGCCAGCGGCCTTCGGCTGGTTGCCCGACGATGCCCACCGGGCGGCCGTTCAGGCGCGAGAACCCGATCACCATGTTGAGCGCGTAGTGGCTCGTGGACCTCGAAGAACTCGCCGTCGTCGACGATGTGCCCGACCACGTCGCGCATGTCGTAGGGCTTGTTCGGGTTGTCCGGGACGACGTGGTCGAGCTCCGGGTCCATCCGCTCGGGGTCGTCGGCCGGCTCGAACGCGGGGCGGCTTCTCGAGGTTGTTCTGCGGCAGGAAGCCGAGCAGGTAGCGCACGTCCTCGAGGCACTCCTCCTCGTTCTCGGCCGCGAAGTGCGCGACGCCCGACTTGGTGTTGTGCGTCATCGCGCCGCCGAGCTCCTCGAAGGTCGGCTCCTCGCCGGTGACGGTCTTGATCACGTCGGGGCCCGTGATGAACATGTGCGAGGTCTCCTTCACCATGAAGATGAAGTCGGTCATCGCGGGCGAGTAGACGGCGCCGCCGGCGCAGGGGCCCATGATCATGCTGATCTGCGGGATCACCCCGGAGCACTGGACGTTGCGCACGAACACGTCGCCGTAGGCGCCGAGCGAGACGACGCCCTCCTGGATCCGCGCGCCGCCCGAGTCGTTGATGCCGATCACCGGGCAGCCGACCTTGGCGGCCAGGTCCATGATCTTGCACATCTTCTCCGCCATCACCTCGCCGAGCGAGCCGCCGAAGACGGTGAAGTCCTGGCTGAAGACGCACACCGGCCGGCCGTCGATCGTGCCGTGGCCGGTGACCACCGCGTCGCCCCAGGGCCGCTTCTTGTCCATGCCGAACTCGTAGGTGCGGTGGCGCACGAACGTGTCGAGCTCGCGGAACGACCCCGGGTCGAGCAGCTGCTCGACCCGCTCGCGGGCGGTCAGCTTCCCCTTGGCGTGCTGCTTCTCGACCGCGTCCTCGGAGGCGGAGTGGATCGCCTGCTGACGCAGCTCCTCGAGCTGCGCGAGCTTCTCCTCGTATGTCTCAGGAACCTTCTGCCGCATGCGGCCGCGGAATGCGTACAAGGGGGGGCGAGAACGGCCGCTCTGGTCGCTTTAGCTTCATATGGAAGCCAAATCGACCACTGTGGAAGAGGTGCTCGCCCGGTTGGCGAGCCGCAGCCACGGTGTCGTTACGCGCGGGCAGTTGGGGCGTAACGAAGTCACGCGCAATGAGATCAGCAGACGCCTGAAGAAAGGGACGCTCATCCCGGTCCATCGAGGCGTCTACCGAGTCGGGCACCGGGCACCCAGCCTTGAAGCGAAGTATCTGGCCGCGGTCCTGGCCTGCGGCGACGGAGCAGTCCTAAGCGGCCGCGCCGCCGCTCACCTCCTTCACCTGCTGAAGGGGAAATCGCCCCCACCAGAAGTGAGGTGGCCAGACGCAAGCGAGTGCCGGGAATCGCGATACGCCGCTCGAACGTCCCACGTGACGAACGCACCGTCTGGCGCGGAATCCCCGTCACTTCAGTGCCACGGACGCTCGTCGACATGGCCGCCGACCTCGGAGCCGATTCCCTCGCCCGCGCATGCCACGAGGCGGGGGTTCGTTACCGGACCACCCCAGCTCAGGTGGAGAGGATCCTCGGCCGCCGCCCGAACACCCCGGGCGCATCCAAGCTTCGTGCCATCGCGCGAGGCGACGTCAAGATCGTCCTCAGCAAACTGGAGAAGGGCTTCCTCGCGCTACTCCGCGGCGACCGCCTCGATCTGCCCAAGACGAACCGGCCTGCGGGCGCGCACCGAGTCGACTGCCGGTGGCCACGGCACCGCCTGACGGTCGAACTGGACAGCTACCGGTTCCACAACTCCCGCTATGCCTGGGAGCAGGACCGGAAGCGCGAGCGCGAGGCGCGGGCGCGCGGCGACGAGTTCCGCCGCTACACGTGGGGTGACGTCTTCGAGACGCCGCAGCTCACCGCTTCAAGACCTGCGCCCGCTTCTCGCCGCTTCGCCGCGCTGACCTGAACCGGTAGGTTCCTCCAATGTGGAGGTCATCAGCGGCGGCGCTTGCGCTCGTCGCACTCGTGGGTGCCGCGGTCGCGATCGCGAGCCCGCAGTTCTCCTCCACGTTCGAGATGACCTACGTGTCCCAGAAGCCGGGGGCGCAGGGAGGCATCGACACGCTCATGACCTGGAGCGACCCCGGCGAGCCGGGCGCCAAGCCCAAGCGTGTCACTCAGATCCAGTTCGGCTTCCACCCCGGGACCAAGATCGACACGCGTGCGGTCCGCCAATGCCTTGCGTCCGACGAGAAGGTCCACATCGAGGGCAGGCGCGCGTGCCCGCGCAACACTCGGATCGGGTTTGCCCGCAGCGAGGTCAAGACCACCACGACGCCGGTGGACAAGCCCCGCGTCACGTTCTTCAACGCGCCCCGGCAGATCATCGTGCTGGTGCAGGTCGAGGGCCGAGTACTGGCGGTGTATCGCGACGACGTCAAGGGGCGGACCGTCACGGTCAACCTCGGCCTGCCGGCCGGCCTCTCCCTGTTGCGCCTGCACGCCAAGGTGGCTCCCCACCGGACGGTCCCGGGCAAGCCGCACCGCGTCTACTTCCGCAACCCTTCGACCTGCCCGGCCAGTGGCCAGTGGACCACCACCGTGAAGTTCACCTACCTGGACGGCTCCACCGACGAGCACTCCGACGGCACGCCGTGCGTCAGATCCACTCCAGGATGACCCCGAACAGCAGGATCAGCGCGACGTCGATCGCGAACAGGGTCCCGACCACCTTCGCCTGCCGCCGCACGTCGTTCATGTCGTACACCCAGGCCGCCATCGCGTAGAAGGTCGCGTAGCCGAGCAGCACGATCAGGATCACGTTGGGGAAGTTCCACCACCAGTACTCCCAGTGGAACACGTCGCCGGCCCAGAGCAGGACCTCGACCGCGACCGAGAAGATCGAGAAGAACAGGACGTAGAAGACCCGGTTCGGCATGCCGAGGATCCGCATGGCCGGGTCCGGCGGGAGGAACTTCACGAAGATCACCCCCGCGATCAAGAACATGAACGAGATCTCGATGTTCAGCCCGACGAAGATCTGGAAGCTCGTGTGGCCGGTCGTGGTCCAGACCGCCGCGCGGTCGGTCCCGTGCAGCACGAGGGCGTTCGCGACCTCGTTGATCCAGTCCATGCCCCAGAGCGCGAGGCCGGCGAAGATCGCGCTCCAGTTGCGGCGCTCGTACTCGTTGGCGTAGACGTACATCGCCAGGCTGAGCAGGAAGACGGTCGCCCACTGGAAGTCGTCGGTCTGGCGCAGCTGGCCGAGCGCCTCCCGCGTGAAATCGGTCACTGCCAACGACAGCGACGGGAGCAGCAAAGTCATGTGCCCGTGTGGCTAGCCGCTCTTCAGCGTGTCGGCGCCCAGGTCGTCCAGCAGCTGCCCGAGGCACTGCTCGACGTCCTGTTCCTCGGTGCGGCCGAAGAGACGGCCCAACCGGGGTGGGGGTTCGATCGACGCCTGCGCGCGCACCCGAGTGCCCCAGCCCGAGGGCTCGAGCTCGATCACGCCGCGCGCACCGCGCCCGCTCCACTCGAGGCGCCTGGGCGCCTCGGTCTTGTAGATGCGGATCTCATTCCCCAGCCAGCGACTGATGCCCGGCTCCGAGGACAGCTCGTCCCAGAGCTCGGGCGGCGACTTCACGAGCGTCCGCTGTAGTTCAACGATCTCCATTGCCGCGGGGTTTTGCCGCGGCCTCCGAGATTCCTGCTTCCTGGATCAGGAAGGTGCTGGAGCCCGCAGAGGCGCGAGCCACTCCGCCGGGAACACCGGCGGGATACGGCCGGGCGCCTCGGGGAGAAAGCGGATGGCGTGCTGGCCCGCGGGCCGGGACTCGATCGCCGGGCGCAGGTCGTCGAAGGTCATCAGGAGCCGCACTGTGGGGGCGATCTCGAAGTCCGCGACATTCGGCTGGGCGCCGCCGATCACGCCGGAGGCGATCCAGCCGTCGATGCGGTCGAGCGCCTCAGGGATCTGGGAGAGCAGCTCGCGCACGGTCGGGTCATAGGAGTCGTTCATGCGCCGGCTGCCGTAGATGATCGGCCCGGAGGTCTTGATCAGCACGCCGACCGGCACAGGGATGCCGAGGTGCGCGTCCTCGAGGAAGCTGCGCTGGGCATCCGGCTCCTTCTTGAGGGCCCAGAAGATGATCCCGCGCGGGACCTGCTGGAACGGATCTGACCAGGCCTCGGCCTGCTCGACCGCGTCACGTGCCTGCGGGTCGGCCGGGAACAGCGGCGGGTCGGGCTTGACCGCCTCCAGCTCTCGGGCCACGTCGTGGGAGCCCTGCACCCGCCGACCGTCGATCTTCAACGCCGGCACCCGGTTCCCCTTGAAGCCGAGCGTCCGAATCAGCACGCGGCTCGCGACCGGCAGCAGGTCGCGGCGCTCGTAGGGGATGCCCTTGTACTCGAGCATCAGCTCGGCGCCCTTCACAGGGTGCGACCCGGGAACGCCATAGAGCTTGACCTTCACGGAGGGAACCCTACACCGGCGGCTGGTACTCCCCGAACTCGTCGCGCATCACGCCGCAGACCTCGCCGAGGGTGGCGTGCACGCGCAGCGCCTCCTTGATCGGCGGAAGGAGGTTGCCGGTGCCCTGCGCCACGTCGCGCAGGTCGGCAAGCCGCGCTCGCACCGCCTCCTGGTCCCGGTTCTCCTTGAACTTCTGGAGCCGCCCGACCTGGTCGCGCTCGGTCTGGGGGTCGATCTTGAGGATCTCGACGTCGAGCACCTCGTTCTCCTCGACGTAGTCGTTCACACCCACGAGCACGTCCTGCTTGGCGAGCAGGCGCTCGTGGTAGGCGAAGGCCGATTCCTCGATCTCCTTCTGGATGAAGCCGGCCTCGATCGCGGCGACCGAGCCGCCGAGCTGCTCGACCTTCTCCATCAGCTCACCGGCCTGCTGCTCGATGTCGGCGGTCAGATGCTCCACGTAATAGGAGCCGGCGAACGGGTCGACCGTGTCGGCTGCGCCGGACTCGTGCGCCAGCACCTGCTGCGTGCGCAGCGCGATCTTGGCCGAGCGCTCCGTGGGCAGGCCCAGCGCCTCGTCGAAGCCGTTCGTGTGGAGCGACTGCGTGCCGCCACAGACCGCGGCGAAGCCCTGCAGGGCGACGCGCACGATGTTGTTCTCGGGCTGCTGCGCGGTCAGCGTCGAGCCGCCGGTCTGAGTATGGAAGCGGACCATCATCGAGCGCGGGTTCTGCGCGCCGAAGCGGTCGCGCATGATCTCGGACCACATCTTCCGCACGGCGCGGAACTTCGCGACCTCCTGGAAGACGTTGTTGTGGCCGTTGAAGAAGAACGCCAGCTGCGGAGCGAAGTCGTCGACCTCGAGGCCGGCGTCGATCGCCGCCTGCACGTATGCGATCGCGTTGGAGAGGGTGAACGCGACCTCCTGCACCGCCGAGCAGCCCTTCTCGCGCATGTGGTAGCCGGAGATCGAGATCGTGTTCCACTTCGGGATGTGCTCGTGGCAGTAGGCGAAGATGTCGGTCGTCAGCCGCATCGCGCCCTCGGGCGGGTAGATGAAGTTCCCCCGGGCGGCGTACTCCTTGAGGATGTCGTTCTGGACCGTTCCCCGGAGCTGCTCGGCGGACACCCCCTGCTCCTCGCCCACCAGCTCGTAGAGCAGCAGCAGGATCGCGGCGGGCGCGTTGATCGTCATCGAGGTCGAGACCTGGTCGAGCGGGATCGAGTTGAACGCGGTCCGCATGTCCTCGAGCGAGGAGATGGCGACCCCGGTGCGGCCGACCTCGCCGAGACAAAGAGGGTCATCGGAGTCGCGGCCCAGCTGCGTGGGCAGGTCGAACGCCATCGACAGGCCGGTCGAGCCGTGGTCCAGCAGATAGCGGTAGCGGCGGTTGGTCTCCTCCGCGGTCGCATAGCCCGCGTACTGGCGCATCGTCCAGCGCCGCGACCGGTACATCTCGGGGTGGATCCCGCGCGTGAAGGGGTACTCGCCCGGCTCGCCCAGGCGCTCGCGCAGGTCGAGGCCCTCGATGTCCTCCTCGTCGTAGACCCGCTGGATCTCGATTCCGGAGTCGGTGAAGCGGCGCGGATCGTCCGGGCCCACCAGCGGCGCGATGCCGGGATGGTCGGACGCGATCTTGTCTTGGGCCTTCGCCATGCGCTTCCAAGGATATTGGTGGGGCGGCGTGATGAATCCAGAGCTTCGCTCTCGCATGCTGGAGCGTCCGCCTTGAGGCGGCCGCCAATACCATCCTTTTTATGGAGGTCGAGGTACGGCTTTTCGCCATGCTGCGGGAGCGCGCGGGGCGCGATTCCGTGACGGTCGACGTGCCGGAGGGCGCCACGGTTAGGCAGGCGCTGGACGCGGTTGGGACGCGCCACGGCCTCGGCGAGCTGCTCGATGCGATGCCCGTTGTGATGGCGGTGAACCGCGACTACGCGACCGATGACGTCTCGCTGCACGCCGGGGACGAGCTGGCGCTGATTCCGCCCGTGAGCGGGGGAGAAGCGGAGGCCGAGGAGTTCAGGAACGCGCCGGGATACGAGGACTTCATGAGACTCGTGGGCAACCACGTCCCGCGGCCACCGGCATACATCGACCTGCTCGGGATGCGGCCGATCCATGCCGAGCCGGGCCTCATCCGGTTCGAGTTCCAGGCGACCGAACAGCTCTACAACCCCGCCGGTGTCGTACAGGGCGGCTTCCTGACTGCGATGCTCGACGAGTCCATGGGGCCGGCCGCGTTGTCGATCCTCGGCCCGGGGCACGGCATCCCCACCCTCGACCTGAACATCAGCTTCCTTCGCCCGGCAACGGCAGGGCGCCTGGTCGGTGAGGGCCGGGTCGTTCATCTGGGCAGGAGCGTCGCGTTCCTGGAAGGGCACCTGATGGACGACGACGACGAGGTCGTCGCGCGCGCGACGGCGACGGCGAGAGTGGTGAAGCTGGGATGAGCGTCACGGCGCATCACGTGCGGGTCACCGAGGAGCCGCTGTCGGTGGAGCGGCTGGCAGCGATGGTCGGCGCCCCCGGGGCGGGAGCGGTCGTGACGTTCCAGGGGACCACGCGCGACGTCGACCGGCTCGAATACGAGGCCTACCGCGAGATGGCGGAGGAGCGGATGGCGCGGATCGTCGCCGAGGCGGTCGAGCGCCACGGCCTTGAAGGCGCGGCCGCCGAGCACCGGATCGGCACCGTCCCGCTCGGCGAGTCGAGCGTCCTCGTCGCCGCTTCCGCTGCCCACCGCGGGGAGGCCTTCGAGGGCGCGCGCGAGATCATCGACCGCATCAAGGCCGAGGCGCCGATCTGGAAGAAGGAAGTCGAGGGAACCGGTGAGCGCTGGGTCGACGGAAGGCGCCCACCCGCCGACAGTCCCGGCTGAGGACGGCGCCCTGCGCGCGCTGCCCTCGGTGGAGCGCCTGCTTGGGACCGAGCCGTTGCGCTCAGCCGCCGGCGCGATCCCACGGCCGCTCGCCGTGGACGCCGCCCGTGAGGCCATCGAGCGCCGCCGCGCCCTGCTGCTGGCCGGCGAGCCCGCCGGAACCGGCGCGTCCGAGCTGGCAGCCGAGGCGGCGATCGTGGCCATGCGCCGCGCGCGGCCGAGCCTGCGGCCTGTGATCAACGCGACCGGAATCGTCGTCCACACGAACCTCGGGCGCGCGCCGCTTGCACCCGAGGCTGTCGCGGCGGTCGCCGCCACGGCCGGCGGCTACACCAACCTCGAGTACGACCTGGAGACCGGAGCCCGCGGGAGCCGCCACCGTCACGTCGAGGACCTGCTGCGCGAGCTGACGGGCGCCGCGGCCGCGATCGCCGTGAACAACAACGCCGCCGCGGTGCTGCTTGCCGTCGGCGCGATCGCCGGCGGCCGCGAGGTGGTCATCTCGCGCGGGCAGCTGGTGGAGATCGGCGGTTCCTTCCGCATCCCCGAGATCGTGGAGCAGTCGGGAGCGCGGCTGGTCGAGGTCGGCACCACGAACCGGACCCGCCTGCGTGACTACCGGCGTGCGATCGGGCCGGACACAGCGGTCCTGATGCGCGTCCACCAGTCGAACTTCCGCACCGTCGGGTTCACGGAGCAGGTCGAGATCGAGGCGCTCTGCGCGCTCGGGCAGGAGTGTGCGATCCCCGTCATCGACGACATCGGGTCGGGCCTCCTCGATGGCGGCCGGCAGGACGAGCCCTCCGCGCGGCGCAGCGTCTCCGCCGGTGCCGCGGTCGTCTGCTTCTCCGGCGACAAGCTCCTCGGCGGCCCTCAGGCCGGCATCGCGGTGGGGCAGGCCGAGGCGATCGAGCGCATGCGCGCGCATCCGCTCGCGCGGGCGATGCGGATCGACAAGCTCTCCCTCGCGGCGCTCGAGGCGACGCTGCGGCTCCACCTCGGCTCCGGCGAGGTCCCGGCGCTGCGGATGCTGGCTGAGGACGACGGCGCGCTCGAAGCACGTGCGCGGAGGCTCGCCGGTTTGCTGGGCGGCGATCACGGGATAGATGTGGTCGCCGCGCCCGGGTTTGCGGGCGGCGGCTCGCTGCCCGAGGAGGAACTGCCCGGCTGGGCGGTGCGGATCGTGTCCGCGGCCGGAGCGGAGATGCTCCAGCAGCGTCTGCGCGATGGAGACCCCCCGGTGATCGCGCCGGTTCGGGATGACGCACTGCTCCTGCACGTGCGCACGCTGGAGGACGACGCGCTCGAAACCGTCGCGGACGCCGTGCATGCCGCCCTCGGGAGCTGACGCGGCCGCCAGTCCGCTGACGCTCGGCACCGCCGGCCACATCGACCACGGGAAGACCGTGCTGGTGGGCGCGCTCACCGGAGTCGACACGGATCGCCTCCCCCAGGAGCGCGAGCGCGGCATCTCGATCGAGCTCGGCTTCGCTCCGCTGGAGCTCCCGTCCGGGCGCCGCATGAGCGTCGTGGACGTCCCGGGCCACGAGCGGTTCGTGCGGACGATGGTCGCCGGCGCGACCGGGGTGGACCTCTTCCTGCTCGTCGTCGCCGCCGACGACGGCGTGATGCCGCAGACGCGCGAGCACGTCCGCGTGCTCGAGGCGCTCGGCGTGCCGGCCGGCGTGGTGGCGGTCACCAAGTCCGACGCGGTCCCGGACGAGCGTGTCGCGGCCGCGATCGCCGAGGTCCGGGACCTCTGCTCGCCGGTGGTCCCTACTCCGATGCGGACATCGTGCCAGTCTCAGGCCTCGATGGCGCCGGTATCGATGCCCTGCGGGCGACGCTCGACCGCGCCGCCGCCGCACTGCCAGGCCGCGCCGAGGCTCCCGGCCCGGCGCGGCTGCACATCGACCGCTCGTTCACCCTGCGCGGGATCGGAACGGTCGTGACCGGGACGCTGTGGGCGGGGGAGCTGTCAACCGGCGAGCGAGTGCGCGTGGAGCCCGGAGGCGCCGAGTACCGCATCCGCTCGGTGCAGGTCCACGGCGCCGAGGTCCAGCGAGCCGCGGCCGGCCAGCGCGTCGCGGTCGCGTTGACAGGCGCCGACCGGCGCGCCGTGAACCGCGGGGACGTCCTCACGCGTCCAGGCGGTGGCATCAGGGCGACGCATCGGATCGCGGTCAGCCTGAACGCCGGCTCGCTCGACAACGGCGCGCGCGTTCAGCTCCACCATGGAACGCGCCAGACCGCGGCACGTGTCCGGCACCGCGAAGGCCGAACGGAGCTGCTGCTCGAGCAGCAGCTGGTCGCGGTCCCAGGCGATCGGTTCGTCGTCCGGAGCATCGCGCCGCCCGACACGATCGGGGGTGGGGTGGTGCTGGCAGTGTCGGCGAGTCGGGAGTCGGCAGTCGGGAGTCGGCAGACCGCAGACCGCAGACTGCAGGGTCCGAGCGATCGCGTTCTGCGGGCGCAGTTGTTGACGCTCGTACGCGAGGCGGGGCTCGAGCCGCCGCGGGTTACCGGGCGTGACGAGCTGCGTGAGCTCGGCCGGCTCGCCGACGAAGGGCTCGTCGTGCGATGTGGCCCGGACCTGTTCTTCGATGCCGATGTGATGAAGCAGGTGCGCGCGGCGGTCGTTGCGCTCTGCGAGCGTGATGGGGCCGTCACGATCGCTGCGCTGCGGGATGCTCTCGGCACCAGCCGTCGCTACGCGCAGGCGCTTCTGGAGCGATTCGACGGCGAGGGCCTCCTCGTGAGGATCGGCGACGAGCATCGGCTCCGAAGGGCCCCGAAAACCCACTAGATCGGCCGTTTCCGCTAGGTTTGGCCCTCGCATGAAGATGCGCCAAAGCCTCGCCCACCTCGAACGCGAGTTCGAGGAGCAGTCGATTCTCGAACGCCGCCGGCGCGAACATCTCCGCCGGCAGGCGGTCAAGCGATCGCGACAGCGCAAGCGCGCCCAGGTGGAGCGCGGTCAGCAGCTGCGCTTCGTGATGCTGATGCTCTCGATCGTGCTCACGGTCGTGCTGGTCACGATCGTGATGTTCGAGACGCTCGCCTGGCTGATGGGCTGAGCTACTTCTCTTCGGAGAGGTTCTCCAGCGCGCGGTCTACTTCGCCGCGGGTGCCGCTGGCCTTCTCCTGCTGGATCTCGAGGTAAACCTCTTTGCGGAACACGGGGATGTTGCGTGGCGCCTGAATTCCGATCCGCACCTTTTCCCCCATGATCGAGAGGACGGACACCTCGATGTCGTCTCCGATCATGATGCTCTGGTTCGATTTCCTGGTTAGGACTAGCAAAAGGTGTGCCTGCCTCCCTGCAAGTGTGGGCTCCACGCCGGGCGCCTAACTAAACCAGCAAAGGGCGAGCCGCGCAACAAACCGACAGCACTACGCACCCGATATTTCGTGCGGTACCCGAAATTCGGTGTGCCGCGTCATCCTCGGCGTCGAAATCGCGCCGCCTCACTGCACCGCGGCGGCTGCCGGCACGCGGCGAGCGCGTACAATCCGGCGCCGGCGAGCAGACTTCTTGACACAGCGGCAGTGGCCGCGCCCCGGAAGGAGAGAACCTACGAACGCCCGCAGACAGCCTTCGCTGCGCTCGCAGCTGAACCAGATCAGGCTCTGGGTCCGCCAGGGACGCACGGACGCCTGGATCGCCCACAAGCTGGACGTCACCATCGACCAGCTCGGGAAGTTCAAGCGCGAGCACGACCTTGAGCCGGAGGGCCAGGCCCAGTCCCGCCCGTCCGAAGCGCTCACCGCCGCCGAGCCGGAATCGGCGCCCGAGCCCGAGCCCGAGGCAGAGCTCGAACCCGAGCCGGAGCCAGAACGCGAGCCGGAACCAGAGCCCGAGCCAGAGGCCGAGCTCGAACCCGAGCCCGAGCCGGAACCAGAGCCCGACCAGGAGCCGGAACCGGAACCTGAACCTGCTGCCGCTTCGTCGCGGCGCGACCGGCCCGAGGACGACGAGCTGGCCGATCTCGAAAGTGGCCCCGGTGGCGACTCGCCGGCTGCCGACGTGGCCGACGACGAGGACGAGGACGGCCCACCCGCCGATCGTCCCCCCCGGCGCCGCAGAGGCCGCCGCGGAGGGCGCCGCCGCCGGTCGAAGTCCTCGGACACGTCGTTCGAGGCGACCTTCGACCACGGCGAGGAGGGATACGGGCTGTGGCTCGACCCGGCCGTCGCCGACAGTCAGGTCTACTCAGACCACTGGGCCGGCAAGCGCGCCGTGATGGTGACGGTCTCCGCCGAGGCGATCACGATCCGGCCGGCCGACGGCTCTGGCCCGTCCGACGAGCCGGACGAGGACTAGGAAACTAGTCAGGAACGCGGCCGCCGGCGTAGTCGGCGGCCTCGCGCATGTAGAGGTAGAAGGCGGCGTCGGCGCCGATCGACAGGTCCCAGAGGCGGCTGTCGTCTGGATTGCGCCCGATCGCGAGCTCGAGCGCCCAGTCGGTCCCCTGCCGGTAGAGATCGACCAGCTCCCCGACCGTGAAGGTGGAGCCCAGGCGCCGGCGCAGCTCGTCCTGCACCGCGACGACCAGCCGGCCGAGTGCGCGATAGAGGGCCGCGTCAGATCGGGCGGCCTGGAGCCGGTCATAGCCCTCCTCCCACGAGAAGAGAACGCTCTGATCAGGGCGCCGGTCGCGCTCAGGCGATGCCATCACGCCCCGCATTGTGCCCACCCGATCTTGTTTTAGTAGCGCCCGCATCTCGGCCAGCATGAACGCACGGTCCTCGAACACGTCGCCCCACGTGTAGCGGCGGAACTCGTCGCCCCGCGCGCGGGCCTCGCGCTCACGCTTCCGGTCCTGCTCCCAGGAATGGCGGGAGTTGTGGTAGGTGAAGCTGTCGAGCTCGACGGTCAGGCGCTGCTTGCGCCAGCGGAAGTCGACGCGCCGGCCGTCGGCCGGGCGGTTGATGTCATCGGGCGGAGGGATGCCCTCGCGGCGACAAAGGCCAAGCGCACCCTTCTCGAGCTTGCTGAGGAGCGCGGGGACGTCACCGCTCATGACCGCGCGCAGCGTGGCCGCGCCTGGACTCGCGGGCCGGCGCTTAAGGACCGCTTCGACCATGCGCGGGCTGGTGCGGTAAAGGACGCCCGCCTCGTGGCACATGCGCGCGAGATCCTCGGCCGCCATGGAGGCGGCGTTGTCGACCAGCGTGCGGGGGACGCTCGTGACCTGGATCCCTCGCCACGTGATCGCGTCCTCTTTAAGCCCGCCGCCGCGCCGAACCTTTAGCCCCTGGACCCGGCGCTTCAACGGCGTGCTGACCTCAGGGGCCGGTGGGCGACCTTTGAGGATCCGGAGCAGGTAGGCGGCGGCCCGCCCGCTCAGTAGAGCACCCGGCCCGCAGGCAAGTACGGCAGCCAAGTAGATGGCCTCGGTGCTCGGCGCTTGGTGGCCAACGCGGTAGACGCCCGGGTAGACGCGGATAAAGGTGCCGCTTTTGAGGCGTACGTGTATCTGGCGGGACGAAATTCCAGCATTAAGGAGTTGGGCCCGAGTGGCCACCCCATGCTGCGCACTCGCCATGCGCGCGATCCGCTGCGCCACCGTTGGGGTCGATTGTGTACCCACCAGGTACACAAGTGACCGCAACCCCCAAACTCGCCCCCTTACCTGCCCAGTTCCGGGCCCGCGCGGAGCCGCAAAGCTCAGTCCGGCGGCAGGCCCTTGATGACGAACGTGCGCTCGCCGGGGCGGGCCATTCCCATGCGCCGTGCCTCGAGCTCCACCTGCTGCGGATTCTGCAAGCGCGTCGACTCCGTGCGCAGGCGGGCGTTGTCCTGGCGCAGCTGCTGGATCTCCGTGCGGGTCTGGTGCGACAGCTGCCAGCTGCGCACATAACGGGCAGCCGGGCCGAGATACGACAGGAGGATCATCCCCAGCACCGCGAGGAGCGCGAGCCGGGAAACGCGGTCCCAGCGGATCCCTCCGGAGCGGCGGCGAGCCCGACCGCTGCGCGCCGTGGCTTTCTTCCTCCCACGATCGGCGGCCGTCCGCGGCCTGGCAGCGGTCGTGCTCATCGGGGAGAACGTTCGCGTTGCGCGGACGCTGTCCTTCGTTCGAGTCGGCAGTCGGCAGACGGCAGTCGGCAGGCTTCGGGACCGACCTATCGGCGGACTGCCGACTGCGGACTGCGGACTAGCGCGCGAACGCCCCGGCGCCTGGGTACTCCGCCGCGTCTCCGAGCGCCTCTTCGATTCGTAAGAGCTGGTTGTACTTCGCCACGCGGTCCGAGCGGGAGGGGGCGCCGGTCTTGATCTGGCCGCAGCCGGTCGCTACGGCGAGGTCGGCGATCGTGACGTCCTCGGTCTCGCCGGAGCGGTGGGACATCACCGCCGCGTATCCCGCCTCCTTGGCGATCCGCATCGCCTCGAGCGTCTCCGACAGCGTGCCGATCTGGTTCACCTTGACGAGGATCGCGTTCGCGACTCCCGAGTCGATGCCGCGCTGAAGCCGCTCGGGGTTGGTGACGAACAGGTCGTCGCCCACCAGCTGGATTCGATCGCCGAGACGCTCGGTCAGCGTGCGCCAGCCGTCCCAGTCCTCCTCGTCCATGCCGTCCTCGATCGAGACGATCGGGTAGCGGTCGCACAAATCCGCCCAGTAGTCGGCGAGTTCCGCGGCCGAAAGGCTGCGGCCCTCGTGCTCGAGCCGGTAGGACCCGTCCGAGTACAGCTCGCTGGTCGCCGGGTCCAGCGCAATGGCGACCTGGCTGCCCGGCTCGTATCCGGCGGCCTCGATGCCGGCGACCAGCGCGCGCAGCGCGTCCTCGTTGGAGCCGAGGTTGGGAGCGAAGCCGCCCTCGTCTCCGACGGCGGTCGAGAGCCCCTGGCCGTGCAGCCAGCCCTTCAGCGCGTGGTAGACCTCGGTGCCGATCCGCAGGCCCTCCGCGAAGTCGGCGCGCCGACCGGAACCACCATGAACTCCTGGAAGTCGACGCTGTTGTCGGCGTGCGCTCCGCCGTTCAGCACGTTCATCATCGGGACGGGAAGGACGTGCGCCTCCGGGCCGCCGAGATACCGCCTCAGCGGCTCCCCGGCTTCGGCTGCTGCCGCCTTGGCCGTCGCCAGTGACACCCCGAGGATCGCGTTGGCGCCGAGCCGGCCCTTGTTGGGAGTGCCGTCGAGGTCGATCAGCGCCCGGTCGAGCGCCTGCTGGTCGCCGGGATCCATGCCGGTCACGGCCTCGGCGATCTCGCCGTTCACGTGGCCCACCGCCCGCGCGACTCCCTTGCCGTTCCACTCCCGGCCGCCATCGCGCAGCTCGACCGCCTCGAACTCGCCGGTGGAGGCTCCCGAGGGCACGGCCGCACGGCCCATCGCCCCCGACTCGAGCACCACGTCTGCCTCGACGGTGGGATTGCCCCGCGAGTCGAGGATCTGCCGGCCCCGCACCTGCGCGATCTTGCTCATCCATCACTCCCATCCCGGGCAGCGCGCGCCGTGTCGCGCTCCCGCTCGGCCTTGCGACGCAAGGCGATCTCCGGGTCCACGTTCAGTTCTCGTGCCAGCCTCACGGTGTCCCACAGCAACGTGCCGATCGCGTCGTAGGCGTGTTCGTCGCCGTGGTGCGTCGCGCTGTCTCCGCCCGTCGCCGCCGGCACCCCGATTCGCTTCTGCACCTTGGCCGCGAACAGCAGGCCGGGCAGGTTCTCGGGCACGGTCGCAAGCGGGTCCGCCGCCTCGGCCGACTCGCCGCGCTTGATCTCGTCCCAGTTGGCCCTCACCTCGGAGGGCGTGCGCGCCTCCGTCGGCAGCTCGCCAGCGCCGCGTCCTCGCCGAAGACGTGCGGGTGGCGGCGGACGAGCTTGCGCACCGTTCCCTCCGCCACCTGCCCCAGGTCGCCGTGTCCGCGCTCCTCCAGGAGCAGGGCCAGGAAATAGACCTGGAACAGGACGTCGCCGAGCTCGTCGAGCAGCTTGGCGTCGTCACCCGAGTGCGCCGCATCGGCCAGCTCGTAGGCCTCTTCGACCGTGTGCGGGACGATGCTGCGCTCGTCCTGCTCGCGGTCCCAGGGACAGTCGCGGCGCAGCCGCCGGGTGATCGAATCGAGCTCGAGTAGCGCGTCGCCGAGGGCGCGCGGCAACGGTCGGTTGCCCTACTGGCCGGGGACCGGAGTCGGTACCGCTCCGCCGCCGCCGAGCGCACCCGGAGGAATCGCGCCCGCCGGCCCCCGCGCCCTTCTGCGGAGCGCCGCCGAGCGCGAGTGGAGCCGACTGGGTCGGCCCTGCAGCACCGGCGGCGGCGCCAAGCCCTCCGAGGCTCGGCGACGGTGCCGGCTGCCCGATCACGGTGCCACCGGTGCTGGTCCCGACCAGCGGCGCGCCGGTGCCATCGAGTGCGGGCGGCGCCGCGCCGCTCGACCCCTTCACCGGCTGCTTGCCGGTCGCGGGGGGAGCCTCAGGCGTGGGCGCACGGCCGTTGCGGCAGTCCGGAATGACGTAGTCGGTCGCGCAGTTGGTGTTCGCGCGCCACTCGTTGCGGAAGTTGGTCGAGAAGCTGTCCAGCTTCTTCTGCTGGTTCTGCGAGGCGAGCAGCTGCTTGATGCCCTGCTTCGACTGCGCGAAGCTCTGCTTCGTCCCGGGAGTGATCTTGGTGACGCGGAAGACGTAGTAGCCGGTGTCGGTCTTCACCGGGCCGGCGATCTTGTTCTTCACGCCCGCGAACAGCGCGGCGTCGAAGGCGCCCTCCTGCTGGCCCTTCGAGACGGCGATCAGGCGCCCGTCCTGGTTCTTCGAGGCCGGGTCGATCGACAGGTCCTTGGCGACCGCCTTGAAGCTCTCGCCGCCCTGGACCCGCTTGAGTGCCTCCTGCGCCTGGGCCTGCGTCTTCGTCTTGACGAGCTCGACGTCGCGGCGCTCCGGCTGCTCGAACTGGGACTTGTTGGCGTTGAAGTAGCTCTGCGCGTCGCTGTCGGAGACGTTCGTGGCGCCGGCGGTGACCTTCTCGCGCACCTTGTTGGCCAGCACGTCGGACTTCACGCGGAAGAGCAGGTCCTGCTCGGTCTGGCCGCTGCGCGCCAGGAGGCGCTGGTAGGCCTTCTCGTTGGGGAAGGACTGCTGCTTGACCTGCTTGAACTGGCGCTGGACCTCCTCGGGGGTCGCGCTCACGCCGCGGGCCTTGGCCTCGCCCTCGATCCACTTCGAGGAGATGAGGAAGCTCATCACCTGCTGCTTGATGGTCTCGTACTCCTTCGACCCCGGCTGGGGCGGCACGGGCTTCTTCTTCTGGCCCGGCTGCGGCTGCGAGGCGATGATGTTGAACCAGTGGTTGAACTCGGTCTTCGGAATGTCCCCGGCGCCGTCGACGGTGGCGACAGTCCTCGCTGTCCACTCCCCCAGCCGAGGAGACGACCGCGGAGATGCCGAGCAGCACCAAACAGACGAGCAGGATTACGCCGATGAAGTTCCGAGTGTTGCGCATGGTCTAAGAAGTTCCTCCGCCGGGGGGTCGGGACGCGCGCAACTGTACCAATGGTCCTGAGGCCGCTACGCCAGAGGGTTCGCCCGCCCGCGCGGCCGCAAGGGCCTCTGCAACCCGAAGCAGAGCCGACAGGCGATCCATCTCGTCCTCGGGGATCCGCACCTGCAGCGTCTTTTCGAGCGATTTGTAGAGCACCTGACCGAGATCCTCGCGGAGCGCCTTGGCCGTGGCGGAGTCGAGCCGCAGCGGCGAGATCGTGATCAGCTCGCCCCGCACGTCCGCGACCCGGACGCCGGCCGGCGCCAGGCGGATGCGCGCTCGCTGGAGGCGCAGCAGGTTCTCCACCGCCTCCGGCGGCGGGCCGAAGCGATCCTCCAGCTCTTCCGCGATCGCCTCGAGATCGGCGGGTTCGCGGGCCGCCGAGATCCGGCGGTGGACGTCGATCTTCGCGACCTCGAAGGGGATGTACGCCGGCGGGATGTAGGCGTCGACCGGGACCTCGATCCGCACCGGCTCCCAGCGGCCGTCGCCTTCGGGCTCGCCGCCCGTCTCGCCGTCCGAGCGCGCCGCGACCGCCTCGTCGAGCATCTGGAGGTAGAGCTCGAAGCCGACCGCCGCCACGTGCCCGGACTGCTCGGCGCCGAGCAGGTTGCCGGCGCCGCGGATCTCCAGGTCGCGCATCGCGATCCGGAAGCCGGACCCGAGCTCCGTGTAGTCGGAGAGGGTGGAGAGGCGGGCCGCAGCATCGTGGCTGAGCGCCTCGTCGGAGGGGTACAGCAGGTAGGCGTAGGCGCGCTCGCGGGAGCGCCCGACGCGGCCACGTATCTGGTACAGCTGGGCCAGGCCGAGCCGGTCGGCGCGCTCGACGATCAGCGTGTTGGCCTGCGGGATGTCGAGCCCGGACTCGATGATCGTCGTCGAGACGAGCACGTGGGTGTCTCCGCGCAGGAAGCCCATCATCGCGTCCTCGAGGCGGGCCGCCTCCATCTGGCCGTGGGCGACCACGATCCGCGCCTTCGGGACCAGGCCCCGCAGCCGCTCGGCGGCCTCCTCGATGTCCTCCACGCGGTCATGCAGGTAGAAGACCTGGCCGCCGCGCTCCAGCTCGCGGTTGATCGCCCCCTCGACGAGGTCCTCGTCGTGGGCCCCCACATAGGTGTGGATCGGGCGCCGGCCTTCCGGCGGCGTCTCGATGACCGAGATGTCGCGCATGCCGGCCAGCGACATCTGCAGCGTGCGCGGGATCGGGGTCGCCGACAGCGCCAGCACGTCCACGTTCAGCCGCAGCTGGCGCAGGGCCTCCTTCTGCTTGACGCCGAAGCGCTGCTCCTCGTCCACGATCACCAGGCCGAGATCCTTCGGCTGCACGTCGCGCGAGAGCAGCCGGTGCGTCCCGATCAGGATGTCCACCTTTCCTTCCGCGAAGGCGCGAGCGGTCTGGCGCTGCTCCTTGGCGGAGCGAAGGCGCGACATCAGCTCGATCCGGAACGGGTAGTCGGCAAGCCGCTCGGTGAAGGTGCCGAAGTGCTGCTGGGCCAGGATCGTGGTCGGCGCCAGGACCAGCGTCTGGCGCCCCTCGCTGGCAGCCTTGAACGCCGCCCGCAGCGCCACCTCCGTCTTGCCGTACCCGACGTCGCCGCAGATCAGCCGGTCCATCGGGCGCTCGGACTCCATGTCGGCCTTGGTCTGCTCGATCGCCTCGAGCTGGTCGTCGGTCTCGCGATACGGGAATGCGCGCTCGAACTCGAGCTGCCAGTCGTTGTCCTCTGCGTAGCGGTGGCCGCTGCGCCGCTTGCGCTCCGCGTACACGTTCAGCAGCTCGCCCGCCATCTCCGCGGCTGCGCGTCGTGCCCGGGCCTTCATCGCGTCCCACGCCTTGCCGCCCAGCTTCGAGAGCGGCGGCGAGTGTCCGTCGGAGCCGACGTACCGGCTCAGCTTCGAGAGCTGGTCGGTGGGGACGAAGACGCGGTCGCCGTCGCGGTACTCCAGCTCCAGGTAGTCGCGGGTGATCCGCGCGACGGTCTTGGTGTCGAAGCCCGAGAAGCGGCCGATGCCGTGGTCGGTGTGCACGACGATGTCCCCGGGCCGCAGCTCCGTGAACGCCTGCAGCGCCCGCCGCGGCCCGTCGGCCCGCTCGGCGCGGCGGCGCCGCAGCAGGCGGTGGTCCGGGATCACCGCGAGGCGCATCTGCGGGGCGATGAAGCCCTCGCGCAGCGAGGCGCGCGCGAACCACACTCCAGAGCCCGCGGTCGCCGGGTCTCCCGCATCGCCGGGGTCGTCGAGTCGCCCGGGGCGCAGCCGGGCGAGGTTGTAGGCCGCGCGGTCAGCCTCGCCGGCGCGCGACCAGGCGACGACGGTGAGGTAGTCGCGCGCCGAGCTTCTCCAGCTCCGGCTCGGCTTCCTGGATCGTGCGCGCGGCGGCATCGGCGGCCTGGGCGCGGAAGGTGTGCGGCTGGTCCTGCGAGACGGACGAGAGGCTGATCGCGGCGTGGCGGCCGAGCTCCGCCGCCACCTGGTCGGGCGGCAGGTACAGGTGGTGGGCGTCCTGGGAATGCAGGCTCGTCGTGACGTCCTGCCAGTGGTCGCCGAGCGCGGGCCGCAGCTCCTCTTCGGCCGCCAGCACCACGCACGCCTGCTCCGGGATCAGCTCCAGGAACGAGCGGAAGCTCTCGACCGGCAGCACCTCGGCCACGTCCGGGCGCTCGCCCTCCTCCGTCGCGGCCATCTCGGCCAGCTCCCGGTAGGAGGGGTCCAGCTCCGCCGCGGGCGCGATCTCGATCGCCTCGGCGTCGGCCAGCGAGCGCTGGGTGAAGGTCGAGAACCACCGCAGCGACTCGACCTCGTCGCCGAACAGCTCGATCCGCACGGCGCGCTCCTCGGTGGACGGGTAGACGTCGAGGATGCCGCCCCGCACCGCGAACTGGCCGCGCTCGAACACCTGGTCCTCGCGGGTGTAGCCGCAGGCGACCAGCCGCTCGAGGATCTCGTCGAGGTCGACCTCCTCGCCAACCGCCAGCCGGAACCCGTGTGGGCGCAGCTCGGGGTCGGGGATTCGCTCCATCAGCGCGACTGCGCTCGCCACGACCACCGCGGGGCGCTCTGCGTCCGGCTCGAGGAGTGCGTCGAGCGCGGCGATCCGCAGCCCGACGAGGTGCGGCGGCGGCGCAAGCTGGGACTCGTAGCGGACGCCGCGCGCCGGGTAGAAGCGGACCGGCGCCGGGTCCAGGTAGGCCCTCAGGTCGATCGCCAGGTCGCGCGCGCCGCGATCGTCGGCTGCGACGACGAGGGCAGGGGACTTGGAGAACTGCTCCGAGTCGAGCAGCGCCGCGGTCAGGAACGGCCGCAGGGAGGCGGATACGAAGGCACGCTGAGGCGACGCCGCGGCTTCCGCCACCAGGCGCTGAAGGTCATCGGATGAGTTGGCTCTGTCTAGTAGTGGCTTGAACATCACTCTGCGGTCTGCCGTCTGCCCGTCTCCCCTCCAAAGGTAATAACCTCTCGCCAATGGCACGCAGCCAGCGCGACAAGGCCTTCGACGGGATCGCGATCGGGCGGATCGTGGTGGGCGCAGCAGCCTACGCGGCCCCCAATCTCAGCGGCCGGCTCTTCGGTCTCGACCCCGAGGGCAACCCGCAGGCGAGCTATCTCGGCCGCCTCTTCGGCGCCCGCGACGTGGTGCTCGGCGCCGGCGTCCTGCGCGCCCCGAAGAAGCAGAAGCAGATGTGGGCGACCGCCGGAGTCGCCTGCGACTACGCCGACATCGGCGCCGGCCTCCTGGCCGGCGTGCGCGGCCAGCTTCCTCCCGCATCCGCAGCAATGGTCACCGGCACCGCAGCGGTCTTCGCGCTGGCCGGCACCTGGCTCCTGCAGCAGTAGCCGGTACTACCGCGCCAGACGTGGGGGTGGTTTTGCCTCCTATAGCGTGGTCAACCTCGCACACGTCTAAGGGCCCGTCACGCAAGGGTTACGGAACGCGCGGGAGACGCATCGCGGACGTACCGAATCCGCACCACCTCCCTACTAGCCCGTCCTGGCACCGGGCTCCGGGCCCGAATGCGTGTCACCCACCCTCGCCCGCCAGGGTCCTGCGCCTTCCCCATGCGATCAGCGGCGATGTGGCCGCCAGCGCCGTCGCGAACAGCAGCGCCGCGCGGACTCCCGGGCCCTCGACGAGGACTCCGCTGACCGCTCCGCCGAAGGCAAAGCCGGCGATCACCGCGGTCGTCTCCCAGGTGAAGGCCTCGCTGATGGTTCCGGCGGGGCTGAGATGGGAGATCAGGCCGTAGCTGATCGCGGCGCCGGGCGCCACCACCAGCCCGGCCAGCGGCATCAGGACGAACAGCAGCGCGATCGAGTCGGCGAGGGCGATCGGCACCATGGCCACAGCGAACAGGGCGCCGAAGAGGATGTAGAGGAGATGGGGCGGCGTTTGCCAGGAACGCCCGCCATAGACGATCCCGCCCACCATGCTCCCCACGCCGAGGGCCGCCAGGAGGACGCCCGCCGTTCCCTGGGAGCCGTGGTCGGCACAGAACGCGGGCAGCGCCACTTCGAGGGTTCCGAACGCGACCCCGAAGGTCGCGCTGACCACGAGCAGGGTTCGCATGCCGGGGGATGACAGGACCGTCTCGGCATCACCGCTCGCAGGACCCTCGGAACGCCATCGCCGTGACGGCGACAGGGTGGCGAACGCCAGCGTCCCCGTGGCGGTCAGCGCGGCGACCACGGCGAGCGAGGCCTGCGGCGACGCGAGCGCCACGACGGCGGCGACGGTCAGAGGGCCGAAGATGAACAGCAGCTCCTGCATGATCGCCTCCAGCGCGAAGGCGGTTTCCGTCAGCCCGACACGTCCGCCGAGCTGCTGCAGGAGCGTCCGCAGCGCCGCGAAGATGGGCGGGTAGGAGACTCCGAAGAGCACCGCGCACGCCACCAGCACCGGGGTGTGCGGCGCCCACTCGGCCGCCGCCACGAGGCCGCCCACCGCGCAGGGGAAGGCAAGTGCGCAGGTGACGAGGATCGGCGTCTGGCCGATCCGGTCCATCAGCCTTCCCAGAATCGGAGCGGCGACTCCGCCCGCGATCGCCTGGACCGCCACAACCAGCCCCGCGATGGCATAGGAGCCGGTCGCGCGGCTGATCAGGAGCACGAGCGAGAGCCCGATCATGCCCACGCCCAGACGGCCCACGAAGCCCGCGCCGAGCAGCGACGGCATGTGCGGGATCCGCAGCACCGCGCGGTAGCGCGCCACCGGAGCGGCAGGAACCGCCGGTGTGGTCACTCCTCTTCTTCGAAGCTGTCTTCTTCGGAGCGCTCGCGCAGCAGCCGCTCGGCGGCGTCCGCGGCCCTGCCGATCAGCGCCTGCACGTCACCGCGTGGCTCCCGGAACTTGCCGAGCACGTAGTTCGAGACGATCTCCGGGTCGGTCGAGTCCGGCCGCCCGACGCCGGCGCGGACGCGCAGGAAGTCCCCGCTGCCGAGGCCCTGCTTGAGGCTCTTGAGCCCGTTGTGACCGGCAAGCCCGCCGCCCAGCCGCGTCTGCACCTCGCCGAAGGGCAGGTCGATCTCGTCGTGCAGCGCGACCACGTGGTCGAGGTCGACCCGATAGCTGCCACGCGCCGGGCTGGCCGAGTTCCCGGAGTCGTTCATGTAGGTCTGCGGAAGGAGCAGCGCCACCCGCGGGCCCACGCGGCCACGGGCGTCCCTCCGTCACCAGGCCGTTGAACATCTTGCGCGCCCGCGGCAGCTCCCACCGGCGGCCGAGCTCTTCGGCGATCTCGTATCCGAGGTTGTGACGCGTTCCCGTGTAGCTCGAGCCGGGATTGCCCAGCCCGATCAGGAGAAAGTCGACCGGGGCGACCGTCTGGCGGCCACGAAAGAGCCGCAGAACGGTCCTTCCTACTCTTCGGAGCCGCCCTCGGCGGATTCTCCGCCCTCGGCGTCCTCTGCCGGCGCCTCGCCCTCTTCGCCCTCGATCGGCTCGCCATCCTCGCCGACGAGCTCGGCCTCCTCCTCGATCTCCGGCTCCTCCTCGCGCGTCGGAGCGGTGATCGTGGCGACGACGGTCTCTTCCAGGTCGTCCATGAACTCCACGCCGTCAGGCGCAGGAACCTGCGCGAGGGTCATGGTCTCCGCCACGCCGAGGCCGGAGACGTCGACCGTGATCCCGTCGGGGATGTCGGTCGGAAGCGCCTCGACGGTGACCTCGCGGACCACCTGGCTGAGCACGCCGCCCTCCTTCACGCCGGGGGCGTCGTCTCCGCCGACCAGCTCGATCACGACGGGCGACTGGATCTTCTGGTCGAGTCGGACGCGCAGCAGGTCGAGGTGGCGGGTGAAGCCCCGTACCTCGTCGCGGTCCTGGTCCTTGACCACGACCGGCTGGCGGCCGCTGCTCGTCTCGACGTCGAACAGCGCGTGGCCCTCGGCCAGCACCGCGCGCAGGTGGCGTCCGTCGACCTTGAAGGCCTCGGGATCGCCGTTGCCGCCGTAGACGACGCCGGGCACCTGGCCCGCACGCCGCAGCCGCCGGTTGGCGCGGGACCCGCGCTCCTCGCGCGGCTCGATCTCCAGCAATGAGCGTCTGTCGGCCATGGGAAGCGCGGATTGTAGCCTCAGAGCACATGGCGCGGAAAGACTCCATCCCATCCAACCGCCTGATGCGCACGATGCGGCTCGGCACGCGCGCCGGACTGGAGGGCGCCCGGTTCGCCGGTGCGAAGGCCGGCGGGGTGCTGCGGTCGGGCGACCGCCAGCAGGAGCACATGGAGGAGGTGGCGGAGGAGTCGGCGGAGCGGATGGTCGACACGCTCGGCACGATGAAGGGGGTGGCCATGAAGATGGGCCAGCTGGCGTCCTTCATCGACAGCGAGTTCCTCCCCGACGAGTACCGCGAGCTGTACCAGGAGAAGCTCGGCGCGCTGCGGACCTCAGCGCCCCCGATGCCGTGGGACCGCGTGCGGAAGGTGCTCGACGAGGAATACGACGAGCCCTGCGAGAACATCTTCGAGGAGATCGAACCCGAGGCGTTCGCGGCGGCGTCGATCGGCCAGGTCCACCGCGCGGTGCTGCCGGACGGCCGCCGCGTCGCCGTCAAGGTGCAGTACCCCGGCATCGACACCGCGCTGCGGGCGGACCTCTCCAACGCCGGGATGCTCCTGCGGCTGGCGAAGGCGATCGCGCCCGGCCTCGACGCGCGCGCCGCCGCCGACGAGCTGCGCGAGCGGGTGCTCGAGGAGCTCGACTACGAGTACGAGGCGCAGAGCCAGCGCTCGTTCGCGCGCGCCTATCGGGGCCACCCGTTCATACACGTGCCCGACGTGGTGACGCGTCTGTCCCGCAGTCGGGTGCTGGTCTCGGAGTACGTGGAGGGCGCCGGCTTCGAGCAGGTGAAGCAGCTCGGACAGGACGAGCGCGACCGGTTCGGCGAGATCGTCTTCCGCTTCTACCTCGGATCGATCTACCAGCTGCAGCACTTCAACGCGGACGCCCACCCGGGGAACTACCTGCTGATGGACGACGGGCGCGTCGCGTTCCTCGACTTCGGCATGACGAAACGGCTGGACATCGAGCAGATCCGGCTCGAGGAGGAGGTCGTCAAGGCGCGCCTCGACGGCGACGCCGAGCGGCTGCGGCAGAAGCTGCACGAGCTCGGCTTCCTGCGCAACCCGAAGCGCGTCGACGCCGAGCGGCTGATGCACCACGTCGACGCGGTCGGAGGCTGGTACTGGCAGGACACCGAGCGGCCGATCACCCCGGAGTACGTGATGTCGGTGATCACCGCCATCTCCGACCCGCGGTCGGACTTCTACGCCCTCATGCGGCGCGAGAACGTGCCGGCCAACGAGCTGATGGGCCGGCGGATGGAGATCGGAGTGCTCGCGGTACTGGGACAGCTGCGCGCGCAGCGCAACTGGCACCGGATCGCGCGCGAGTGGTGGTTCGGAGACGAGCCGGCGACCGAGCTCGGCCGCGCGGAGCACGACTTCTGGGAGAGCCGCGGCGGGACCCCGCGAAGCCGCGGTTAGTCTCCGCGCCGATGGCGAGCCCCGGACAACCCGCTGCGCCGCCGGAGTGCCCGCCCGGCTGGAGCACCGGCCCTCCGGATTTCGTGGGCATCGGCGCGGACCGCAGCGGAACGACCTGGTGGCATTCGCTCATCTCCTCGCATCCGCAGGTGAGCGTCGCCCCGGGCGCCGAGAAGGAGGTGCACTTCTTCGACCCCTTCTGGGACGGCAGCTTCGGCGAGGACGACGCCGCCCGCTACCGCGAGCAGTTTCCGCGTGCGGAGGGAGCGATCGCCGGCGAGTGGACCCCGCGCTACATGTACGACGTGTGGACGCCGGCGCTGCTCGCGCGCGCCGCGCCGGAGCGCGCCTCCTGGTCAGCCTGCGCGATCCGCTTGACCGGTACCGCTCGCATCTGCGCACGCGGATCGCTGTGCTGCCAGACGACGCTTTTCTCGGAGCCGACGCCGCGATCGCGCTGTCACGCAGCCTCTACGCATATCCCCTCTTGCGCGTTCTGCGCCACTTCCCCCGCGAGCAGCTGCTGGTGCTCCAGCACGAGCGCTGCGTCGCCGACACGGCCGGCGAGCTGCGCCGCACGTTCGAGTTCCTCGGCCTGGATGACGTCGACTGGGTGCCGCCCGACGCCGAGCGGGCGATCAACACGGGGCCATCCGGTAGTCGAGGTCCCGCCGGCACTCGAGCAGGACCTGTGACGCGACGTTCGCCGAGGACCTGCGCCGCCTGCGGGAGTTCGCGCCCGAGATCGACCCGGGTCTGTGGCCCGGAGCCGGGCGTGGCGACCCGGCGCAGGTCGTGCGCGACCAGTTCGCGGCCACAAACGACGCGGACTTCGAGCGGGCGATGCAGTTCTACGCCGAGGATGTCGAGCTGTATGTGGACGAGTTCCTGCTCGAAAGCGGCAGCTTCCAGGGCAAGGAGGCGGTTGGCGAGTGGTTCGCCAACTGGTTCCGGAACTTCCGGCGCGGCTATCACTTCGAGCTCGAGGAGATCACCGACGTCGGCGACGCCGTGCTGGTTGTGAGCAACCACTCCGGCCACGGGCGGACCAGCGGCGCCGAGGTTCGCACCAAGATGGGCTACCTGTACTTCGTCGAGGGCGGGAAGATCACCCGGGTGGAGCTGTATCCGGACCGCGCGAACGCGCTCACGGCGCTCGAGACCCGGTCCAGGGCCAGGCCCGAGAGCTGAATCTCTAGAAGAGCTGGTTCTCGCCAGTTGGTGCTTTCACAATCGTGCTCGAGTCGTACTGACCCGTCCGCGGAAACCGCACCAACAAGGGCTCCGCGGCTCAAAGCGCGTCACGGCACGAACAGCCCCTGGCGCTCGAAGACGCGTGCATCCGCGGCTCCGGCGACTCCCCCGGCCCCACCGTCGAAGACCTCCAGCTGCCCCAATTCCCAGTTCGAGCGCTTGCCCTCGACAACCACGCCCGGCGTGAGCGCGTCGACCGTGGTCGAGAGCGAGCAGGTCGCGCCGATACTGGGATCGCCGGTGGTCGCGCACGGTACGGCGATCGGCAGTTGCGCGTCGAGCAAGGTCCCGGCCTCGTCCTGGGCCGCGCCGCTGTTCCGGTCGGTGACCCGGATCGGGTTGCGCACCTGAAGCGAGCCCGTGTAGTCGGAGAGGTCGCTCTTCCAGCGCACGTCGGTGACGTTCACTTCGACACGCACGTCGGCCTCGTCCTGGGGCGTCGCCGGGTTGCCGGTGCGCACCTGGTACTTGACGTAGCCGACGGAGTTGGCCTTCGTCCCGTTCGCGTCCGGCGTGCCGACCGTCAGGAAGCTTCCGCTCGAGGGGGAGCTACAGGAGCCGAACGCCAAGGGATCCGCGTGCGTCGCGTTAGGCGAGGTGCACTCGTCGTATGCCGGCACGAGTTGGATCCTGATGATGCTGGCCCCCTTGGGCCGGGGGTACCCGCGCGGATACTGGAGCATCATGCCCGCGCGGAAAGCGTCCCTGCTCACGGTGCCCGGGAGCAGGGGCTGCGCGCGGTAGCTGAACGATCCGGTGAGGCTGAGGCTCGAGATGCGGGCGCCGAGCGGATCGAGCTCCGTCATCAGGTTGCTGCTGCCCCAGTTGATCACCCAGTCGCCGCCCGGCAGCTTCCTCGCGCTACCGCAGCAGAGCGGGGTTCCTATCGCGCCCGGATCGTCCTTCTGCTCGACCAGGGTCGCCGTCCCGGCGGCGGTGTCGATCGCGAATCTCACGGCCCGCGGTGGCCGCGTGTCGCCAGCCGGATGGAAGCCGTTGTCGTGCACCGTCACGGTGCCGTCGTCCATCAGGCGCACGTCATGCTGACCCCTGAAGGTGTCGCCGCCACCGGTCGAGAGCGGGTCGTCGAGCACCGTGAGGCTCTCGGGCCTGTGCACGCCGCCGATCTTCCAGGACACGCTTCCGTCCGCCTGGTCGATGGCGTAGATGGCGTCGAGGTGGCGGTAGGAGACCATGAACCCATCGGCCGTGGGCTCGATCGCGTTGATGTGGTAGACGTCCTTCGGATCCCCGGGCGCGCCGGCGAGCGCGGTCGAGCACCAGGCGGCTGGAATCTCCGTGAGCGGGATGTGATCCAGCGGCCACCAGGACCAAACCAGCGAGCTGTCGGGCCGGACTTCCTGCACTCCGTGCTCCGAGACCGTGAGGCCGGACTGCCCGCACGCGGTCTGTCCGGGGACGCTTCGCTGCGCGGCGACGAGGTAGTCGCCGTTCGGAAGCAGCTGCACCTCGTGCGGATCGGTGGACGGCGCGACCGCCTGGACGACCCGGACGGGCGTGCCGTCCAGCCGGTACTCCTGATCGCCCGCGAGCCCGGTGCGGGCGAACATGACGTCCCCGTTCGGGAGCAGCCTGAAATCGAGCGCCGCAGCTCCCGGCCCCAGCCACCACACCGGCACCCCGTCGCGGTCGAACGCCATGCCGTAGCGCGCCCCGTTGAGCGTATCCACGAGATACCACTCGGCCTGGGGCTGGCCCGATCGCTGGTAGGTCCAGCTCGGGAAGTCAGATGGCAGACAGCGGACGTAATACAGATCGTGCCCTGCCGCGGAGGTCACAGAGATGGCGAAAGCCTGGCCCGATTCCAGGCCCACGGCCGTGCTGAAGTCTCCGGGCGCGGCGCCGTGACCGTCGACGTCGACATCCGTGCCCACCGGAGCGGAGATCGTGACCTGCACCGGCGTGCCTGGCGTGCAGCGGACCACGTAGTCGCTGACGCCGGGGTCGAACGCAGGGTAGAGCGACGGGTCGGTGGTGACCTGCAGGTCCTGTGCAGCAGCGGTCCCAGCTGGGAGCGTACACGCGGCCATTGCGACAACGGCCAGTGCCAGCCCTATACGCGATCCTCTTGGCATCCTGCCAGTACGGATCATCACCCTCCTCCTCCCGCTCTACGGCGACGAATACTAGAACAGCTGGTTCTCGCCGGCGAACAGCTCCGACACGGAGCCGTCGGTGAAGATCGAGCGGATCGAGCGGGCGAGGATGTCGGCCACGCTCAGCGTCCTGATCTTGGAGGGCGCGTGGGGCGGCAGCGGGATCGTGTCCGTGACGATGATCTCCTCGATCTCCGAGGCCTCGAGGCGCTCGAACGCGGGCCCCGAGAACACCCCGTGCGTGGCGGCCGCGAAGACGCGCGTGGCGCCCGACTCGCGCAGCACGCGGGCGGCCCCGACGAGCGTGCCGGCGGTGTCGATCATGTCGTCGACCAGGATCGCGGCCTTGCCCTTCACGTCGCCGATCACGTAGCCGGCCTCGGCGATGTTGTGCTCCGGCCGGTCCTTCGTCAGGAAGGCCGGCCGCACGCCCAGCTCGCCGGCGAACTTCTCGGCCAGCTTCGCGCGCCCGGCATCCGGCGACACCGCGACCCACTCGTCGTCGGAGACCTTGTCGATGAAGTACTGGGTCAGCATCGGCCGCGCGATCAGGTGGTCGACCGGTATCTGGAAGAAGCCCTGCACCTGGCCGGCGTGCAGGTGCATGGTGAGCATGCGGTCGGCGCCGGCGGTCTCGAGCATCCGGGCGACCAGCCGCGCCGAGATCGGCTCGCGTGGCAGCGACTTCTTGTCCTGGCGGGAGTAGCCGTACCACGGGGTCACGGCGATGATGCGGTGAGCCGAGGCGCCCTGGGCCGCATCGATCATCAGCAGGAGCTCCATCAGGTTCCGGTTCACCGGAGCGTGCGTCGACTGGATGATGAACACGTCCGCGCCGCGGATCGACTCCAGATAGCGGCAGTAGACCTCACCGTTCGAGAAGGTCTTCAGCTCGACGCCGCCGAGCGAGACCCCGAGCTTCTCCGCGATCCGCGAGCCCAGCTCCTGGCTGCCGCGGCCGGCGAACACCATCAGCCGCTTGTCGTAGGGCGTCGGGACGCTCGTGCTGGTCGGCTGCGACGCGAGCAGCTCGGCGTCGTCCAGCAGCGGGATCGTCACGCTGTCAGCCATCTGCCTCAGCCATCCGTCTTACCGGCCTTCCCCTCGTTGTCCGCTGCCTGCCGCTGCCGCTCCGCGTATCCCTCGACGTTCGTCTGCACGGGGCGCGTGATTCCGAGCGCGCCCGGCGGCACGTCCTCCGTGATCACCGAGCCCGCGCCAGTGTATGCGTCGTCGCCGACGTTCACCGGCGCCACCAGCGCGGTGTGCACGCCCGTCTTTACGCCGCGCCCGATCGTGGTCCGGTGCTTTGCGCGGCCATCGTAATTGGCGGTGATGGTGCCGGCTCCGACGTTTGCTCCGGCACCCAGATCGGTGTCGCCCAGGTAGGTGAGATGGGGAACCTTCGCGCCCTCACCGATGTCCGAGTTCTTGATCTCGACGAAGGACCCGGCCTTCGAGCCGTCCTGCAGCACGGTGCCGGGGCGGATGTGGGTGAACGGTCCCACCGTGCAGCGGCTGCGCACCTCGCAGGCGGTCGAGGTAGGAGTGCAGCACCGACGAGCCGTCACCGACCACGCAGTCGACCAGCGTCGAGCCCGGGCCGATCGTGCAGCCCCCGCCGACCTCGGTGTGGCCGCGGAGCATGGTGAACGGTTCGATGGTGGTGTCCTCGCCGACCCGCACGCCGGCATCGATCCAGGTGGAGGAAGGATCGGCGATCGTCACGCCCGCGAGCATGTGCTGCTCCAGCAGCCCGCGGCGCGCCTGCTCCTGCACCAGCGCCAGGTCGGCGCGCGTGTTGATGCCCAGGCTGACGGCCTCGTCGTCCGTCAGGTGCGCGACGACCCGCCGGCCGTCGCGCGCGCAGGTGCGGCAGGGCATCGCCGAGGTACATCTCGCCCTGGGCGTTGTCGGTGCCGACCTTGGCGAGCGCCTCGTACAGGGGACCGACCGCGAAGGCGTAGGTGCCGCTGTTGATCTCGCGGATCGCGAGCTCCTCGGGAGTCGCGTCGCCCGGCGCCTTGGTCTCGACGATCCGCTCCACGTCGCCCTGCGCGTCACGCACGATGCGGCCGTACTGACCGGGGTCCTCCATCACGCGGGTGGTGACGGTCGCGCCCGCCCCGGCGGAGGAGTGCCGCTCGGCGAGCGCGGTGATGAAGCCGGCGTCGAGCAGCGGGTGGTCGCCTGACAGGACGATCACGTCCTGTGAGTCGCCGAGCGCCTCGCGCGCCGCAACCACCGCATCGCCTGTCCCGGCCGGCGGATCCTGGATCGCGATCTCGACGTCAGGCGGCAGCACCGCCTGGATGTCCTCGCTGCCCTTGCCGAGCACCACGACGATCCGCTCCGCGCCGGCCTCGCGCGCGGCCTCGACCGGCCACAGCAGAAGCGGCCGCCCGCAGAGCGGGTGCAGCACCTTCGGCAGCTGGGACCGCATGCGCGTTCCGCGGCCGGCGGCCATGATCAGGACCGAGGGGATCTTCATGCGCTGGGGACTGACGCTACGGGTTCACTCCCGGGCCGCACCGGCCAGAGGCTCCTCATCGTAAAGGCTCGCGCTCGCGCGCCGCGATATAGGCGCGAACTATTGTCCCCATAAGCGCGTTATTTTCCCCTTTAAGCACCGATCCCGGCTAGGTTGGTCACTCGGGGTGGAGGCCCAGGAAGAGAAATCGCAGCGGCGCGACCGCGCGGCAATCGTCGCGGATGTACGCGACGCGCTGGTGCGGGTTCTCCAGCACAAGCCGTTCAACGACGTGACCGTCGACGAGCTTGCGCGGGAGGCCGGGCTGTCCCGCACAGCGTTCTACTTCTATTACAACGACAAGAACCAGGTCCTCGGGGCCGTGCTCGAGGGGCTCCGCGATATCGCGATCGAGCAGGCGGCGGAGTGGTGGAGTGGAGAGGGCGAGCCCGCCGTGATGATCCACTCGGTGACCCGTAACATCGGCGCTCTGTGGGAGACGCATGCCGGTGTGCTGCGGGCGGCCGTCGAGGTGATGTCGTACGACCCGGAGTTCTCGAAGTTCTACAACGGCCTGATGGACGACTTCATCGGCGCCACCCAGGAGCACCTGCGCCGCGAGCGCGACGCCGGGAAGCTGCGCCAGGACGTGGATCCCGACCGCAGTGCCGAAGTGCTCGTCTGGATGGGCGAGCGCTGCCACTACGTGGGACTGCTGAAGGGGCGGACGCCGGAGGAAACAGCCGACGCGCTGACCGCCATCTGGGTTCACGCCCTCTACCCCGACGGGACCGCCTCAGCCTGACGTTCCGTCAACGGCTCAGCTTGTCGTTGCAGGGCGCGGCTCAGCTGTCAAGGTTGAAAGCGGGCGGCCGATTGTGATCGCATGGCACAAGAGCGCAAGCCTCCCTCGGCCCCTCTCCACGTGCGCGAGCCTGGCGACGCCCAGGCCTCCGAAAAGCATGCAGATGGAACCAGCAAGAGCCGCGTCGCGGCCTGGCTCTTCCTCGTCTGCGCCGTAGTCGTAGCGGCGCCGGTCGCGCTTCCCGGTTCCGCCGAGGCCAACTCGGCCGGCCTGCTCGCCACCGCCGGGGTGCTGCTGGCCTTCTCCGGCCTCTTCGCACTGCTCGGCCGCCGCATCAGCGACTCCCTCTACCCCGTGTTCACGCTCGCCGGCTGTGCCGGGGTTGCCACCGCCGTCTACTTCTACGGAAGCAAGCGCTCGCCGTCTCACGAGGAGATGCTCTTCCTGCTGCTGTCGCTCTACGCCGCCTACTTCTACACCCGCCGGATGGTCGCCGTCCACATCGTTGCGATCGCCGTCACCTATGGCGCTGCGCTCGCGCTCACCGACCCCGGGCCCGGCGAGGGCGCCAACTGGGTGCTCTCGGTGGCCACATTCGGTGCCGCCGCCGCTCTGGTGGTCCGCATGAAGGAGCGCCTGGACAGCCTGATCAAGCGCCTCGCCGACTCGGCGAAGACCGACTACCTCACCGGCCTGCTGAACCGACGCGGCTTCATGGACCGCATCGAGTACGAGCTCGAGTTGTCTCGCCGCAGCGGCCGCCCGCTCAGCCTGATCGTCGGGGACCTCGACCGCTTCAAGGAGCTGAACGACCGCTACGGGCACCCGGCCGGCGACGACGTCCTCGCCAAGGTCGGCCAGCTGCTCGACACCACGCGCCGCCGGATCGACACCGCCGCGCGGATGGGCGGCGAGGAGTTCGCCCTGATCGCTCCCTTCACCGATTCCAAGGGCGCCTTCTCGGTGGCCGAGCGCGTCCGCCGCGAGCTCTCCGAGATGTTCGGCACCGCGCACGACGGCAAGCCCGCCCGCCGCGGCGCGCTGCCGGTCTCGATCAGCTTCGGCATCGTCACCTACCCGACGCACGGTCAGACCGTCGAGGCTCTGCTGCACGCCGCAGACCGCGCGATGTACGAGGCCAAGCGCCGCGGCCGCAACCGCGCCGTGGTCTACAAGGCCGACACGGTTCCGCACTACACGGGCCCCCCGGTCGCACCGGTTCCCGAGCACTAGCCTCCAACAACCGGCGCTGGTCGGCGTTTTACGGTTATACGCCGGAAAAGGCCGACCACCGCAAATAGCTGGTAGCGTGTTAGATCGATGACCGTCGATCTAACGCTGGCTCCCAAGCAGAAGCGCGCCGCCGGTGAGGCTTGCTGCGAGCCCGTCGTGTACCCGGACGCGTCGCCGGATCAGGCGGCCCGCCTGGCGAATCTCGCCCGGGCGCTCAGCGATCCGGTGCGGGTCCAGCTGGTCGACGTGCTGCGAAAGCACGCCGGCAAGGTCTGCGTCTGCGAGCTGGTGCCGCTGTTCGACCTCTCGCAATCGACGGTCTCGCATCACCTGCGCGTCCTGCGCGACGCCGGCATCGTCGGCTACGAGAAGCAGGGCCTGTGGGCCTACTACTTCGTCCACGCAGAAGCACTCGAGGAGCTGAGCGAATGGCTGTCCTGAGACCACACCTGGCGCTGACCGTCTCGAGCATCGAGCGGTCGGTTCCCTTCTACGAGGCGCTGTTCGGTGCCGCGCCGGTGAAGGTGAAGCCCGGCTACGCGAAGTTCGAAGTCGCCGATCCGGCGCTCAACTTCACCCTCAACGAGGGCGACCGCGCCGACGGCCGCCTCGGTGCGTTCAACCACGCCGGCATCCAGGTTGGATCGACCGACGACGTGCTCGCCGCGCGGCTGCGGCTGACGCAGGCCGGCCTTGCGACCTTCGACGAGATGGACACCACCTGCTGCTACGCGCGGCAGGACAAGATCTGGGTGCACGACCCCGACGGAACGCCGTGGGAGGTCTTCACCACGCATGGCGACAGCGACGCTCACGCGGACGCGGGCAACCTGGAGGCGAACGCCGAGCCGGTTGCCTGCTGCTCATGAGTGCCGCGGCCGCGCAGCCGCGCCTGCGCACACCGCAGCAGCTCTACGAGGACTGGGAGCGCGCCCATTGGGCCGCCCAGGACATCGACCTCGAGCAGGACAAGTCCGATTGGAAGGCGCTCGAGGAGGAGCAGCGCAATCTCCTCTACTGGGTGCTCAGCTCGCTGATGGTGGCGGAGGAGCGGATCTCGACGCAGTTCTGCGGTCTGGTGCTGGCGCAGGACGACGAGGAGGAGGGCAGCTACCTGTCGACCCAGCTGGTCGACGAGGTGCGCCACATGCAGTTCTACGCGCGCTTTCAGAACGAGGTCGTCGCCGACCCGGCGGCGATCGGCGCCCACGTCGCGCGCGCTCGCGAGGTGCTCGGCGACCCGTTTCGCAGGGTCTTCGACGAAGCGCTCGTCAACGCCCACGACCGGCTGCGGCGCGAGCCCGCCGACCGCGAGGCGAAGGTCGACTTCGTGACGATCTACCACATGATCATCGAGGGAACGCTCGGCATCACGGCGTCCCACTTCCTGCTCGACTTCCTGAGCGACCGCGGCGTCCTGCCGGGGTTCGTCGACGGATACGGCCGAATCGCCGCTGACGAGCAGCGCCACATCGCCTGGGGCACGCAGTTCCTCCAGCAGGCCGTCGCCGCGGACCCGAGCATGGCGGAGGTGATCCGCGAGCGGCTGCTCGACCTCCTGCCGGCGGTCGCCGAATCCGTGTCGCCGCCGAGCGAGGGAGCCTGGGACGTCCTCGGCGTGGAGGACGGCGCACTCGGCGAGTACGGGCTGAACGCACTCACGCGCAGGCTGAAGGTGATCGGCGTCTCGCTCGCCGCGTGACGGGCGCGCGGCCCGGCCTCGGCCGGCGGGCGGCCGCCGAGGGCATTGCCACCTTCGCGCTGGTGTTCGCAGGCTGCGGAGCGATCGTCACGGATGCCGTGCGGCAGAACCCGCTCGGCACGGTCGGCGTGGCGCTCGTCTTCGGCCTCGTGATCATGGTGATGGTCTACGCGACCGGTCACCTCTCGGGAGCGCACATCAACCCAGCAGTCACGGTGGCCTTCACGCTCACCCGTCACTTCCCGCGGCGGGATGCGCTCGTGTACGTGGCGGCGCAGCTCGCCGGCGCGACCGCGGGGGCGCTCGCTCCTGCTGGCGGTCTGGACCAGTGCCCCGGCGAATCTCGGCGCAACGGTTCCAACGGTCGGAGCCGGCAGCGCGCTCGTCTATGAGACGGTGATGACGGCGCTGCTGATGTTCGTCATAACGGCGGTGGCGACGGATACGCGCGCGGTGGGAGCAGCCGCCGCGATCGCGATCGGGGGCGCCGTCGGCCTGGACGCGCTGTTCGGCGGGCCGATCACCGGAGCGTCGATGAACCCCGGGCGCTCGTTCGGCCCCGCGCTGGTCTCGGGGAATGGAGCGACTTCTGGGTCTACGTGGTCGGGCCAGTCGTGGGCGCGGCGCTCGGCGCACTCGCCTACCAGCTGGTCCGCGGCGAGCACCCGGTGTCGGCCTGACGTGGCGCGCGTCCTCTTCGTCTGCCTGCACAATGCCGGCCGCTCTCAGATGAGCCAGGCGCTCTTCGAGCAGGCTGCCGCGGGTCGCCATGCGGCCGAGTCGGCAGGCACCACCCCTGGCGATCGAGTGCACCCGGAGGTCGTGGAGGCGATGCGTGAGCTTGGCATCGACCTTGCCGGTCGCCGGCCCCGAAAGCTGACGAAGGAGCTTGCCGAGCGCGCCGACGTCGTGGTGACGATGGGCTGCGGGGACGAGTGCCCCTACATACCGGGCAAGCGCTATCTCGACTGGGAGCTGCGGGACCCGAAGGGCCTGCCCGTCGAAGAGGTGCGGGTGGTGCGCGACGAGATAGCAGAGCGCGTCGATGCGCTGGTGAGGGAGCTCGACGCCGCGGCTCAGGGCACGAACAGCGCCTGATCCATGAAGAGGGTGTTCCCCGGAGTGGCCGCGACGCCGTCCGAGCCGCCGTCGAACACCTGCACGGCGCCGATCTCCCAGATCGCCTGCTGGCCCTCGACCACTGCGCCCGGGTTGAGCGCGTTGACGGTCGTCGTGATCGCGCACGTCGAGCCGGTGCTCGAGTCCGCGGTCGCGCTGCAGGGGACGGGGACGGTGAACGAAGTGTCGCCGGTCGCGCGCTCGTTCGATGCCGGGCCGTTGCTCGAGTCGGTGATCCGCAGCGGCAGCTTCACCTGAAGCTGGCCTCGGTAGTCGCCGAGCCCGGCCTTCTGGCGCACGTCGGTGACCGAAGCGGCGAGGCGGATGTTCCCCGCATCCGCGGCGGCCGTCACCGATCCGACCGAGCTCGTCTTGCGCTGATTGCTGTCCGCCGTCCCGACGGTCAGGTAGTCGGACACCGGCACCGGCGGGCTGCACGCGGGGTGGCCCAGCGGGTCGGCGTGCTTGCGGTTCGCGCTCGCCTCCGGGCACGGCTTGTACGCGACGGCGAGTGGCGTGCGGAAGGGCTTCAGCTCCGAGCTGGGGCTGTTGACCGTGATGGTGCCCGACATCCCGCCCCCGCCCGGGAAGCCGTGAATCTGGCAGTAGTAGCGGAACGTTCCCGTGGTCGGGAAGCTCCGCGAGACCGACCAGCTCTCGAAGCTGGGCGGGTTCGGCTGGGTGAACGAGCCGTCGTCGAACACGACGTTGTGAAAGCCGCCGGTGTTGTTCCACGTCACCGTGTCACCCACGTCCACCGTGACGCTGTTCGGTGTGAACTGGCTGAAGGGTGTTGCCTCGACGGTCTGGTTGGCCGCGCCGGCTGATGCCGGCCAGACGAACAGGACCGCAACGAGGACTCCGATCCCCTGCCAACGGACCCTCATGCGGTGAGCGTAACCCGGCGCCGGGTCCGCGACAAGTCAGCGCCGCAGCGCGAACTTGCTCTTGAGCGTGCGCTTGTTGCCGGCCTTGTCGGTGGCGGTGACCGTCACTCGCGCGGTGAGAACCGAGCGCTTGCGGAGCGCCCCGCGCAGCCGGCGCAGCGACTTGCTCGTGAACTTCAGCCGCAGCTTCGTGTCGCGGCCGCGAACGAGCTGCGCCTTGGCGTCGCGCGCGCGGACGGTCGCGCTCGCTCCTGGAACCGAGACTCGCCCACGCGCGAGCACGCTCGCCGCCTCGTCGACCCGCACCACCAGGCGCACCGCGCGCTGGCGAAGCACACGCTGGGTGCTCTTGCCGCTCAGCTTCAGGGCGGGGGCGGACTTGTCGGTGACCGGCGGAGGTGGCGGTGGGGGAGTGCTGCCGGGAGGCAGGACTGTGACAGTGCCCGCGCATGTTGTCCGAGGTCACATGTGCGTCGCAGTAGTACTTGTAGACGCCTGGTGTCGGGAACGTCCGCGTGGTGCTCCAAGCCGATGAATCAGGCGCCGGCGGTTGGACAAAGGCGTTGTCCTCGAAGTGCACGTTGTGAGACCCGCTGTCGTTTTGCCACGAAACCGACTCACCCTGAAGGATCGTCACGTTGGCGGGCTCGAACGTGTTGCTGCCGGTCGCGTTGACGTTCTGGCTCGCCGCTCCCGCCGGCAGCGCGGGAAGTGCCACGGCAACGCCGGCGCAGGCCAGGAGCCTCCAACCCCACATGCGCCGAGGCTAGCGCGATCCGGCGCGCTTGCCTGCGGTCAGCGGCGCAGCATCCGGCCGACGGCGCCCATCAGCTCGTCGGCCTGATCGCCCGGCTCGACCGGGCCCTCGCCCTCACCGGCGAGGCAGTGGCGCGCGTGGCCGTCCAGCAGGCCGAGCGCGATCTTGTCGAGCGCGGCCTGCACCGCTGAGATCTGCGTCAGGATCTCGATGCAGTAGCGGTCGTCCTCGACCATGCTCGCGACACCCCGCACCTGGCCCTCGACCCGGCTCAGCCGCTTCAGCAGCTGGTCCTTGGAGGCGGTGTATCCGCGTGTCGGCGGGCTAGCCAATTGCCTCGGCCGCCAGCACGACCGCTCCGAAGATGAACCCCGCCGCCGCGACGATGGCGACGAGCCGGGGCGGCGGGCCGCCGTGGATACCCGTCTCGTGGACCGCGACGTGGCCCTTGCCGCGCGCGATCAGCCAGCGGTTGACGGGCAGCGCGAACGCGCCCGCGATCACCAGGGAAAAGGAGAGGCTGCCCCAGAACAGCAGATCGCCGAGGCCCGCGTTCAGCGCGCCAGGAATCGTCAGGACGATGACGTTGTCCACGATCTCCATGGTCAGGATGCTCAAGGTGTCCGAAGCCAGCGCGATCGGCACGACGGCGCTCAGCGCCAGGCCCGCGCGCAGCAGGGGGAGGCTGGTGAGCGTGTAGCCGAACGCGAACGCCAGCACGATCGCAAGCACGATCGTGGCGAGGTTCGAGAGCCCCATCGCCGTGCCGATCGCCATCCCCGCGATCTCGCCGAGGGCGCAGCCGGTCAGGCAGTGCAGCGTCGCGCTGAAGGCAACCGCGGTTAGCGCCGCCCCCGAGGTCGGCATCGCGTGGTGATCGTGATGGCTGTGTGCTGAGGCCTCCACTCGATTGCGAGGCTAGCACATACCCTAGGGGGGTATCAGGCCTTACACGGGAGCCGCTGCTGTGTCGTCCTCGAACGGAGGGGCCACCTCGTCCTCCGAGCGGACCCGGGGGATCCACTCGAGCCACTTCGGCAGATACCAGTTCCAGTCGCCCAGAATTCGCATCGACGCGGGCAGCAGAACCGCCCGCACGATGGTGGCGTCGATGAGCACCGCCACCGCCAGTCCGACCCCGAGCTCCTTGAAGTCGAGGAAGTCCAGCGTGGCGAAGACGCCGAATACGCCGACCATCACCAACGCGGCGCTGGTGACGGTGCCCGCGGTCGCCGTGATCCCCTCACGGACCGCCTGGTCCGTCGGCATGCCACGGTCGTGCAGCTCGCGCACCCGCGAGAGGATGAAGACGTGGTAGTCCATCGACAGCCCGAACAGGATCACGAACAGGAACAGCGGCAGCCATGAGGTCACGCCCCCGTTCGAGGAGAAGTTGAGCAGCGACTCGCCGTGTCCGTCCTGGAAGACGAGCACGAGCACGCCGTACGCGGCTCCAACCGAGAGCAGGTTGAGCAGGATCGCCTTGATCGGGATGACGATCGAGCGGAAGGTGACCAGGAAGATGATGAATGTCAGGCCGAAGACGAAGGCGAATATCAGGGGCAACCTGCTGTCCAGCTGGTCCCTGAAGTCGGTGGAGGCGGCTGCGTCTCCGGTGACGTTGACGCTCGTCCCACCGATGCCGCCCATCGTCTCGGGAATGATCTCGCCCCGGATCTCGTCGAGCGCGTCGGTGGATGCGGCGTCGGTCCCCGTGCCGGGGGTTGCGACGTCGATCTTCGCGACCGTGCTGTCCTTGCTGTAGGTGACGTCGGGTCCCGGCGGGTAGATGGACGCCTGCAGCTGGCGGCGCAGGTTCTCGATCCCGGCCGCGGCCTCGACCGGAGCGCACGTTGTCCGCCTTGACGACGACGGTGGCCGTGACTCCCTCCGTCGGGAACACCTTCCTGATCTGGTTGTAGGTCTTGATCACGGCGAGGTCCTGCGGCAGGTCGTCGACGCCGGTCACGACGGTCTTCAAGCTGAGCGCCGGAATCGACAGCGCGATCAGCGCGCCGCCGGCCAGCACGAGCGCCACCACCGGACGGCGCATCACGCGGTCGACGATCGCGGTCCAGAACCGCGACTGCGCGCCCCCGGCGCGCCTGCGCGCGAGGAACGGAATCCGCCCCTTGTCGACTCGGTCTCCGAGCCAGGCCAGCATCGCCGGCAGGACGGTGAGCGAGGCGCACACCGCGATGGCGACGACGAGCATCGTCCCGACCGCGAATGCGATGAAGGTCTTGTCGCCGCTGATCAGCATTCCGGCCATCGCGACGATCACGGTCAAGCCGGAGATCAGCACGGCGCGTCCCGAGGTCGACGCAGCGACCTGAAGCGCGTCTTCGGGACTGCGGCCGGCAGCGCCGCTCCTCGCGTTCCCGCCGCAGGTAGAAGAGCGAGTAGTCGACGCCGACTGCGAGGCCGATCATCAGGATCACGGCGGAGAGGTTGTCGTCGATCGGGAAGACCTGGCTCGGAACCCCGACCAGCGCCAGGGCGGCGATCACCGAGGTGATCCCGATCAGCAGCGGTATCCCGGCTGCCACGAAGCTGCCGAAGGCGAAGAGCAGGATGATCAGGGTGATCGGTATCGAGAGCTCTCCGGCCTTGGCGAGGTCGTCGTTGATCGTGTCCCTGACCGCCTTGTTGGCGCTCGCGTCACCGAACTGCTCGACGAGCACTGCGGGATGCCGGTCTTTGACGCCGTCGACGGCGGTGAGGACCGGATCGACACGATCCGCGGTCTCCACCGAGTCGCCTGCGATATCGAACTGCACGAGCGCCGAATGGCCGTCCGTGGTGACCTGGCCCCCTCCACGCAGCGGTGACTCGACATTCCGCACGTACTTGACGTTCCCGACGCTGCGCGTCGCGTCCTGCACCGCCGCCTTGAACTGGCGGTCGTCGATCGTCAGGTCCTTGCTCTGAATGAAGACCGCCTCGCTCGTCGGCCGCAGGCCGGACTGGTCCAGTGCCTGCTCGGCGCGGTGCGACTCTCCGTTGAACCCGTCGACGTCGGTGATCTTGTTCGGGCTGACGGTCATCCCGACGAAGATGGCGAAGATCACGAAGCCGAACCAGCCCAGGATCGCGGCCTTGCGGTGGGTCGCGCTCCAGCGACCCATCCGGCCCGCGAGGGTCGTCGAATTCCGGGAAGAGGACGGCGAAGAGGACATGGCGCGCTCCAGACTCGTGTGACGCGAGGCCTCCCGACCCTAACGCCGGCCCACGGCGCCGTCCAGGGGCTGGTCAGGCGCTGTCAACATCAACACGTATTCGATTGACGCTGGTGCGCCTGCCTGCGACGTTTCGGTACCTCCGAACTCCGAGGTTTTCGTCGAGTGTCGGCGCCGGTTTCAGGCATAGTGCTTCGCGCGATCGCATTGGCAGCAGCGCTGCTTCTCGCCGCCGCCGCGCCTGCCTCAGCCGACACCTCCGGTACGACCGGGCCAGTTGGCTACAGCCAGCCCGCGGCGACCGCTCCGCAGAGCAACACCGTCACGAACACGCAGACGGCGACCGCGACCGGAGGCGCCGGGGGCACCGCGACCGGTGGAAACGCCGGTCCCGCGCAGAGCGGCGGCTCGCATGGAGGCGCTGCCAGCGCGAACGGCGGCAGCGCCGAGTCGCACAACAGCCTCGAGAGCAAGCAGTCGAACTCCGGGCGTGACAGCTATTCGTCCAGCTCGGGAGGTAACGGCGACCGCTACGGCTTCGTGTCGGACGGCCAGGACACTTTCGTTGTCCAGAGCCCCAAACGGCGGGGACTCGGACCGCGCAGCGGCCCGAACCACGAAGCGCTCCAGTCGGCACATCGCGAGTCGGGCAAGGCAGATCGCGTCATCCCAGGGGAGACAAACAGCGCAGCGGCCACGAACCAGGGAAGTCCTCGCCGTCGAACGGTGGCGTGCCGGGCCGCGGCGGCCAGTTGCCCAGCCCGGATCCTTTCTTCAGCCTCCTGAGCGGCTCCGGCGGGGGTGGCACGGGGCTGATACTGCTCGTACTTGCGGTGCTGGGGGTCGCGATCGTGCTTCCGAACCACCGCTTCCAGGCTTTTCGTATGCCCGCGGCCCCCTGGAGGCCGTCGGCCTACGTCTCTCCGATCGAGTTGCCCGGTTAGCCGACATCCGGCTTGTGATTCCGGGCCGCGCCGGGGGCCCTGAGACGCCCGGCAGCAGTGAGAACTCGAAGTACGAGAGGAATCACCATGCAATGTCGATTCAAGCTGGGTGTCCTGGCTTGGGGAATTGCGGCTGCAATGGCATTCCCCGCGGGCGCGGCGGCAAGCAACAGCTTGCTGACCAGCCCACCGGGCACCAACAACTCCGCCGTCTGCAACCAGCTGGCGACCGGCAACACCAACGCGGCCGGCCAGTGCAGACAGGAGAACGTCGCTACCACCACGCAGACAGCAACCGCCACGGCTGGCGCCGGCGGCACGGCCACCGGTGGCAACTCCGGGCCCGTGCAGGTCACCGGCAACGGCTCGCGCGGTGGCTCGTATGGAGGTAACGCGTACGCGAACGGCGGCAACGCCGAGGCGGGCAACAGCAACGAGACAGAGCAGTCGAACCAGATCTCCGGGCGCGACAGCTCCCCGGGGAGCTACGTCGGGGAAGGCAACAACAACACCGACGTCTGCAAGCAACTGGCGACCGGCAACACGCAGGGCAACGACCAGTGCCACCAGAGCAATACGGCCACGAACACGCAGACAGCCACCGCAACAGGTGGCGCCGGCGGTAGGGCCACAGGTGGCAACGGCGGGCCCGTGCAGGTAGTCGGCGACGACTCGCACGCCAGTTCGGTCGGAGGCGACGCGTACGCGAACGGCGGCGACGCCGAGGCGTACAACAGCAACGAGACCGAGCAGTCCAACCAGATCTCAGGGCGCGACAGCTCTGGATCGGGCGGCTACGGGTCCGACGAGAGCGTGTCGGACCCGAGCGGCGCCAACAACGCCGCGGTCTGCAACCAGCTGGCGACCGGTGACACCAACGGTGCCAACCAGTGCAGGCAGGACAACACCACCACGAACACGCAGACAGCCACCGCAACAGGTGGCGCCGGCGGCTCGGCCACCGGTGGCAACGCCGGGCCCGTGCAGGTCGTCGGGAACGGCTCGCAGGCCGGCTCGTGGGGAGGCGACGCGTACGCGAACGGCGGCGACGCCGAGGCGTACAACAGCCTCGAGAACGAGCAGTCCAACCAGATCTCCGGGCGTGACAGCTCGGGGTCTGGTGGCTACGGCTGGGATGGCTTCAACAACTCGGCCATCTGCAACCTGCTGGCGACCGGTAACACGTACGGGAACGACCAGTGCCACCAGAGCAACACCACCACGAACACGCAGACGGCGACCGCGACAGGCGGCGCCGGCGGCGAGGCGACGGGTGGCTACGGCGGCCCCTCTGAGGTCGTCGAGGACGACTACAAGGCTGAGTCGGTCGGAGGTGACGCGTACGCGAACGGCGGCGACGCCGCGACGTACAACAGCCTCGAGAACGAGCAGTCGAACCAGCTCTCCGGGCGTGACAGCCAGGTGTCGCACTCGCGGGCGAAGTCGAAGTCCAAGAAGGCCAGGAAGTCCAGCAAGCGGGCGAAGTCCAGCAAGCGGACGAAGGCAAGGGTGTCGCGCTTGGTCAGGTGACGCTCACATAGCTGACCGGGACCGGCGGGATAGCTGACCGCCCGGGTCTCGGCAGATGCCGGAGGGGGCCTGCGCGTCCGCGGGCCCCCGCCCGGCTGCGCTATCGCCGGCGTTAGTGTGCCTGGATGGATTCCCCGGGCGAACCCGGCCTGACCGTTGGAGCCGCGATCGCGATCGGCGCTGTCGTCGGGTTGACGCTCGGCGTCCTCGTGAGCGTGCTGACCGATGTCCCGTTGGCGCCGGAGGCGGGAGCGATCCTCGGAGCGCTGGCGGGCTGGCTGCTACGGCGAGACCGCGCGTAGCAGCAAGGCTGCGGAGGAAGGACTCGAACCCTCACTTCCGGGACCAAAACCCGGCGTCCTGCCATTAGACCACTCCGCAGTGGGCCGGCCTGGCCGGCCAGGCAAGCTTAGGCCGCTCGCCCGCCGGTCGACGGCGTCAGTGGCGCGGAGGCTTCGGCACGCGCCCGCTCTCGGCGCCGGGCTCGAACACCGGGGCGCTCGGGGCGCGCACTCCAAGAACGTGCATCGCCTTCAGGCCGAGCCCGAGCCGCTCGCGGCCGTCCGTCGAGTTGACGTCGAGGCCCGTCAGCTCGCGCACCCGGTCGAGGCGGTAGCGGATGGTGTGGCGGTGGGTGAAGAGCTGCTTGTAGGTGGCGGCCATCGAGGCGTCGTTGTCGAGGAAGGTCTCGAGCGTCCGGACCAGCTCGGTGCCGTACTGCTCGTCGTATGCGAGCAGCGGCGCGACCGTGTCGGCGTAGAAGCGCTCGAGCTCTGCCGGGTCATCGCTCATCGCGGGCAGCAGCAGGCGGTAGGCGCCGGTGTCGTCGAACGACATCAGCCGCTCCTCGGGGCCGGCGTCCGGCGCGGCGACGTTGGCCGCCAGCAGCGCCTCGGCCGCGGCGCGGTGCAGGTCCATGGGGTCCAGCGCGACGCGGCTGTAGCCGACCACGACCGCGAAGCCGGGCAGCGAGTCGTCGAGCGAGCGCAGCACCCCCGCGGCGGCGCGGCGGGCTGCGTTCTCGTCGGCCCCGGGCACCAGTACCGCGATGTGGCTCGCCGCGCAGGGAAGCCAGCGACCCGGCCACGATTCCGCGCGCCGCGCGCGCCGCCATCGTGAGTGCCCGCGCCTGCCAGTCGCCCTCGGCCGGTACACGCGGGTGTGGCGCCACCGCCAGCACGCTGCCGCCCTCCTCGAGGTCGACGCCGAGCTCCTTGCCGCGCGCGATCAGGTCCCGCCGATCGCCGATCTCCCGGTCCAGAACCGCTTTCAGGAAGCTTCCGACCGCGGCCTCGCCGGCCCGCTCCGGCGCGCGGGTGCGCTCGACCTCGAGCGCGAGCAGCGTCGTGACCATCCGCAGGAGCGACGGCTCGGGCAGCTCGCTCGCGGCCCGGAAGCGCAGTTGGCCGACGAGCGACTCGGACACGCGCAGGTCGATCGACGTCACGCCGTCCTGCACGGACAGCAGCGCGCTCTCCTCGCTCGGCGCGCCGGCCGCGACCGCGAGCACCGCGCCGCGGGCGTCGATCAGCGCGACGCTGGCGCCCAGCGCCGCAGCCGCGCGGCGGGCGGTCTCGGGCAGGCCGGCGCCGGACTCGACCGCCTCGGCGAGGGCGTCGAGTGCCAGAGCCCGCTCCGCGGACCCCATCTTTGCAGGGGTTTTGGTTCGAGATTCAGCCATCGGCGCACAGAGTGCTCAGAACAGCAGGATTGCATTCTGCAGGTGCAGGAACTCCAGGATCTGGTCCCAGTAATAGACGATCAGGAGTCCCAGCAGGACCCCGCAGCCGGCGAATGCAGCCAGCACGAACAGGGTCAGGAAGGCAGCGCACACCCGCTCCCAGGTCCGGCCGTAGGCCGTCCAGGCCGGGACGAGTATCAGCGTCGCGTAGGCGGCAAGGCCGACGACGCCGGCTGTGCCGAGGATCACGTACGTGGCGGTGAGGCTGTCCAAGGTGCGGAGGCTAGCCGCCTGCACGGCGCGATGCGACGTCGCCCGCGGCCGCCGGCGAGCGCTCCCGATCGGAGAACGCATCGCGCAGGTAGACGGCCAGCATCGCCACGATCGCGCAGCCTGAATATGCGGCCAGGCCCACCGCCCAGCCGCCGCCGACATCGCTCAGATAGTGCACACGCAGGTAAACCCGCGAGACCCCGATTGCGATCGCCATCCCGAGACCGGTGAGCACGAGCGCGAGGCGGTAGGGAAGCGAGACCAGGCGCGAAACCGCGACGGCGATGGCGAGATATGAGACCGCGATCGCTGCGTGCGCGGAGGGGTATGAGAAGCCGTTCGCGCCGACAAGGCCGTCAGCGGGCCGCGCCCGCTCCACCGCCTCCTTGATCACCTGGACGGACACCTCGGTCACGATCAAGCCCGCGACCAGGGTCGCCGCTTCCCAGACTCGCCGCTTGATCAGCAGCGCAAGCGCGGTCGCGAGCACGGCCGAGGTCACCACATACAGGCGGCCGAAGAAGCTCACCACCTCGGCGAGCGTCGTCAGCGCGCTCATCTCGATGTCGCGCGCGAGGTGGAGCGCCCAGCTGTCGCCGGTGATGCTCTTGCCGTCCTCGATCAGGCCGATCTGCAGGATCACCGTGTAGATCGACACGACGAAGATCGCGGTGATGGTCGTGAACTCGATCCCGAGGCCCCCGGGCCGCAGCCGGTCGATCACGAACCGCAGCGGCGGGGCGATCAAGCGCCACAGCGGATGCAGCACGTAGCGCCACAGCGGCCGCACGACCGCGGCGACCGGCCGCAGCACCGGCCGCTGCGCCTGGCGCTCGAACCAGGCGGCGGCGCGGGCGCGATCCTCGGGGGTGCGCAGCCGCTTGACCGCCTGATGCGTGCCGAGCGCCAGCACCACGAGGACCCCGAAGGCGAGCGCGGCGCGGCTGGCGATGCTCGTGATCTGGCTGAAGCTCTGCCAGAAGATGTAGCCGAGCAGCGTGAACGTGGTTCCCCACAGGCCCGCACCGATGATGTCGTAGGGAAGGAACCTGCGGTAGCTGATCCCCGACGTGCCGGCGGTGAACGGCATCAGCGGGCGCACGAAGCCGACCCACCGCCCGATCACGATCGCCTTTCCGCCGTGACGGCCGAAGAACGACTCCACCTTGGCCAGGCGTTCCTCGGTGAGGCGCACCTTCGGCCCGTGCTTGACCGCCCACGCGCGGCCGAGCCGGTGCCCCAGGTAGAAGCCGATCGAGTCGCCGATCACGCATGAGATCCAAACGACGCCCACCAGCAGGACGACGTTCAGCGTTCCCTCGCCCGCCAGCACGCCGCCGAAGATGACCGCGAACTCTCCGGGGGCAATGAAGCCTGCGAACGCGGCCGTCTCGGCCATGGCGCAGAACGCGACCAGCAGGTAGGCCCAGTGGCCAAGGCTGTGGCCGAGGTCGGTTATCAGCCGCTCGATCACCGCGCGCTCAGTGTGTCACGCCGCCGCCTGTACGGCGATCGCCTCGCCATCCCAATCGGCGGCGATCCGCGCGCGCGCAGCCGTTGCCTCGTCGGGACCCGCGAACAGCCCGAACACGCTTGGGCCCGAGCCGCTCGCGAGCGCGACCGCGGCGCCCGCTCCGCGGAGCAGATCGATTGCGTCACCGATGCGGAGCTCGAGCGACGTCGCCGCCGGCTGAAGGTCGTTGTGCAGCAGCTCGCCGAGGTCGAGCGGGGACTCCGCGGTGGCCCACGCGCTCCTCAGCCGCTCGGCCATTGCAGAGACGCGGGAGTCCTCGTGCTCCAGCGAGTCGGCGCGTCCGTACACCCGGCGGCTCGACAGCCCCCGGGGACCGGTGAGCAGGACGCCGTGAACTGGCCGCCACTGGAGCTCCTCGAGGTGCTCCCCGGCGCCGGTGACCAGCTGCAAGCGCGGCTCCAGCTGGCTCGGCACGTCGGCCCCGAGGCCCATCGCGAGGTCTGCGAGCTCGGCCGGCTCGGGCTCCAGCCCGGACGACCTGCACATCAGGCGCAGAGTCGCCGCCGCGTCCGCGGACCCGCCGCCGAGCCCGCCGCCGACGGGAATCCGCTTCTCGATGGTCACGCGCACCGGTGGCCCGTCCCACTCGAAGCGCTTGCGGAACGCGCCCATGGCCGTCTCGGCCAGATTGCGCCCATGCACCCCGGGGCAGATGACCTGGTCGGCCACGGTGCCCGGCTCGAGTCGCAGGTCGTCGCCCAGGTCGAGCGGCACGAATATCGAGCAGATCTCGTGCAGCCCGTCGTCGCGGACGCCGCCGACGTAGAGGCAGAGGTTGAGCTTCGCCGGCGCGCGCTCGGTGAGTGGCGCGGTCAAGCGAGCCTCCGGGCCAGGTCGGCGAACTCTTCGGGGGCGAGGCGCTCCGCGCGCTCGTCGGGCGGGTGGCCCATCTCTTCGAGCGCCGCTCGGCCCGGTCGCGCACCGCCGGATCGCCCGTGGCGAGCGCCAGTGAGCCGCCCAGCGCCTTGCGCCGGTGCGCGAACGCGGCCCGCACCAGGTCGCGAACCGCCGGCGACGGGGCCGGCCCGCGGCGGCGGAGCACGAGGATCGCCGAGTCGACGTGCGGGGCGGGGCGGAAGATCGTGCGCGAGACGGGCGCGCACGGCGGTCGACCTCGCAGGCGAGCTGCACCTGGACCGAGGGCACGCCGTAGACCCGCGTGCCGGGAGCGGCGGCGATCCGGTCTGCGATCTCCCGCTGCACCATCACGCACCAAAGGCTGACCTGCGGCAGCTCGGCGATCGTCCGCAGAAGCGCGGGTACCGCGACGCCGTAGGGCAGGTTGGCGATCACCTTGTCGGGCGCCGGGTCCAGAGCCGAGAGGTCGAGGTCCATCACGTCGGCGACATGGAGTGTCGCGGGCGCACCGGCGAGCGCCTCCTCGAGAACGGGGGCGAGACGCGCGTCGGTCTCGACGACGTGCAGATGGGCGACGCGCGGCGCGAGGTAGGCGCTCAGCACTCCCGAGCCCGCCGCCGATCTCGAGTGCGACGTCGCCGGGCTGCACGCTCGGCGAGGCGCCCGATCACGCCGAGGATGTTGTCGTCGACCAGGAAGTTCTGGCCCAGCTCGCGGTTCGGTGAGATCCCGTGCCGCTCGAGCCGCTCGCGGCTCGCCCGCGCTTCGCTCACCAGCCGAAAAGGCGCGCTGCGTTGCCGTCCAGGATCGACTCCATCGCGTGCAGCGGCGTGCCGCGCAGCTCGGCCAGGAAGCCGGCCGTGGACGTCACGAACGCCGGCTCGTTCGGCTTGCTGCGCCGCTCCTGGGGAGAGAGGAACGGGGCGTCGGTCTCGACGAGGATCAGCTCGTCGGGGACGCGCGCCGCCGCCTCCTGCAGGTCGGTCGCCTTCGGATAGGTGACGTTCCCCGCGAACGAGCAGTAGTAGCCGCGCTCGATGCACTCGTCCAGCTGGTCGGAGAGCGAGAAGCAGTGGATGATCACCTCGACTCCGTCCGCGTGCTTCGCGAGCAGCTCGAGCGTGTCGTCCGCGGCCTCACGGGTGTGGACGACGAGCGGGATTCGTGCCTCGCGCGCCAGCTCCATCTGCGCGATGAACGACGCGGCGCTGGTCGTCGCGGGGCGCGTAGTCGCGCTTGTAGTCGAGGCCGGCCTCGCCGACGGCGCGCACCTTGGGATGCTCGACGAAGAGCTCCAGCTCGTCGGCGACCGCTTGGTCGAAGCCCTCGGACTCGTGCGGGTGGCGCCCGACCGACGCGAAAACCTCCTCGAAGTCGTCGGCCGCGCTGAGCGCGTGGCGGCACGAGCCGCTGTCCATCCCGATCGCGAGCATCCGCTCGACGCCGGCCTCGCGCGCATTGCGGACCAGCTCGGGGACCGGTTCCTCGCAGGCATCGAGATGACAGTGGGTATCGACCATGAGCGGATTCTAGGAACGAGCCTCGGCGGCGGGTGCCTGGACGCCCCGCTCGCCCCCGGCCATGCCGACGCCGAAGAGGATCAGCGCCAGGCCGCCGATCGGCCGCCCAGGTGATCGTCTCGTTCAGGAAGATCGCGCCGTAGGCGAGCGCGAGCGGCGGGATCAGGTAGCCGCACAGCGCCGCGCGCCCGGCACCGGCCTCGGCGATCAGCGTGAAGTAGAGGACGAACGCGGTCGCCGTCCCGAGCACGCCGAGGCACACCACCGCGGCGATCTCGCCCAGGTCGGGGCTCGTGTCGCCGATCGTCGCCGCGGCGATCGGCAGAGTCACCAGCGCCGCCACCGCGCAGGCGCCAAAGCTGACGACGATCGGCGGCACGTCGCACGCGAAGCGCAGCTTCGCGAACATCGCGCCCAGCGCATACGCGAGCGCGGCGCCGAGCATCGCCAGCGCTCCGAGGAACTCACCGGCGCTGCCGACCGTGTCGACCCCGATCAGCAGCATCACTCCGGCGAAGCCGATCACCAGGCCGATGGCCCCGCGCCGGTCGACCTGCTCCGAGCGGTCGATCGCCGGCGCAAGCAGCGCGACGAACAACGGGCCCGGGGAGATCAGCACGCCTGTCAGCCCCGAGGTGATCTGCGTCTCGCCGAAAGCGATCAGCGAGAAGGGCAGCGCGACCGCGAGTGTCCCCTGGATGAGCGTGTCGCGCGGGCGGCGGCGCAGGTTCGCGAGCGCCGCGCGGTCGGCGCCGCCGCGGGCAAGGATCACCGCATATAGGAGTGCCGCCGCCAGCAGCACGCGCAGGAAGACGATCACCCCCGGCTCGAACCCGTCCAGCGCGATCTTGATCAGCAGGTAGGAGGCGCCCCAGATCGCCGAGACGGCGATCAACAGCCCTACCTGGCGTGTGCTCAACCCGCGCCGCTCTGCGACGGAGCTGTCTCGATCGCCTCGATCCTCGGGAAAAGGGGCGGGATCCGCTCGACCTCCGAGCCGCCCGGCCGCGCTCCGAACTCCACGTCGTCGAGCGGCGGCGCGTCGGCTGGCGCGACGCCCAGCGCCCCAAGCGCCTTGCCCGCAGCATCGGGTATGTAGGCGTGGAGGAGGACGCTGACGACTCGCAGCCCTTCCGCCAGGCCGTAGAGGGTCTCGTCGAGCAGGGCCGCCGAGCCGTCGTCCTTGGCGAGGTTCCAGGGCGCGCGCTCCTCGACGAAGCGGTTCAGTCGGCGCACGCGCTTCCAGATCTCCTCGAGCGCGAACGTCAGCTCGAGCTCGTCCAGGCGCGCGGCGACCGTCTCGCGCAGGCCGGCGAAGTCCTCCACCAGCTCCGCGGTCGGCGCGGCCTCCGGCACGATGCCGTCGCGGTAGCGGTCGATCATCGCGAGCGTGCGGCTCGCCAGGTTGCCGTAGCTCGTTGGCCAGCTCGGTGTTGTAGCGGGTCTCGAAGCCCTCGGTCGAGATCGAGCCGTCCTGGCCGAAGCTCACCTCGCGGAAGCAGTAGTAGCGCAGCGCGTCGACGCCGAACAGGTCGATCACCTTGAACGGGTCGAGCACGTTGCCGAGCGACTTCGACATCTTCTCGCCCGTCCATCAGCAGGAAGCCGTGGACGAAGATGCGCTCGGGCAGCTCGACGCTCGCCCGCCATCAGCATCGCGGGCCAGAAGACCGCGTGGAACTTGAGGATGTCCTTGCCGATCAGGTGGACGTCGGCCGGCCAGAAGCGGTCGCGTCACGTCCTCGCCGGGCGCGCGTACTCGAGCGCGGTGTAGTAGTTGAGCAGCGCGTCGAACCAGACGTAGAAGACCTGGTTCGGTGTCCCACGGCACCGTGACGCCCCATTGAGCTTGGGGCGGCTGACGGAGACGTCCTGCGAGCCCGCTCTTGATGAACGAGAGCGCCTCGTTGTAGCGGATGCGCGGGCTGACGAAGTCCGGGCTGCTCGGCGTACAGCGCTCGAGCCGCTCCTGGAAGGCGGAGAGCTTGAAGAACTAGTTGTCCTCCTTCACTCACTCGAGCGGAATCTTGTGGATCGGGCAGAGGTTGCCGTCCAGCGATCTCCTGCTCGGTCTTGAAGTCGGCGCAGTTGGGGCAGTACCAGCCCTCGTAGGTGCCCTCGTAGATCGTCGCCGCGGTCATAGATGCCCTGCATGAACCGCTGGACCTCGGCCTCGTGCTCCGGGTCGGTCGTGCGGATGAAGAAGTCGTTGGTGCACGTTGAGCGCTCGACCATGCGCTTGAAGTGGACGACGTTGCGGTCCGCCAGCTCCGCGGCGTGACGCCCTCGCGCTCGGCGCGACCTGCGCCACCGGCTCGCCGTGCTCGTCGGTCCCGGTGAGGAAGAAGACCTCCTCGCCGCGCTGGCGCATGTGCCGCGCCAGGATGTCCGCCGCGATCGTCGTGTAGGCGTGGCCCGAGGTGAGGCTCGCGCGTTGACGTAGTAGATCGGGGTGGTGACGTAGAAGCCCAAGGGCGAAGGACTATAAGGTTGCCCGCCGCCAAGAGCGGTGGTAGCTTGGCATCGGCGAGGGCGAACGGAGTGCGCCCTGCCCAGGGAAGGGTTTCGCAGCTGACTTACACAGCCATCAGGGGATGGGGCCGTGCGCGCCACGCATTGCTGGCCGTACTCGGCTTGGCCTGCTTTTTCACAATGGCCGCGCCCGCGGTCTCCCACGGCGCCACGCTGCCGACCGGCTTCGAGGAGACCACGGTGGCCTCGAACCTCTCCGGGCCGACGGCGATCGCCTGGGCGCCCGACGGCCGCATGTTCATCGCGGAGAAAGCCGGGAGGGTGAAGGTGCTGACGACCTCCGGATCGGTGGTGCAGATGCTCGACATCTCCAACCACGTCCACGGCGTCGGGGACCACGGCCTGCTCGGCATCGCGGCGGACAGCGACTTCGCCAACAACCACTACCTGTACCTGCTGTACGTCTACATGGTCCCCGGCTCGGGCGGCAGCGGACCGCGGACCTCGCGGCTCACGCGGGTGACCGTCAACGACGACAACACGGCCTCCGGCGAGACCGTGCTGCTCGGCAGCATCGGGACGCCCCCCTGCCCGACACCCAACAACGCCGTCGACTGCATCCCGGCCGACGAGGACTCGCACGCGATCGGCACGGTCCGCTCGGCGCCAGACGGGACGCTGTGGCTGGGCTCGGGCGACGCCGCATCTTGGTCGCGCGTGGACCCGGTCGCTCTGCGCACCTACGACGAGCAGACGATGGCCGGCAAGATCCTGCACGTCGACCGCAACGGCCTCGGGCTGACCGGTCACCCCTTCTGCCCTGCCGACAACGACCTCACGCATGTGTGCACCAAGCTCTACGCGAAGGGCTTGCGCAACCCGTTCCGGTTCACCCTACGCCCGGCTCCGCTCGGGCCCGTGGTGGGTGACGTGGGCTGGGAGACCTGGGAGGAGATCGACCTCCTTTCCCCCGGAAAGAACTACGGCTGGCCCTGCTACGAGGGCCTCGTGCACACGAGCGGTTACAAGGACCTCTCCGGATGCACGCCGCAGTACCAGGCCGAGGGCACGGCGAACGCCGCCACCCCGCCGATCTTCGTCACGGCCCACTCGGACGAGCCCAACTTCTCCTCGGCGATCGTCGGCGGCCCGTTCTACCCGGGCGGCCCCTACCCGGACGACTTCGACGGCTCGATGTTCTACGGCAACTACGCCGCCAAGTACATAAAGCGGCTGACGTTCGACGCCAACGGCAACGTCACGGGCACCCAGCCGTTCGCCACCAACTGGCCGGGCGTCGACCTCGAGCTCGGGCCGGGGAACCTCATCTATTACACGAACTTCGCCGACGGCTCGAACGGGACCGGCTCGGTGCGGAAGATCTCCTACGTGCTCGGCGGCAACTCCACGCCGATCGCCGCGGCGAGTGCGACCACGCCGATCTCGGGCCCGGTGCCGCTCGACGTGACCTTCAGCAGCACAGGCTCCAGCGACCCGGACAACGACCCGCTCACCTATGAGTGGGACTTCGGCGACGGCACGGCGCACAGCAGTCTGGCGAACCCGACTCACCGGTACTCCAGCGCGACCAACGCGACCGCAACGCTCACGGTGCGGGACGGCAAGGGCGGCCAGGCGACCGCGACGGTGAAGGTGTTCCCGGGCAACGACCCGCCGAACGTGACGATCAACTCGCCCGCCGACAACTCGTCCTTCCTGGTCGGGGACACGATCAACCTCAACGCCACGGTCACCGACAACCAGGACGGCCAGCTCACGGGCGACGCGCTGTCGTGGCACGTGATCCTGATCCACAACACGCATGTCCATGACCTCGGGTTCCTGTCGGGCGAGACCCCGAGCTTCCCCAGCGACCCGAACCACGACGCCGACTCCTTCTACAAGGTCGTCCTGACCGCGACCGACAGCCGCGGGCAGACCGACACGAAGACGATCAAGCTCTTCCCGCAGGCGGTCAACCTGACGCTCGACAGCTCGCCGCCCGGCGCGCCGCTCACCTACGCGGGTGCCACCAATGCGGCGCCCTGGACGCGAGCCGTGGCGGTCGGCTTCAACGGGACCATCTCCGCAGCCCAGACCTTCACGGCCGGCGGGACGAACCTACGCGTTCACCGGCTGGTCCGACGGCGGGGCGCGACAGCACAACATCACCATCCCGGCGACTAACACGACGCTGACCGCGAACTACGTCGTCTCGCAGCCGCCGCCCTCCCCGATCACGTTCGAGGGCGAGGTCATGACCCGCGTGCCCAACGACAACGTGGCGGTACGGGTGATCGCCGAGGCGCCCGCGTCGGCCGGCAACACGCTCGGGTACCGCTCTTCGCCGAGCGCCGGCACCCGCCAGTACACGACCACGACCGACGCAGACCAGGTGACGCTCCGCATGCGCTCCGACGTCTGCCAGGGCTCGCCGCAGGCGACGGTGACGATCGACTCGTTCGCGCCCCAGGTGATCGACGTGCCGGCGACCGCCTACACCGACTACACGATCCCGCTCACGAACTCGAACGGCGGAGCGACCGGGACGCACACGATCAAGGTGGAGTTCCTGAACAACTTCAAGACGGCCAACGGCTCCTGCGACCGCAACCTCTACCTCGACAAGGTCACGATCCGCCAGACGAGCCCCGCGCAGGACCTCACGCCGCCCGCGCCTCCCGGCAGCCTGACCGCGACTGGCGGCAACCAGCAGGTGTCGCTCGACTGGGCCGACAACGCCGAGTCCGACTTCAACCACTACGAGGTCTTCCGCTCGACGATCCAGGGCGGGCCGTACACGAAGCAGAGCACGACCAACCTGACGACCTCGGCGTTCACCGACAACGTGAACGTCCAGAACGGCACCACCTACTACTACGTGGTGCAGGCGTTCGACAACTCCACCAACCCGAGCGGCTTCTCCGCCGAGAAGTCGGCCACGCCGACCGCGCCGCCGCCCGACCTCACGCCGCCCGGACCGCCGGCGAATCTCACCGCCACCGGCGGCAACGCGCAGGTCGCCCTCAACTGGGACGACAACACGGAGCCCGACTTCAACCACTACGACGTCTTCCGCGGAACGACGGCCGGCGGCCCGTACACGAAGCAGAACACCGCCAACCTGACCGCATCCCAGTTCACGGACACGACCAACGTCACGAACGGGACGACCTACTTCTACGTCGTGCGCGCCTACGACAACAACACCAACGAGAGCAACCCGTCGGCCGAGAAGTCGGCGACTCCGGCCGCGCCGCCACCGGACCTGACTCCCCCGGCCGCGCCCAGCGCGTTCACGGCGACCGCCGGCAACGCGACGGTTGCGCTCGACTGGGCCAACAACACCGAGCCCGACTTCAACCACTACGACCTGTTCCGCTCGACGACGACCGGCGGGCCGTACCTGAAGCAGAACACGACCAACCTGACCGTGTCCCAGTTCACCGACACCAACGTCACCAACGGCACGACCTACTACTACGTCGTTCGCGCCTACGACAACAACAACAACGAGAGCGACCCCTCGACGGAGAGGTCGGCCACGCCGACCGTGCCCGTGGGGCCGCCGCCCGCTCCGATCGTCTTCGAGGGTGAGGTCATGACCCGCGTGCCGAACGACAACGTGGCGGTGCGGGTGATCGCCGAGGCGCCCGCGTCGGCCGGCAACACGCTCGGCTACCGCTCTTCGCCCAGCGCGGGCACGCGCCAGTACACGACCACGGCCGACGCGGACCTCGTGACGCTGCGGATGCGCGGCGACGTCTGCCAGGGATCGCCCCAGGCCACCGTCACCTTCGACTCGTTCGCGCCGCGGGTGATCGACGTGCCCGCGACCGCCTACACCGACTACACCCTGCCGCTCACGAACGCCAACGGCGGAGCGACCGGGACGCACACGATCAAGGTCGAGTTCCTGAACAACTTCAAGACCGCGAACGGCTCGTGCGACCGCAACCTGTATCTCGACAAGGTCACGATCCGCCAGGTCAGCGGGCCTGACCTGCCGCCCGCGGCGCCGGCCAACCTGACGGCGACCGGCGGCAACGCGCAGGTCGCCCTGAATTGGGACGACAACACCGAGCCCGACTTCAACCACTACGACGTCTTCCGCGGAACGACGACCGGCGGGCCCTACACGAAGCAGAACACCGCGAACCTGACCGCATCCCAGTTCACCGACACGACCAACGTCACGAACGGGACGACCTACTTCTACGTCGTGCGCGCATTCGACAACGCCGGCAACCCGAGCAACCCGTCGGCCGAGAAGTCGGCCACCCCGGCCGCGCCGCCACCGGACCTGACGCCACCCGCCGCGCCCACCGGATTTACGGCCACCGGCGGCAACGCGCAGGTGGCGCTCGACTGGGCCGACAACACGGAGCCCGACCTCAACCACTACGACGTCTTCCGCTCGACCACGACTGGCGGTCCGTACCTGAAGCAGAACGTCGCGAACCTGACTTCGTCGCAGTACACGGACACGACGAACGTCACGAACGGAACGACGTACTACTACGTCGTGCGCGCCTACGACAACAACACCAATCAAAGCGATCCCTCGGCCGAGCGCTCCGCGACGCCGACACTGCCTGCGAGCCCGCCGCTCGTCTTCGAGGGCGAGGTCATGACGCGGGTCCCGAACGACAACGTGGCGGTCCGCGTGATCGCCGAGGCGCCGGCCTCCGCGGGCAACACGCTCGGCTTCCGCAGCTCGCCGAGTGCCGGCACGCGCCAGTACACGACCGCGACCGACGCCGACCAGGTGACGCTCCGCATGCGCTCCGACGTCTGCCAGGGCTCGCCGCAGGCCACGGTCACGTTCGACTCGTTCGCCGCGCGCGTGATCGACGTTCCGGCTACCGCGTACACGGACTACACGCTGCCTCTGACCAACGCCAACGGCGGAGCCGCCGGCACGCACACGATCAAGGTCGAGTTCCTGAACAACTTCAAGACCGCCGACGGCTCCTGTGACCGGAACCTCTACCTCGACAAGGTCACGATCCGCCTGAAGTAACCCGGCGCGGGCCGGCGGTACAGGGCCCAAGCGCCGAGCGCAAGCACGAGACCGCCCAGCGCGACCAGCACGGCCGGCGGGACCGGATGTCTATGCGCACCATCCACGCGTGGCGCCGCGGCAGGCAGTCCGGTGACCACTCCGGTGCGCAGGTGCGGAAGAGGCTCGCGCAGGCGGGGAGTGGAGGGGCGACCCGCGCGCACGCGGTGCGTGGTGGCACGAGCACGACGCGAGAGCACCGGCGCCGGGACGGTTGCGGGCGCCCGCCGCAGGCCCGCGAGCACCGGAACGCCCTCGGGGTGGGCGAGCGGGTGCCGGACCCGCACACGTACACGCGATCGGGCATGGGCCTTCACCGGCTCGGGCCGCGTCGCGACCGGCACCGTGGACGGGGCAGTCGACACCGGCGGCTCGGTCCGCGCTTCGCCCAGCGGCGGCAAGAGGCTCAGCGGGTCGACGTAGCGGTTCTCCTGGTCTGCGAGCCGGACTCCGAAGTGCAGGTGCGGCTGGTCAACGGACCGGCGCCCGGTCGTCCCGACCGCACCGACCCGCTGCCCGGCGCTCACCTGCTCGCCGCGGCGGACCGACACCGCCGAGAGGTGGAGGTAGCTCGCCACGTAGCGGCCGTCGTCGCTTCGCACCGCGACTGTGATGCCCGAGTAGCCGAGCGCACCGGCGTAGGTGACCTCGCCCGAATGCGCCGCGACCACGGACGCGCCGACCGGCGCCGCGATGTCGATCCCGCGGTGCATTCCGCCCGCGTAGGGATTCGCGTCGTCGTTCGCGTAGCGCGTCAGCACCTCGCCTCGGACCGGCCAGGTCCAGCCATCCGCCGATCTGGCATCGGGCGCCAGGGCAGCGATCAGCGCCGTCCACCCCGCCAGGGTCAGGCAGAGCATGCTCGTCTTCCATGCGAGTCGTCGCATCCGGGCCTCCTTGCCGGTCGTGTCGTGGGTCGCGGGCGACGCTAGCGCGGCTCACGGACCGGATCAGCGGGCTGTATGCCCTCTTCAGCACCCGCGTCGCAAAGCCGTGCGGTTCCGATGAGTTTCCTTCCGAGGTGCGGTCTAATGACACGATGCCGGGAGACCCAGCCGACGCCCTCTACGGCCTGCCGCTCGAGGAATTCACGAGCGCCCGCAAGCAGCTCGCGGACAAGCTTCGCGCGGATGGAGACCGTGAGGCCGCAAGCCAGGTGGCGGCCCTGCCGAAGCCAACGACCGCGGCCTGGGCGGTAAACCAGCTGATGCGCACCCAGCGCAAGGACGCCCGGGCGTTGCTGGACGCCGGCCAGCGCCTGCGAAAGACTCACTCGGCCGCTGCCGCGGGCAATGCAAGTCCCGCCGACCTGCGCGATGCGGTCGACGCTCAGCGTGCGGCGATCGAGCACCTGACCCGGGCGGCACGCGGACTCACGGACTCGCAGGGACGAGGGCTCAGCGAACCGGTGCTCGACCGCGTGGAGCAGACGCTGCACGCCGTCTCGGTCGACGATGAGGTTCGCTCTCTGGCCGAGACGGGCCGCCTGACGCGGGAGCAGCGGGCAAGCGGGGTGGAGGCGTTCGATGTTCCGGCCGGCGAGGCGCGCGCCCGCAAGCCGGATCGTCGTTCGGCGCGGGCGAAGAAGCTGCGCGGCCAGATCGAACGCGCCGTCGCCGAGGAGCGCGACCTGCGATCGAAGAGGACGCGCGCCGCGCGCGCTGTCTCGGAGGCAGAGCGCGAGCTGACTCGCTCACGCGCGGAGATGCGAAAGGCCGACGAGCGGGTCGCCGCAAAGAAAGCCGAGATCGAGGCGCTTCGCCGGCAGCTCGACGACAGGCGCGGTTAGCGCCCGGCTACGCCTGGTCTACTGCGCCACCGCGCACAGGCATAGGCGCGGGACCCGGAAGCCTCCGTCGCTCTCGAACTGCGACATGCGCTCGTGGAGCTCCTCTCGCATCTGTGCCCGATCCTCGTCCGGAAGGTCCCGCATCGCGATCGCCACCGGCCCGGCCGACCGCGACACGAACTCGAAGTACTCGTCGAAGCTCCCGAAGTCCCACTCGAGCCCGAGCTCGTCGATCTGCGGGTTGCCGAACCCGGCGCCGGTGACGAGCGAGCGGATCCGGTCCGGGTCGGCCAGGGCGAAGATCCCGGGCATTCCGGGCTGGGGCGGAGGCATCAGCCCGCGTTGGACCGCGAGCATCCCGAGATGCGACACCCACGGATTGCGGTCCGGCGCTCCCCAGACCGCGAAGACCAGCCTTCCACCCGCACGCAGCACGCGCCGGGTCTCCGCCAGCGCGGCAGCAGGATCCGCCATCAGCATGTAGCCGAAGCGGCAGATCACGCCGTCGACGCTGTCGTCACCGAGGTCCATGTGCTCCGCGTCCGCGACCCGGTACTCGATGTTCGAAAGGCCCTGCTCCTCGCCCGCCGAGCGAGCGGTCTCGACCATCCCGGGCGAGAAGTCGGTCGAGATCACCTTGCCGGAGTCGCCCACCATGCGCGCGGCCTGGAAGCCCGTCTCGCCGGTGCCGGCGGCGAGCTCCAGCAGGGTGTCGCCGGCCTTCGGCGCGACCTTCTCGATCAGCCAGGAGTTGACGTCGTTCGAGGTTCGCGAGCGGAACTCTCGCTCCGATGCCCACACGGGCGCCATCGTCTCCCACGTTTCGAGGCTCTTCTTGCGATAGTCGTCGAGCGGCTGCTCAGCCATCTGCATCCCTCTTATTCGCCGGAGCGGTAGAGAGTATTTGCCCGGACCCCGGTGAGGCCGCTCACCACCGTTGCGGCGACGCGGCGCCGGGCGCCCGCCTTGACCAGCCGCTCGACCGCCGCGTGCGCCTCGCCTGGATCTGGCTCGCCGGCGCTGGCCGGACCGATCACCAGCACCACCTCGCCGCGCGTTCCCTCGGCGAACCGCTCGGCCAGCTCCGCTGCCGACCCGCGCACCACTTCCTCGTGGACCTTGGTCAGCTCGCGGCAGACGGCGACCGGCCGCTCCGGGTCGATCCCGGCCAGCACCGCGAGGGTGGAGGCGAGCCGCCGGGGCGACTCGAACGCGACCAGGGTCCCGCGGTCACCGCGCAGTGTGCGCTCGAGCTCGCCCTTCTTCCGCGGAAGGAAGCCCACGTAACACCAGGTCTCCGTGGGAAGCCCGGCGGCGACCACCGCCGTGACGACCGCCGATGGCCCGGGCAGCACCTCCACCGCCAGGCCGGCGTCGCGACAGCCGCGACCAGCACCGCGCCTGGATCCGACACCCCCGGCATCCCCGCGTCGCTCACCAGTGCCACGACCGCCCCGCCCTGGATCTTCTCCACCAGCTCCGCAGCACGCTTGCGCTCGTTGTGCTCGTGGTAGCTGAGCACCTGGCCCCGCGGCTCGATCCCGTGGCGGTCGAGCAACTTCCGCGTATGGCGAGTGTCCTCGCAGGCGAGCACGTCGGCCTCCCCGCAGCACCCGCAGCACACGCAGCGTGACGTCCTCGAGATTGCCGATCGGCGTCGGGCAAACGACCAGCCGCCCGTCCGCCAAGGCTCAGCCCAGCTCGTCGAACGCGAGCACGCTGGCGCCGAGCATCCCCGCTTCGGGCCCGAACTTCGCGCTCACGACGCGCACCAGGTCGCGATTCGGCTCGAGCGCCCGCGCGCGCATCTCGGTGCGGGCCGGCTCGAGCAGCAGGTCGCCCGCGGCCATCACGCCCCCGCCGACGACGATCACCTCGGGGTTGAAGATGTTCACGAAGTTCGACAGGCCGACGCCGAGCATGCGGCCCACCTGGCCCAGCACCATGCGCGAGACCTCCTCGCCGCCCAGCGCCATCGTGGTCACCAGCGTTCCGGTCAGCTCCTCGTCCATCCCTCTGACGGCCAGCTCGGAGTCGGGCTCCTGGTCTGCGGCCATGCGAGCCTCGCGCGCGATCGCCATCCCGGAGACGAACGTCTCCAGGCAGCCGAAGTTGGGGCAGTTGCCCTGGCAGCGCGGCCCGTTGTGGTCGATCACCATGTGCCCCAGCTCGGCTCCGGCACCCATCGAGCCCCGGAACACCCGGCCGTCGATCACGATCCCGCCGCCGACGCCGGTCCCGAGCGTCAGCCCGATCACGTCCTGCGCGCCGCGCGCCGCGCCGAATCGCTGCTCCGCGAGCGCCATCACGTTCCCGTCGTTGTCGAGGAAGACCGGCAGCTCGAGACGCTCCGTCATCGTGTCGCGGAAGGGGAAGTGCTTGATGTCGAGATTTACGGCAGTGACCGCGACGCCGGTGCGCTGGTCGATCAGGCAGGGGATGCCGAACGCGACCCCCTCGACGTCCGGATCCTGGTCGCGGAGCTCCAGGATCGCGTCGGCGACGGTATCGACGATCTCCTCCTGAGACTTGCCGCGAACGGTCCGGTGGGTACGTGCGTGAACCTCGAGCTGCTCGTCCACGACGCCCGCCAGGAGCTTCGTTCCGCCCAGATCGGCACCGATCACGCGGCGCAAGGTGTCCCTCCCGGCCTCAAGAATCCGGCACTATAGAAGGGCGGGGAGGCGACACGGCGAAATCCGCCGGGTCGCCTCCTGATGCAGCCGATGGCCCCCGACAAGCCCGAATACCGGGTCTACCGCGCCCGCCGCGGGATCCTCAGCCGCTTCTTCAATCGCCGCGAGAGCGCGCGATTCGACACGCTGCGCGGTGAAGAGGAGGGCGGAGCGCCCCCCAAGAACGGCGGCGTTGGGACGGCCGATCGCCCACCTGCCGAGGGCGGCCCGTATCTGCCCAGGCGGGACTACCGCCCCGGTCGCGAACAGGAGCCGCGCGAGCGCAAGCCGATCTCGTGGAAGCGAGTTCTGGCCTATGTTGCGGCCGCGATCGCCGGCTGGACCCTCCTCAGCCTGGTCCTCTTCTTCTTCAGCGCCCACCAGCAGTCGCAGAAGGTGAGCCAGGACACGCGCAACGCGCTCGACGACGGCGGCAACATGCTGTTCAGCGCCAACAACGTCCTGCTGCTCGGCTCCGACAAGCGTCCCGGCGAGGACGTGGGCCGGGCCGACACGATCATGCTGATGCGCTACGGCGGCGGCAAGGCGGCGCGCCTGTCGATCCCGCGCGACACGCTGGTGAACATTCCCGGCCACGGGCCGAACAAGATCAACGCCGCCTATGCGTTCGGCGGTCCGCCCCTGATGATCGAGACTCTCAAGCAGTACCTCGGCATCGACATCAACCACATCGTCGAAGTCGACTTCAAGGGCTTCCCCAAGTTCGTCGACGCGCTCGGCGGCGTGAACATGACGTTCGGCCACTGCATCGTGTCGCGGTTCGAGGGCCGCACGGTGCGCTTCCGAAAGGGCGAGCACCATCTGAACGGGCAGCAGGCGCTCGACGTCGTGCGGATCCGCAAGAACCGCTGCGCGCCCGAGGAGTCGGACCTGACGCGCGCCCGCCGGCAGCAGCAGTTCCTGGAGGCTGTCAAGGGCCGCCTGTTCAACCCGTTCACCTTCCCGCGCTGGCCATGGGTGGCCTGGCGCGCGCCCAAGGCCGTGATCTCCGACATGGGCGGCGCGGCGCTGATGGCGCTCTACCTCGACATCGAGACCGGAGGCAAGATCAAGCCCCGGATCCTGCGGCCGATCAACCCCGGCGCGAACCCGCTTGTCGTCTCACCGGCCGAGAAACAGGCCGAAGTGCAGCGGTTCCTGGACGGTTAGTCCGAGTCGTCACCCAGGCGGCGCGGGCTGGCGTCCCCGTCAGGGGCGCAGCACTACCGCTCCGCCGGCGCTGCCCCCGGTTGCTGCCGCGAGGGCCGCGGCGGCATCCTCGAGCGGGAACGTCGCCGCGGTCGAGACCTCGAGCTTCCCGGCCGCGAGCAGCTCGGCGAGCTCGCCGAGCGCGCGGCCGTCGGGCTCCACGATCACCGGCGAGATCTCGATGCCCCGCTGCTCGTCCGGTGGGTCCTGGGTGATCGTCGCAAGGTGACCGCCGTCGCGCACGGCGCCGATCGCGTCCGCTGAGCCGTTAGGCACCGCGTTCGCCGCGGCGGTCACGCCCAAGCCGCCGCCGATGGCGCGCGCCTGCTCCGGCCAGTCGGGGTCGTGATAGTCGAGCACATGGGCCGCTCCCAGCCGGCGCAGGCGCTCATGGCTGGCCGGTCCCGCGGTCGCAATCACCTCGGCGCCACGCGCCGCGGCCAGTCCAACGAGCAGCGTGCCGGTCACCCCGCTCCCACCATTGACAAGGACCAGGTCGTCAGGGCGCACCGCCAGGGCTCCGTCGATCACCTGCGTGGCGGTCAGGGCCGGGACGGGGAACGCTGCAGCGGCCTCCCACGAGAGCGCGGCAGGCTTTCGCGCGAGCACCGTCGCCGACGCGATCAGCAAGGGCGCCCAGGTTCCCTGATCCCGCAGCGGGAGGGGGTGGCTGAGCACCTCATCGCCCCGCTCCCAGTCCTCGACGGAATCTCCGATCGTCGTGATGATCCCGGCGGCCTCGACGCCGAGCGCCATTGGAGGGGCGCGCCCGACCTCCCACTCGCCCGTCCGGACGAACTCCTCCCAGTTGCCGACGCCCGCGGCCCGGATTTCGATCAGGACCTCGTCGTCCGCGAGGGGGCGCGGATCTGGGAGGTCGATCCACCCGACAGCACCGCCGAACTCGCTGATACCGGCGGCCCGCATCAAAGAGGCGCTGTCTCAGCGTGGGCGAGCTCGGCGATGAAGGGTCGGATCAGTACTGCGTCGGCGAAGAAGGTGAACACGCGCTGGAGCTAGTCCGAGGAACCCGAGCTCTTCGAGCCGCCGTCGCCTGAGCCGCTCGAGGAACTGCTGCTGCCCGACTCCGCCTTGGCCGGCTCCTTCTTCGTGTCCGGCTTGGAGTCCGAGGACGAATCGCTCGCCCTTGGAGTCCTTGCTCTCCGACCCGCCCCCGCCGCCGCGGCCCTTGCCGTAGTCGGTCGAGTAGAAGCCGGAGCCCTTGAAGTGGACCGCGACCGGGTGGAAGACGCGCTGCACAGGGGCGCCGCAGACCTCGCAGACGTGAATGGGCTCGTCGCTCATCCGCTGCATCACTTCGAAGTTGTGCCCGTTATCGCAGCGGTATTCGTAAATCGGCACGGCTCAGATGGGTCCTGTGGTCACCCGCAGGACCATCCTGCGGCTCAAGCGATTATAGGAAGAGGCGAAGGCTGCCCGAAGCGCTCTAGGCCGAGGGCTTCGTGCGAAGCGTGCCGTCCGCGGGGCCGGTGCCAAGCGCGCGGTCCTCGGTGCAGACCCGGGCGGTGTGCCAAAGAACCCAGGCGGTGAGATGGCGGCCGGCGCGAAGCGGCAGGCTCGGAACTACCTTGAGGCTGAGCGGGTTAGCGTCAGTGCTGTTGCTCTTCTGGTCCATCTCGCCCTCCAGAGCGTCCGTCCCCCTGCTGAAAGACTGTAAACGAATGTTCGAGTGCCTCGCCACTCCGATCAAACAGCCCGGCTAGCGTAGATTCCCCTTCGGACAACCCAGGAAAGGCTTAGTTACGGCAAAAAACACGCAAAATGCGACCGCGGTGACCGGCGTCTCGATGGACCGGATCGTCGCGCTGAGCAAGCGGCGCGGCTTCATCTTCCAGTCCTCGGAGATCTACGGCGGGCTCGGCTCGACCTACGACTACGGCCACTACGGCGTGCTGCTGAAGAACAACGTCAAGGCCGAGTGGTGGCGGGCCAACATCCAGGAGCGCGACGACATGGTCGCCCTCGACGCCGCGATCCTCATGCACCCGCGCACCTGGGAGGCCTCCGGGCACATCCAGAGCTTCTCGGACCCGCTGGTCCAGTGCACCGGGAAGTGCAAGAAGCGCTGGCGGGCCGACCACCTGAGCCCGGACGAGAACGGCGGCGTGAAGTGCCCCGAGTGCGGCGGCGAGCTGACCGAGGCGCGCGAGTTCAACCTGATGTTCGAGACCTTCATGGGCCCCGTGCGCGACGACGCCGCGCGGATTTTCCTGCGCCCCGAGACCGCGCAGGGCATCTTCGTCAACTTCAAGAACGTGCTGCAGTTCTCGCGCCGCAAGCCGCCGTTCGGCATCGCGCAGATCGGCAAGGCGTTCCGCAACGAGATCACGCCGGGCAACTTCATCTTCCGCACGCGCGAGTTCGAGCAGATGGAGATCGAGTTCTTCGTCCCGCCGGCCGAGGCGCCCAAGTGGCACCAGCACTGGATGGACGCGCGCATGAGCTGGTACCAGGAGCTCGGCATCCGGACGGACTTCCTGCGCCTGCGCGAGCACGGCTCGGACGAGCTGTCGCACTACTCGGCCGGCACCAGCGACATCGAGTACCTGTTCCCGATGGGCTGGTCGGAGCTGGAGGGAATCGCCAACCGCACCGACTACGACCTGCGCAAGCACTCCGAGTACTCGGGCGAGGACCTCTCCTACTTCGACCCCCAGACCGAGGAGCGCTACGTCCCCTACGTGATCGAGCCCTCGGCCGGCGCGGACCGCGCGACGCTCGCCTTCATGGTCGACGCCTACGAGGAGGAGGAGATCGCCGGCCGCAAGCGCACGGTGCTGCGGCTGCACCCTCGCCTGGCGCCGGTGAAGGTCGCCGTGCTGCCGGTCGTGTCACGCGAGGGAATGCCCGAGAAGGCGCGCTCTATATATGAGGACCTGCGCCGCCTGATCCCGGCGGAGTTCGACGAGGGCGGCTCGATCGGCCGCCGCTACCGCCGCCAGGACGAGATCGGCACGCCGTGGGCGGTGACGATCGACGGCGACACGATGGCCGACGACACGGTCACGCTGCGCGACCGCGACTCACTCGAGCAGATCCGCCTCCCCGCCGCCGCGGTGGGGGAGACGCTGCAGAAGCGGCTGAACGAGGAGTGGAAGTCGCCGAAGGGGTAAGCCGGCAGGTCGAGCGCCCGCTTGGCGAGGAAGTCGACTGGGCGCCGGTCGAATGGCCGTCGCGCGAGCCGACTGCGCGGCTCGCATGTCCTGCTTCGCCCGCTCGACGCCGCCGCCGACGCGGAATCGCTCTACGCGGTCTCGCATCCGCCCGACGGCGACCCGGCGATCTGGACGTATCTGCACCACGGGCCGTACGAGAGCCCGGGCGATTTCCAGCGGAGTCTTGAACAGGCTCAGGGCTCCGAGGATCAGCTCTTCTTCACGGTCGTGAAGCTGCCGGAGGAACGTCCGAGCGGGATCGTCTCCTACCTGCGCATCGTCCCGGAGCACGGCGTCATCGAGATCGGGCACATCTGGTTCGGCACCCCGTTGCAGCGAACCACGGCCGCGACGGAGGCCATCTACCTCCTCGCTCGTCGCGCGTTCGACGAGCTGGGCTACCGGCGGCTGGAGTGGAAGTGCAACGCGCTGAATGCAGCCTCCCGGCGCGCTGCCGAGCGCTTCGGCTTCACCTTCGAAGGCGTGTTCCGACAGCACGAGGTGCACAAGGGCCGCAACCGCGACACCGCGTGGTATGCGATCACCGATGACGAGTGGCCGGCGGTCCGGGCTGCGTTCGAGGTATGGCTCGCGCCCGAGAACTTCGACGAGAACGGCCTGCAGAAGCGGCGGCTCGGGGCATACTGAAGCGGCATGTCGGACCTCTGCCCGATCGAGTCGAAGGACGGAATCGCCCTCGTCCGCATCGACCGCCCGCCTGCCAATGCGCTCGACCCCGAGCTCGGCCTCGCGCTGATCGAAGCCGCCGAGGCGCTGGCCGGCGAGCCTCCGCGGGCGGTGATCCTGACCGGAACCGGGCGGTTCTTCTGCGCCGGGCTCGACCTGAAGGCGGTCCCCACACTGAGCAGCGCCCAGCAGCGCGAGATGGTGCTCGGCATCAGCAGGCTCGTGCATTCATGGTGCGTGCTCCCGTGCCCGGTCGTCACGGCCGTGAACGGCCACGCGATCGCCGGTGGTCTCGTGCTGGCTCTGACAGGCGACTACCGCATCGGTTGTCCCGTGGGCAAGATCGGCCTGACCGAGGTGCGCGTCGGCGTCCCGTATCCGGCCGGTGCGATGGCGATCGTGCGTCACGAGCTGGAGCCGGCCTCGTCGCGGGTGCTGACCCTGGCCGGCCGCCTCATCGAGCCGGCGGAAGCGCTCGAGCTCGGGGTGCTCGATGAGCTTGTCGACGCGGAGCTCCTCATCGAACGGGCGCTCGCCGTCGCGGAGGAGCTGGCGTCGTCTCCGCCGGATACCTACGCCCGGGTGAAACGGCAGGTCCGGGGTCCGCTGATCACCGAGCTCGAGCGGATCGTCCGCGACGAAGACGACCCGCTGCTCGAAGACTGGCTTTCGGAAGACGTGGAGCAGGCGGCTTCGGCCGCACTGCGCTCAGATTGAGCGGCGGGGCGCCGCTAGCACTCGCCCGGCCGCTGGACGTAGAGCGTCACTCCGCCGGATGCCACGGCGATTCCGGAAGATTTGACCCCCTCTGGTGGGGTAAATCATCCGGAATCCCTTATCCGACCAAGTAGAGAAGCAGGGCGGCGCATCCGAACTGTGCCCCAGATCCAGTAGATCGCCCGACTTTCGAATAGCCCTCGTAGCAGTTGTACGTAGACCCATAGCCAGGGCGGGTGTATCCGGTCTTGCTGTAGCCCTCGTATACGTTCCAAGTTGACCCGTACGAGCGGCGGAGGTAGCCCACTTTCTTGTAGCCCTCGTAGACGTTGTATGTCGACCCGTAGCTCCGGCGGATATAGCCGACCTTCTGGTAGCCGGCATAAATGTTCCAGGTGGTCCCGTAGCTCCGGGTGACGCGACCCACCTTGGAATATCCCTCGTAGATGTCGGCCGCATCCGCAGTGGACGCGGCACACAAGACCGCGGTAACTGCTGTCACCAGCGCCAAGCTAGCCGCTCGCTTCATCCTTGTCCCCTCAAGCTTGGGCTATAGAAGCACGGCTGAGTCTAGCCCGGCACGACGGAGTAGAGCGCTTAACCTGCGAGGCGAGCGCGGCGGAATCGAATAGCGCAGCTTTCTTCAGCCCCGTACTCGGTGCGAATTCTTGCCGTCAGGCGGTCGTCGGGCCGGATGCGAAACGACCTCGAGCACCTGTCGCTGGGCGGATCGAGGTTCCCACAGTTGCCATCGCAAAAGCGTTTGTAGATGGTGAGCCTGTAGTCGCCCGCGGGGAGTGTTCGGTCGAGATGCGAGCGCCCGCTCGGGAACGTCTTTCGCTCTATCGCGGTTCTGCCCCGCCGCAGGATGAGATACGAGTACGCGCCCTCGATGGGCCATAGCTTGCCGGCCAACTTCTCTTTTACGACCAAGCGCCCTGTGGGGCTCGCGGACTGTTTCGGCTGTGGATTCTCTGACGGGATTGAGGCCGCGACCTCCTCATCGCAGCCGCCGCCACACGGATCCGTTGCATGGTTATCGAATCGCCCGAACATGTCGACCGTCTCGCAGGGGTCGTCGCCGAGTGCCACCGCTGCGCCGTCTCTTGCCAATTGGTAAGCCGGTGGTGCTTCGGGGGTGTACGCGAGGGAATCTGCCTGTGCGATCTCAACGATCCCGTGCAGAGCTCAAGTAGGCCGCGATGGCCTCAGGCACGCTCCCGGGGAAGCGTGCGTAGAACCAGCGGAAGTACGGCTCCGATGGGTCGTCGCCAGGGTGCGGCCACGACCCTAAGTGTGTGAAGCGCGTGACGCCTAATGAAATGTTGACCGAGTCCAGCTCGGGGATCCCCGTGTCGTCAGGCGTCGCGTCTTGCCTGATGAGCGCGAAGGCGTCCGGAGTGAGCTGGAGGCCGAGCCGACCGCTCAGGTAACACGTGTTTCCGTCAAAGCATTGCTCGTGGCCGTATCCGTAGCCGCATCCTGGTTGCCATACAACGCTGGACGTGGTGGACGCCGAAGCTGACGAGGGCAGTGTGCATCCCCCGAGGGCAAGCACGGCCAGGGCGGCGGTAATAAACGAGCGCGGGACCATCGTCTCAGCGCGCTTATCCTCTTTCGGCGGCAGGTGGCGGTCAAGCTCAGGGCAACGTCACGCAACAGTTGCCTCAGCACGGGCTATCGAACGGACGTACTGAAGCTCTTGGCAAGTTCGAGGCTACCGTGAGTATCTGTTCCCCTGTACGGTCCCTCGGGCACGGATTCGCACAAAGGGGGATTTTGGAATGCGGAGGTTTCTTGGGTGCCTCGCGGCAGTGGGTGCCGCCACCACGGTGTTCGCTCTAGCCACTGGCCAAGCACTCGCGCAGAATGTCGAATGCGGCGACATCGTCACGCAGGACACCAAGCTCGAATCTGACCTGAACTGCGCCGGCGATGGATTGATGATCGCGGGCCAAGACGTAACCCTCGATCTCAACGGCCACTCCATCACCGGCCAGCCGACGAGCGTCGGAATTCGCTCTGGCGACCCGACCTCAGAGAGCTGTGAAGCCGGGTCCCACGTAGCTATCCGCAATGGAGCGATCGAAGGATTCGGACAGGGCGTAGCGTTTTCCAGTGCCCCCGAGCAAGCCGACATTGCGCTCCTCAGTATTCGGCGCAACCACATCGGCGTTACGAGCGAGCACTGCACCGGGATAACCGTCAGGAATAGCTCAATCACCGCAAACAGCGATGGCGGGATCTCAACGGCCTTCGTCGCGTTTGATCTCGAGGGCAACGAAATAAGTCACAACGGCGGCGAAGGGTTCGAGTGCGGGCACGGCAACGGCGTCATAGGGCGCAACTCGGTGATCGGGAATGCTGGCGGCGGAATCTTCCTCAATGGCAATTGCCGGGCCGAGATCTCCGACAACCGGATCGGCTGGAACGGGGGACTCGGGATTGCGGGCGACCACAGCGCTATCCGTCGCAATCGAATCGTCGGCAACGAGGGAGGTGGTGTCGTCGCCTCGTCGAGCGAGGTGATCGGGAACTGGATCTCCGGCAACCGCGCTGCGCTCGAGCTGATCGGGCCGGGCGGCTATGGCATGCCGGGCGGCGGGGTGTTGCTGTTCCAGATGTCGCGCGCCATCCCCCAGGAGTCGTCGGGCCGGCGCTGGTAGACGGTTATGTACTTGCCGGCATCTCGCATCGGCTCGGCGGCGCCCGGTGGAGTGAGCGCGATCTCCCAGTTCCCGGTCTCGAATGCCCAGTCGTCGCCGACGACTTCGACCTCGCTCGGGGACAAGGCGAACTCCACATTCTCGAATTGAGAGACGAAGCCCTGGATCCACGCTCGAATCGTCTCGACGCCGACGTTGGCGGGAAACCCGGGCGGCATCTGAACGCCGTCGTCCGTGAAGCAAGCCGCCCACCCGGCCACATCACTGGCATTCACTGCCGCGACGTGAACCTCGCGCGCCTTGTCGATCGCATCCATCGCTAGCACTCCCCGGGCCGCTGCACGTAGAGGGTCACTCCTGCCCGAAGCGTCGTCGCCCGCGGGCGGGTCGGTCGCGCAGACCTCCCACGCTGAGGGGTCGATGATCCCGAACAGGCCGCCGCCGACGGTGTCGTGGTCGATGCCGGCACCGTCGAGTTCGTCCTCTGCTGTGTCGAGCTGAGCGCCGACGAGCGTCCGGCACCTTCGGCGTGCTCGCCTCGGCCGGCGGCGCCACCCTCACGGGAGTCTTCAGCGCGGTGACCGCGTCAGGCGCCTGGTCGTCCTTGAGGCCGACGATCACGAGCCCCGCGATCGCTCCGAAAAGTGCTCCACCCAGGATGACCAGCACGAACTTCCTCATCGGCTGCCTCCCGTAGGCGGCGGCCATTCCTTCCGCGCCGGCTCGGGCTGCGGCCACCCGGCATAGGCCTCCTCGGCCTTCTCGGTCGTCTCCTCGGCGCTGGCGCCGTACTTGGCGGCCAGCTCGTTGCGCGGGTAGACCAGCCCCTCACCGGCGTTGCGCGCGCCGACCATCAGGATCGCGCTGGGCCCCTCGCCCGCCCCGACGAAGACGTGCGCAGCCCAGGGCGGCGAATAGAAGAAGTCCCACTGGCGCATGATCCGCTCCTCGTCCTCCACGATCAGCCGTATCTCGCCCTGGAGGACGAGGAACGCCTCCTGCCCTTCCTCGGCGTGGTACTTGGCGCTCGGCTCGCCGGGGTTCAGCACCTGGACGTTGATCCCGAAGTGCGGGAAGCGGCCTTCGGCGGGCGAGAACGTCCAGGCATGCCCGGCGTTCGGGGTGTCGATCGCCGCGGCGTCGGCCATGTTCACGACGAACCAGCCCGGACCCTCGGCCTGTCGTCCGGCCGGGGTGTCGATCAGCTTGGACTCATGGACGGGACTCCTACTCATGTCTAGTACTCCCGGCTTTTCCTATTGGGTGTGGCTAGCGGCGTCGATGAGGACGGCATGGCGAAGAGCATACGAATCGTGCTGTTCGTCGTGGTGCTTGCGATGCTGGCTCTGCCGGCCACTGCGTCGGCCAAGAAGGGCCACGGCAAGCTGAACCGCAACGCGGCTCGCCTATGTAAGCAGTTGCGCAGCGAGATGGGCGCCGGCAAATTCCGCGTCGCCTACGGCGCGAATCGCGACCGCCGTGCGTTCAAGCGCTGCGTGAAGCGGACCAGCCGCACGCTGAAGAAGATGCCCGGCCAGGGCAAGTCCCGCGCAGGCGATTCGCCAGGCTCAGGCCGACTGCCGGGAGGAGTTCGACTCGGACTTCCAGGAGATCGACTTCGAGTCCGGCGACGAGCCCCAGACGGGCGACGGCGGAGCGCCGCAGGGCGATTTCGCCGACTGCATCGACGACTACGCGGGGGACGACTTCGCCCCCGAGGCCGAGGAGCCCGACGACCCCGGGGTGGACCAGCCCGCCGATGACTCGGCCCCGGACGACGAATCCGACGCCGACTACTAGGAGGTCCCGCTACTTATGAAGACTCTTCGAATTGCGCTGGTGGCGCTCGGCATCGCCGTGATCGCGCTCCCGGCAGGTGCCGCCGCCAAGGGCGGGCAGAACGGCAAGCTGAAGGGCAACGCCGCCCGGCTTTGCAAGCAGCTGCGCAAGGACATGGAGCCGGAGCCCTTCCAAGCCGCCTACGGCAACAACAAGAACCACAAGCAACGCCAAGGGCAAGTGCGTCAAGCAGACCGAGCGCACGCTGCGCTCGCTGCGGAACGCCGCGCGCGAGTCGTGCCAGACGCCCGCCGTTGACGACTCGCCGCAGGGCACGCAGGCCGTGCTCTCGAACCGCGGTGGCGAGCACCCTGAGAACGGCCAGAACAGCGGCAAGGCCACCGGCAAGGCCAAGCGCGCGTGTGTCGTGGCCGCCACGGCGGACGACGTCGCAGCGGTCAAGCAGGCGCAGACCGAGTGCCGTGCCGAGCTGGCTGCCGATCCGGTTGCCTTCGACGCGAACTACGGCAGCGACGAGAACGACGCTGACGACGTGGGTCGCGACGACAACCGCAACGATGACTTCGCGGACTGCGTGGACAAGCACGCGAAGGCCGCGGACGCAGCAAACGACGCCGGGTAGGTCCTTTTCGGCTTAGTCGGGTGGGGGCGACGGTTTTTCCCGTCGCTCCTGCCCGTAATCCTTGAAGGGCGCGTCCCGTTCCATCACCGCGCGGCCGACGTCCTCCAACGCCTCCCGCGAGAACTCCGTGCCCTCGGGCGTGTGCCGCGCCGAGCCGTCGAGCAGCGTGCCGATCAGCTGCGTGGTCGAGAGGCCCATCTGCTCGAAGGCCTGGTTCACGAGCAGCTTCATCATGTGCAGCTGGTTCGCGGGCAGCAGCGCCACGCGGCCGGCGAGCTCCATCGCCGCGTCCTCGAGCTCCCTCTCCGGAACCGCCTCCGATGCGAGCCCCCACTCGACCGCCGTGCGCCCGTCGAGCGCGTCGCCGGTCAGCAGCAGGCGCTTCGAGCGCTCGAGGCCGACGCGGTAGATCCACATCGCCGTAGTGGGGGAGCCCCACACGCGCGCCGGCGGGTAGCCGATGCGGCATTCCTCCGAGCACACGATCAGGTCCGAGCAGAGCGCGAAGTCGGTGCCGCCGCCGACGCAGAAGCCGTGCACCTGCGCGATCACCGGCTTGGGCGAGCGCCACAGCGACATGTAGGAGTTCACGTAGCGCGACATCGTCTGGTAGTCGAGGATCGGGTCCCAGGGCCCTGACGACTCGGCGGCCTCCATCATCTCCGCGCCCCAGTCGATGTCGTAGCCGGCGCAGAAGGTGCGGCCCGCGCCGCGCAGCCGGATCACGCGCACCTCGTTGTCCGCGAGCGCGCGCGCGAGCGCGGCGTCGAACGCGTCGATCAGCTCGGGGACGATCGTGTTGAGGCGCTCGGGGCGGTTGAGGGTCAGCGTCGCGACACGGTCGCGCGCCTCGTAGAGAACCGGGTCAGCCAAGGGTCGTTTCGACCATCGGAACCAGTCGCGAGTCGGACAGCGCCGCGGTGCGGTGATGCGTGATCGCCTGGTACTCCGGGTTCATGACCATGTCGAGGAAGGCGGACTTCGACGGGTAGCGCACGAGGAAGCAGGCGTCCCACTGCTCGCCCTCGGGCCCGATCAGGGATGTGTGCGTGGAGCCCTGCCATTCGATCCTCCCGCCCACGCCCGCGAGGAAGGGCTGGACGAGCTCGCCGTAGCGCTGGTACGCCTCCCACCCGGAGACCTGACTGTTGCCCTCCGGATAGTCCGCCACCGGGCGGAAGCGCAGGAGGTTCAGCATCACGATCGGCGTGTCTCCCGGCACGTCCTCGATGAATGCGTTGAGGCCCTGCGGCGTTGGATCGACGGTCACGGGCGCGAGTCTAACCCTGCCGATCACCAAACCGTCTTTTACTGTGCGCCAGCGGTGATCCGCACGTTGCGCTGCTCATGAAGAGCCTCCGGGAACCGCGCCGAGTTGCCGCATCTGCGAGAGGACGTCGACGACTCCCCAGGTCTCGGCGATTTGGCCGTCGGCGAAGCGGCCGATGAAGATCTCGTTGTACGTGATCGATTTGCCGGTTGGTGGCAGGCCCATGTACTCGCCCTCGTGGGTACCGCTAACCGTGTTGCGGGCGACTACCTTGTCCCCCTCCGCGATCAGATCCTCGACCGTGATATGAAGGTCGGGGAAGGCCCGATGGAGCCTCGCGAACACCTGTTTCAGCAATTCCGCCCCTGTCGCTTCAATCGGCAATGGCGTGCGGATCAGCGCGTCCGGCTCGACGACCTCGTCGATCGTCTTCGAGATGAGCTCCCAATCGCCGCTGCTCAGGGCCTCTTGGAAGCGTGTGAGCGTCGCTTTGTTGCTTGTGGCCTGGTCCGTTGACATTTGGCTTTCCTTGGGTCGACATGAAAATTCCGATGTCTACTCATCTCGCCGATCTCACCAGCGATCCGAGGTCGCCGACTGGCCCGAGGTGGGCGAGCTTGTCGGGGTTGACGATCGAGCTGATGCTGGTGATCTGACCGCCGGCGATATCCAGCGCCACCACGCCGATCAGTCGCTGCTCTGCGTCGAGATAGAGCGCTCCCGGCGCCGCCGTTGACCTCGACGGGGCGCGCCGTCACGCCCGGAAGGCGGGAGGCCGGGCGGAGCCAGTTGATCAGCATGCGCGCGACGCGGTTGCGCCCGCGTAGCGGCCGGGCGAGCGCCGGAGCCTTGCCGCCGCCGTCGCCGGTCAGCTCCACGTCGTGAGCGAGCAGCGCCTCGAGCCCAGCGAGATCGCCTTGCTCGGCGGCGGCAAAGAACCGTGTGCCAGCTCGTCGCGCTGTTCGCGCGTGGTTAGGAAGCGGGGCCGGCCCTGCTCGACGTGGCGTCGGGCGCGGGTGGCGAGCTGGCGCACGTTGTCCTCGCTCTTGCCGACGATCGCTGCGATCTCCCGATAGGGGTAGTCGAACACATCGTGAAGCAGCAGCACCGCTCGCTGCTCAGGCGAGAGGCTCTCCAGCAGCACCAGCATCGCCAGCGACAGCGAGTCGGCCATCTCCGCCTGCTGAGCGGGATCATCGCCGCTGTCAGTGATGATCGGCTCGGGCAGCCATTCGCCGACGTATCGCTCGCGGCGGGCGCGCGCGGAGCGCAGCTCGTTTATCGCCAGCCGAGTCGTGACCGTCGCCACGAACGCGCGCGGCGATGGATCCGCTCGCCGGCCTCAGACGCCTGGTCCACGCGCAGCAGCGCTTCCTGGACCACATCCTCGGCCTCGGAGACGCTGCCGAGCATCCGGTAGGCGATCGCGAATGCGACCGGCCGCAGCTCGTCAAGCAGTCGCTCGCGATCGGTCATGCCGCCGCGAACCCCTGCCGCCAGCTCGGGTGGGCCGGTACCACTGCAGCTCGCGCTTCGCCTTGGCATTGGAGGCGCCGCGAACCTCGGTCATCATCACGACGCCGATCTCTCCCGCGAACAGCCGCCCGATGAACCGCGGCACGCGCATCGGCTTCTTGGCGCCAAGCGCCCGGCCAGCGCCGGCAACCATTCGGCGACCGGGGCTGGGTCATCGTCGACCACGTTGTACATCACCGCGGTGCCGTGCTCGATTGCCGCCACCGTCGCCTCCGCCGCGTCGGCGACGTGGATGAACGACCACACGCCGCCACCGTCGCCGACCAGCGGGAACTTGCGCTTGCGGACCAGCTCGTACTACTCCTTCGCCGGGCGCCATCGATGTGCCCGGACCGTAGAACCGCCGTAGCGCAGCACGATCCCCTCCGTCCACTCGCCCCGAGCACCGCCTCCTCGAGATGGCCGATCGCCGCGACGTCTCGCGCCCATCACTCGCGGCGGGCGAGGGTCGACCGGGTCCTCCTCGCTCTTGACGCCCCACCGGTTCGTGCGTACGCGACGCGCTGTTGCTCTGCGCCACGAACCGCCGCACGCCCACCGCCTGCCCGGCCGAGAGCAGGTGATCCGTGCCCTCGGTCCGCAGACGGCTGGTCAGCTCGAAAGACGCTCGGGATGGCGCATGTCAACGCCCCGGATCGCGGTCAACTGATGCACGATCACGTCCGGCTTCGCCCTGGCCACCGCCTCCGCGACCTGAACGGGATCAAGCGCATCCGCGACCACCGGCACCGCCCCCAGCTCGTCGAGCATCGCCTGCTTTGACTCGCTACGCGTCATCCCATGAACCTCATGACCCGCGGCAACCAGACGCGGCACCAGCTGCTTTCCAATCGCTCCCGTCGCACCCGCCACAAACACTCTCATCACTGGCTCCTTTGATCGAGGGATCATCTCCCATGAACGTGCGTCAGCCGGCTGCCGCTGTCCGCCCGAGCGACGGTCTACGCGCCACAAGACAAGCCAGCAGCCCCGGTACCTGTGACACGCTCTACCCTGTAGCCGGCTCATGGCGGTCGATTCGACTCATGTCGTCTTCGGTGGGACTGGCGGGATCGGAGGTGCTGTCGTCGCCGAGCTGCTACGCCGCGGGCAGAGCGTCCGCGCCGTGAGCCGAGGCGGTGATGCGCCCGACGGTGTGGAGGGAGCGGCGGCCGATGCGGCGGACGCAGCCGAAGCAGCGGCCGCAGCGAGTGGAGCCGCGGTCGTCTATCACTGCGTCAGTCCCCCGTATACGCAGTGGCCGGAGCTCCTGCCGCCGGTCAGTCGGTCGATTTTGGGCGCTGCGGAATCGTCGGGCGCCAAGCTCGTTTTCGCCGACAACCTCTACGCCTACGGACCCGTCGACGGTCCGCTGCGGGAGGACCTTCCCGCCACGGCCAGCGGCCGCAAGGGGCGGACCCGGGTCGAAGTTGCCGCCGAGATGCTCGCCGCCCACGCCGAGGGCCGCGCGCGGGTCACGATCGGAAGAGCCTCGGACTACTACGGTCCCGGGGGCGCCAACTCGACGTCCGGGGAGACGGTCTTCGGGCGGGCTCTGGCGGGTAAGCGGCCTCAATGGACCGGGAAACTCGACGTTCCCCACACCTTTCACTACCTGCCCGACATCGCTCGCGGGCTCGTCACCCTGGCCGAGCAGCCCTCGGCCGACGGTGAGGTCTGGCACCTGCCGGCCGCTGAGCCGCTCACCGCCCAAGAGTTCTTCGACCTCGTTTTCGAGGCCGCCGGAAGGCCGACCCCGGCGAAGGCCCAAATCGCGGGTCCGGCGCTGCTGGCCGTAGCCGGCATCTTCTCGCCGATGCTCCGGGAGCTGCGCGAGACCGCCTACCAGTTCAGGCGGCCGTTCGTTATCGATTCGTCGAAGTTCCAGAGTGCTTTCGGCCGACCTGAGCTGACACCCCATCGCGACGCGGTCGAGCGGACTGTCGACTGGTTCCGGTCGCGAGATCGCCGGCCGAGTTAGGGCCGCTGGCGCTGGTCCTCTTCTTCGCCGGCCGCTAGAGGGCCGGGAAAACCGCACCTCCAGACTGCTTTGGGCTAGGTTCAGGCCCATCGGCGTCGGGGGGAAAAGGCGGTTCGGGGTCGCAGCAGCTGCTCTGCTCGCGCTGCTGATGTTCGCCGTCGGCGCGAAGCCTCGCATCTGTTCTCCGACACGGCCGGCCACACGACGCTCGAGCAGGTGCTCACCGGCAGCGACCCGAGCACCGCCTACTCCAACCTGCACACCGAGCCGGGCACGGGGAACCACGTCGTGCGCGACTCGGCGGAGGACTCCCAGCTGCCGACCGCCCAGCCGGGGCGCGAGACCCGGCGCACGTCGCTTGCCTACTTCGGGCAGATGAGCGACTTCCAGCTCGCCGACGAGGAGTCGCCGGCGCGGGTCGAGTTCCTCGACGGGGAGCCGAGCGGCGTCGGCAAGGCCGCGTGGCGCCCGCAGGAGGCGCTCCACCCGTTCATCATCGATTCCTCGATCCGCCAGCTGAACACCTGGGTGCCGGCCAGCCCGGTCGCGCAGGGCGACGGCTCGCGGGCGCACATGGGCTTCGTGCTGCTGACCGGCGACCAGCTCGACAGCACGCAGCGAAACGAGGGCGTGTGGACGCGCGACCTGATCGAGGGCGGCACGACGCGCAACTTCAACAGCGGCTCGACCAACCCGGCGGCCTACGACCCGGTCGCCCACCCCAGCTGCGCCGGGTACGGCCCGACGCCCGACCACCTCGCCGAGGCCGAGCGCTACACCGGCGTCCAGGACTACACCGACTACCCGGTCAACCCGCAGACCTACTTCTACGACCCCAACGACGTGCAGGGCTCCTGGGCGGCGAAGGGGTTCCCGAGCTACCCGGGGCTGATGGACCGCGCGCAGCAGTTCGCGTTCCAGCCGGCGGGCCTCAACGTCCCGAGCTACGTCGCCAACGGCAACCACGACGGACTGGTGCAGGGAAACGAGGACGCCAACGCCGCCTTCGAGGAGATCGCGACAGGCTGCTTCAAGGCGACGGGGTCGACGCAGCTTCCGAATCCGAACCTTCCGCCGCCGGACGGCCTCGACCCCAACCCGCTGCTCTCACCTTCCGGCGGGATGCTGGTGCCGCCCGACCCCGAGCGCCGCTACGCCTCCAAGGCGCAGCTGAAGTCGATCTACAAGGCGAACGGGAACTCGAGCGGCCACGGCTACGACTTCGTCGACCCGGCCGAGGACGCGGCCTCCAACGGCGCGGCCGAGTACTACGCCTGGGACCCGCCGCAGGCGCCGGGCTTCCGCTTCATCGCCCTGGACACCTTGAGCGAGGGCGGCGTCGTGGAGGCCTCCGCGAACGGCAACATCGACGACCCGCAGTGGCAGTGGCTGGTGCGCGAGCTGAACCAGGCGACCGCGCGCGACCAGCTCGTCGTGCTGTTCGGGCACCACCCGATCCGCAGCCTCGATTCCCAGGTGCCCGACGAGGCCGCGCCGTGCACCGGCGTGAACCACACCCACGGCGACACCCCCGAGCACGACACGCAGCCCGGCTGCGACGCCGACCCGCGCGACTCGCAGCCGATCCACCTGGGCACCGACCTCCAGACGCTGCTCGACGGCTACCCGCACGTGATCGCCTACGTGGCGGGGCACACGCACGAGAACCGCGTCGACCCGTTCATCCGCTCGGCGGCGAACGGCGGCGGCGCGTGGTGGGAGATCGAGACCTCGGCGATCGCCGACTGGCCGTGCAGAGCCGCCTGCTCGAGGTGATGGACAACCGCGACGGCACGCTCTCGATCTTCGGCTCGCTCGTCGATGCGGCGGCGCCCTCGGCGGCTCCGCCGGCCGGCCCGGCCGGCGCCTTCGACGTCGACCAGCTGGCGTCGATCAACCGCGTGCTCGCCTACAACGACCCGCAGGGCGGTCCCGGCAGCGGCGCGTCCGGGCGCCCGGTGGACCAGAACGTGGAGCTGCTGGTGAACGACCCGCGCACGGCCCCGGCGGGATACCCGCGCCCGAAGGCGGCGACGCCGATGTACGCGTCGCTCGTTCCCTCCTACAAGCAGTGCACGACGCCGAACCGCCAGCACGCGCCGCCCCTGAGCTTCGGCTCCTGCAATCCGCCGCAGCAGGAGTCTGACTTCCTGACCGTCGGCACGCCGGACGCGAACGGCCAGGCCGCGAAGTCGGTCGGCTGGCTGCGCGCGCGGGTGGTGAACGGGCGATCCCTCGACGCCGGCCGACGAGGCTGACGTGGAGGTGACCGGGTCGGTGAACGACGTGCGGGTGAAGTCGAGTCTCGCGCCCTACGGCGGATCGCTGCTGGCGCGGATGCAGCTGCGGATCACCGACCGCCAGAACGGCCCGCCGGCTTCCCCGGGGACGGACGCCGGAACGGGCGACTTCGAGCTCGGCTTCGTGATGCCATGCGTCGGCGTCGCCAATCCCACTGACGGCTCCACGTGCTCGGTGAATACCTCCGTTGACGCGATCGTTCCCGGAGCCGTGACCGAGGGCGCCCGGGCGATCTGGGAGCTGGGCCAGATCCGCGTGCAGGACGGCGGCGCCGACGGCAACCCCTCCACGGGTTCCGACAACACGATCTTCCTGCGCCAAGGACTGTTCGTCCCGTAGCCGCGGCGGCTACTTGAGCACTGTCGGCGGAGCCTCCAGCTTCACGCTGGCGCGCCCGGGTCTTCCCGCCAGCTTCAGGGTGAACGGCGCATCGCGCTTGCCGGCGAGGTTTCTCAGCCGAACCTTCCCGGCGGCGACGAATCGCCCGCCGCGCTGCGCGCTGGCGTAGACGGTCAGCCCGGCCTGTGGGATGCCGGAGTGGTTCGCGACCTTCCCCGAGACCGTGGCGCCCGCCCGCCGAGCCGAGACCGCGACGTCTGGCAGCGATCCTGAACGGTTGGTGTCGGCAGGATCCTGCGCTCCCACCCGTACCGTCAGCCGCCCGCGCGCCCGGCGCGCGCGACCGGCAGCACCCACGTCGTCTTCCCGTTCCCCGCAACGGAGGGGATGTGGGTCTGGAAGTAGGGCACGTTGCGCCCGCCGTTCAGCAGCACGACCTTCCCGCCGCCACGGCGCACGCCCACCGACACAGGGAGGTCCGCGAGCGGCTTGCCGCTCCGGTTGGCTACCAGCACGACCACCGCCGCACGGCCACGCCCCCTCACGATGCCCGTCTTCACCACCGCGACGTCCGGGCTCGTCTGCGCCACGCGCACGTGCTTCCGCACCGCGAGCGTGCGGTCCGCGCTGATCTTCACGCGCGCGCTCTTCCCTCGCGTGGTCTCGCAGCCGGTCAGCGACGCCAGAAGAGCCAGGCCGGCCAGCCCGGCGCGCGAGGCCGCCTAGCCGAAAGCGCCGCTGATGTACTCGCGCGTCCGCTGCTCGCGCGGCGCGCGGAACACCTGGTCCGCGCGCCCGTACTCGACGAGCTCGCCGAGGTACATGAACGCGACGTGGTCGGCGATGCGGTGGGCCTGCTGCAGGTTGTGCGTGACGATCACGACCGCGAGCTCCTCGCGCAGCTGCGCGATCAGCTCCTCGATCACCTGCGTCGACTGCGGGTCGAGCGCCGAGCACGGCTCGTCGAGCAGCAGCACCTCGGGCTCGGCCGCGAGCGCGCGGGCGATGCAGAGCCGCTGCTGCTGGCCGCCGGACAGCCGCAGCGCCGGGTGTCGAGAGGTCGTCGGCGACCTCGTCGTAGAGGCCGGCGCGCGCGAGCGCGTCGCGCACGCCGTCCTCGAGCGCCGCGCGCTCGGGCCGCCGCGACGCCTGCTCGCGCAGGACGAACGCGATGTTGTCGAACACGCTCATCGGGAACGGGTTCGGCTGCTGGAAGACCATCGTCACCCGGCGCCGCAGCCCGGTCGGCTCGAGCGTCGTCGATGTCCTCGCCGTCGAGCATGATCCGGCCCGTTCATCGACGCGCCCGTGGTCAGCTCGGTCAGCCGGTTGAGCGAGCGCAGCAGCGTCGTCTTGCCGCAGCCCGACGGCCCGATCAGCGCGAGCACCTCGCCCTGGCGGATCGGCAGCGACACGGAGTCGACCGCCGAGCTTCTGGCCGTAGGCGATCGACAGGTCCTCGACGCGCATCCGCTCGAGCGCGAGCGGCGCCGGCCGGCGTGCGCGCGCGGCGCGCTCGTGAACGCGACGCGGCGCCGTGCCGTTGCCGTTCCGACGGGCTTCGGGCGCGGGCGTCACGACGTTCGGCCTCCGCGTCGAGGTCGAGCCGGCGCACGGGCGGCGGTCGTCATGAACCCCATCGGAGCCTCCGTCCGCGGCGCACCGCCGACGTCGACGATCGCGTTCAGGATCAGCACCATCGTGAGCAGCACGAACCCGCGGCGTACGCCTTGTCGGCTGGTTGGCCTCGCCGGTCGGGGCGTTCTGGTAGACGAAGCTCGTCAGCGTGCTGCCGGTCCCGCGGAGGGTGTCGAGCACGGGGATGTCGCCCGGAGCGTTGAAGCGTCAGCGTCGCGCCGAGCAGCAGGACGATGATCGCGGTGTCGCCGATGACCCGCCCGACGCCGAGCATCGCGCCGGTCACGACCGACGGCCGCGCGGCGGGGAGCAGGACGCGCCGGGTCGTCGCGATCTTCGTCTTGCCGACGGCTGTAGGCGGCCTCGCGCACGTGCCCGGGGATCGCCTGGAGGCCCTCGCGCACGTTCGCGACGATCAGCGGGAAGGCGACGAGCGAGAGCATCGCCGCCGCCGCGAAGAACGATCGGCCGTAGACGACGCCGTCACCCGTCGTGCGGCTGAAGAACCCCATCGCCGGGCTCTGGAAGATGACGTGCCGAACAGCGCGAACACGATCGAGGGCGAGCCGGCGAGCATCTCGCGACCGGCGTCGACCGCGAGCTCGGCCCGAAGAAGCGCGACATGTCGGTCGCCGACTTCCGCCGCGCCTGCCGCGCCTACGCCGAGCGCTTCATCGACGATGACCGGCGAGTTCCAGCGGCTCGGCGTCCTCGGCGACTGGGACCACCCGTACCTGACGATGGACTTCCGGTACCAGGCGGCGATCGCGCGCGCGCTCGGCCGGTTCGTCGAGCAGGGGCTCGTCTACAAGGGCAAGAAGCCGGTGCACTGGTGCATCCACTGCCGCACGGCGCTGGCCGAAGCCGAAGTCGAGTACGAGGACCACTCGTCGCCGTCGATCTACGTCGAGTTCCCGCTGGCGCCGGCGAGCGCCGGCGAGCTCGGCCGCGCGCGTGCCGGCGCTCGCCGGCCGCGACGTCTCGGTCCTGATCTGGACGACGACGCCGTGGACGATCCCGTCGAACCTGGCGATCGCGTTTCATCCCGGAGTTCGACTACGCCGCCTACGACGTCGACGGCCGCGCGGTGATCGTCGCCGAGGAGCTGGCGCCGAGCGGTCGGCGCAGGCCGTCGGCCGGACGTTCGGCGCGCCGGTCGCGCGGATGAAGGGCGCGGAGCTCGAACGGCATCCGCTTCCGGCATCCGCTCTACGACGCGCGACTCGCTCGGCGTGCTCGGCGACTACGTCACGCTCGAGCCGGGCACCGGCGCCGTGCACACGGCGCCGGGCCACGGCGCCGACGACTTCAACACCGGCATGAAGTACGGCCTCGAGATCTACGCGCCGGTCGGGCCCGGCGGCCACTTCCTCGACACCGTCGAGCTGTTCGGCGGGCAGCGCGTGTTCGACGCGAACCCGAACGTCGAAGAGGCGCTGAAGGAGCGCGGCCGGCTCTGGCACCGCGAGGCGTTCTCGCATCAGTACCCGCACTGCTGGCGCTGCCACAACCCGGTGATCTTCCTGGCCACGTCGCAGTGGTTCATCCGCATGGACGGCGAGCCGGTCGGTCGACGCGACGGACGGCGCGCCGCGGACGCTGCGCGACGCGGCGCTCGACGCGATCGATCAACGACGTGAAGTGGATTCCCGCGTGGGGCCACGATCGCATCTACAACATGGTCGCGAACCGGCCCGACTGGTGCATCTCGCGCCAGCGCGCCTGGGGCGTGCCGATCCCGGCGGTCGACTGCACGAAGTGCGGCGAGGCGATCCTCACGCCGGCGCTCGTCGAGCAGGCGGCGGCGGTGTTCGAGCAGCTACGGCGCCGACGCCTGGTACGAGCGGCCGATCGAGGAGTTCGTGCCCGACGGGCCTCGACCTGCCCGTCGTGCGGCGGCACGGCGTTCGAGCGCGAGACGAACATCCTCGACGTCTGGTTCGACTCGGGCTCGAGCCACGAGGCGGTGCTGCCGTTCCGGCCCGAGCTGACGTGGCCGGCGGACATGTACCTCGAAGGCAGCGATCAGCATCGCGGCTGGTTCCAGAGCTCGCTGCTCGTCGGCCTCGGCACGCGCGGCCGGCCGCCGTTCCGCGAGGTCGCTCACGCACGGCTTCCTCGTCGACGAGGACGGCCGGAAGATGTCGAAGTCGCTCGGCAACATCGATCGAGCCGCAGGACGTCATCAAGGAGAGCGGCGCCGAGATCCTCCGCCTGTGGGTCGCGATGAGCGACTACACGCGAGGAGATCCGCGTCGGCAAGGAGATCCTCGCGCGCGTCGTCGAGGCGTACCGCAAGATGCGCAACACGCTGCGGTATCCTGGTCGCGAACCTGTACGACTTCGACCCGGCGACCGATCGCGTGCCGCTCGAGCGCGCTGCGAGGAGGTCGATCGCTACATCGCTCGCGCGGTACGCGCGAGGTCGCGCGCGACGGTCGCTCGCGCGCCTACGAGGCGTACGACTACCGCGACGATCTTCCAGGCGCTGAACGCGTTCGCCACCGTCGACCTGAGCGCGTTCTACGCCGACGTCTCGAAGGATCGGCTGTACACGTTCGCCGCGCGGTCGCGCGAGCGGCGCTCGGCGCAGACGGCGATGTACATCATGGCCGACGGCCTGACGCGGCTGCTCGCGCCGATCCTGCCGGTCACCGCCGACGAGCTGTGGCGGCACCTGCCGGGCACGCGCGAGGAGTCGGTGCACCTGGCGCTGTTCCCGCGCGACGCCGAGCTCGACGCGCTGGCGCGACGCCGACGCTGCTCGACGCGCTGGGAGCGGCTGCTCGACGCTGCGCGAGCAGGTGCTCGCGCGAGATCGAGCCGCAGCGGAAGGACAAGCAGATCGGCAGCTCGCTGCAGGCGCAAGGTCGTGCTGTCGGCGCACGGCGGCGAGCTGCGCGCTGCTCGAGCGCTACGCGCGACGAGCTGCCGATGCTGTTCATCGTGTCGGAGGTCGAGCTGCGGCCGGCGCCGACCGACGTCGAGGCGCACGCCGAGGCGCGTCCGCGCGTCACGATCGAGCGCGCCGGCGGCGTCAAGTGCGAGCGCTGCTGGCGCTACGTGCCGACGGTGTCGAGCGAGCCGGCAGTCGGCCGGGCTGTGCGAGCGCTGCCAGGACGCGCTGCGCCGAGCCGCATGACGATGGCCGTCGAGCCGCTGCGCCGACGCGGCCGCATGCGCGCCGGCGCCGCGCCGCGCTCGAGCTCTGGCTGCCGATCGTCGATCGTCGTCGCTCGATCAGCTGACCAAGGCGCTGGTCCGGCGCGACGCTGCCGCTGCACGACAGCGTGACGGTCATTCCCGGGCTTCCTCGACCTCACGCACGTGCAGAACACCGGCGCGGCGTTCGGCCTCCTGAACGCGGCGGACTTCCCGTTCAAGCCGCGGTCATGATCGGCATCGCCGCGCTCGCGCTGGTCGCGTCGCGCTGTACGCGACGCAGCTCGGCTTCCACGAGCGGCTGGCGCGCCTCGGCCTGGCGCTGATCCTCGGCGGCGCGGCCGGCAACCTGATCGACCGCGTCATCGCCGGCTACGTCGTCGATTTCGTCGACGTCTACTGGGGCGAGCGCGCATTTCTGGGCGTTCAACGTCGCCGACTCCGCGATCACGGTCGGCGTCGTGCTCGTGATCCTCGACATGCTCGGACTCGGACGCACGCCATGTATCCCAGCCTGTTTGAGCTCGGCCGGCTTCACCGTCTACACCTACGGCGTGCTGCTGGCCGCCGCCTACCTGCTCGGCCTGCAGCTCGCGATGGTGCGCGCGCGCAGACGCGCGGCCTCGACCCGAACCGGGTCCTCGACCTCGGCATCTACATCATCATCAGCGCGCTCGTCGGCGCGAAGCTGCTGCTGCTCGTCGTCGACTTCGACACGTTCCGGCAGCAACCCGGCGGAGCTGCTCGACGCTGGCGCGCTCGGGCGGCGTGTTCTACGGCGGCCTGATCGTCGCCGTCGTCGTCGCGCTCTGGTACATCTGCGCGGCACCGGCTGCCGCTCTGGACGACGCGCGACGTGTTCGCGCCGGGCATCGCGCTCGGCCACGTCGTCGGCCGGCTCGGCTGCCTCTTCGCCGGCTGCTGCTACGGCAAGCCGACCGACGTGCCGTGGGCGATCACGTTCACGAACCCGTTCGCGGCCGCCGAACGTCGGCACGCCGCTCGGACGTGCCGCTGCACCCGACGCAGCTCTACGAAGCCGGCGCCGAGCTCCTGATCCTGGTCGCTGCTGCTGGCGACCGAACGCAAGGGCCGGCCGTTCCCGGGCCGCACGTTCTGGATCTACATGCTGCTCTACGGCGATCTCGCGCTTCATCATCGAGTTCTACCGCGGCGACCCGCGCGGCATCGGTCGGCATGTTCTCGACCTCGCAGTTCATCTCGGTCATCCTCGTGCCGCTCGCCATCGTCATGCTGGTCTGGCTGTCGCGGCGCACGGCCGAGCCGCGCCGGCGCGACGGCGCCGCGCAACGGCGCGCGGCGTGCGCCGAAGCGCCGATGCCGCTGCCACGCGTCGAGCTCGATCGTCGACGCCGAGCACGACGGCGCGCGGCTCGATCGCTTCCTGGCCGCGCGTCCTGCCGGACCACTCGCGCTCGCAGATCCAGCGGCTGATCAAGGACGGCCACGTCACGGTCGCGGCCGGCACGCGCTGCGCGCCGAACCTGCCGGTGCAGCGCCGGCCAGATCGTATCGCCGTCGACATGCCCGACGCCGATCGCCGCCGACGCCGCGAGCCGGAGGCGCTGCCGCTCGCGCATCGTCTACGAGGACGCCGACCTCGTCGTCGTCGACAAGCCGGCCGGGATGGTCGTGCATCCCGGCGGCCGGGCACGCGGCGGGCACGCTCGTCAACGCGCTGCTCCATCACGTCGACGACCTGAGCGGCATCGGCGGCGAGCTGCGGCCGGGCATCGTGCACCGGCTCGATCGCGGCACGTCCGGGCTTGATGGTCGTCGCCAAGAACGACGCGGCGCACCAGGAGCTGGCGCGGCAGTTCCACGACCGCGAGGTCGAGAAGGAATACGTCGCGCTGGTCTGGGGCGTCGTGCAGGCCGGGCCGGCGCATCGACGCGCCGATCGGCCGCGATCCCGAGCGACCGGCAGAAGATGTCGACGCGCGCGCGCCGCGCGCGCGAGGCGGTGACGCGCATCACGTGGGCGCGCCACTTGCACGGGCGTGACGCTGCTGCAGGTCGCGATCGCACACCGGCCGCACGCACCAGATCCGCGTGCACCTGAGCGCCATCGGCCATCCGATCGTCGGCGACGCGGTCTACGGCGGCGTCCACCGCCGCGTGCCGGCGACCTGCGCGCGGTGCATGCGGCTCGAGCGGCCGTTCCTGCACGCCGCGCGGCTGGCGTTCACGCACCCGACCGACGGCCGCCGGATGGAGTTCGACTCGCCGCTGCCGCCGGACCTGCAGTCGGTGCTCGACGAACTGATCGCCGCAACAGCGAGAGGAGCCGCAGGATGCAGCTGGACGACGTCGGCCGATGCCGTACGTCGAGTCGAACGCGTCTTCGACGGCAAGGTCTTCGACGATCGAGTCGCGACACGCGTACGCATGCCGAACGGCCGCGAGGTCACGGTGGACGTCGTCCGCCATCCGCGGTCGGTCGTGCTCATGCCGGTGCCGGACGCCGGACACGTCGTCCTGATCCGGCAGTACCGGTACGCCGTCGAACGCGTGGCTGTGGGAGCTGCCGGCCGGCAGCGTCGACGCCGGCGAGGACGCCGGAAGCCGCGGCGCGGCGCGAGTGCCACGAGGAGATCGGACTGGTGCCGGACACGGTCGAGCGCCTCGGCGGCGTTCTTTCCGACGCCGGGCTTCTGCGACGAGGAGATGATCTTCTTCCGCGCTGTCCGGCCTGACGGCGCCCGCACGAAGCCGGCCGAGCGCCGGACGAGGACGAGGACATCGAGCCGCGGACGTTCACGCTCGCCGAGGCGCGCGACGATGGTCGCGGCGCGGCGAGATCGTCGATCTGAAGACGGTCGTCGGGCTTGACGCTGCTCTGAGTCCGCCGTCGCCGCAGGCCGGCCGAGCCGGCCCTACTGCACCGTCTGCCGGATCTCGTCGTCGACGCGGCATCCCGCGTGTGGGTCTGCGCCGCCGAGCGGCAGCAGCGCGAGCGCCAGCACTTCGTCGATGTGCGACACGAAGTGGATCGTCAGCTCGCGCCGCAGTTCGTCGGTCAGATCTTCCTTGATGTTCTTCTCGTTCTGCCGCGGCAGGATGACTTCGCGTGATGCCGAGCGCGCCGCGCCGCCAGCACCTTCTCCTTGATGCCGCCGACCGGCAGCACGCGGCCCGACAGCGTGATCTCGCCGGTCATCGCGATGTCGCCGCGCACCGGCCGGCCGGTCAGCTCCGACGCCAGCGCGGTCGACCATCGTCACGCCGGCCGACGGGCCGTCCTTCGGAATGGCGCCCGACGGCACGTGCAGGTGCATCTCGGCGTTCTTGAAGAAGTCCGGATCGATGCCGTAGCGCGTGGCGTGCGCGCGGAACCACGACAGCGCCGCGCGCGCCGACTCCTTCATCACGTCGCCGAGCTGGCCGGTCAGCGTCAGCGATGCCGCCGCCCTGCATGCGCGACGCTTCGATGAACAGCACCTCGCCGCCGGCCGGCGTCCACGCCAGGCCGATCGCCACGCCCGGATCCTTGGTGCGCTCCTCGATCTCCTCGTCGAGGAACGTCGGCGCGCCGAGCATCTCGACGACGACGTCCGGCGTGATCGTCGACCGGCGTCTCGTCGCCTTCGGCGCGGCGGCGCGCGACCTTGCGGCAGAGCGCGCCGATCTCGCGCTCGAGGTTGCGGACGCCGGCTTCGCGCGTGTAGCCGCGAATCACGGCGCGAATGCGCCGCGTCGGTGAACTCGACGCTGCTCGGCCGTCAGCCCGTGGTTCGTCGACCTGCTTGGCGACCAGGTGCTCGATGCGCGATCTTGAGCTTCTCTTCCTCGGTGTAGCCGGCGAGCTCGAGCACTTCCATGCGGTCGCGCAGCGCCGGCGGAATCGGGTCGAGCACGTTCGCCGTCGTGATGAACAGCACCTCCGACAGATCGAACGGCACGTCGAGGTAGTGATCGCGGAACGTGTTGTTCTGCTCCGGATCGAGCACCTCGAGCAGCGCCGACGCCGGGTCGCCGCGGAAGTCCGAGCCGAGCTTGTCGATCTCGTCGAGGATGAACACCGGGTTCTTCGACTCGGCGCGGCGCAGGCCCTGGATGACCTGGCCGGGCAGCGCGCCGATGTAGGTGCGGCGATGGCCGCGGATCTCCGCCTCGTCGCGCATGCCGCCGAGCGACACGCGCACGAACTTGCGGCCGAGCGACTTGGCGATCGACCTGCGCCAGCGACGTCTTGCCGACGCCGGGAGGGCCGACGAAGCAGAGGATCGGGCCCTTCACGTCGGGATTCAGCTTGCGCACGGCGAGGTACTCGAGGATGCGGTCCTTGGCCTTCTCGAGGCCCGAGTGATCGGCGTCGAGCACGTCCTTGGTCTTCGTGCAGGTCGATCGACTTCGTCGGTGCGCTTCGCCCACGGCAGCGCGACGAGCCAGTCGAGATAGGTGCGCGAGACGGTGTACTCGGCGGCCGCCACCGGCATCTTCGACAGCCGATCGAGCTCGCGCAGCGCTTCCTTCTTCACCGCCTCGGGCATGCCGGCCGCTTCGATCTTCGTCGCGCAGCTCCTCGATCTCCTTGGTCTGGTCGTCGCCTTCGCCGAGCTCCTTCTGGATCGCCTTCATCTGCTCGCGCAGGAAGTACTCGCGCTGGTTCTTGCCGACCTCCGACTGCACCTGCGACTGGATCTTCGAGCCGAGCTCGAGCACCTCGAGCTCCTTGATCAGGATGCCGGTTCAGCGTGTCCATCCGCGCGCGGATGTCGAGCGTCTCGAGCACTTCCTGCTTGACCGGCGGTGCCGATGGTCGTCAGGCTCGAGGCGATGAAGTCGGCGAGCTTGCCCGGGCTCGGTGATGTTGGCCGCCAGCGTCTGCAGATCGTCGGACAGCAGCGGCGACAGCGAGACGACCTGCTGGAAGTTGGTCTTGATGTTGCGCTGCAGCGCGTCGATCTCGAGGCGGTCCTCGTCGCGCAGGACTTCGTCGGCGCGCGACGACGCGCGCGCGCAGGTACGGGCTGCGTCTGCGACGAGCTCGTCGAGCGCGCACGCGCGCCAGGCCCTGGACGATCAGCCGCAGGCTGCCGTCGGGCAGCTTGAACATCTTGTGGATGTGGGTGGCGGTGCCGATCGGATAGAGATCGTCCTGCAGCGGCTCCTCGACGGTCGCGTCGCGCTGCGTGAAGACGGCGATCATCTTGCCGGACGTGCATCGCCTCGTCGATCAGGCGGACCGAGCTCTCGCGCGCCACCGCCAGCGGCATGAACGAATTCGGAAACAGCACCGTGTCGCGCAGCGGCAGCACCGGCAGTTCGGCGGGAATCGTCAGTCGGTCCGCGCTCGGCGCCTCTTCGACGACGACGGGTTCGTCACGGTCGCTCATCGGCGATCCTCCGACCGCCGAAGATCACTCCAGGGTGGCACTGGCGTCCGTCGCGACGGACAGCGCACGCGGTCGAGATCGTCGTGCTTGCGGTGGCTGGTCGCGGAGAAGCGGCGCAGGCGCTTCTCCGAGAGCCTGCGAGACTGTAGCACGAGGCGGCGAGTGTCCGGTCGGCGTCCGCCGCCGGCGGGAGCGCCGGACGGACACGCCGGAGCGAGTTACCCCTGCATGTCGATGAACAGCGACGGAGGTGCCGCGGCGCGCCTGACAGCCGTTCGCGCTGCTGCGCCAGTCTCGCGCGCCTCCTCGCAGTCCTTGCAGCGGACCGCGAACGGCAGCGCGCGCAGCCGGCGCTCGGCGATCTCCTCGCCGCACTCGAAGCAGTAGCCGTAGGTGCCCTCCTCGAGACGGCGCAGCGCTTCGTCGATCTTGTTCAGCGTCTCGGCCTTCATCTGGATGAGCGCGAACTCGATGTCGTCCTGGATGTCGGCCTCGGAGCTCTCGGCCGCGTCGAGCACGCCGTGCGTCGGGCTGTTCGCCGCCCTCGGTCCGCACGTCGCGAATCTTGTCCTGCACCTCGCTCATGATCTCGCGCCGGCGCTCCTCGAGAATCCGCTTCAGCTCGGCGTAGCGATCCCGGGCCATCTGCCCGCCGGTGCCTTATGAACCTTTGTATGAACGCCCATTATGAATCCGCTCCTTTCCCTACCTGCTCGCTCCTATGTTGGCAGGCCGTTATGCAAACGATTTGCCAGTATAAAGCCCCACAGTTTACACGCAAAAAGAACGTTCGGAGGGAGGTCTTTGAACGGAACTACGGAGGAAGGAAGTCGCCACAAGTGGACGGTCTTTCCTCCGTTCAGGTCCCCCGGCGCTCCGTCGGTCGGCTGGCGGCTTCTGCTTGCTATGCAAAGACTTACACTCCACTGTGCTCCGTTTCCTGGCGGCTGGCGCCCGCTATTGCACATTTAGACGCCGGAGGGGCCCTTCTGGTTCGGTCACGGAAATGCCGCTGTCACAGGAAAGTCACGGATGGCCGCGGCGAGTGTCGCGAAACACGACGCGGCGGTGACCGCGAAGCCGGACAGTCGTCCAGCCGTCCAGGCGCAGCCGGCAGCCGACCTGCGCGACTACTGGATGAATCGGCGGCCGATGGACTGATTCGGCAGGATGCCGCGCTCGACGAGGCGCTGGCCGTCGCGCTCGCTGCCCGTGCGGAGCCACTTCTCGTAGAGCCGCAGCACTTCGGTCGCCGACGCGCAGGCCCGTGCGATCGCTGATGTCGGCGAGCACGTCCATGAACCCGACAAACTTGCGCGACAGCTCGCCGAACACTTCGGCGAACGCCTCGTCCTCCGATTGACTGAGCGACCCGTACGCGTACTCGCCCAGGCCGACGGTAGTAGTCGATGTCGACGAGCGCCGGCGAAGCGGTCGGAGAAGAACCCGGACATGAAGAGCGACCAGTCGCCCAGGCCGCGCAGGCGGACGCGCTGCTCGCATCCGCCGCTCTCGAGCGCCCGCATCAGCCGAAGCGCCGAGCGGCTGCTCATCGTCGAGCGTGGTTTGCGGGATGCGTCGACGCGCACGTACTGGCAGAGCAGGTTGACGAGGTAGAGCTCGGTGAGGTCGCCGGCGTCGCACGTGCTGGCGCGACAAGGACGACTCGACGAGCTCCTTGAAGTACTCGGTCGGCGTCTGTTCGTGGACAAGCGGATGATCCGTCATCGACCCTCCTCGCGCCCGTGCCTGGCTGCGGCTGCAACTTGCATTCCTTTCGGAATGCGGCAATTTACCGCGAGTCCCGTCAGGAATCGCCACGTTGTCTGCTCCGCGGACCCTTATCGTCGGCATTTCGACGCGTCGATATCGGCATGTCCTGCGGAGTACAATGCCGTGACAGTTCCGTGCACCCTACAATCCTGTTGGGTGCGGGAGGTTTTTGTCAACCTGGACCGGTTCGTCAACGATGGAACGACAAGACATGTCCGGTCTGCCGGGACCGGAAGCCGAAGCGGATGTGCCCGGCGCTCGGCGAGACGATCTGCACGGTCTGCTGCGCGACCAAGCGGCTGGTCGAGATCCACTGCCCGCCCGACTGCGTCTACCTGGCGTCGGCGCGCACGCACCCGCCGGCGGTCGTGCAGCGCCGCCAGGAGCGGGACGTCTCGTTCATCCTGCCGCATCGTCTCGGAGCTGACCGACACGCAGTCCCGGCTGCTGCTGCTCTTCCAGTCCGCGACCGTGCAACATGCGAGTGGCGCGCTGCCGCCGCTCCGCGATGAGGACGTCGCCGAAGCGGCGGCCGCGTCGGCGTCCACGCTCGAGACCGCGCGCAAGGGCATCATCTACGAGCATCAGGCGGTGTCGGTCCCGGCGCAGCGGCTGACGGCGGAACTGGGACGAGTCGTGGCTGAGCTGAGCGCGCAAGCCGGCTCGCAGCAGGCCAGACTCGAGCGCGACGCGGCGGTGGCGCTGCGGCGGATGGAGCAGGGGGCCGCACGGCCGGCAGGCAGGCAGCCCGCTCGAAGGCGACGAGGCCCCGGTCTATCTCAACCTGCTCGACGCGGATGCTGAAGGACAGGCCCGGAGCACCGGACCAGGAGCGCCCAGGCCCCGCCGGCCAGCGGCGGCCTGATCATCACTCCGTGACGCCGAGGTGACCTTGACCGTCGCCGGGCCCGACGTCCGCGACCGTGCTATAATTCGATGTTTGTCCCGGCCTCTTCCGGGCGCTTCTACGAGTACCAGTCATGGCGAAACGCTGCGAAATCTGCGGTAAGGGCCCGGTCGTCGGGCCGCAACGTCAGCCACGCGCACAACGTGACGCCCGCGCCGGTTCGAGCCGAACCTGCAGACGGTGCGCGCGATGGTCAACGGCGGCATCAAGCGGCTCCGCGTCTGCACGCGCTGCCTCCGCTCGAACAAGGTCGTCAAGGCCGCCTAGCATGGCCATGCGCGCAGGCGGTCTCCACCGCCCGGCGCCCCGAAGGCCATCGGCCCGTACTCGCAGGCCATCCGCGCCGGGCAGCTCCTGTTCGTGTCGGGCCAGATCCCGCTCGATCCGGCGACCGGGCGAGCTCGTCGAGGGCGACATCGCGGCGCAGACCCGCCGCGTCTTCGAGAACATCGGCGCGTGCTCGAGGCCGGCGGCGCCTCGCTTCGACCACGTCGTCCGCACGACGGTGTTCCTGGCCGACATGAACGACTTCGCGGCGATGAACGAGGTCTACGCGACCTACTTCTCGTCGCCGGCGCCGGCGCGCGCGACCGTCCAGGTCGCGCGGCTGCCGAGGGACGCGCGCGTCGAAATCGACGTCATCGCCATCGCTTCGACTGAGCGTGGATCGCGGTCGCTCGAGCCGACGCCCTGCCAGTCCGTGTCCGCTACCGCGCCGCCCGCTCCACGTCCAGCACGCCCGTCGACGCTGCTGCAGCGACTTGATCACCTTCTCGAGGTGCTTCACGTCGCTGATCTCGACCGTCATGTCGATGCGCGCCGTGCTGGTCGTCGCCGGTGCGCGCTTCCATGTTGCGTGATGTTGGTGTTGATGTCGGCGATCTTCGCGCTGACGTCGGCCAGCATGCCCTTGCGATCCTCGACCTGCATCGTCAGCCGCACGGTGTAGCGGCGCCGCGTCGGTCGCCCTTGTCCCACTCGACGTCGATGCGGCGCTCCGGGTCGTAGAGCAGGTTGACGACGTTCGGGCAGGTCGCCGAGTGCACCGACACGCCCTTGCCGCGCGTGATGTAGCCGACGATCTTCTCGCCGCGAATCGGATTGCAGCAGCGCGCGCGGAACACCATCAGGTCGTCGACGCCGCGCACCTTGATCTTCTCCTCGCCCGTGCCGAGCACGCGCTTGACGACCGACGGCGACCGGCCCGTCCGGCGGCTTCTCGCTGCAGCTGCTCGGCGGGCACGAGCTTGCGCGAGCACCTGCTTCGGCCGAGAGCTTGCCGTAGCCGATCGCCGCGAACAGCTCGTCGGCCTTCTGCACGCCGAACTCGGCGAGCGACCTTCGCGAACGTCGTCGCTCTCGAGCGAGCGTCTTCGAGGTTCAGGCCGAAGCGCCGCGCCTCCTTCTCGAACAGCTTGCGTCCGAGCTCGATGCTGCGCGTCCTTCTCCTCGGCGTGGATGAAGTGCTTGATCTTGTTGCGCGCGCGCGAGGTGACGACGAAGTTCAGCCAGTCGCGGCTCGGCTTGTGGCCCGGCGTGCGTGACGATCTCGACGATGTCGCCGTTCCTGAGGCGCGTGCGCAGCGGCACCATCTTGCCGTTGACGCGCGCGCCGACGCACTGGTGGCCGACGTCGGTGTGGATCGCGTAGGCGAAGTCGACCGGCGTCGCGCCGCGCGGCAGCGCCTTCACCTCGCCCTTCGGCGTGAAGATGTAGACCTCCTCGGGATAGAGCTCGATCTTCAGGTTCTGGATGAACTCCTGCGGGTCGCGGACCTCCTGCTGCCACTCGAGCAGCTGGCGCAGCCACTGGAAGTAGCTGCTCGTCGCGCTCGGTCGCCGACGCGGCCTTCCTTGTATTTCCAGTGCGCGGCGATGCCTTCCTCGGCCATCCGGTGCATCTCCTCGGTGCGGATCTGCACCTCGAACGGCATGCCGCGCTCGCTGATCACCGACGTGTGCAGCGACTGGTAGCCGTTGGGCCGCGGCATCGCGATGAAGTCCTTGATGCGCCCGGGCACCGGCGACCACGTCTGGTGGATGATGCCGAGCGCGGCGTAGCAGTCCTTCACCGACTGCGGTGACGATGCGCAGCGCGACGAAGTCGTAGACCTGCTCGAGCTCGATCTTCTGGCGCTTCAGCTTCTGGTGGATGCTGTAGAGGCGCTTGATGCGGCCGTCGATCTCGATGACCGGCACCTGCGCCTCGGCGAGCTTCGCCGCGATCGTCGTTCGTCAGCTCCTCGATCATGCCCTTCGGTCGCGCGGCGCCGCGCGCTCGACCTTGCGCGCGCAGCGCCTCGTAGGCCTGCGGCTCGAGGTACCTGAACGACAGCTCCTCGAGCTCGTTCTTGACCTTGCTCATCCCGAGCCGGTTGGCGATCGGCGCGTAGATGTCGCGCGTCTCCTGCGCGATCTTGACGCGGCGCTCCTCGGGCAGGTGGCTGCAGCGTCCGCATGTTGTGGAGCCGGTCGGCGAGCTTGACGAGGATGACGCGGATGTCGTCCACCATCGCCAGCAGCATCTTGCGGAAGTTCTCGGCCTGCCGCTCCTCGCTCGACGAGAACGGGATCGCGCTGATCTTGGTCACCCCTTCGACGACGTGGGCGACGTCGGGGCCGAACAGCTCCTGGATGCGCTCGATCGTGCGTCAGCGTGTCCTCGACGACGTCGTGGAGCAGGCCGGCGGCGATGGCGACGACGTCGAGCTTCATGTCGGCGAGGAAGTCGGCGACCTCGAGCGGGTGGACGAGGTAGGGCTCGCCGGAATGGCGGACCTGTCCCTTGTGCTCGAAGGCCGAGAAGACGTAGGCCCGCCGGAGCAGCTCGACGTCGGCGTCCGGGCTGTAGGCCCGGACCTTTTCGAGGAGGTCCTCGAAGCGAATCATGAATCTCGGTGTCTAACCTTCAAGGTGCGGTCGCGGCTCAGATCCGTGAGGTCCGGCAAGGCTGCGGTCCGGCGGCTCCGCGAGTTGACGGGCTGTTTTTCGGTTCACTATACTGGCCCGGTTCGGGCGCCGGCAATCCTTCCGGCTTGGGCCGAGCAACGCCGGATACTCGGTTAGACGCACTCGGATCCATTTTAATACGTCAGGTTTCCGCGCGACGACGGCATTGCGTCTGTGCGCACGATTCTGAGGGGATGCATGAGGATGCGATTTCGCTCGATTCGGCAGGCTGTCTGGCCGGTCGTGCTGGGACTGTCAGCCTGGCGTGACCGGCTGCGGCAAGTACTCGTTCAGCGCGCTGAAGGCCAAGAAGGCCTTCAAGGACGCCAACGCGGCTGTACAAGGGCCAGGACTGGAAGAAGGCCGCCAGAAGTACGAGGACGCGCTCGACGAGCGACCCCGAGCTGCTCCGAGGCGCTACTTCTTCCTGGGCAACAGCTACGACAACCTGTACAAGCCGCCGAGCAGGGCGAGCCCGAGAACGACGCCTACTGCAGAAGGCGATCGAGAACTACAAGAAGGCGGCCGAGAAGGAGCCCGACCCGAAGCATGCAGAAGCTGGCGCTGCAGTATCTGGTCGCCGCCTACGGCCCCGACAAGCTGAACGACCGCCGAAGGCCGAGCCGATCGTCCAGCAGATGATCGCAGATGGAGCCGAACGAGTCCGACCAACTACTTCGCGCTCGCCAAGATCTACGAGGACGCCGGCCGCTACGACGAGGCCGAGGCGAGCTGCTCAAGGCGCGCGAGGTCAAGCCGAACGACCCGACGGTCTACATGCCGCTCGCCGGCTTCTACAACCGCCAGGGCGACTTCGACAAGACGATCGAGGCGCTCGAACACGGCCGCCGAGCTCGAGCCGAAGAACCCCGAGGGCTACCAGCTGCGTCGCCACCTACTACTGGGACAAGGCCTACAAGGACTACCGCCTGACCGACGCCCAGAAGAAGGACTACATCGCAGAAGGGCATCGACGCGATCGACAAGGCGCTCGAGCTCAACCCCGACTACATCGACGCGCTGACCTACAAGAACATCCTGCTCCGCCTCGAGGCGCAACCTCGAGACCGACCTGGCAAGAAGCGCGCAGCCGCTGTATCGAGCGAGGCCGACGAGCTCCGCGAACAAGGCCATGGAGCTCAACAAGAAGAAGGCGTCGACCGGTCGCAGGCTAGGGGCCTGACGCGGCTCGAGGCCCGCAGCCGGGGTCCGGCTTCGATCGCGAAAGGCCGTCCACGGTGCACCGTGGCCGGCCTTTTCGTGCTGTCAGGAGGCCAGGCGCTCCGGACGCTGGAGCCGGCTGCCACCGGAACACGAGAAGGGCCGGCCCGCAGGGCGTCAAGCCCGTGGACGGCCCTCTGTGACTAGTCGCCGACTTGGAGTTGCCGCGCCGATCGGCTACTCGCCGCGGCGCATGCCTTCGGTGACGATGCCGACCTTCTCGACGCCGGCGCCCTTGGCGGCGTCGATGACCGCGACGATTTCGCCGTAGCGCAGCGTCGGGTCGCCGACGATGAACATCGTCTTGTCCTTGCGCGTCTCGAAGATGTCGCGCAGCTTGCTCTCGAGCTGGCCGATGCGTGATCGGCTGCTTGTTGACGGCGATCGGCCGGTCGGCGTTGTACTCGAGCACGATCTGCTCGCGTTGGCGTCGGCTGCTGTCGGGCTTCTTGGTCTCGAGCGGCAGGTTGATGTCCACGCCCTTCTGCGTCAGCGGCAGCGCCGCCATGAAGATGATGAGCAGCACGAGCAGCACGTCGATGAGCGGCGTGACGTTCATGTCCGCGCTGGCGTGCGGCGTCTCCCCCGTGACGACCTTCTCGGCGCCGAGGTGCTTGTGTGCGTGCTGTCATGCTACTTGCCTCCCGCGGCCGGCGCGTTCGGGTCGCTCTTCGGCTCGGTGATGAGGCCGATGTCCTCGATCCCGGCCTTGCGGAGGTCGTCCATCGCCTCCATGATCGCGCTGTACGTGCGCGTCCTTGTCGCCCTTGATGAGGACGACCTTCTCCTTCTTGTCCTCGAGGGCGCTTGACGCTGGTCGGCGAACTCGCTCGTCGCGGCACCTGCGATGCGCGTTGACGTAGAACTGGTCGCGCGCAGTCGATGGCGACGACCGTCTGGTCCTGCGTCTCGGGCTTGTCGGCCGTGTTCGCCGCCTCGGGCAGCTTGACGGCCACGCCCTTCTGCAGCATCGGCGCGATGAGCATCATGATGATGAGCAGCACCAGCATGACGTCGACGAGCGGCGTCACGTTGATGTCGGACTTGAGGCCGCCTTTGAGCCGCCAAGATCCATTGCCATGGCAAATACTCCCGATGTGCCGGGCATCGACGGAGGCGATCGGCTACGCCGGCTCCGACGCCTACGCTCGTTACGCCGTCTTCTTGATGAAGTAGTCGACCAGCTCCGACGACGAGTTGTCCATCTCGACGTTGAAGTACTCGATGCGGCCGGTCAGGTAGTTGTAGAACCACACCGCCGGGATCGCGACGACGAGGCCGAGCGCCGTCTCGACGAGCGCTTCCGAGATACCGGCCGACACCGCGCCGAGACCGCCCGAGCCGGTGGCCGCGATGCCCTGGAACGCGGTGATGATGCCGACGACCGTGCCGAGCAGTCCGACGAACGGCGCCGTCGAGCCGATGGTCGCGAGCGCGGCGACGCCCTTCTTCAGGTCGTTGGCGGTCAGCGCCGAGGCGCGCTGGATGGCGCGGCGCACGGTGTCGACGAGGTCTTCGCGGCTCAGGTTGCCGCCGCTTTCCTGCTGGAACTGGTATTCCTGCAGGCCGGCGAGCACGACCTTCGCGAGGTGGCTGTAGCGGTAGTTCTTCGAGGAGGAGATCGCGATCGCGTCCTTCAGCCGGCCGTCCTTGAGGTGCTTGGCCACCTGCGGCGCGTAGAGCTTCGACTGCTTGCGCGCCTGCGTGAACGTGTAGATCCGCTCGATGGCGACGCCGAACGAAATCATCGACATGATGACCAGGATCACGCCGATGCCCTTCGCGACCAGTCCCATCTGCTCCCACATCTCCATCAGATCCATCTCGCCCATCCTCCGAGATCTGGAATAACCGTTCCAGAATTAGTCAGCGTTCCGAGTCGAACGACGAACGGCGGGCTCGCCACGCCGTCGCTTACTGCAGCGTGAAATTGACCGTGACGGTCATGATGACCGGCACCGGCACGCCGTTGAGCAGCGTCGGCGTGAACTGCCACTGCTTCACCGCGTCGAGCGCCGCCTGGTCGAGCAGCGGAATCGAGCGCAGCACCTTCGCGTCCTTGACCCGGCCGTCGGCGCCGATCGTCGCCTCGATGATGACGACGCCCTGACGCGCGCCGACTGCGCGATCGGGCGGATAGACCGGCTTGACGTCCTTGGTCTTGGTCGGCGGCTTGATGTTGCCGCCGACGCGCACCGGCGCCGGCGGCGGCGGCGGGGGCGGCGGAGGCGCTTCGGGCAGGCCGCCGACGACGCCGCCGACGACGCCGCCGGGGACGCCGCCTTCGACACCGCCGGGCACGCCCGTCGCCGATCGCCGGCGCGGTCGGCGCCTCGGGCACGATCTCCTTCGGGCGCCTCGATCGGCGCCGCGTTCGGGATTGATCACGACCGGCGGTCGACCTTCGGCTGCGCCGCCGCGGCGGCGGGCGGCGGCGGCGGGGGCGGCGGTGGCGGCGGCGGCGCCCCGACGAACGCCATCATCGTCGGCGGCGTCGGCAGCACGTCGGCCGCCATCAACGGAATGATGATGACGGCCGCCGAAGAGCACGACGTGCGCCAGGATCGACAGCGGGACCGTGTACCACTTCTGCGACCCGACCTTGATCGATCGGATTCACGACGTCGCCGAACATGTCACGCGGCACGGCTCAGCCCTCCTGGCCTTCGCGCATTGGCTGGCGCAGAGACCGCGAATTATAGTCAGACCCAAAAACCAGTGTCAACGAAGCACTCCTCGGTCAGCCTTAGACACCAGCAGTTTCGATATGGCCATCGCCAGAAACGTGCCGAGTCAACGTGCGGCAGCTCGCCCGTTCCGGTCCCGCACGCTCGGCGCGCGCGCCTGAATCCGCATGCCGTAGAACGAACGCCAGACAAACACGCGCCGACCCGAAGAGAAACGCCGCCGACAGCACGTGGCTCAGCACCGACCCGTACTGGCTGCAAGCTGCACGCCCAGTTCCACCGCCAGCAGCCCGAACAGCGTCGTGAACTTGATGACCGGGTTCATCGCCACCGACGAGGTGTCCTTGAACGGATCGCCGACCGTGTCGCCGACGACGTCGCGGCGTGCAGCGGCGTCCCCTTCTCCTTCAGCTCGACCTCGACGATCTTCTTCGCGTTGTCCCAGGCGCCGCCGGCGTTGGCCATGAAAATCGCCTGGAACAGCCCGAACAGCGCAATCGAGACCAGGTAGCCGATGAAGAAGTACGGGCTCGAGGAACGCAAAGCCGAGCGTGGCGAAAAACACCGCCAGGAAGATGTTGAACATCCCCTTCTGCGCGTACTGCGTGCAGATCTCGACGACCTTCTTGCTGTCGGCGACCGACGCCTTCTCGACGCGTCGAGCCGATGTTGGCCTTGATGAACTCGACCGCACGGTACGCGCCGGTCGTGACCGCCTGCATCGAGGCGCCGGTGAACCAGTAGATCATGCAGCCGCCGGTGATCAGCCCGAGCAGGAACGGCGGGTGCAGAATCGACAGATACTGCAGGTACTCCGGCTGCAATACGGCCCCGG
>CAWAUD010000006.1:0-124996 GCA_963785085.1 uncultured Solirubrobacterales bacterium | reverse complement strand
CGAGGGGGAGGCCGGCGAGCTTCCCTCGGTCGCGGTCGAGGTGCCCGACCTCTGCCCCCGGTTCACCGCCCGCGTGTTCACCGAGGTCGAGGTCGGGCCCTCGCCGCCGTGGCTCAAGGCGCGGCTGATCGCCGCCGGCCAGCGGCCGATCAACAACGTCGTCGACATCACCAACTACGTGATGCTGCTCACCGCCCAGCCGCTGCATGCCTTCGACCTCGACCGGGTCGCGGGCGGCGGCGCTGACCATCCGCGCCGCCGCCGACGGCGAGACGATGACCACCCTCGACGGGGTCGAGCGGGTCTTCGACACCGAGACGGTTCTGGTCTGCGACGAGCATGGGCCTTCGGGGATCGCCGGGATCATGGGCGGGCAGCGCACCGAGGTCTCGGATTCCACCACCCGGGTCCTGCTCGAGGTGGCGAACTGGAACGGGCAAACATCCTGCGGACCTCGCGCATGCTCGGGCCTGCGCTCCGAGGCCTCCTCCCGGTTCGAGAAGCAGCTTCATCCCGACCTCTGCATCCGCGCCCAGCGGGTCGCCTCGCGGCTGATGGTCGAGCTGTGCGGCGCCAGGCTCGTCCCGGGGACGATCGACGTCGCCGCCGAGACCCCGCCGCCGCGGTCGCTCCGGCTGCGGGACGAAGCGGGTCGGCGGCCTGCTCGGAATGGAGATCTCGCCAAGCCGACCAGCGGCCTACCTCGAGCGCCTCGGGTTCGGGGTCGAGCGCAGGGCGAGCGACCTGACGGTGACGGTGCCGCGCAGACCGCTACTACGACGTCACCCGCGAGGCCGACCTGATCGAGGAGGTCGCTCGGATCCACGGCCTCGACGAGAACCTGCCGACGACGCTGCCGGGCGACGGCCGGCCAGGCCGGCGGCCTGACCCGCGAGCAGCGGCTGCGGCGCCGCGCCGAGGACGTGGTGCGCGACCTCGGCTTCGACGAGGTGATCGGCTGGAGCTTCACCGACCCGGGGGAGACGACACGGTTGAGGCTCGGGGGCAGAGGACCCGCGGGCCCGCCCGATCCCGATCTCCAACCCGCTCTCCGAGGAGCAGTCCGTGATGCGCACCACCCTGCTCGGCTCACTCCTCGACGCCGCCAGAGGCAACCTGGCCCGCGGGGCAGGCGGCGTCGCCCTGTTCGAGTCGGGCAGGGTCCACCTGCCGGAGCCCGGCGACGAAGCGGGGGAGGGGGCGCTGGCGGGCCGCTTCCCCGGAGAGCGCCCGGCGCCGTTCTGCGAGCCCCACCGGCTCGCCTGCCTCGCGGTCGGCTCGCCGGAGGCGGAGAGCTGGCGCGGCGGTGACGGGGGGACCGACTTCTATCGTGCTGAAGGGCGTGCTCGAAGTGTGGCCGCCGGTCTCGGCGCCGAGCTGGCGCTCGAGCCGCGAGCCGAGCCGTTCCTTCACCCCGGTGGAGGACGGATCCTTCGGCGCGGACGCTGGGGGGCAGCCGGTCGAGCGCATCCTTCAGCTCTTTCTCCAGGTACTCGCGTTCGGTCTCCATTGCCGCCCCGGGAACCCCGTACCCGGGGATTGCCGGATTGTGGAAAGGAACCTCCCGTTCCTGCACGGCGACGACGCGAAGCGCTGCTCCACATTCCTCAGCGATCGCCACGGCATGTTCGAGAGCTCGCCGTGAATCGGGCCGGCCGTCGAATCCCACGCCGATCACACGCGGCTCGTGCCGGGTTTCGTTCCGAAAGCCCCTCGGCGCGACTGCGATGGAGCATTGGGCGCCATGGAGCAACCGCTCGGAGATCGAGCCGGCAAGAACCCGGCCGACTGGGCCGCGGTGACTGGAGCCAAGCACGATCAGGTCGACCGCCTCGCGGTTGGCGAGCTTGTACAAGCCCGGGGCGGGCGAATTAGCCGCTACGACCTTCAGAGCGGAGGCGAGTTCCGCGCCGCCTTCGGCCGCCTCCTCCAGAGTGGAACGAAGAGCGTCGGCGCGCGCGCGCGCCAAGTCACTGAAACCGAGTGCATACCGCTCCATGTGGACCACGCCACCGAGAATCAACTCGGCGCCGATCGCGGCTGACAGAGACTGCCCGAGAGCCAACGCGTCCAGTGCCTCCTCGGTGCCGTTGTAACCCACCATCACCCTGCGGTACATCCGGATCCTCCTCGTTCTCCTTCGCCTGGAGAAACGTTATGCCGCCTCAGTAAGCGGCTCTTCCGTGGAGGGTCACAACCCCTATCCGTAGTAATCCGCGGCTCAGGCCACGGTAGCCGGTGCGGCCCAAAGATGATCTCGCTGGTACGCGGCGAGCGTCTCTTCACGCTGGAGAGCGGGGCGTCCGAGGAACTCTCCTGCGATAGCGCTCAGCAGCTCATCGAGGGACGCTCCAAGCATCGCCGCCTGCAGGCGAAGTCCGGCGGCCTGGCCGGGCTGCGAGCATTGATCGACCACCTCGATCAGAGTCGGGAGCAGCACGGGCAATGCGTGTCTGGGGTCCCGCGGGTGGAAGTAGTAGGCGATCGGGGAGTGGACGAGGTCGTCTCGCATCGCGACCACTCTCGACGTCAGGACCCGCGAGGATCCGTGCCGAAGTGGCGGGCTCGATCGCGGCGACCGTCGTCCCGGTCGTCCGTTCGGCCTGGGACAGGAGCTGAATCTCGTGCGAAAGCGAGCGGTAGTCCGAGAGCACGCGGTGCAGCAGCAAGATCCAGGAAATGCTGGCGGTCAGCAACCCGAGCCCGATCAGCGTCTCCACCGGGCCCAGGAACCTCAGGACGTCCTCGGTCGCCACGATGTCGCCGTAGCCGAGGCTCGTCAAGTTGACCATCGAAAGGTACAGGGCATCGCCGAAGTGGCCGCCGCCGCCAACCGCGGCGCCACTCATCGCAAAGTCTTCGGGAAAGAACGGCCACAAGATGAAGGCGAAACCGAAGCAGACGAGCCCTCCCCAGACCACGATCACCGCGATGAACGCGAGCGGTCCAGCGAGGGACAGCCCAGCATGATTCCCCCGGGCCGCAGCCCGCATCCCCCGCCAGACCTGCCGGATGACGGTTTGGCTGACGATGCCGCGACCCTGGGGGTGGAAGAGCGTGTCGAACACGTCGCGCACCGCCAGCAGGACCAGGGTGGCGCCGGCGGCAACGCTGAGCACTGTCATCAGCATCGACCGCGTTAGGCGTGAGCGGTCTCATCGCTGAGGCCCCCGGACTGCTCCAGCACCGACCCCGGGAGGTCGACGTACTGAAGGGCCCTCGGGGTCAGGCTCATTCGCGGTGCTCGAAGTGCTGGACGTGAGCGTCCGACGACGGGAACACCTCGGCCACGTGGCCGTCGTCCCAGCGAACGACGTATGGGGGTGCGCCGTTGTCGCCAAGGACCTCGAGGATCTCGGCGTCGCGGTCCGGCTCGCCGATGCGATGTCCCTTGATGATCAGTCGGTCACCGGGGCTTGCGCGAAGGACGGACTTGCTGGTTGAAGACATGAGGTCATCCCCTTTCGGACTTTCTGGGAACCGTATTTCGGTCCATGGCGTGCCACAGCCGGGATCGCTACGCGTCGGTATCTCGGTAAACCACGGACCCGCAGTGCCTGAGCAGCTCGGCGCAGCGGTGACAAAGCTGCTCCGGAGCGGCGGAGCGATTACCCGACGCGCGTCTCGACCTGCGCCATCGAAGCTGCGACCGGTCGGTCGGTGTCGATGACGAGGTGATCTCCCGCCGCGACATCGTCAAGCGGATCGAAGGACGCACGCTGCTCTGAGATGACATCCCAGGTGGCGTCCGAGCCGTGTTCGGGCGCCCGTTCGCGAGCCCGCCCGCGTTCGAGCAAAGCCGGTTCCGAAGCCCGGCACTCGCAGAAGAGCACCCGCGCACCTGCCGCGCGAAGCGCGGCGGTTAGCGCCCGGCGCTGGGCCTGCTCGCGAAACGTCGCGTCGACGACCACGCCGCCATCGGCGCGCACCCGGGCTTCCGCGTCGCTAATCAGCTGCTCGTAGGTTCGATCTGTGTGCGCGCGCGAGTAGAGCTCCGCGTCCCCGCGCTCGCTTGGGCCGAGACCGGCGAGGCGCTTGCGCACCTCGTCGGAGCCAACGCGGCTCAAGCCGCTGCGGTTTGCCACCTCGGTCGCCAGCGTGGACTTCCCGCTGCCGGCGACCCCGCAGAAGACGAGCGCCAGAGGCAAGCGGGAGCGCCATGCGAAGCGGAGCGAGAGGGCGAGCAGCGAACGGGCCTCGTGGGCGAGCTCGGCGCGCCCGGGAGCGTCCGGATCGAGCTGGTCGAGGCGAACACAGGCCACTTTCGACCGCACGGCTGCCCGGTAGCACGAGTAGAACGGCAGCAGGTCGCGGAGTGCCGGGTCGCCGCTGGCATCGACGTAGGCTCGTACCAGCGTCCGTGCGAGCTGCTCGGCGCCCAGCCGCTCCAGGTCCATGACGAGGAAGGCAAGGTCTGCCGCGACGTCGATCCGCCGGAGCCGGTCGTCAAATTCGAGTCGATCGAAGATCGTGATTCCATCGTCCACGACTATGTGCTCGGCGCGCAGGTCCCCGTGGCACTCGCGCACGCGGCCGGCCGCCACTCGTGCCGACATGAGCTCGGCGTTCGCCTTTGCGAACCGCTCGGCGTAGTGCCTGACCGCGCTCAGGATTTCGGGGTCGAGCAGGGAGTCGGTATGGGCTCGCAGGACGTCGAGGTTGTCCGCAATCAGCCGCCATGTGTGGCTTGGGTCTCCTGCACCCGGAGGCGCCAGCGGCGCGTTGGCATGGAGTTCGGCTATGCGGCGCGCGACCCGCTCGATCAGCTGCTCGTCGGCCTGGCCGGCCGGCACCAGGCGCTCGAGCGTGCGGTCTTCGTCCAGCCGGCGCATCTCGACCGCGTACTCGACCGCGCCTGGATCGTCAGGGCCGGCGAGCCGGAAGCCGGCGCTGGTCGGAACGATCGCGCGAACTCCGAGATAGGTGCCGGGCGCGTACGGAGAATTCAGGCGCACCTCGTCCAGGCAGAGCTGGCGCCGTCGTGCCAGGTCGCTGTAGTCGAGGAACGGGAGGCGCACCGCCTTCTTGACCTTGTAAGCACGGTTGCCGGCCAGGAAGACCAAGGACGCGTGCGTCTCACGCACCGAGATGTCGCTCCCCTCCGATAGGCCATAGAGGAGGGGGCTCTTCATCCCGCGAACGAGATCAGCACGTGTCGCGGGATCTCCAGAAGGACTCAGGTGCGACGTCGCACTCACAGAGGTGATCGAGGGTATCCGCCCGGCGCTCGAAAAGCACGCGGGAAACTACGGACATGATGGCGCGACTTTCCCGGACCGAAATGGCGATCGGAGCCCCTACCGTGGTGCTTGTCAGAGAACCCGAACATGGAACCGTGCTTGACCCCGAAACCGATACGCCGCACCACCTACCTCCCCGGGAGTTCCCGGGTCGAGGGGCGCCGTGGTGCAGCTAGGGTGCGGAGCATGACCAGCGGCACGCCTGGCTCTGCGGGAGAACCGACAAGGATCGTGATCGCCGACGATCACAGCGTCGTCCGCAGTGGCCTCCGGATGCTCCTCGACGCCGAGGCCGACCTGGAGGTCGTGGCGGAAGCGGGCGATGTGGAGAGCGCGAAGCGCTACGTGCGCGGGCACAAGCCGGCCGTGCTGATACTCGACCTGAACATGCCCGGCGAGCCGAGCCTTCCCGCTATCCCCGAGCTCCGGGAGGAGTTCCCCGACACCGCGATAGTGGTGCTGACGATGCAGGATGACCCGGCCTTCGCCCGCGAAGCGATGCGCGCGGGAGCGCTCGGATACGTGCTCAAGGAGGCTGCCGACGCCGAGCTCGTCGAGGCGGTGCGAGACGCGGCGGCCGGGAGCACCTACCTGCACCCGAGGCTCGGCGCCCGGCTCGCCGCCGAGCCCGACAGGGACTCGAGCAGGGATGGACTGAGCGATCGTGAGCAAGAGGTCCTGAAGCTGATCGCGCTCGGTCACACCAACAGCGAGGTCGCCTCGCAGCTCTACCTGAGCGTGCGCACGGTCGAGTCGCACAGGGCGCACATCCAGCAGAAGCTGGGATTGCAGACTCGCGCCGAGCTCGTCCGCTATGCGCTCGACAACGGTCTGATCGAGGCCTGAGCAACCCGGCGGCTAGCTTTCCGCCCGATGGACTACGTAGTCCTGCTCGCGGCGGGCACCGCTACCGCGCTTGCCACGGGGCTTGGCGCCGTGCCGGTCTGGTTCCTCGGCGCCCGCACGGAGCAGTTGCGGCCCGCGCTCTGGGGCCTGGCGGCCGGCACGATGGGTGTTGTGTCGGTGGTCGGCCTGCTCGCGCCGGCGCTTGACGAGGGAGCGGTCACAGACGTCGCGCTGGGGCTCGCTGTGGGAGTCGCGTTCATGCTTGCGACCAAGCGCTATCTGCGGTCACACAACGTTGCGCTGTACGGCCGAGAGGGCGATCGCGTACGCACGTCCGTGCTGGTCTTCGCGGTTCTTCTGGTGCACAGCTTCCCGGAGGGCCTTGCGATCGGGACCGCCTACGCTTCGAGCACCGCCGGTCTCGGCCTGTTCGTGATCATCGCGATCGCGCTCCAGAACATCCCCGAAGGGACGAGCGTGGCCATCCCGATGGATGCCGCCGGCTTCAGCCGCTCGCAGCAGTTCTGGGCGGCGGTGGCGACCAGCGCCCCCCAACCCGTCGCGGCGGTGGTCGCGTTCGCGCTCGTCGAGCAGGTCGATGGTCTGCTGCCGGTCTCCTTTGCCTTCGCGGCGGGCGCGATGCTGTCGCTCGTCGCGATCGAGGTCCTGCCCCAAGCCTTGGCGCGACCCAACCGGCGTTTCGGGCTGGCCGGGGTCGCGGTGGGAGCGGCCTTGATGCTCGCGTTCAGCGCGGTGCTTGGCGTATGACGGCCCATCGGGTCCGTGGTGGCTACGGATCGGTCCTCGCGGCGCTATCCGGATGAAACCCCAAACCGGACTGCCTAGGCTCAATCCCATGAATGGTGCGACGGTGGCCTCCGCGATGCATCCACAGGTTCTGACCTGCCCGGCAGACGCGCCGCTCAGGATGGTGGCCGCGATCATGGCCGTCGAGCGCGTGCATTGCGTGGTCGTGGAGCCGGTCGACGGAGACGGCTCCGGCTGGGCGATCATCTCCGACCGCGACCTGATCGCCGCGGCTGCCGGTGGGCTCTCGGACGACGCCGCGAGCAGCGCGGCCACGAGCGAGTTCCTTACGGTTACCCCGGACGAGTCACTGTCGCGAGCGGCCCAGGTCATGATCGAGCACGACACCTCGCATCTCGTGGTGGTGGACGCGCAGACGCACCGGGCGATCGGCGTCATCTCGACGTTCGATCTCGCGCGTACGCTGGCTGCCGCTTAGCCGCCGTCAGGCTGGGGCAGGCAGCTGGGCGTGCAGGATCGTTCCCTCACCGGGCGTCGCCTCGATCTCGAGGCGGCCCCCAACGAGCGCAACCCGCTCCCGCATCCCCAACAAGCCGAATCCGCCATCCGCGTCTTTCGAATCGAAGCCGACTCCGTCGTCCGCGACCGTCAGCTCGACGTTCGGCCCTTCGCGGACCAGCGTAATCTTTACCCGGCTTGCCCGGGCGTGCTTGACCACGTTCGTGAGCGCCTCCTGCGTGACCCGATAGACGGTGCTCTCGGTCTCAGGATCGAGACGCGAACCCGCTTCGAGTCCGAGCGCGACATTCGTCTCGAGTGTGAGGCCCTCAACCGTAGCCGTGCGCTCGGCGAGCGTTTCAATCGCCGGCACCAATCCGAGCTCGTCGAGCGCCGCCGGCCGCAGCTCCGTGATCAAGGCGCGCAGGCTCGCGATCTCCGCACCGACCTGTTCCACCACCTTGCGCACAGCGGCCGTCAGTTCCTCGCTCGAGCCACGCAGCGCCGAGGACAGGAGCACCTGGAGCGCCCCGAGCCCCTGAAGTGTTTCGTCGTGAAGTTCACGAGCCCATCGTTGTCGCTCGCGCTCCGACGCCTCGATGCTGTGACGAAGTCGGTCGGACGCGACCGACTGCGCGGTGTTCACCGCGGTGGCCGCATTTGCTGCCAGCGCCTCGAGCAGCCGAACTTCCTCCGGACCGATCGGATGCCCGGAGGCTGCGTCACCTGGAGCAACGAGCAATCCCAATCGGTTGGTGCGAAAAACCAGGGGAATCAACAACACCGGATCCTGTGGGGATGGCTCCTCGCCCACGGTCGATATGAGCGCGCCGGAGAGGTCGGCGGCGCGCCGTGTGCGTCCTTCGCTCAGTGCCCGCTCGCAAACCGTGCCGGCTCGTTCGAAGCGCGTGCCGATTCGGTCGCTGCTGACGCCCCCCGCAACTGCAACGACCTCGAACATGGCGTCCTGCACGAGCAAGATGACGAGCCACCGTGCGTCGACGAGTGCGCGCCCGCGCTTTGCGACCAGCTCGAGCATGTGCGACAGGTCCATGTCTCCCTCGAGGGCACGAGCGATCTCGGTCGTCGTCTCGAGCCGGCGCACAGCCTGCTCGAGTTCCTGTCGCCGCGAATCGGCACGCGTGTACAGACGCGCGTTGTCGATTGCGATCGCGGCGAAGTCGGCGAGGATGGTGGCCGCCTCCTCGTCGGCCTCGTCGAAAGGCCCGTCGCCCTTCTCGGTGAGGTACAGGTTTCCGAAGGCGTGGCCGCGGATCATCACGGGTACGCCCAGGAAGCTGTTCATCGGTGGATGGTGGGCGGGAAACCCATAGGAGCGCGGGTGGTCGCCGACGCGCTCCAGGCGCAGCGGCTGCGGGTCGCGGATCAACTCCCCAAGCACACCGTGACCTCGCGGCAGGTCGCCGATGGCATCACGCGTCTCCTCGTCTATTCCGACCGTGATGAAGCGCTCGAGCCCACGCCGCTCCTCGTCGAGTATCCCCAGCGCCGCGTACCGCGCACCCGTCAGCTCGCGGCCCACTTCTACCAACCGGTTCAAGACCGTTTCCAGCTCGAGATCGGACACCAGCGCGCGGCCAACTTCCATCAGCCGGCGAAGGCGCTCGGACTCGAGGAGCTGTTCTGTCACCGTCCGTAGATACTACGGTTCGGCTCACCAATCAGTGGCTGCGGTCAGCGGCGATTGACGGGCGAAAAAGAGAGCGGCACGCCTTAGCGCCCCTGGAGCTCCGTAGTAAGCCGTGCGGCGGCGTAGGTCCGCCGGAGTGGCACGGAGTCACGTCGGAGCCGTCTCCGCGATTGCTTGGCGAACGAGGCCGCCGATCGAGTCCGCGATGCCGGGCGTCGAGGCGATCGTGAAGCGGGAGTGAGAGGTATTGGGACGCCATCGAAGTCGTAGACGGCGCCACCAGATTCACGGACGAGCAGAACACCTGCGCTTACGTCCCAGGGCCTGGTTGGAGAGCATGAACGTGGCGTTCAGGCGGCCGGCGGCGAGCCAAGCGAGATCGAGGCATGCGCAGCCATGTACTCGGACTCTGAGACAGGCCTTCGCCAGCAGACCCGTGAGACTGAGGTGAACGGGGTTTTCCACCTGGGCCTCCGGCCCGACTGCAAAATCCGTGATGCCAACCACGGCCTCGTCAGCCCGGATACCTCCCTGACCTGGATCCGCCGGCCGTTTAGGAAGGCGCCTCCTTTTTCCTGCGCCACGAAGCGCTCACCGAGCAGCGGCAGATCGACCAGTCCGAGCACTGGTCTGCCGCCGTGGATGAGCGCCAACGAGATCCCGCACAGCGGCGTGTCATGGGAGAAGTTGATCGTGCCGTCTATCGGATCGAGCACCCATAGGGTGTCCTCATCCAGATCCGCGCCACCCTCCTCCTCGCCGAGAAACGGAATGCCCGGCGCATCCGCGGAGAGCGTTTCCTTCACAGCCCGTTCGATCGCGAAGTCGAGGGTGGTCGCGTAGTCGCGATCCCCCTTTTCGATCAGCGCTCCGACGTGAGAGTGACCCCGGCGAAACAGGTCGGCACCGACGTCGACCGCGCGCTCGGCCGCTAGAAGCAGCGCCGTCCCACTGCGAGGAACCGTCAACGATTCTGCGCCGGAGCGGCGATCAGGGGGTCGATGCGCACGTGTGCCTCGAGGCGCTCGATCTCGGCGGCGGTGCCCGTGCCCAGACCGTGGCGCATGGCATTCACCGCGCCTGCCGCGGCCGCGAGCCGCAGGGCCTCGAGAGGCGAGAGGCCCCGTGCGATTCCGACCGCAGCCGCAGCTGTCATCGAATCGCCTGTGCCGTGCGCATCGGCCGCAGTCAGCTGCGGACCAGCCACCTGCACGGCCTGACCATCCAGGAGGGCAATAGCCGGTTCGGCCGCGCGTGAGACGACCACGTTCGTCGCCCCTCGGGCGCTCAGTGCCCGGGCCGCGCTCAGGAGCGCCTGGGGCGACCGGTCCGCGGCGAACCCGCCTTCCTCGAGCTCCGTGTCGCTTAGCTTGAGCAGCGTCACTCCACCCTGAAGAGCGCCCTTCAGCGGGTCTCCGGTCAAGTCCGCGACGACGCTGATTCCGTTAGCCCGCGCGTCCGCGGTCAGGCGCGAGTAGATCTCCGCCCCGATGACGTGCGGACTCTGCGGACCGGTCAGCACGAGCACACGGCTGTCGAGCGCGCGCGCGAAGGTGACGCCATACAGGTCGTCGACCTCGTGCCGCGACAGGGGGCGACCGGGAACCTCCACGATCGGCATCCGCTCACCTCCACGCCGATCGTGGACGTAGGAGCCGTTGGCTTCCTCGCACCGGCTGAACGCCAGCTCGACTCGCTCGCGCGCCACGAGTCCTTCGAGAACCTGCCCGGTTTCGCCGCCCAAGGCTGTGCAAAGCGCGACCGAGGCACCGAGCTCAGCGGCCATGCGCGCCACCCAGAGTCCTTGAGCGCCGGCGTGCAGGTGAAGCTCCGCGTTCTCGTCCCCGCGCCGCTCGATCGTCACGGTCAGCAGCAAGGAAGGCGCGAAGACGACCAGATCGCGAACGCTGTTCGGGGGGCCCTTCACACCGGCGAAGCATACGCGCGCGTCATCGCTGCGAGAGGTCGGCGCGGCGCGCTTCGGCTGAGCTGGGGCCGCCTGTCGATGCATCAGTAGTTATGCAAGGCGCAGATTGCGGGCGCCCACGGATGTGTTCGCTTCCGCGTGCTGGAAGAGTTGGCGCGACCCATGAGCACCGGGCGTACAGCAATCCATCGGCGCAGAGGGCTCAGACGCCTCCCACTGGCGCTGAGGGGACTCGGAGTGCTCCTGATCGCGGTCCTCATCGTGCTGCTTGTCGACCGGATCTTCTTTCAGAGCTCAAGCAGCCCTGCGGGACAGGCTCGGGCATAGCGGCGACGCAGGCGCGGTCACTCCCGCCCTTCACCGGGCTCGAGCTGGCCGGCGACAACAACGTCGTCGTCCAGGTCGGCATGAGGCAGTCGGTCATCGTCCACGCCGACACCAACCTGCTCAGACGGGTCACGACGCGAGTCCGCTCGGGCAGACTCGTGATCGGGACCACGCCCGGCAACCTCGGCGCCAAGAGCCCGATGTTCGTGGCGGTGAGCCTGCCCTCGCTCGACGGCCTCACGCTTCAGGGCGACGGAAACATCTCCGTGACCGGAATCAAGAGCCGGAACCTGACCGTGGCGCTCCCGGGGAGCGGCAACATCGACGCGACCGGAACCACGACGAAGCTCGACGTAACGATCAGCGGCGAGGGAAACGCTCTCCTGCGCCAGCTCATCGCGCGCGACGCGAAAGCTGCGCTGAGTGGTGATGGCAGCATCATGCTCACCGCGACACACAGTCTCACCGCGAGGATCTCAGGAAGCGGCACCGTCCTCTACGGCGGCAACCCCACGCGCGTCACCCAGAGGGTCACCGGGAGCGGCACGATCAACGCTGGATAAGCAAAGTCGTGCGAGCGCGCGGAGGATGAGGGGACGAGGCTTTGGCATGTCGCCCAGGGGAGCCGGTTCAACGGCTCCGGACATCCGCTCCCACCGCGGCGCTTTCGCGCAGCGTCTCGATCTCACCGGCTATCCCGTCTCGAAGCACGTCCACGTCCGGCACCGCGTCCGCGGCGACGTTGATGCCGAAGAAGACGCGGCCGTCGTAGGACAGGATCGCGATCCCGACCGCATGCTCCGCGGCGAGCGGGACGAGCGGCAGGATCTCACGCAGCCGGGCTCCGGCGGCGTAGAGCGTCACCTGTGGGCCGGGCACGTTGGTGACCGTCACGTTGAAGAGACGCGTCGCGTAGAGGGACCGCGCAAGGGTGGCGTGGAGCGCGGGCGGCGCGAGCCCGGCGAGCGACATGATCGTCGAGGTGCCGAGCGCCTGGGAACCCGACTTGAGAGACTCGGCCTCCGCCATCACGCGCCGGTACCGGTCGAGCGACGAGTCCTCGGCCACCGGCAGGTGCACGAACAGGGACGACACCTTGTTGCCAAGTGCGAGGTGCTCGGAGGCCTCGCGCACGTTCACCGGCACCATCGCCCGCAGGCCGCGCTTCGGAGGCTTCTCGCCGCGCGCCTCGAGCAGCCGGCGCAGGCCGCCGCTCACGACAGCCAGGACCGCGTCGTTCACCGTGCCGCCGAGGGTGTTCTTGATCTGCTTGAGGTCGTCGAGCGATGCCTCCACGACCGCGAAGCTGCGCGTCGCGCCGATCCTGCAGTTGAGCGATGTGGCGGGTGCGCCGACGAGCTCGTCCCGCAGCAGCACCTCGACTGCCGCGCGCGAGCGCTCCAGCAGCTCGGCGGCCTTGCGGGGGTGCAGGGTGATCCCGGCCCCAAAGCGCGCTGCCTGGACCATGTGCTCTGGCGCCCACCGCAGCGCGCCCACGACCTGTGCGCCCCGCGAGCTGCCTCGTTTCGGCTCACCGGCGGGCGTGTGCTGGGGCGCCTCCACACTCCGCTCGCCCGGCTCCGGCTCGGTGTCGAGCATCAGCGAGCCGACGTCGATCGATCCGACCCCGTCCACCATCGCGTGGTGGGTCTTGGTGACCAGCGCCCAGCGTCCATCCTCGAGCCCCTCGAGCAGCACGATGTCCCAGAGCGGGCGCGCGCGGTCGAGCCGGTGCGACCAGTAGTCGCCGAGCCATTCGCACAGCTCGGCCCTGTCACCGGGTGCGGGAAGGGACGCGTGCCGGACGTGCGCGTCCATCTCGAAGCGCGCGTCTTCCACCCACTCCGGCCAGCTCAGCCCACTCGTGCGGGGTTCCGAGAGCCGCCGCCTGTACCGGGGAAGGCGGCCGAGGCGCTCCTCCAGGAGCGCGCGCAGCTCCTCGATGGTCGGGGTCGAGCCGTCGAGCCGCGGATCGAATATCAGCGCACCACCGATGTGCATGTGTGCGGAGTCGTCCTCCTGCTCCAGCTCGAGGAAGGTCGCGTCGAGGGGCGTTAGACGTTCGGTCATGCTGGCGCGAAGGTAACGCCCCGAAGTCGGCCGCGCGTGCGTATTTTGCCGCGACCATTGGCCGCATTCTCCCCGGTGGCGCCGCGCTTCGTGCGTCGCCAGGCCGAGGCAGCTCGCGGCCGTGGCGGCTGGCTATGGCGCCGGGGCGACGCTGCGGGGCGAAATCTCAAGGGCCTCCGCGACGTCGACCAGCTCGGCCATCGACTGCTCGATCCCTCGGCACAGGGTGCCGATGTCGGGCGCGCGGTCGTAATCGCCGGTCACACCGAAGCGGAGGCTGCCGTCGTAGGAGAAGATCGCCACGCCCACGCGTACGTGACCGCCGAGCGGAACGTACGGCATGCACTCGAGCATCCGGCGGCCTGCGGCGTAGAGCGGGCGCTGAGGCCCGGGCACGTTGGTGGTAACGGTGTTGACGCTGCGCTGGGGCACGTGGGTCGCGGTCCGCAGCCCGAGCGCAAGCAGCATGGCGGGCGCGAAGCCGGATAGGCCCACGAGCACGTCGCCCGCCACCGCCTCGTGGGATTGCTTCAAACGCTCCATCTGGCGGCGCACGGACTGGAGTCGGTCGGCCGCGCCCGTGATGCCCACCGGAAGGTCCGCGAAGATCGCCGAAACACGGTTGTTGTATTCACGGCGCTCTCCCTCGGAGCGCACCGACACCGGCACCAGCGTGCGCACGACCCGGTCGGTTCGCTCCCTGCGCGATTCCAGCAGAACGCGAAAGCCGCCCGTGATCGCGGCGAGCACCACATCGTTGACGGTGCCTCCGAGGGCCGCACGGATCCGCTTCACGTCGGAAAGCTGCGCCGAAGCCCAGTCCCAACGCCGATGTGGTCCGATCGGCCCGTTCAGCGAGGAGGCATCGGGGAGCCGCACGATGCCGCTGAAGGTAAGCAGCCCTTGAGTCGTCTCGGTCACGCGGACCGCGAGCCGGCGGGGCGAGCCGAGCGCCGCTCGCATGGCCTCCAGTGGGCTGAGCGCACGCCGCGTGAGCGACCGGACCGTGAGCTCTCCGCCCGAGGGCTGGCGCTCCGGAACCCACTCGTCGCGTGGGGGCGGCTGCGATTCGGGCTGCTCGTCGAGTATTGCCGACAGCAACTCGGCGCCGGAGACGCCGTCGACCATCGAGTGGTGCACCTTGGTGATCAGTGCCCAACGATTCCCCCGCGGAGGCCCTCGATCATCCACATCTCCCAAAGGGGCTTGTGCCGGTCGAGCTGCTGCGACATTACCCGGCCAACCAGCATGCGCAGCTCCTCGTCTCCACCGGGAGCAGGCAGGCCGGTGCGACGCAGGTGGTAGCCAGGTTGAAGTGCGGGTCGTCGACCCAGACCGGCCTGCCGAGGGCGAACGGCACGAAATGCACGCGCTGCCGGTATCCCGGCGACGTAGCGCAGATTGGCCTCGCACCTGGGCGGCGAGCTCGTCGTATGACGGCGGCGGGCCCTCGAAGATCGCGATCGAGCCGATGTGCATGTGGCTGACCGCGTCCTCCAGGTGAAGGAAGGAAGCGTCCTGTGAACTCAGAGATCGCACGGGAAGGCGCGGTTCAGGACCCGGCTTCGGCCTCCATGCGAGAAAGGCGCGCGTAGTAGTCCGGCAGCTCCTTCAGATGCGCCCAGGCGATTTTGCCCGTGATCAGCTCGTCGTCGTCGGTGACGTTGGTCTCCGGATCCTGCGCGCCGTGCTCGAGCTCGACCGCCAACCCGAGCCGGAACTGCTCCGGATCGAAGGGGACGCTCGCCCAGTCGATCCCGATCGCCTCACCGATGCGGCGTGCGTCTTCGCTAGTGAAGGTGCGATGCGCCATGACGTGCGAGCAACATTCTGCCAGTCGGCGAAGGGAAAGGTCGATTCCAGGCTATCGCCGTGGTGCTTGAGGCCACCGGAATCGACACATAGGATCGACCTTCGGCAAGCGACGATCCGTGGGGTTCGCATGGCTTGGCGTAGAGGACAGCCGCAGTCGATCGGCGCGCCGGCTGCCGAGCAGCCGGATGGCAAGCGGGAGCTGCTGGTTTCCCGCACCTGGCTGCAGGTCGCGGGTCTGGTCATCCTCGCCGGGTTCTTCGTCCTCGTCCTGCTCGCCTATCGCACCTATCAGTCCGATCCGCCGATCCCCGACCGCGCCGTCGACCCGAGCGGGCAGCACCGTCTACACAGGCGACGACGTCCGCGAGGGACAGAAGGTCTTCCTCGAGCAACGGCCTCATGGAGTACGGCTCCATCTTCGGCCACGGCGCCTACCTCGGCCCGGACTTCACCGCCGACTACCTGCACCGCTCCTCGGCTTCGGTCCGCGACCAGCTCGGCGGCGCGCGGTCCGACTCCGCGCGCCAGGCAGACGATCGACCAGTTCCAGACCAACCGCTACGACCCCGACACCAACACGCTGCCGATCATCGGCGCAGCAGGCGCGCGCGTTCGAGCAGCTGCGATCGCCACTACCGCGCGTTCTTCGACAGCCCGACCACCCAGATACGGGCTGCGCCCGAGGCCGATCAACGATCCGCAGCAGATCCATCAGCTGACCGCCTTCTTCGCCTGGTCGGCCTGGGCGGCCGTCGACCCGCCGCCCCGGCCACAACTACTCCTACACCAACAACTGGCCGCCCGAGGAGCAGGTCGGAAACACGCCGAGCGCCGACGTCCTCGTCTGGTCGGTCGATCTCGCTGATCGCGCTGCTCGGCGGCATCGGGATCCTGTTCGCGGCCTTCGGACGCTGGAGGCTCGGATGGCAGGGGCGCGAGCAGGCGACGCTCAGCTTCCGCTCACCAGGCGACGTGGCGCTGACTCCCGCCCAGCGGGCCACCGCCTGGTTCTTCTTCGTGATGGCGGCGCTGTTCTTGCTCCAGACCCTGGTCGGCGCGGCCTCGCAGCACTACCGGGCCGAGCTCGGCGGCTTCTTCGGCATCGACATCGCCCAGGTGTTCCCCTACAACCTGGTCCGCACCTGGCACGTGCAGCTGGCGATCTTCTTCGTCTCCACCTCGTTCGTCGCCGCCGGCATCTTCCTCGCGCCGATGATCGCCGGCCGAGAGCCGCGCGGCCAGAGCAAGCTCGCGTTCGGCCTGCTCGGAGCGCTGGCGGTCGTCGTCTTCGGCAGCCTGATCGGCGAGTTCGCCGACATCCACAACTGGTTCCAGGGTTCGGGATCTTCGGCGACCAGGGCTTCGAGTACCTCGATCTGGGGCGCTTCTGGCAGGTCCTGCTGATCGATCGGTCTGTGCCTGTGGATCGTGATCCTGTTCCGAGGGCTGCGGGGCAGGTTGCAAACGCGAGCGGGTGGGCAACATGCCCTGGCTGTTCTTCCTCGCCGCGCTGGCGATCCCGGCCTTCTACGCGGTCGGGCTGCTGGTCAACGCCAACGACCCCTTCACGATCACGGACTACTGGCGATTCTGGGTCGTCCACCTCTGGGTGGAGGACTTTCTGGAGCTGTTCACCACCGCGATGGTCGCCTACATCTTCGTGCTGCTCGGGGTGGTGCGCGAGAGGGTCGCGCTCCAGGTGATCTTCCTGGACATCATTCTCTACTCGGCCGGCGGGGTGATCGGAACGATGCACCACCTCTACTTCTCGGGCGCGCCGGCCGAGAACATGGCGCTGGGCGCCGTCTTCTCCGCCCTCGAGGTGATGCCACTGACGTTCCTCACCGTCGAGGCTTGGAGCTTCCTGCAGCTCGGGGCGCGCCAGGAGTCGAAGTCCGCGACGCCCTTCCCGCACCGCTGGGCCGTGATGTTCCTGGTCGCCGTCGGCTTCTGGAACTTCCTCGGGGCCGGCATCTTCGGCTTCCTGATCAACCTGCCGATCGTCTCCTACTACGAGATCGGCACCGCGCTCACCGCCAACCACGGACATACGGCGATGATGGGCGTCTACGGGATGCTCGCGGTCGGGCTGGCGATCTTCTGCCTGCGATACCTGATTCCCGCGGAGCGCTGGAGCGAGCGCGCGGCGAAGATGAGTTTCTGGGGGCTCAACATCGGGCTCGCCTGGATGTCGTTCGCGACCCTCTTCCCGCTCGGGATCCGCCAGCTCTACGAGTCGGTCAACGTCGGCTACTTCGACGCTCGCTCGCTCGACTATCTCTCCACCAACACGAACACCGTGATCGAGTGGCTGCGATTGCCGGGCGACCTCTACTTCATCCTCGTTGGCGTCCTGCCGCTGCTCTACCTCTGCTACCTGGGCGTCCGCCACACGGTCAAGCGGGTGACCCTCGAGGAGCCGGAGGACATCCTCTTCACGGATGTCACCGAGCCCGAGGAGCCGCGGGGGCGCCCCGGTGAGCGGAATCGCGACGGAGTCCCTGCTCGCCGCCGGCTATGGCCTGTTCCTCGCGCTGGCAGCGCTCGGGGTCGACGCGCTCGCCCGCCACTCGCATCGGCGTTCGGAGCTCTACCGGACCGCCGGATTCACCTATCTCGAGCACGTCGACGCCTGGGACTGCCCGGAGGGCGAGCGCCTTCATCGCGTCGACACCGACCTCGAGGCTCGCCTGGCCCGCTACCGGGCGCGCGCCCACGTCTGCAATGCCTGCCCCCGAAAGAACGACTGCACCGATTCCGACCGCGGCCGCGAGATTTCGCGGGCCCTGGACCCGTGGCCGCACTCGGAGGCGGGGCACTTCCACCGCGGGATCGCCGTGGCGATGGTCGGGTTCGGGATGCTGGTGATCTGCGCTGGCGTGGCCCTCCATCACGACGCGGCGGACCTCGCAGTGCTCGGCGGCGCCCTTGCTGCTCTCGGCGGTGGCGGGCCTCTACCTGCTCGCCGACTTCCGATCCGCGCCGTCGGGCTTTCCCTGGCCCGAGGGCGAGCGAAGCGGCGCGGCGCCCCCGGGGCGTCAGGCGGACCAACGGCCAGTGAATTTATAGCCCCCGGTTCTCAGCAGGCTGCGTGGGCCTGGGGATTCAACGCCGCCGAGCAAGCTCGGGGAGCAGTCCCCACCCTGACCCTCGCGGAGTCCCTGGCGACCCGGTGTCGCTGCGGCTTGGGAATGGCGGCGTTTTCGGGCAGGGACGCTGACGGCGCGGACCCGGCGGGGGTGTCGACGCTCGCGCCGTTGGTGACGGTATCCGCCGTCACGTTCGCGCGCAGCCGGAAGGTGGCACGGAACGTCTTGCGCTGACCGGGCCGCAGCAGACGGATCGTGAGGCACCGTCGACGGCCGGCTGCGCGCCGCAGATGCACCGTGGCCCCAGGAACCTCAGCGCCCGCGGCGCCCGGTCGCACGCCCGCAGCCCGCGCACCGGCGTGTCGCCGCGATTTCTGACGCTGATCCGGTACGTGATGAGGTCGTCCGGCCGCGCGAACCGCGTTCGTGTCGTCTTGTCGATGACGATCGGCGGGCTTCTTCACCACAAGCTGCGGGACCAGCGCCATTGGCGGTGGTGTTAGTCACATTGTCGAACAGGAAACCGCCGCCGACAAGGCTGGGAACCGCACCACCGGCAGCGCGGAACATGATGCTGTTGGTGACTGGCACTGCTTGGTGACTGGCTCGATAGAAGTTCTCCCAAGTCGTGAAGCAGACACCAAGCTCGTTACCGATATCCTTGCCGTCTATATAGATACGAACGATATCGTTGTTCTCGCCAGGAACGAACTTGATCCAGAACTTGACGGTGTGAACTGCGCCGCGACTGTAGAGGCCGCCAGTCATACGCCACGAAGTCGCCAGTGGCTGGATCGGGAGTGTCATAGATGATTGCCCGAATCCCACCAGGCTCGTCAATAAGGCGAACAGCAGACATTCGTCCGCCAGTGCTGTTGTCAGGAGCCATGGTCATGAAGAGCCCAGGCTGCTGCGCGGCCGGCTTGGCGGAAATGAATGAAAACTCACCTGTGTACTCGGTGTTGGGCTGGTTCTCGCCAGCCGATTGCGCTGTTGAACTGGAATACGTCTGGTAAAACAACTCACCAGTCGGCTCGTTGTATGCGTTGGAATGGCGCAACGACTGAGTGCCGAATCCGGGAATGCCGCTGACAGGGACGACCTGCTGGTCATACCCAAGCGGCAGCGCCGGAATATCTCCCGGTGCAGCGCTATGCCAGCCGACCTGTCCATCGACGGACCCAGGATGGAAGGCGGGGGGCTCAAAGTCCGTAGTGACGGTATCCGCCACTGCGACTCCGCATGGAAGCAGAGCCATGGTGACTGCCGTCGCCAGCACCAAGCGCCTGCTCCGCATACTTCCTCTCCCTGTGGTTGTGTCGGCACCCTGGAGGTGCCGCGATCCATGGTCGGGGTTCCGCACTCCCATCGCAAGGGCCGTGGACGAAAAGCGGAGGCGCCGAGTGCGGCGCCTCAGGTCAGGGGTTGATGTCTCCTGCTTCTCGAAGCCGGGCGGCCTCGATCACGCCGAAGGCCGCGACACGATCGCCGAAGCCTCTCGTCGCCGTCTTCTTCTTCGAGGTCCTTGTAGACCTGGAAGAAGTGCTCGATCTCGTCACGGTATTCGGGCTGGAGGTCATCGATGTCCCGCACATGAAGCCAGGCTGGATCGTGCAGCGAGGTGCAGATGATCTTCTCGTCGGAGCCCTTCTCGTCGGTCATGTAGAAGACGCCGACCGGGCGAGCGCGGATTCGGCAACCCGGGAATGTCGGGTCGCCGACGAGCACGAGCGCATCGAGAGGGTCGCCGTCCTCTCCAAGCGTTCCCTCGATGAAGCCGTAGTCGGCCGGATAGCTCATGGAGGTGAAGAGGCGCCGATCGAGCGCGATGCCGCCAAGGGCCGGGTCGTATTCGTACTTGTTGCGTGAACCCGTTGGGATCTCGACGAAAACGATCACTTCGTCGCTGTCCATCGACGCGACCCGGACCTACTTCGCGTACAGCTGGTCGAATACCTCGGCGTAGGTCTCGTAGACGACGTTGCGCTTGACCTTCATCGTCGGGGTCAGCTCACCGGCCTCGAGCGTGAGGTCTTCGGGAAGGATCTTGAACTTCTTTATCTGCTCGACCTGCGCGTACTTCTGGTTGGCCTCGTCGAGCACGCGCTGAATCAGGTCGTTGACCTCGGGATCCTCGGCCAGCGCGGACATGTCCTCCGGTAGACCGCGCTCCTTGGCCCACGGGAGGATCTCTTCCGGGTCGAGGGTCACGATCGCGACCGGGAAGGGCCTGCGGTCGCCGTACATCACCGCCTGCGAGATCCAGCGCGACTGCTTGAGGTCGTTCTCGAGGTTCGCCGGGGCGAGGTTCTTGCCGCCCGCCGTGATGATGATGTCCTTCTTGCGCCCGGTGATGTGCAGGTAACCGTCCTCGTCGAGCTGCCCGAGGTCGCCGGTGTGCAGCCAGCCGCCGGCGTCGATCAGCTCCCGCGTCGCGTCGTCGTTGCGCCAGTAGCCCCTGAACACGTTCGGGCCCCGCGTGAGGATCTCCCCGTCGCTCTGCGATGCGCACGTCTATCCCGGGCATCGGGCGGCCAACGGTCCCGAACTTGTGCGCCTCGGGCCTCGAGGTCGTCATGACGCCCATCGTCTCGGTCATCCCGTAGCCCTCGAACACAGGGCAGCCGGCGGCGTAGAAGAACTCGAGGATCTCGGGCGCGATCGGCGCGGCGCCCGTGGTCGCCTCGCGCATATGGCCGCCGAACAGCGCGCGGACACCCTTGAAGATCGCCTCGTCGGCCTGCTCGAAGGGCTTGCGCAGCTCGTCGGGGACCGGCTGGCCGTGGTTCTCCAGATCGCGGACCTTCACACCCAGCTTGATCGCCTGGCGGAACTGCTCCCGCTCTTCGGGAGAGGCCTTCTCCAGCTGCGCGGTTGCGAGCGCGTAGATCTTCTCGAAGATGCGCGGCACCGAGGGGAGGTAGTCCGGCCGCGTCTCCTGGATCTCCGGAACGATCCTGCGCGTGTCGCCGCTGAAGTAGGCGAGCGTGCCGCCGAGGTACAGCACGGCGATCTCGATCAGCTGCGCGAACACGTGCGCCAGCGGCAGATACAGGTAGACGACGTCGCCGTCGGCCGTGATCTCGAGCTCGACCACTATGTCGAAGAGAGCGCGCCCGTTGCTGTGCATGAGCACGCAGCCCTTGGGCGGTCCGGTCGTCCCCGACGTGTAGATGAAGAGCATCGGGTCGTCGGGCTCGACGGCGGCGATGCGGCGCTCGACCTCGGAGGGGTCGACATCGCGCCCGCTTGCACGCAGATCATCGAGTGACTGCGCGTCATCCGCGCTCCCAACGATCAGGATCAGGTGCTGGAGATCGGGCAGCCGCTCGCGGACGGCGCGGATCTTGCCGAGCTGCGCCTCGTCCTCGCAGAAGATCGCCACGGCGCCTGAGTTGCCGGCGACCCACTCGCACTCCTCCGGAGAGTTCGTGTGGTAGATCGGCACCACCGTTGCGCCGGCCATCCAGATGCCCAGCTCGGCGTTCGTCCATTCCGGCCGCGTGTTCGCGAGGACGCACACCCGGTCGCCGGGGGAGACGCCGAGCGCGATCAGGCCGAGCGCGACCGCCCGAGCTTCCTCGGCCAGGTCGGCATGGGAGCGCTCCTGCCAGTCGTCTCCGCGCTTGAAGCGCTGCGCCGGCCGACCGCCGTACTTGCTCGCCCCGTAGTCCGCCAGCTCCGCCATGGTGCGGACATCGGTGCCGACGCTGCCGCTGGCTGCCATTGCCCTCCTCTCGCTGACCTCTGTCGCGGATATGAGAGTAACGGTGACCTCACCGTCCGTCCGCCTTCCGGCAGATGACGAGGGCCTCGATGTAGTCCCAGCGATAGCGGTCGGGGGCGTCCGCGACGCGCTCCTCGAGCTCACCGAGGAAGTCGGCGAGGAGACCGGGGGCGCGGCCCTCCCCCTCGCGCGCGAAGGCGCGGAGGAGGAGCGGCCCGCCCCATGCGGTCACGCTCCGCACGTAGCTCCGCGCGAACACGACAGGATCCTTGTGCCAGTAGGGATTGTCGAGACGGAAGAGCTCGGCGCTCTCGAGCTCGAGGCCGGCGACTCGCCCGCCGCCAGCCTCGAAGGGGTCCCGGATCTCGTCGAGCGTGCGCATCCACACCGGAACGACGACCGCGGCGACGGTGGCGGCGCCGACGCGCCCCGCGCGGCACCAGTCGGCCAGTATCCGGTTCATGTCCCCGATGATCTCCACATAGAGACCCGTCCGCTTGGGGCACGGAGCGGGAGAGGCCGGGAGCGCGGCGATGAACCGGCCGCCCGGCGCGAGCTCGATGGCGCGCATCTCGAGGAGGCGCTCCCATTGCCGCGCCGCGGCCACCCGCCAGGCTCGCCGCTCGGCCTCGTCTATGTGGTCCGGGTAGCCCGGGAAGACCGACCCTGTCGAAGCCAAGCCGCCCGCGTCGGCGACCCAGTGCATCGCCGTCCCGGTGACCGCGACGTGCACGCTGCCCGACGGCAGGCAGGGCGCCTGCTCAAGGGGGATTCCCGCCATGCTCATCACCGTGGCGGGGGGCGGGCTGCACTCGACCGCTCGGCGGCAGGCCTCGCCGTGCGCCTGCGGCGAGGCGTAATGGGTCCCCGTGCCGACATCGGCGACCCCCGGGCCGGCGTCGCCCGGCGCGGGGATGACGACGACCCCGGGCCGGTCCGCCGGTCCGCCGAAGGCGTGCCGCAACTGGTCGGCGGCGACCCCCCAGGCGTTCGTCGGGAGATCGACGAGCGCGTAGATCAGCGGCCGGCCCGCGCGCTCCTCCCCGAGATCGCGGATGAGGCCGTGGGAGTTGACCCCGTCGGCGGCGCCGAGATCGACCACGCGGAGCACCGGCTCGTCCGCAAACAGCCGCGCGGCGGCCAGCGCGGACGGGTGGGTCGCCTCGAACGCGGCGCGCTGCGAGAGCGCGTGGCGCGCGTAGTCGTCCGCCATACCCGAGAGCTCGGGGCGATCTACCGGCGTGGCACCTCCACGAGCGGCGCGAAGGTCTCTATCGCTGCGTTGACCGCCTCCGGGCCGAGAAAGGCCGGCGGCCACAGGAGGGTTCGCTCGTACACCCCGTCCCAGCGCTGTTCGAAGCGCTCCCGCACCTCGTCGGGTGTGCCGGCGAGGGCGATCGAATCGATCATCTCGTCGCTGACCGCAGCGATCATGGCCTCACCGTCGCCGCTCGCCCAGGCACCGCGGATGGCCTCTGCTTCGGCTTCGAAGCCGGCGGCGCGATGGGTGGGGCGATAGGTCTTGACGGTTGAGTTGAAGGCGATGATCGCGGCGGCGCTCCGGCGCGCGGCTTCTCGGTCTTCGCCGACCGAGCACGTGATGTAGCCGGCGATCGGCGGAGCCGCCCGGCCCGCCCGCTCGGCTCCCTTGGCCAGAGCGGGCCTGACGACCTCGGACACGTACTCCGGCGTGAACAGCGGGTGGCCGATGAGGCCGTCGGCGACGGCCCCTGCGGCCTCGACCATGCGTGCGTTCACGCCGGCCATGAAGATCGGGGTGTCGAGGCGATACGGATGTCGCGGCGGCGCAGTCGGCTGCACCTTCAGCCGGTAGAACCGGCCTTCATGATCGATCGGGCCCTCGTGGAGTCGCCAGAGCTTTCGCAGCAGAGGAATCAGCTCCTCCATGCGGCTGGCCGGATGTTCGCCGTCGAGCCCATGCCAATCCTGCTGCATGCGCCGGGTGCCGGTTCCGAGCCCGAGAGTCAGGCGCCCACCCGAGATCTCGTCCAGGTCGCGGGCCTCGGTCGCCAGTACCAGCGGCGTGCGGCCGAACGCGTAGGCGATCGCGCTTCCGAGCTCGATCCGGGAGGTCGCCTGCACCATCGCGGCAAGACCGACCACAGCCGAGCGGTCGTAGAACTCCGTCGCCCATACCGAGGCGAAGCCGACCTCCTCGCACCGGCGAGCGGCATCGGCGAGCTCGGCCGGTCCCCCGGTGCTGGTCACAAGCGAGATTCCGCGCGCGCTCATCGGTCCAGGATGGTATGCAGCAGGCCATGCTTAGGCTTACAGAGCATGCGTCGCGATCCCTACACCGCTCCCGACTTTGCTTCGAGCGCGCTCATCACGATCGACACGCAGCGCGATGTTCTCGATGGGCAACCCCTCGAGATTCCCGGCACTTCGGCGGCGCTACCGGCGATGCAACGACTACTCGACGGATTCCGCGAGGCCGGCCGTCCGATCGTGCACATCGTGCGCCTCTATCGCCTTGACGGGAGCAACGCCGATCTCTGTCGGCGTCGGCTGATCGAGGAGGGGACGGCCATCCTGGCGCCCGGCAGCGAAGGATCTGAGCTCGCGCCGGGGTTGCTCTCCGATCCCGCCGCCCGGTTGGATCCAGATCAGCTACTCACTGGAGAGGTCCAAGAGGTCGGGCCAGTCGAGGTCGTCATCTACAAGCCGCGCTGGGGTGCCTTCTATGACACCGCGCTCGAGGCGCACCTGCGCAGTCAAGACATCTCCACGGTCGTCTTCTGCGGCTGCAATTTTCCCAACTGCCCGCGCACGTCGATCTATGAGGCGAGCGAACGTGACTTTCGAGTAGTCGTCGCCAGCGACGCTCTCTCGGGGCTGTACGAACGCGGCGAGCACGAGTTGGCCGCCATCGGCGTGGCGATGATGAGCACGCCCGAGGTGCTCGACTCGCTGCGCTCGGAAATCAGCGCGCACTAACTCCCGAATATTCGCCGCCAATTCGGGGTATGGCGAACGTACAACTTCCACGGGGGAGAGCGAAGCATGCAACGTCTTCGGGTGGGACCTCGGCGCGGCTTGATGGTGGCGGCGGTGGTGGCGGTGCTCGGGTTGATGTCACTGGGCGACCCCGCCTTCGCGAGCGACAGTCCCGCCGACGTAGGTGAGTTCTCGAGCCCATTCGTAGAACCCGGCCCGGACTGCCCGCATGGCACCCCGCTGAGCGAGACTGAAGCCGAGATCGCATGCAAGCCGACTGCCGTCAACATCGTCGCGCTGCCGAACGGCAAGCTCGTCTACTGGGACGGCCTCGAGGCCGAGGAGGACGTCGACCTGACCATCGTCGCCGAGCTCGGCGACAAGGCAGTCAACGACCAGAGCCGGCTGCTCGACCTGTCGGGCCCGACCTGGTCTGAACCCACTCCGGTCGACGGTGGCGCGGACGGCAGCGGAAACACGGAATACCTGGTGCCCAACGCCCCCGGGCCGCTCGAGCAGATACTCAACGACCCGGGCGGGGCCCCCGGCGCCCTCTTCTGCTCCGACCAGGTCCTGCTCCCCGACGGACGCGTGCTCACACCGGGCGGCACGCACTACTACAGCGAGCCGCACGTGCCCGGATCGGACCTGGGCCTGGTGGAGCTCGAAGGCCTGCGCAACACGCGCATCTACGACCCCCGCTCGAACACCTGGACGCAGAGCGGGCAGATGAACTACGGGCGCTGGTATCCGAGCCTCGTCACCCTTCCCAACGGAAACGTGTTCGTCGCCAGCGGAGTGACCAAGCTCGCCAAGCCGGCCTACCCCGAGCACCTCCTCGACTCCGGGACGAACGTGCGCCAGACGGAGACGTACGACGTGGCCAGCGGCAAGTGGACCGCCAACGGGGAAAGCGCCAGCCGCTCGCTGCCGCTGTACCCGCGGCTGCACCTGCTCCCGGACGGCAAGGTCTACTACGACGCGGCCGGCCAGGTGTTCAACCCGTTCGGCCAGGCCTACGACGAGGCGACGTGGATCTCCGCCGCGGCCTACGACCCGGCCGCGAAGAGCTGGAAGAGCCTCGGGGTCCCGCTGGGCGTCTCCGCGGACCTCGGGAATCTCAACGTTTCGCCGACGCTCGGTTTCCGCGGCTCGTCGTTCTCGATCATGCTCCCGCTGAAGCCGCCCTACACGAAGGCGCAGTTCCTCTCCGCCGGCGGGATACTCGGAACGACACCCGGCACCTATCTGCCGACGACCGCGAGCGAGATCAATGCGGTCGACACCGCGCACGGCGACGCCTTCTCCTCGACGGCCACCGGCCCGCTGACGAAGGCGCGCTGGTACTCGACGGCTGTTCTGCTCCCGACCGGGAAGGTGATGGCCTTCTCGGGAGCTACAGCTGACGAAGTCGTCGCGCCAGGCACCGGCTTCGCGATCAAGCAGGCCGAGCAATTCGACCCGGAAACCGGCAAGTGGGCACCGATGGCGACCGCCCACGCGGAGCGCACCTACCACAACACGGCGATCCTGCTGCCGAGCGGACAGGTGCTGGTCGGCGGCCACGCCCCGATCGCGGCGCTCGACACGTTCAACTCCACCATCCCGGGCGGCTTCTCGAACAACTTCCGCGATCCGACCTTCGAGATCTACAACCCTCCATACATGTCATGGGGACCGCGGCCGACCATCAGCTCGGTGTCGGCCAACTTCGACCGAGGCGCGAGCGTGACGGTCGCAACGCCGCAGGCGGATCAAATCGCCTCCGTGATGCTGGTGCGCAACACCGCGCTGACCCACCTCGTCGACGGTGACCAGCGTGCTGTGGAGCTTCCGATCACCTCACGGTCCAACGGCAGCCTGCAGGTGTCCGTCCCAGGCGCTTCCGGGGTCCTGCCGCCCGGGCCCTACATGCTGTTCATCAACAAGCGGACCGCCAATGGCCTGCAGCCGAGCGCTGCCCGCCAGCTGACGCTCCACTAGACAGAGCTGTCCTTTACTCGCGCGCGGGGCGGGCCCGCGCGCGAGTGGCGCCCTTGGCATTCAGGTTGGCTTCAGGCGGCCTTTGCCGTTCCTTGACCGGCCGGGACACACCATTTCCCCCAGATGAGTGCGTACCAGCAGCAGACCAGGGGCCGGTCGACGTCCCTCGACCGTCTCGGCGGGACCGAGGGCAACGAGGCTCTCACCAGTGCCGTGGCGGCGGTGCTCACCCTGCTCCTGGCCGCCGAGGGACTGACGCTCCTCGATCTGGGCCCGCTCCGCGTTCCGCACATGTTCATCGGAATCGCCCTGATCCCGCCCGTATTGGTGAAGCTCGGCAGCACCGGATACCGGTTTGCCCGCTACTACGCAGGGACGCGGCCCTACCGGGAGAAGGGGCCGCCGCTGATGCCGCTGCGTCTGCTCGCGCCGGTTCTGGTCGCGGCCACGCTGGGCGTGTTCTCCACCGGCGTCGCGCTGTTGATCGCGGGCCGCCGGACCGGGTGGCTACTCCAGTTGCACCAGGTCAGCTTCATCGTCTGGGCTGCGGCGTTCGGTATCCATTTCCTCGCCTATCTGCCGACGATGGCCCGTTCCCTGGGCTCGGACTGGACGACCGCCCGGCGTAGGGAGATTCCGGGGTCGGGCCTGCGCGTCGCATTACTCGTCACATCGATCGCCGCGGGTCTCGTGGTGGCGGTGGCGCTCCTCCCCTCGATCACGGGTTGGCATGGCGACCAGGCCTTTTGACCCCGAGGCGAGCCGTGACGAGTCACCGGCAACGGTGGGCCGTGCCATGACGGCCGGGCCTGCGACCGATCCGGCCGCCCGCGACCGGTGGCTGCGCGGAACGCGCGCCATCGCCTGGATGACCGGCCTGGTCGCGGCCGGCCTCACCGCGGCCTTCTCGATCGCCGCGGCGCACGCCTTCAAGGGACACGACGGGAGGGCTCACGCCACACGCGTCTCGGCGACCGCCGGCCGGTCCCACTCCCACCTGACCGTCCCGCCGCCCCAACACGTGCCGGCGATCTCCGGCGCGCCCACCCCGCTCCAGGCGCCCAGCCAGCCACCGGCCGCCGCGGCCCCGGAGCAGGCGCCGGCCCCTGAGGTGTCAGGCGCGTCGTGACCGGGCCCGCGACCGCGCGGTGGCCCGCGCTCGGCACGACAGCGAGCGTCGTGGTCCGCCGACCACAAGCGATGGCGGCGGCACGTTCCGCCGTCGAGGCCGAGCTTGCCGCGATCGACCTGTCGTGCAGCCGGTTTCGCGAGGACTCAGAGCTTTCTCGACTTAACGCGGGCGCCGGCCGGCCGACTGCGGTGACCCCGCTGCTGCTGGAGGCCATCGGGGCCGCGCTGCGCGCCGCCGAGCTCAGCAACGGCGCGGTCGATCCCACAGTCGGCGAGGCCCTGATCCTCGCCGGATACGACCGCACGTTCTCTGCCGGGCTGCGCGAGCCAACACAGGCGCTATCCGCCCGGCGGGTGCCGGGCTGGCGGGCGGTCTGCGTCGACCGCGTTCGCGGGCGCGTGACCATTCCGGCCGGCGTGCAGCTCGACCTCGGCGCAACAGCGAAGGCACTCGCGGCAGACCGGGCCGCGACCGCCGCCGCCGCGGCAGCCGGCTGCGGCGTGCTGGTCAACCTCGGCGGCGACATCGCGGTGGCGGGCACCCAGCCTCCGCAGGGCTGGCCCGTGCGAGTCGCGGACGATCATCGGGCCTCCCTCACCGCTCCCGGCCAGTCGCTGACGATCCGCTCGGGTGGCCTCGCGACATCGAGCACGACTGCCCGGTGCTGGGGCACGGCGAGCCATCACATCATCGACCCGCGGACCAGCCGGCCCGCGCGTTCGCGCTGGCGCACCGTGAGCGTCGCGGCCGGCAGCTGCGTCGACGCCAACACCGCCAGCACGGCGGCGATCGTGCTGGATGACTCCGCCCCCGATTGGCTCGAGTCCCACCGTCTGCCGGCACGGCTGGTCGCACGCGACGGCGCGGTGCTCACCGTTGCCGGCTGGCCCGCGGAGCGAGTCGCCCCGTGACCATCGCGGCCACCCACGGGCCCTCGGCGCTCTGGTACGCGACCCGCGGCGCCGGCGCGGTGACGCTTGTCCTGCTGACCGCCAGCGTGGTCCTCGGGATCGGCCAGGTCCGCCTCTGGCAGCCCGGCCGGGCTCCCCGGTTCGCTGTCGGCAGCCTCCACCGGACGATTTCGCTGCTGGCGATCGTGCTGCTCGCGGTCCACGTCGGCACGACGCTGCTCGACCCCTTCCCGCCGATCACCGTTCTGAACGCCGTCGTCCCTTTCTCGGCCAACTACCGGCCGGTATGGGTGGGGCTCGGAGCCCTGGCCTCCGACCTCCTGGTCGCGCTGGTCCTGACCAGCCTCATCCGCCGGCGCCTGGGCTACCGAGCCTGGCACGGTCTGCACTGGCTGGCATACGCGTGCTGGCCGGTGGCGGTCTTGCATGGACTTGGCAGTGGCTCGGACATCAAGACCACCTGGATGCTGGTGCTCACGATGGCCTGTGTGGGTGCGGTGGTTGTGGCGCTCGCCAGCCGTGTCGCCGGGACGACGGACCCGGCCGCTCGTTTCGGAACCGCTGCCGCCACGCTGATGGCCGGGATCGCGCTCGCGGTCTGGCTGGTGCAGGGGCCCCTCGCGCAGGGCTGGGCCAGGCGAGCCGGAACCCCCGCCAGCGTGCTGGCGGCATTCAGGCCGAAGGCAATCGCCGGCACCTCGACAACCCGGGCCGATGCCTTCACCAAGCCGTTCGATGCGCAGCTCACCGGAACCATCCACGACGGGCAGAGCGGCGACGGAACGGCCGTGCTCGACCTGCCGATGCGGCTGACCAACGGGCCAAGCGGGGTCCTCAGGATCCGCCTTGGCGGGGAGGCGCTCGCCGGTGGCGGACTGCATATGGATCGCAGTTCGGTGAGCCTCGGTCCGCCGAGCGACCCGGGTCGTTACCGCGGACGCGTCCAGTTCCTGCAGAACAGGCAGATCCGCTCGCTCGTCGGCTCCGCGGACGGACGCGCCGTGCGACTCGCTGTCGACCTGACCCTCGATGAGGGTGCCGTCGGCGGACAGGTGCATGGAAATCCTGTCCAGAGGCCCGCACCATGAGCCTGCCGAGGCTGCTCGCCGGGCTCGACTCAGGCGTCACGCTCTCCCTGGCGGAGCACCAGTCCGTTCACGGGGCGCAGTCAAAGGGTGGGCCGGGCTTGTTCGACGCCGCCGAGCTGTCGGGGCTTCGCGGCCGCGGCGGAGCGTCGTTCCCCACGGCGGCGAAGCTGCGCAGCGTGGCGCGCCAGCCGGGCTCGCGGGCCGTGCTGGTGAACGCCGCGGAAGGAGAGTCGATGAGCTTCAAGGACCGGCTTCTCCTCGAGCGCACGCCTCACCTGGTGCTGGACGGCGCGCTGGCCGCCGCCTCCGCCGTCGAGGCGGACGAGGTCGTGATCGCCGTGCGCGACGACGCCGTAGCCGCCCGTGACGCGACGCGGCGGGCGATCAAGGAGCGGGGGCTGGGTCGGCGGGTCAAGCTGAAGGGCGTTCCTCCCGTCTACCTCGGAGGCCAGGAGGGCGCGCTCATCCGTTACCTGAACGGCGGGCCCCTCAAGCCCTCCCTGACCCCGCCGCTTCCATTCGAGCGCGGCCTGCGGCGCCGCCCGACGCTCGTCCAGAACCCGGAGACCCTCGCCCACCTCGCGCTTATCGATCGCCACGGACCAGCCTGGTTCCGGCAGGTCGGGACCGCAGAACACCCGGGCTCGGCACTCGTCACCGTCTCCGGGGCAGTCGGGATTCCGGGCGTACAGGAGATCGCGTGCGGAGCCCGGCTCGAGGAGGCACTGGGCGCGGCCGGCGCGCGCATGCGGACATTGCGCGCCGTGCTCGTGGGCGGGTTTCACGGCACCTGGATTCCGGCGGAGCGGATTCCGGCGGTCACGCTGGACGACGACAGCCTGCGAGCGCATGGCGGCAGCCTCGCCGCGGGCGTGATCGTCGCCCTGGACGAGTCGGCGTGTCCGGTTCAGGAGCTGGCCGCGACGATGGCCTGGCTCGCGGATCAGAGCGCGCACCAGTGCGGGCCCTGTTCCAACGGCCTACCCGCCCTCGCCGCGCTGGTGGCTGACATGGCGGCAGGTCGCGCACCGCACGACTGCCACCAACGGCTGTCGCGGTGGTGTGGTGACGTTACCGGCAGAGGCGCGTGCCGCCTGCCCGATGGAGCGGCGCGCTTCCTTGCCAGCGGGGTGCGGGTGTTCGCCGACGAGCTCACCGACCACGTCGCCTACGGCCCGTGCAAAGCATGCGTCCAGCCGACCACGCTCGTGACCACCTCGAACGTCATGCGGATGGCCGCATGACCGCGCGCCTGCGTGTCGACCCGATCGCCTGCACCGGAAATGGGGTCTGCGCGGAGCTGTTCCCTGAGTGGATCGAGCTCGACGACTGGGGCTACCCGATCGTCGACCGTGGCCCGATCCCGGAGGAGCTTCTCGCGCATGCCCGCCGGGCCGCAGACGCATGCCCGAAGCTCGCGCTTCTGATCGCCACCGAGCGCTAGGCCGACACCAGCGGCAGCCGCAGCTCGAACCGCGCTGCGGATCCCGCGGCGATCCCGAGGCTGCCGCCGTCCGCCTGTGCCAGCGCCCTGGCGAGGTGGAGCCCGATGCCGGTGCCTCCCGCACGCGAGGTGCCGCGCTCGAAGATGCGGTCGCGCTCGGGGTCGGGGACTCCGAGGCCCCCGTCCCCTACGGCAATGCACGCGCTTCGCCGCGTCGCTCGTCACCTCGATCCGGGTCGCCCCCGCACCGTGGCGGAGGGAGTTGTCGAGCAGGACGTCGAGCACCTGGCCGACCGTTCCACGTGACGCACGCGCCAGCACGTTCTTGGCCGCCACAACGTCGAGCACCCGCCCGGAGCGTGCGAAGACAGGTCTCCAGGTGCCGGCGTGATCGTACGCAACACCCCCGAGATTGACGGTGATCGGCTCAGCGGTGCTCGCCTGGCGCGCGTGGGCGAGCAGGTCGCCGATGGTTGTCTCGAGCCGGTCGGCCTCGGCCAAGGCGGCGTCGAGCTCGCGCCGGCGATCGCTCGGATCGACCTCGCCCTCCGCCTCCTCGATGCGCAGGCGGAGCGCCGTCAGCGGAGTCCTGAGCTGGTGAGAGACGTTCGCCGAGAACTCACGCTCCCGCGCGACCAGCTCCGCGATCCTGGCGGCGCTGCTGTCGAATCCCTGTCCGATCGCGTCGAATTCCGGGACTCCGAAGTGACCCACGCGGACGGAGAAGTCTCCCTCGCCCAGCTGAGCCGAGCGACGCGCGATCACTTCGAGCGGTTGCGCCAGACGCCGCGCCTGCACGGCGGCGAGCACGACCGCGGTGATCACGCCTCCGAGCGCCAGCAACCCGATCAGCAGCCATTCGCGGTGCACTCGCCGGTCGAGCTCGGTCCTCGGCGCCTCCGCCGCCACCGCCCCGCCACGAGCCGATCCCGCGTGCGCAACGAGAATGCTGCTGCCCACCGCCGGGCCGGTCGAAATCCGCTGTCCGTCGCGGGTGGTGACGGTGATCCGGTGCGATGGGCGCATGAACCGGCGCAAAAGGGCCGGGGTGATCGCCTGACGGCGCTCGAGCCGGTCGTCGATCGCACCCGCGGCGGCATCAGCCTCACGCTCCAGACGGCTGGTCGAGTCCTCCCGGAGGCGCGCCGCCTCGACGGCGCCGAGCGGCACGCCCAGAACGATCACGGCCGCCAGCGCGATCAGTGCCGTCGAGACGATGAGCCGGCGCCGCACGAGCTAGGGCTCGAAGCGCAGGCCGACGCCGCGCACCGTCACGATCCTGTGGGGAGCGTCGGCGTCTTCGCCGAGCTTGCGCCGCAACCACGAGACGTGCATGTCGAGAGTCTTGGTCGACCCGAACCAATTCTCGTCCCACACCTCGGCCATGATGCGCTCGCGCGTCACCACGCGCCCGGCCTCGCGGACGAGCAAGGCGAGCAGGTCGAACTCCTTCGGCGAGAGGTCGAGCTCCCGGTCTCCTTGCCATGCCCTGCGCGCGGCGACGTCGACTCGAACATCACCTGCGCTGAGCTGCTCCGCGGTGAGACGCCGCAACTGGGAGCGCACGCGCGCCATCAGCTCGGTGAGGCGAAACGGCTTGGTTATGTAATCGTCGGCACCGGCGTCGAGACCCCTGATGGTCTCCATCTCGCCGTCCTGAGCGGTGAGGAACACGATCGGCACAGCGGGACGCCCCTCTCGCACGCGATGGCAGACCTCGAGGCCATCGACCCCTGGCAATCCGATGTCGAGGACGAGCAAGTCGTGCGTCCCGTCGACGCCGGCCGCGACGGCGTCATTGCCCGTGGCCACCGCCTCGACATGATGACCCTCGCGCTCCAGTGCGCGCACGAGTGGCAAGCGGATGCCTTCGTCGTCTTCGGCGAGCAGGATCAACGCCACAGCTTGATGGTAGGGCCGACCGTGGGCGCAAGCCGCCGGTGGCGTCCTTCGCTCTCAGGGAAGCGCAGCCGAGGCGAGCGCCGCCGCATGCGCCTCGATGCCGCGTCCCATCACGTCGAGATCGTCGACGATCGCCGGATCGGCGATCAGGCCGAAGCACAGCTCGCCGCTGACCGACACGACGGCCACGCGGAGCGCGTGGTTCATTCCGATCTCCGCCAGCGAATGCATGGACTCGACGGGCGAGCCCAGAACGCTCACGGCCCGCCGCGGACCGGGCACGTTCGAGACGGCGAGCGCGAAGCTGCGCGGGGTCGCCTCGATCCGCTGCGCGAGCCGCGCGAGATTCGGCGAAGCTCTGGCCAGCGTTGCCGTGAGCTGCTCCAGCTGCTCCGCGTCGTGCTCCCGCTTTCGCGCTGCCGTCCGGCGGTGGATCTCGTGGAGGCGCGTGACCGGGTCCGCCTCGGAAAGGGACACCGGCAACGTGAAGAACGAGTCGCGGTTCGCCGCGTCGTCACCCTCTGAATGAAGGCTGACGGGGACTCGCATCCGCAGCGAACCGAGATCGCCATGATGGTCCACGAGCCAGTCCCGCAGGCCACCGGCCACCACGGCCAGAACTGCGTCGTTGACGCTTGCGCCACAAATCGTCTTCGCGGCGTCGTGCAGCGTCCGAAGAGGCACCCGCGCGAAGGCAACCAGCCTGCGGGTCCCGATCTCGCCGTCGAACGGCGAGTGGTGCCAGGACTCGCCGAACTCGCGGCGTATGAACGCGCCAAGGTGGGCACGGCGGCGCTCGTCATCGGCATGGGGTGACGCCGCGCGGCTCGGCCGTCTCGAGTCCGAGTCCGAGTCCTCGCGATCCCACAGAAGGGCGTCAGCCAGGCGGATCGCGGCAGTGCCGTCGGCGATCGCATGGTGGAGTCGCCAGACGAGCGCGGCACGCCCACCCTCGAGCTTCACGAGGTCGATCCGCCACAGCGGCCGGTCGCGTGGCAGCCGTTCCTCGAACAGCGACGTGACGCAGCCGGGCAGATCCGCCTCAGGGACCTCGGTGTCCGACAGCGATCCGACGTGGCGCCGAACGTCGAACTCGCGGTCCTGCACCAAGACGCGCTCATCACCTTCACCGCTCAGCACCGCCGTCAGCACCGGAGCCGAGCCGATGCGGGAGCCGATCAGGACTCGGATTTCTTCGACGGCCGGTGCGGGCGCGGCGAGAACGACGACCTTGCAGGTGTGACCGGCGACCGTGGCGCACTCGAGATCGAGGATGGCGCAATCCTCTGTCTCCAGCGGTATGGCTGCGGAATCGGACACACAGCAAGGATGACCGATCACGCAGCAGGTCACCGGTACGATCGATCCGTGAGCGACTACTCGATCATCAACCTCAAAGAGATCGAAGACTCGGTCGGCGACCGGGCGCCTGGAGTGGAAGGACGCTTCGCCCGCAAGCACCTGGACTCAGAGCATCTGGGGGTCAGCTTCTTCCGCTACGCCCCGGGTCTTCGTGCACCGATGGGCCACCATCACCGCGAGCAGGAGGAGATCTACGTCGTCGTGGCAGGCGGGGGCCGGATACTGCTCGGCGACGAGGTCCACGACCTGCGGCAATGGGACGTGGTTCGCATAAGCCCGGCGGTTGTCCGCGCCCTGGAGGCCGGTGACGACGGCCTCGAGATGATCGCGATCGGCTCCGATCGTCCGGAGGACGGCGACGGCGTCCAGGCCGAGGTCGCGTGGCCTGATTGAGCGGCACGCGCGGGACGGTTCGCAGAGCGGAAAACGCCCCTGTCGCTCTCGACCGGCTTCGAACGCTCACGGGGGATCCGGCGGCGGAGTTTCGCCCGGATCAGCGAGAGGCGATCGAGGACATCGTCGCCGACCGCGCGCGCGTTCTGTGCGTCCAGCGCACCGGGTGGGGCAAGTCGGCCGTGTACTTCGTCGCCACGGCGCTGCTGCGCGAGGCCGGCGCGGGCCCGACCCTGATCGTCAGCCCGCTGCTCGCGCTGATGCGCAACCAGATCGCCGCCGCCGAGCGGCTCGGGCTGCGCGCGCACACGGTCAACAGCACCAACCGCGATGAGTGGGACAAGGTGCGCGAGCTCCTCGCTGCCGGGACGGTCGACCTGCTGCTCATCAGCCCCGAGCGGCTGAACAACCCGCGCTTTCGCGAGGACATGCTGCCCACGTTCGCGGCCTCGGTCGGCCTGCTGGTGATCGACGAGGCGCACTGCATCTCCGACTGGGGCCACGACTTCCGGCCCGACTACCGGCGGGTGAAGGACATGCTCGACGCGCTCGGCCCCGACGTCGCGGTGCTCGGGACCACGGCGACCGCCAACGACCGCGTGGTGGGCGACGTGCTGGAGCAACTGGGCCGCCAGAAGGGCGATCGGCTGCGCTCGTACCGCGGTCCGCTCGCGCGCACGAGCCTGCGCCTCGAGATGCTGGAGCTACCGCGACCCGCAGAGCGACTCGCATGGCTGGTGGAGCACCTTCCGTCGCTGCCGGGCTCGGGCATCGTCTACACGCTGACCAAGCGCGACGCCGAGCAGGTCGCGACGTTCCTGACCGCCAACGGCATCGCCGCCCTGCTCCTACAGCGGCGAGCAGGAGACCGGCGAGCGAATCGCGACGGAGGAGCGCCTGCTGCACAACGAGATCAAGGCCGTGGTCGCCACCAGTGCGCTCGGCATGGGCTACGACAAGGCCGACCTGACCTTCGTCGTGCACTTCCAGGCTCCGGGCTCGGTCGTCTCCTACTACCAGCAGGTCGGCCGCGCCGGGCGGCGGCGTCGATCATGCAGATGTCGATCCTGCTGCGCGGCGACGAGGACCGTCGCATCCAGGACTTCTTCATCGAGCAGGCGTTCCCGGCGCAGGAGCGCGTCCGAGCGGTGCTCGACGACCTGGAGGTCGCGGGCAGGGATGGCCGCACGACGTGACCCAGCTGATGGGCGTGGTGAACCTCGGCAAGGGACGCATCGAGGCGATGCTGAAGATCCTCGACGTGGAGGGCGCGGTGACGCGCTCGGGCAACCGCTGGCAGTCGGTGCCCGGCAGCGACTGGAGCTACGACGCCGAACGGTACGAGCAGGTGACCGCGCTGCGCCGTGCCGAGCAGACCGCGATGGCCGCCTACGGCACCGACGGCCGCTGTCTCATGCGCGTCCTGCAGGAGGAGCTCGACGACCCCGATCCGCAGGACTGCGGGCGATGCTCGGTGTGCACGGCGCCGCGGTTCGCCGACCCGCCGGCAGCCCGGCTGGTGGAGCTCGCCCAGCGCCATCTGCGCTCACGGCCGCTCGAGCTCGAGGTACGCAAGATGGCGCCGGATGCCGGCGGGACGATGCGAAAGATCCCCGAGGACGCGCGCACTGAGCCCGGGTGGGCGCTCGCCCGCGTCGGCGACGGCGGCTGGTGGCCGGCGATCGAGCGCGGGCTTCCGGGCCGAGCGCCTTGACGACGAGATCGTGGTCGCCCTGGCCGACATCGTGCGCGGTGCCGGCACGTCGGTCGCCTGGGTGACGACCGTCCCGTCCGCGCGCCGGGGCGACGTCTGTATCCGGCTGGCGCGAGCGCCTCGCCGAGGAGCTCGGCATCGAGCAGCGTCGCCCTGATCGCGCGCACGGAACCTCGTCCGCCCCAGCGCGAGATGGCCAACGCGGTGCAGCAGGCCGCCAACGTCCGCGGAGCCTTCACGGTCACCGCGACTCCCCCGGCCGGCGCCGGCATCCTCCTCGACGACCGGCGCTTCTCGGGCTGGACGCTCGCGATGGTCGGCGGCCAGCTGCGGCGAGCCGGAGCGCAGGCCGTGGTCCCGGTGGTACTCGGAACGTCGTTCTAGGTACGGGTTCGAATCCCGCCGCGTCAGTGCCCGAACCAGCGGGTGCGGCGGCTGGAGCCGAAGTACTCCTTCTCGGCGACCAGGGCGGCCGACGGCGCGTTGAAGCTCCCGGTCCGGGTGGGACCCGACAGGAAGTCGATATCCACGCTGCCGACGCGGCCTCGACCGAACTCGATGTAGCACGTGCCGCGCCCGAGGTAAGGGCCCGGCCGCTCGCCCTTTCGCAATGTGGCGATCAGCGTCTGTCCCACGATGCGCGCAGCGCCCTCAGCGAAAGTGCCGGCCTTCGGCACGCCCGCCGTCGCGACGTCGCCGACTGCGTATACGCCGGGGAACCTTGTCTCGAGCGTGGCCGAGTCCACAGGCACATAGCCATCCTCGGTCATGCCGCTGGCGATGACGACGTCGGGGGCACGGTGCTTCGGCACGCCGAGAAAGAGGTCGAACCGCAACTCGGAGCCGTCATCGAGCACCGCGACACTGCGTCCCGGATCGAGCGCGCTCACGCGGCGACTGGAGATCAGCGTGATATCTCGCTCGGCGAACTCCTTCATCAGGGCAGCAGAGGTCTCCGGCGAGGGCGGCACCGGCGTGCCTAACGGAATCACGAACGAGATCTGGCAGGCGTCGCGGACCCCACGCGCTGTCAGCTCGTCATCCAGGAGCAACGCACACTCGCTCGGCGCCGGTGGGCACTTGAACGGTGCGCCGCACACGCCGATGACAGCATGCCCCTGCGAAAACGTTGGGATGATTCCGGCCAGCCGCTCGGCGCCTGCTACGGAGTAGAACTCGTTGCCGCCCTCAGCAAGGCCGGGCGTGGCGTCCATGTCGTAGTCCGCGCCGAGCGCGATCACCAGGACGTCGGCCTCGTGGATCCCCGCATCCGTGGTCACCCGCCGGGCCTCGGGGTCGATTGCCGTGACCGTCTCCCGCACCACGCGCACACCGGGCTTTGCAATCTCGCTATAGGCCAACCGGACCGCGTCCGGCATCGCGCGACCGAACATCACGTCGAGCTTTGAGAACCCGAACACGAACGCATCGCTCTTGTCGATCAGGGTCACGTCGACCGTGTCGCCGAGCGCTTCCGACAACGTGGTCGAGAGCTCGAGACCACCGAAGCCTGCTCCGAGGATGACGATGCGATCTGACATTCAGTGGGCCACGAGGCGCTACTCCGCGAGCGCCGGCGCCTCGGCCTGACCCGACGCCCAGTCCTCGTCGAAGTCCACCCGCCATTTGTCCTCGGGCGTCTTCTCGATCTTCAGCTTGGCGCGGAACGAGCGCCCCGAGCGGCCCTTGAAGCCGGTCACGGGCTTGGCCGTGCGGCCCGCGGGAGGTTCGTCACCCTGCTTGACCGACTGCGCCAAGCCCTCCATCAGCTCCTTGGCGACCGCCACGGGAAGGTTCTTCCCGGCCTTCTTCTTCCAGATCACGAACCCGCAGCCGGGATCGTCCCGCGACCAGCAGGAATAGCCCTTGCGGTTCTCCGTCACGTCCCTGCCGCAGACCGGGCAGGGGCCGAGCTTGGCCCGCTCGATCTTCACGCCCTTCAGCCTGTCGAGCTGCTCGACCGTCTGCTTGGTGAAGCTTGCGATGTCGCGCATGAACGACGGGCGGCTCTCCTCGCCCTGGGCGATCAGCCCGAGGCGCTGCTCCCAGTGCCCGGTGAGCTCCGGGGAGGTGAGCGCGTGCTCGCCCAGCAGGCGAATCACCTGGACGCCCTTCTCGGTGGCGTGGAGCGCCCTGCCCTCGCGCTCGATGTACTCCACGGCGATGAGCCGCTCGATGATGGAGGCGCGAGTCGCCGGCGTGCCGATGCCCGAGTCCTTCATCGCCTCGCGCAGCTCGGCATCCTCGATGTCCTTGCCCGCGGTCTCCATCGCGCCCGAGCAGCGACGCTTCGGTGAACCGCCTCGGCGGCTGGGTCTCCTTGCGCATCGACTCGACGCGGCGCGTCTGCCACGTTCTCGCCCTGCTCGAGCTTGGGCAGCAGCTGGTCGCCGCCGGTGTCGTCGTCGGGCCCGTCGGCGAGTCCGGCCTCCTGCGCCGTAGACCGGCGTTCCAGCCGGCCTCGAGCAGCACGCCGGCCGCTGGTGCGGAACACGTGCTCGGCGACCGTGGTCTCCACGCGCGTGCGCTCGAAGACCGCCTCGGGATGGAAGATCGCCAGGAAGCGCTTGGCCACCAGGTCGTAGACCTTCTTCTCGTCCGCGCCCATCTTCGCCAGGTCGTGCGTGGACTTGCGTGGGGATGATCGCGTGGTGGTCCTCCACCTTCTTGTCGTTCACCACCCGCCCGAGCGGCAGCTCCGCGAGGCCGCTCACGTACTCGGCTCCCTGCGCGTACTCGCGGTTGTGGCCGACCAGCTCGGCGGTCGGCCGGATCTCGCCGATCATGTCGCTCGAGAGCCAGCGCGAGTTGGTGCGCGGATAGGTGATCGCCTTGTGCTGCTCGTAGAGCTTCTGGGCCGCCGCCGAGCGTGCGCTTGGCCGAGAAGCCGAACCTGGTGTTCCCGTCTCGCTGGAGGGAGTGAGGTCGTAGAGGAGCTGAGAGCGCTCGCGCTCCTCCTTCTTCTCGAGCTTCGTGATCTGCCCGCGCTGGTCGCGGCAGTCCTCCGACGATCTGGCCGGCCAGCGCTCGTCGATCCGCTTGCCGCCGAGGTAGCGGCCCGAGTAGAGGCGCTCGCCCGTCAGCCGCGAAGTCGGCCTCCACCAGCCAGTACGGCTCGGGCTTGAACGCGCGGATCTCCTCCTCTCGCCGGGCGACGAGAGCGAGCGTCGGCGTCTGGACGCGCCCGAGCGCGACCGTGCCGTCGAACGCCGCCCGCAGCCGGACGGTCGCGGCGCGGGTGGCGTTCATGCCCACCAGCCAGTCGGCCTCGGCACGTGAGCGCGCCGCCGCCTCCAGCGGCTTCATGTCCTCGCCGGGACGAAGGTGCGCGAATGCATCGACGATCGCCTTCGAGGTCATCGAGTTCAGCCACAGCCGACTGCACCGGCTTGCTCGGTCCTCCGCGGTCTCGTAGATGTAGGCGAAGATCAACTCGCCCTCGCGTGCCGCATCGCAGGCGTTGACCACGTCCTCGACCTCGTCGCTCTTCATGAGCTTGTGGATCGCGTCCAGCTGCTTCTTGGACTTCTCGTCGTTGGGGACGAGGGTGAACCGCTCCGGCAGGATCGGCAGATCGGCGAAGCGCCACTTCTTGAACCGCGGGTCGTAGGAATCAGGCGGGGCAAGCCCGACGAGCTGCCCCACGGCCCACGTGATGACATGCCCGTCCCCGACCAGATGGGTCTTGTCCCGGCTGGGGCTGAACGAGCCAGGAAGTGCGGAGGAGATGTCGCGGGCGACCGAGGGCTTCTCGGCCACTATCAGTGTCTTTGGCATGCCCTAACGGTAACTCGACCATGTCAGGCGCTAGACTCGTCCCACGGGTCGGGCACCACGTTCGACCAAACCCGTGCCTCGCGTTTCGTAGTCGTTGCCCCTGTGCACCCTCCGCGTTTTCGCAGTGCACATACCCCGGAGGGGGCAAAAGATGGCCACAGGAACCGTGAAATGGTTCAGCGACGACAAGGGCTTTGGATTCATCACGCCGGATGACGAGGGCAAGGATCTGTTCGTGCACCACAACGCGATCCAGGGCAGCGGGTTCAAGTCGCTGACCGAGGGCGCAAAGGTGAGCTACGACGCCGAGCAGGGTCCCAAAGGCCCCGCGGCTGCCAACGTTCAGCCGCTCTAGGCTCGGGCAGCCCGGACATGGGTTCGAGCAGCAAGACCAGGACCACGACGGCGAAGCGCAACCGCGAACGAAAGCTCGTCGAGCGTCGGCAGGAGAAGAAGGCCAGGAAGGTCGCCAGGCGAGCGTCGGCACAAGACCCGGACCCGGCACACGACCCGCTCCCGGCACAAGACCCGGACCCGCCGAGCGAGACGCTGACCCCCACAGACGGGTAGTCGGCCCAGGCGATAGCCGCTAGCGAGCCAATAGAGTTTGGATATGGCTCACGTGGCGATCGATTGGCGCATGGCTGAGGTCAAGTCCGGCCGGCTCACGGTTCCCCTTGTGACGCTGCCCGGCTCTTTCTGGGTTCGCGCCTACGACGAGCGGCTTGGCTCGGACGGCGGTGGCGGCGGCGCTTGGGGCGAGGTGAAGCTCGAAGGCCAGGCGATCGTGGTGGAGGAGGTTCAAGAAGGCTCCGAGCCCGCGCTGCGCCAGTTCCTCGACGACATCGTTGCCGGAAGCAACCTCGACGCCGAGCGGCTTTTGTCCGAGGCTTCCAGGGAGCAAGCCGGCAAGGAGGAGCAAGAGGTGCTCCGAGAAATGGGAGACAAGGAAATGACCCGCCGCTTTCGCGACGGGTCATAGATTCCCCCTAAGCCTGCGGCTCCCCTAAGCCTGCGGCTGGATGTTCTGGTTGACGCGGAAGGTGTTCTCCGGGTCGTACTCGGCCTTGATCCGGGCCAGGCGGTCGTAGTTGTCACGGTAGCTCGCGCGCACCCGCTCCTGACCCTCGTCCATCATCATGTTCACGTAGGCGCCGCCCGCCGAGTGCGGGTGCAGGGCCTCGTGGTAGTCGATGGTCCAGGTCCGGATCGCGTCCACATTTCCGGGGTCGGGGTCGACACCCGCGAAGACCGCGCCCCAGCGCGAATCCCGGTAGCTCCAGGCCGTGTCGGAGGAGCCGACGTCGTGTACGGCACCGTCGATCGGGTACAGGTGCATCGTCGACTGCATGGTCGGCATCTCGGCGCCGAACCTGGCGTGTAGCTGGACGGCCTCGTCGGGGATCTCGTTGACGAAGTCCGCCCGCCAGTACCACTGGTCGCCGGGCGGGTAGAGCCCGTCGAACGCGCTCTGCAGCATCGGGTGTGGCATCGGCTGCACTCCATGCATCAGCGGCTCGGAGACAGCGTCGAGCAGCGGCGCCATAGCGCTGGCCGCAGCCTCCTCGTCCGCGCCGGCGTAGCACCACACGACTCCGCAGACCTTGCGCAGATGGAGCTCCTCCGGGAAGGGCGGCGCCGGCGGCACGGTGGTGACGGCGAAGAACCCGTTCAGCTCGCGCGGCGCGCTCGGCAGGAACTCGCGGTAGGCGGAAAGGACCTCGGCGGTCGCCTCGATGGGCCAGAAGGTCGGCCCGCCGACGATGGTGCCGACCTCGTGCAGCCGGAACAGGAACGAGGTGACGACTCCGAAGTTGCCGCCGCCGCCGCGGATCGCCCAGTAGAGGTCCGGATTCTCGTCGGCGGCCGCCCGCACGCGCTCGCCGCTCGCGAGCACGACATCCGCCTCGAGCAGGTTGTCGATCGAAAGGCCGTACTTGCGCGTCAGGTGGCCGAGGCCGCCCCCAAGCGTGAGGCCCCCGACGCCGGTCGTCGAGATGATCCCGCTCGGCGTGGCAAGGCCGTGCTCGTTGGTGGCCCGGTCGACCTCGCCCCAGGTGCAGCCGCCGCCGACCCGGGCCGTCCTGGCCTCAGGGTCGACCTCGATCCCCTTGATCGGGGACAGGTCGATCACGACGCCGTCGTCGCACGTCCCGAGGCCGGCCCCGTTGTGCCCGCCGCCGCGTACGGCGATCAGGAGGTCGTGGTCGCGCGCAAAGCGGACCACCTTGGCGACGTCCTCGGCGTTTGTGCAGCGCGCGATCAGCGCCGGGTGCCGGTCGATCATCGCGTTATAGACCTTGCAGGCGGCGCCGTAGCCGGCGTCGTCCGGCCCGATCAGCTCCCCTTGGAACCCCGAGAGCTCCTGGCCCGCGGCCTGTGCTGGTGAAGTGACGGTGCTCAATTTCATCCTCCTCGTCGGCGAAAGCTTGATCCTGAGCAGGCTAGGGGCCGGCGGGCGCGCTGTCATGACCTGGACTGACTCGATTTTCCCGCTTCTGACCGGCATGGGTTCGCGCAGGAATAGTCAGATCTGACTATCGTCCCGCTGGACTGCCGAATGTACGACCTCCCCGGTCCGCTCTCGCTCGAGTCCGCGTTTCCTTTCGTCGGGCGCTCCGCCGAACTGGAAACGCTTCGCAAGCTGTTGCCGGCGGCAGAGGGCTCGGGCCGCAGGGTGGCGTTGCTGGGCGGCGAGAGTGGCTCCGGTAAGAGCCGCCTCGTACGCGAGTTCGCGCGCGAGGCGTCGGGCGACGGGGTGCTCGTGCTCTACGGCGCCTGCGACGCGGTCGTGCGCACGCCCTACGGACCCTTCGTCGAGGCGCTTGACCACCTCGCGCGGGTGATGGAGCCGGAGGAGTTCCGCGCGGCGCTCGGGACGGCGGGCGGAGAGCTCACACGACTGCTCCCCGACCTGCCGGCCCGGTTCGGCGACCTGCCGCCACCGATCAAGGCCGATCCCGACACGGAGCGCCACCGCCTCCACACGGAGGTGACCGATCTGCTCGCGGGCGTCAGCCGGCGCCGGCCGGTGCTGCTGGTGATCGAGGACGGACATTGGGCCGACGCACCGACGCTGCTGCTCCTTCGTCACCTCGCGCGGGTTGCCGGGAGCGCGCGCATGCTGCTGCTCGGCACGTTCCGCGACACCGAGGCGGAGCTGCCGGGCGAGCTGTCCGAGACGCTCGCCGACCTGCGCCGATCCGAAGACGTCGTACGCCTGCGGCTGGCGGGCCTCTCGGGTGAGGACGTGACCGACTTCGTGCGCCGCGCCGCGGGCGGTCCTGCCGGCGCCGGCGTCCCCGAGCTTGCGCGTGCGATCGAGGACCTCACCGACGGCAACGCGTTCCTCGTCTGCGAGCTCTGGCGCACTCTGGTCGAGACCGGGATCGTCGAGGTTTCCGGCGGCGCCATCCGGCTGACCCGGCCCCTGAGCGAGCTCGGCACGCCCGAAAGCGTTCGCGAGGTAATCAGCCAGCGGCTCTCCCGCCTGGCGCCGCGGACGATCGACCTGCTCGAGCTCGCCGCCACGGCCGGACCGGAGTTCGAGGTCGATGTCCTCCGCCGCGCCGCCCACCTCGCCGAGCCGGAGCTGCTCGCGGCCCTCGACGAAGCTGTCCGCAGCGGGATGCTCGAGGAGATCCCCTCCCGCGCCCTCGCCTACCGGTTCACACACGAGCTCGTGCGCCGGGCGCTCTATGACCGGCTGAGCGGCATCCGGCGTGCCGAGCTGCACCTGGCCGTCGGCGAGGCGCTGGTAGCCGACGACGAGACCGCGGCCAGGGCGCTCGCCGACCTGGCGCACCACTTCACCGCCGCTGCGCCGTTCGGTGCGCCGGGGCGTGCCGTCGAGTACAACCTGCTCGCAGCACGAGCGGCGACCGCGGCGCTGGCCTTTGACGAAGCCGTGGCGCGCGTGCGAACCGCACTCGAGCTGGGGATCGAGAGCCCGACCGACCGGGCGCAGGCATATCTCGAACTCGGCGCGGCAAGTCATCTCGGGGGGAAGGCGCCCGATGCGCTCGCGGCGTTCACGGCAGCGGCGGAGATCGCGCGGGAGCTTCGCAGCCCGGAGCTCCTGGCGCGAGCGGCGATCGGCTACGAAGAGACGAGCTGGCGCCCGGGTTTCGTCGACCAGGCCGTGCTCGACCTTCTCGAAGAGGCGACCACCGGGCTCGGCGACGAGAGATCGGCTCTGCGGGTCGGGCTGCTCGGCGGACTGGCTCGGGCACTCGACTTCCAGGGGGAGCACGAGCGCGGGGCGGTCGTGCGGACGAATGCGATCGAGATGTCCCGGCAGCTGGGCGACCGCACCGCTCTGGCGACGGTGTTGATGCGCTCCTACTGGTCGCGCGGAACCAGCTCGCTCCAGGAGATCCTCGACATGCTCACGGAGGCGAAGGAGCTCTCGGAGGAGCTCGGCAACACCGAGATCCGCGCGGAGTCGATGGCCTGGCGGGTGCCCACCTTCGTGGCGCTCTGTGACATCGGCTCGGCGCGGGAGGAGGTCGCCGCCCTCCTCGAGATCTCCGAGCAGACGGCTCAGCCGTTCCAGCTTCACGTCGCCGAGCACTACAGCTCGGCGATCGCCCTGTGCGACGGCCGGTTCGAAGATGCCGAAGCCGCGGCGCACCGCTCGCACGAGTGGAGCCGGCTCCTGACCGGGCGGGACGCGTCGGGCGTCTACGGCATCCAGATGTTCAGCATCCGCCGCGAGCAGGGGCGCCTCGCCGAGGTGGCCCCAATGGTCCGCATCCTGTCCGGCGAGTCCGGGCGCGGCGGGGCATGGCGCCCGGGATTCGTCTCACTGCTGTCCGAGCTCGGCATGGAAGGGGAGGCCCGGGAGGAGCTGTCGCGGGTCGCGAGCGAAGGGCTCGACGCATTCCGCGAGTCGATCTGGCTCGCCTCGCTCACCTATCTGGCCGACGCCTGCGCAGCTCTCGGCGACGAGCGCGTCGCGGCGCTGGTATATCCCGAGCTCGAGCCGTTCGCCGGCGGGAACGTGATGGTCGGCCACCTGGTCGAGTGCTACGGAGCCGCGGATCGCTACCTCGGAATGCTCGCCACGACGCTCGGCGACTGGGCGCGCGCAGAGAACCACTTCGAGCACGCGATCGAGCTGAACGAGCGCATGGCTGCGGCGACCTGGCTCGCCCATACCTACTACGAGTATGCGCGCCTGCTGCTCGTCCAGGGCCAGGAGAGACAGGGCCGCGCCGGAGCACTGCTCGCGGAGGCGGCCGCGCTGGCCGAGCGGATCGGCATGCCGGCGCTCCTCGGCCGCATCCGCGCGCTCGGACCCGCCCCGCCGCCCGCCGCCCTTCCGGCGGGTCTCTCGACGCGCGAGGTGGAGATCCTCGGTCTGGTCGCGCGGGGCCTCAGCAACCGCGAGATCGGCAAGACGCTGTTCATCAGCGAGCACACGGTGGCGAATCACATCAGGAGCATCCTGCGCAAGACCGACTGCGCAAATCGCACCGAGGCGGCCTCCTATGCGCACCGTCACGGCCTCGTCGAAGCGTGAGGTCCGAATCTCCGCACGCGGGGCACCCGCGCTACGATCCCGGCATGCCGCTTTACATGATCGAGCGCGCATTCGCGGAGCAGCTGGACGTCTCGAGCGACGACGTCAAGCTGATCGACGAGATCAACGCAGGTGAGGACGTGCGCTGGGTCTTCTCCTTCCTCAGTGCGGATCGCCGGCGCACCTATTGCCTCTACGAGGCACCCTCGCCGGATGCGATCCGGGCAGCGGCGCGACGTGCGGACATGCCCGCCGACGAGATCGTCGAGGTGGGCCCGGCGACGCTCGAGCTCTCGGGGCGCCTGAGCGACTGGGCCGACTCCCAGCCACAGGCGTAGCAAAGCCCCAACTCCAACGTCAGGTGAGCGGTCTGGGCGCCGACTCCGGGCAGTAATTGGCCTTTACAACGGCGAGGTGATGGAGCGCTTCCTGCGCACCCTTGCGAACCACCTCGTACTGGTGCCGCGCCCGGGCGAGCCTGGCCCGCGCCGCCAATCGGGTCTCGCGGTCGAGGGCGGATGGAGTCGCGACGTCGGCCCGGGCCTGAAGGACCTTGGCCCGCAGGGCGTTGCGCGCCTCGACCATCCTCACGGCGACCGCTTGCGCCTCGCGGATCTCGACCGCGAAGCCGTCGTGCCGGCGCTGGAGTCCTTCGATTGGTGTTGTCATCGCATCCCCCTGTGTTGCGGCTTGTCGGAGTCATGCGCCGGGCGGACTGGAGGCCACCAAGCCCGCCCGACGCGAGCGATGCGCCCGGCCGGGACCGCGCTGCCGCGGTGCCAAGTTGCCGCGGCGCAGGCGAACGACCACGCATCACTCCCCTCTCACGGACGCGGCGCGGAGATGGTTCAAAAGAAACTCATCTCCCATCAAAACGGAGCCAAGTGGACGCTGACGAAGCGGCACCGGTAGCCTCCCACCCCTCGTGAGCCCCCCTCGAGACGTCCGACCTCCCGGCGTGCGGGACGGTGTCGCAATAGTCACCGACAGCACCCCGTACCTGCCTCCTGAGCTGGTCCGACAGGTGGGGGATTCGCCAGGTCAGCCTTTACGTGGGCTGGGACGGCGATCTGCGACTCGAGCACGAGTACGAGGACCTCGACGCCTTCTACGCGCAGCTGCGCGACAACCCCCGGCTGCCGACGACTTCGCAGCCCTCGGTGGGGGACTTCCTCGGCTGCTACGGCCGCTCGTCAACGGCAGGGCCGGACGTCGCCTCCATCCACCTGGCCGGCGGGCTTTCGGGCACCTGTGAGAGCGCGGTTGAAGCGGCGCGAATCCTGGCCGACCGCGGGCATCCCGGCCGCGTGGAGGTGGTTGACGGCCAGACAGGCGCCGGGGGTCTTGGCTGCCTCGTCCTGGTCGCCGCCGGCGCGGCCGAGCAGGGCGCGGGGCTGGACGAGGTGGTGAATACCGTGCGTCGCACCCGGGAGAGCCTCGACATCTGGTTCTGCCTCGAGACATTGGAATACCTGCGCCGCGGGGGGCGAATCGGGGCGGCCCAGGCGATGGTGGGGACGGCGCTCAGGGTCAAGCCGATTCTGACGTTCGGCACCGAGATCACCCCGGTCGAACGCGTCCGGACCTGGCGCCGGGGCCTGGAGCGAATGAAGGCGTACCTACAAGAGCTGCACGACCGCGGCGCCACGGACTGGATCGTGCAGCACGCCCAGTCTCCCGAGGACGCCGCGCGCCTGGTCGCGGAGGGCGCCGAGATCTTCGGCACCGAACCCCTGTTCTGCACCGAGGTGGGACCGGTGCTGGGCGCCCACCTCGGCTCTGGGGTTCTCGTTGGAGGCATGACGCGCGGCTCCGACGGGACCTGAGCCCGCCGGCCGGCGGTACCGTGTCCGCATGGATTCTCGGCTGGCTCTGATCGAGTTCCCGGCTGACGACGCACAGCGGGCGCGCGATTTTTGGACGGGTTTGCTGGGGCTCGAGCTCGAGCCCCGCACCGCTGACGAGGGAGAGGGGTGGCAGACCCGCTCGGACGGCGCAGCCGTGGGAGTGCATGCGCGCGGACGAGGTCCGGGTGACTCGTTCTCGCTGCCGTACTTCCAGGTCCAGGACCTACCGGCAGCTCTGATCAAGGTCCAAACACTCGGCGGAGCCGTGATTCACCCCGGCGAGAGATGGGCGATCTGCAAGGACTCCGAGGGAAGCCCCTTCGCACTGGCGGCCGTCCGGAACGGCTGACATCGCGCCGAAGATCGCGGCAGAGCGTCTACAGCTCACCGGCCAAGCGAACGACGAGCCAGACGAGCGCCCCCGCGCCGAGCAGGCGGCGGAAGGAGTTGGCCCCGTCCATCGCCTCACTCCATGCCCATACGCCGAGGCCGACTATGAAGACCGCGCGGCCGATGTCTTCTGCCCCGCCGCTGGAGACCGCGGCGAGCAGCGAGCCCGCGAACGCGACGAGCAGCGGTGCGTTCGGAAACTGGGCGATCGGGTAGCTACGTGGCCACCCCTCCTGGCCGCGGCGCCATAGCGCGGGTGCGTTCACCGCGCGTGCGGTACCCGGGCGAGCTCGACCAGGCGCTCGGCGAGCTCCCGGGGGCGCGAGAGCATCGGAAGGTGGCCGCCGGCCATCTCGTCGACCTCGAGACCCAGGCGCTCGCGCGTGACGCGGTGCTGGAAGTCCCGCGGGAACAGCCGATCTTCCGTCGGTGCGAGAACCCGCGTCGGCACGCCGGGCCAAGTGTCGAGCGGCCAGGGCTCGGCGAACATGCCGTCTCCGGGCGCGCCCTGGAACCTCTCGTTGGCGGCAGCGACGGCCGGATCGACGTCGTGCAGGAAGACTTCGGCGACGGCCTCGCGTCCCCATGAGCTCATCGGCCCATGTCGCTCGAGCAGCTCGGCGACGGCGTCCTGGTGCCCGGTGTTGGCCCACCATTCGCCGGCCGTCTCCCCCGGCCTGGGAATCATCGGCGCGAGCAGAATGAGCTGTGCCACGGGAACACGCGCAGCCACCAGCGGGCCGGTGAACGCGCCCAGCGACTGGGCGACGACCACGAGCTCGGCATCTGGGGCCACAGCGCCGGCGACGGCATCGGCGTGATCGCTGGGGCGCGCGCGCGGTTCGTCAAGCGGGAGCGGCGGAGCTAGGGCGTCGTGGCCGAGGTCGCCCAGCGCCTCGATCGTCGAGGCGTACACGCGCGGGTCGGTGCCCGCGCCGGGAATGAGCACAAAGGTCGCCGTGGCGGAAGTCTCGCAAGTCGGGCCACGAGCCTACGCGGGTGTCGTATTGACCAAGCGCGTCGCCAGTGGAAAGGTGACAAGACGCAGAGGGTGTACAGGATTCTCTCGATAGACGGCGGCGGCATCCGGGGCATCATCCCCGCCGTCGTGCTGGCGGAGCTCGAGCGGCAGAGCGGGAAGCGGGTGCACCAGCTGTTCGACATGTTCGCGGGCACGTCGACGGGAGGCATCCTGTCGCTGGCGCTCTCCCAGCCGGGCAGAGATGGCGTCGCGCGCTGGCACGCAAGCGAGATCGTGGACCTCTACGTGGAGCACGGCCCCGAGATCTTCGACCGCTCTCTTCTCCACCGGATCCGCGCGGTCGGGAGCATCCTGGACGAGAAATATCCCGACACGGGACTCGAGTCTGTGCTGAAACGCTACCTCGGTGAGACCAAGCTCTCCGAGGCGCTGGTGGAGGTACTTGTCACCGCATATGAGCTGGAGGGCCGCGACCCGTTCTTCTTCAAGCGGCGCAAGGCGATAGTGCCTTCCGGCGAAGACGACTACCCGATGTGGCAGGTGGCCCGTGCGACGGCCGCCGCTCCCACCTACTTCGAGCCGCTGAAGCTCGAGACCCAGTCGATCGCCGGCTACTACGCCCTCGTCGACGGTGGGGTGTTCGCAAACAATCCCGCCATGTGCGCGTATGCGGACGCCCACCGCTTCGAGGAAGGCGCCGACATCGTGCTCGTGTCACTTGGGACCGGGCAGCTGGAGCGCCCGATCCGCTACGACGACGCAAAGGACTGGGGCATGCTCGAGTGGGCCCGCCCGGTTCTGGACGTCGTATTCGACGGCGTCGCAGACACCACGGACTACGAGCTGCGCCAACTGATGAACGACGATCGTTACTTCCGTCTGCAGACGACGCTGATCGGCAATGACCAAATGGACGACGCGAGCCCGAGCAACACCCGAGCGCTGGTGCTGCGAGGCGAGGATCTCGTCAGCGAGGCTGAGCACGCGGGCTTCTTCAAGCGGGTCCTGGCGCTGCTGTCGCCGTAAGGCCGCTCTCTTGCCCCTGAGCAAACCGGCAGGATTCCGAACTGATTTGTCGTAGCTGAACGACATGTCGTCTGGACTCCACGAGGTCGCCACGCCGTGTCGATGACCGTTTCCGAAGAATTCCGGCCCATCACAAGGCTCTGGTGGGTGGTCCTTCTGTTCGGCGTCGTAACGGCCGGAGTCGGCATCTTCTTCGTGTTCTCTCCGCACGAGACGCTGACCACGTTCACCCGGATAGCCGGCATATTCCTGTTGGTCGACGGCGTGCTGGCGATCTTCGGCTCGATCTTCGGCCGGGGAGAGGGCCGCGGCCTGCTCGCGATGGTCGGTGTGTTGAGCGCGATCGCCGGCCTGATTCTGATCAAGAAGCCCTTCGACACGCTCGTCGTGTTCACGCTCATCATCGGGGTGTGGTTCGTCGTGGCGGGCGTCGTGCGTTTCGTGGCAGCGCTGGGGACACCGGAGGCGCGCGGAGGCAACATCTTCGTGGCGCTGCTCGACCTCGTCGCGGGCGCCGTGATCCTCGCGTGGCCCGACCTTGGCCTCTCCACGCTCGCGGTGATCATCGGGATCGTCCTGATCCTGCGCGGCCTGCTCTTCATACTCGCCGGCTGGCAGCTTCGCCTGCTCGAGCGCGCCGCAGACAGCACGTAGAAGGCCGGTTGGACGAGCTGTCCGAGCACGCCGCGCGCAATCGCGTGTGCTGGGACGAGTGGGCCTCCGACTACGTCGCCAATGGCAGGCGCCGGTGGGCGGAGGAGGAGCCTTCGTGGGGAGTCTGGGACGTCCCGGAGAGCGAGGTCCGCATGCTTCCGGAGCGCCTCGATGGAATGGACGCGATCGAGCTCGGCTGCGGCACCGCCTACGTGTCGGCGTGGCTGTGTCGCCGCGGCGCGCGGCCGGTCGGAATCGACAACTCCGAGGCTCAGCTCGCCACTGCCCGGGAGCTGCAGCTGGAGCACGGTCTGGAGTTTCCTCTCCTGCACGGCGACGCGGAGCGGGTCCCCTATCCGGACGAGAGCTTCGACTTCGCCATCTCGGAGTACGGGGCCAGCATCTGGTGCGACCCTTACCGCTGGATACCGGAGGCGGCACGGCTGCTGCGCCCCGCCGGGCGGCTCACCTTCCTCGTCAATGCTCCGCTGATGATGCTCTGCATGCCCGACACAGAGGAGGTGACGCCGCCGGGCGAGCAACTGCTGCGGCCGTACTTCGGTATGCACCGCTTCGAGTGGGAGAGTGACGACTCGGTGGAGTTCCACCTCCCACACGGCGAAATGTTCTCACTGCTGCGCGACTGTGGATTCGAGATCGAACGTCTCGTAGAGATCCAGCCGTCGGCGGGCAGCGGCACCAGCTACGAATGGGCCCGGCGCTGGCCGAGCGAGGAGGCCTGGCTGGCGCGAAAGCGCTCCGGCTAACCGGGCGGCGCGTAAAACGCCGAGATGCCGATGGCGGAGGCGATCTCGTCGCGCTCGAGCGCCGCCTCCAATGATGCGCCGTCGAGGGCTATCAGCGCGTCCAGGACCAGGGCGACCTCGTGGCGATCGTCGTACTCGCGTGCTTTCGCGAGAGCGTCCTCGATCGCGGCCGCAGCCGCCTCGCGGTGGCCAAGCTTCATCAGCGCGGTGCCGCGGACGCGCAGCAGGAGCGCGCGCGGCCCGGTTCCCTCCGCCGAGCTGCAGCTCCGCCTGCGCCAGCGCGTCCTCGTCCTGCCCGGCGAACAGGGCCGCTTCGGCCAGGTAGGCCTCGGCGAGCGCGGCGTCACCCACCACCTTCAGCTCGCGGAAGCTTCGTGCGGCACCCGTCAGCAGTTCGGCCGCCTCCTCGTGGCGCCCGGCGCGCGCGGCCAGGCGCCCGAGCAGCGCGGACGTGAACGCGACGCCGTGCGCGTCCTCGGTGCCGTGCCATATCCGCCGCGCCCGGCGCAGGCGCTCCTCGGCTTCCTCCAGGTGCCCCTGGTCGGCGAGCACCTCGCCGATGTTGCAGTCGCCGTAGGCGGCGGCCCAGTCGTCTCCCGCCCGCTCGCTGGCCTCGGCGGCGCGCGCGTACAGCTCGACCGCGTCCTGCCAGCGACCCTCCCAGTAGGCGAACATGCCGAGGTTGTTCAGCACCGCCGCCTGCCGCTCGATGTCCCCGGCGCGCGTGTAGATCTCGAGCGCGCGGTTCGGAGTGCGTCGCCTCGGCCGCGCGCCCGAGAGTCGACGAGCGCCCAGTCGAGGTTGAAGACAGCCCGTGCGAGGAGCAGCTCGTCTGCGGCGGCCTCGCGCCTCGCGCGATCGCCTCGCGGCACAGGCGCTCGGCCTCGCTGGCGCGCCCCTGCTGGCGGCGCACGGCGGCCAGCGTCGTGGTCAGCCCCGCCCGCTCGCGGGCGGCGGCCGGCCGTCGAGCCGTCGAGCGCGCGCAGTCCGCGGCGGGCCCAGCGGACCGCGGCGTGGTGCGGCCGACGCGCTCGTGGACCCAGGCTGTGCGATGCATGAGCCTGCGCGCCGCGCACCGGTCGTCCGGCAGCAGGCGGCGGGCGCGGCTGAAGGCCTCGACCGCGGCTGTCACCTCGCCGGCGCGCGCCCTGGCCTCACCGAGGTCCTCCCATGCGCTCGCGAGTTCCTGCGGGGTCGACGTCGAGGCCCCGAGACGCATCCAGAGCACGGCGGTAGAGGTCGGCGGCGGCCGCGAACGCCGCCGTTCTCGCGTGCGCGATCGGCCGCCTCGCGGGCGTAGCGCCAGGCCTTCTCGTGCTCGCCCGCGCGGTGGAAGTGCAGCGACAGCAGGCCGCCGACCTCGTCGAGCATCGACGCGTACTCGAGCTCCATCCGCGCGCCGACCGCGGCGTGCAGGCGCCGCCGCGTCCGGTACGGCAGGCCGGCGTACGCGGCGTCGCGCACGATCACCCGCCGGAAGCGCAGGTAGCCGTCGCCCTCGTCCTGGAAGAACGGCTCCAGGCGCAGCCAGGTCTGCTCGTCCGGCGGGGACCTCGTCGCTCAGGACGTCGGGCAGGAAGCGCGGGTGGAAGCTCAGGCCGAGCACCGACGCGCGCCGGACGATCGTGCGGTCCTCGGGATCGAGGCGGTCGATGCGCGCCATCGCCGCGGCCTCGAGGCTCTCCGGCAGCTCATCCGCGTCCCCTCGCCGGCCGCGCGCAGCAGGTCGCGCAGGAACTGCGGGTTGCCGCCGGAGCGCTCGACCGAAGCTCGAGCAGCGCCGGATTCAGCGGCGCGGCGTCCGTCGCGGCCTCGGCGAGCGCGCGCGTGTCCGGCACCGCAAGCGGGCCCGGCTCGAGCCGGAGACCACCGACTCCGACGGTGACACGGCGAAGGCGCCGCCCTCGCGCCGTACGAGCAGGATCAGCCACGGGGTCGTGTCGATCTCGCGCGGCGACCGCGGCGAACAGGTCAGCCGAGGCCTCGTCGAGGTACTGCGCGTCGTCGCACACGATCAGCGTGGGCCCGTTCAAGCAGCGCGCGCAGGAACGCGATCACGGTCTCGTGCAGGCGCGCGCGCCGGAACTCCGGCGCGAGCGCGTCGACCTCGGGCGTGCTCGGCGGGTCGAGGTCGAACGGCACCGCGAGCAGCGGCAGCCAGGGCGCAGCTCGCGGCGCGCGCTCCGTCGACGCACGCGTCGCAGGCGGGCGAGGACCACCTCGTCCGCGTCCTCCCAGCCGACGCCGAGCGCTTCGCGCAGCAGATCGCGCCAGACGCCGTACGGCGTGGAAACGGTGAACGCCTCGGCGGTGGCCGACAGGTACTCGAGCCCCTCGGCGCGCTCGCGCAGCTCCTCGGCAAGCCGGGTCTTGCCGATCCCCGGCTCGCCGACGATCTCGACGAACCGGCCCTGCCCCGCCCGCGCCTCGTCGAGCGCACCCACGAGCGCGACGATCTCCGGCTCGCGCCCGACCAGCGGGAAGCGGACGGCGACCGCCGTCCGCGTCCGCGCGGAGATCAGGCGGACCGACCGACCAGGCCTGCACCGGCTCCGCCTTGCCCTTTGCCGCGAACGGCTCCAGTTGCCGGCGTGCGAAAGTGCGTCGGCGAGCGATCGAGCGCCCCCGCGGTCGAGTAGAGCTCACCCGGAGGTGCCTGCGCCATGACCCGCGCGGCGAGGTTGACGGCGTCGCCCATGACGCTGTACGTGCGCCGGTACGGCGGTCCGATGTCACCGGCGAACACGTTGCCCGCGGTTCACGCCGATGCGGACCGGCAGCCGGCGGTCGCCCTCCAGCACCTGCCGCAGCGCGAGCAGCATCCGCTCCTCGTCGTCCCCGATGATCCGCGGCGCGCCGGCCGTCAGCAGCAGCTTGCCGCCGCCGTCGTCGACGTCGGACTCCAGGAAGCAGACCTCGTAGTGGTCGACCGCCTGCTGAACGTCGGTGACGAGCTCCTCCAGCGCGTCGGCGGCGGCCTCGACGCCTTCGCGCTCGATCAGCTCGTCGGTCCCGTCGAAGCGCAGGAAGGCGACGTCACGTTGCGGTGCTCGGACGGCTGGCCGCCGGCCATCACGTGCGCGCGCACCATGACGGCAGGCAGCCGGCAACCGCCTCGAGCGACGGCGCCTCGTACGGCGGCTCGAGCAGCGCTGCGCCCGCATCGGGCTCGGCTGCGAGCAGCAGGCCGGGCCCTTTCGGGGCGCCGACGCAGCGCTCGGGCAGCAGCGCGGCGGTGGCGGCGCTGATCAGGATCTCGCCGGCATCCGCGGCCTTCTCCATGCGCACGACGTCGGAGGCGGCCGCGCCGACCAGCAGGTGCTCGCGATGCGACCCGCCGACGAGGAAGCTGTGGAACGTCCCGCTGTGCACGCCCTGCGAGATGCGCAGCGTCACTCGCCCCGCGCCGGTGCGGATGCGCCCGATCTCCCGCAGCGTGCGCCGCATGCCGACCGCCGCACGGCACGCGCGCTGCGCGTGGCCCTCGTGCTCGAAGAGCAGCAGCAGCGCGTCCCCGCCGAGCTCCAAGCAGGCTGCCGCCGTTGTCATAGGCGACGGTCAGGAGCGTGCTCGAGGGAGCCGCCGATCGTCTCCTCAGCTCCTCGGCGCCCCTGCGGCCCTGGCGGGCGAGCCGCTCGGAGAGCGCGGTGAACCCCGAGATGTCGGCGAACACGACCGTCGCGTCGACGCTCATGCACCGGAGCGTCCGGCGACTCGGCCAGATGCCGCAGCAGTGCACGCGGCACGTAGGGATCGAGGCGCCGGTCGGAACTGTCGCGATAGATCTCTTAAACCCCCCCTGTATTGAGGATTACAGCGGGTATATTCTGCCGTCTCTGCTGGACCGCGGCCCGGAGGGCCTCATGAAGTTCCCATTGCGAGTGACCTTGGCGCTCGCCGGCACCATGCTTCTCACGCTGCTCGCGGCTTCTTCGGCCATGGGAGCCGACAAGCCCTACTCGCTCGTGATCTCCAATCGCCGACGGCTCCACGCCGGCGGCGATCTCGGGCGAAGGCACCGTGCGCGCGACCTACCGGAACCTGACGGGCCAGCAGCGGCTGGGTTCGTCAAACCTCGTCGTCCCCAGCGCCCTGCGGATCGTCAGCGCGAGCGTGTCGACCGGCACCGCCTCCGTCTCGGGCAACACGATCCGCCTCCGGGACCTCGAAGTCCCGCCCGGCGGCTCGGCCGTGGTGACCATGCGTCTAACCGCCTCCGGCTCCTGCAGCGCCCAGACGCTCACCTGGGCCGTTCCCGGTCACGAAGCAGGCGAACAACTTCAACGGCCCGCCCGGCAACGACCTCAACATCGACCTCACGCAGAGCGACTTGCGGACGGTCGTCACCGGCGGCTGCTCGCTGCGCTTCGTCTCGCGCCAGCCGGCGAATGCGCGCGTCGAATCAGACGATCACCGGCGCTGCCATATACGCCCGACCGGTCCACCGGTGGCGGTCGAGGTGGTCGACACGCTCGGGCAGCGCATCGCCGACTTCCGGCCTCTCGGTCACCGTGGCGATCGGCGCGAACTCCAAGCGGCGGGACGCTCGCGGGTACGACCAGCGTTACGACGCTCGAATGGCGTCGCCTCATTCTCGACGCTCAGCATCAACCGGTCGGGCCGGAACTACACGCTTGTCGCCTCCAACGGGCGGCTCGGCTCGGTCGACATCCGGCACTTTCAACATCGATGACTTCGGTGTCGCTCTGCCTCGAGGACGTCGACTGCAGCGGCACGCTGGCTCTGACGGGGACCAATCAACGCCTTTGGCGGCAACTCGAGCGTGAACGTCACGGCGATCCAGGGACCCGCTCGCCGACATCGACGCGGGCTTCCTGACGCTGTCGCGCTCGAGCGGTCCCTCGACTGCTCCGGCTACACCGAGTTGGTCTCGTCCAGCGACGTCGTGACGATCGACTTCACCGCGCTCGACCGGCAGAAGCGGGTCGTGACGACGATCGACAAGAAGGTCATGAACGCCAGTCGCGAACAACGGCGCGTCGTTCCTCGAGAACTGCTTCGGCGCCCCATACACCGTTCGCGACGAAGCCCGGCACGCCGCTCGAGGTGAACGCCGACTACGTCCCGGGTCCGTATCCCCCGCCCGAGTACAAGGGCCTGCTGCCCGACTGCGGCGGTAGCGCCGTGCTCGACGACCCGAACACGCCCGGGGTCAGCGGACCGACGATCGGCAACGCGGGTGCGCCCTGCGTCGAGAAGCGCAACAAGACCGGCTCCGGCAACGGCGTCATCCAGTCTCTGCTGCCGTCTGGCCGCGCCACGGGCAACGGCGACCCGCGGCTCCGCTCCTAGCCGGACCTACGGCGACAGCACCGACGACCCGGCCTCGTAGAGCGCCGAGCGGTCGAGGTCGGTGACCGACGTCTGGCCCGTGAGCGCCAGCGCCACGTCGATGTCGGCCTTCATGACGTCCAGCATGTGGAGCACTCCAGCCTCGCCGCGGGCGGCGACCGCCCACGCCCAGGCGCGGCCGATCAGCACTGCGCGGGCACCGAGCGCCATCATCTTCACGACGTCGAGCCCGGTCCGCACGCCGCCGTCCGCGAGCACCTCGACGTGGTCGCCGACCGCGTCCACGACCGCGGGTAGGGCGCGAGTCGTCGACGGCACCGAGTCGAGCTGGCGGCCGCCGTGGTTCGACACCACCACACCGTCCGCTCCGGCGGCTGCGGCTCGGCGAGCGTCGTCCGCATCGAGCACGCCCTTCACCACCAGCCGGCCGCTCCAGTTTTCGCGCACCCAGGCGATGTCGTCCCACGTCACGCTCGGGTCGAACTGCCCGTCGACCCAGTCCTTGAACGCGTCCGGCGTGCGGGCGTTCGGAACCGCGCGCTCCAGGTTGCCGAAGGTCAATGGCTTGCCGCCGACCGGCACGTCGCGGACCCAGCGCGGGTGGCTCACCAGGTCCAGCGCGCGCAGGAGCTTGGCTGAAGCGCCCGGCTCGCCGACCACGGCGTTGCGAGTGTCCCGATGGCGAGCACCCACCACTGCCACGTCGATCGTCAGCACGAGCACCGGAGAGCCGACCGCCGCAGCGCGTGACATCAGCTCCTCTGCATAGCTGCGGTCGCGCATCACGTACAGCTGGAACCACGGCGGCGTCGACGTCGCCCCGGCCACCTCCTCGATGCTGCAGATCGAGACGGTCGACTCCACGAACGGGACTCCCGCCGCTTCCGCCGCGCGCGCGGCCTGAACCTCGGCGCGCCGCGCGAACATCCCGGCGAGGCCGACCGGCGCCAGGATCACGGGCAGGGCCAGACGCCGTCCGAGCACCTCGACGCCCTGGTCGCGCGTCGTGACGTCGCGCATCACCACCTGGCGCAGCAGGAGGCGCTCGAGGTCGGCGACGTTGGCGCGCATGGTGTTCTCCTCGTACGCGCCCCCGTCTATGTAGTCGAACAGCTGGCGTGGCAGCCTGCGCCGCGCCAGCTCCCGGTAGTCGAGGGCCGTCGCGGGCGCAAGCCCGAGCGGCCGGTCAGCCCTGAAGCGCACCGGCCGAGACTAACGTGAACTTGCCGCGGTTAGCGGCGCAGCCGCTCTGGCCGGTAGTCGAGCTTCTCGCAGTGGCGGATCCTGTAGCCGTGGCGCGCGCGGTGCGAGATGTAGACCTTGTCGCGTCCGGTGCCGCAGTTGATCACTCCGCGGCCGAAGTGGGCATGGATCAGGTCCCTTCCGGATCCGCCCTGGATGCGGTTGAACCCGTGGCTCGCATAGATGTGATCGCGTCCGCGTCCGCCGATCAGCACGTCGTGCTGGTGATTGGGCTGGCAGCAGGGCTTGTAGTCGCCCCAGATCACGTCCGATGCGCTCCGGCCAAGGATCACGTCGTTGCCATGGCCGCCGAGCAACTCGTCGCTGCGACCGGAGCCGCGCATCCGGCCGCTGCGGTCGGAAGAGTGCATCTTCAAGTGACCGTCGATCCGTGGCCACCCCTTGTGGCTGGCCTTGCCTGAGGCGAGGCCGGTGAAGGCGGCGACCACCAGGCCGAGCGCCAGTAGTGCGAAAAGCAGCGAGCGGGCCGGGGCCTTCACCGACCGCGCCCCTCTTCCTGAGGACGCGTGCGTGCGCAAACCGAAATCTCCTTTGTCGGCCTACGGGGTTAGCTGACGGGCTGGCGCTAAAAGGAGCCTGCGCCCCCACGAAGTCGTGGGCTCGCCCCAGAAACTCGGGTCCCCCGTTCCCCGCGACAACCGCGGGAATTAGGCGTTCCTCGGTCGGAACGGCGTCAACTTACACGATCGGACCGACGCCTAAAGTCCTCGTGGAAAGGCTGGCGCACGTCCAGGATCGCTGACAGACTGCGCGCATGACCACTCGCAGGGTGGCGGTCCGGGGGGTTGTTGCCGCGATGTGCCTGGCTGGGTGCCTTTCGTCGGCGCCCGCGGCCGCTACGGCCGCGGGAGGAGCAGTCCGGCATCCCACGGCCCACGTCCAGTCCCAGCCGGCGGACGACCTTTCCGTTCCGCACGGCTCGCCACGCGCAACGCACGCGCGTGCGCTTCGCGGCCCGGCGCCGGCCGCCCTGCTGAACGCGAAGCACTCGGCAGCGGCCAGGGTGTCTCCCGAAGGCGCGAGCGCGCTGGCAGCACCTATCGCTCCGCTCGCGCCGTCCGGCACCGTCCCGATCACCACGGTCTTCTCCGGGCTCAACCAGCCCGGGCTCGGCGCCGTCGACAACAGCGAGGCGAACCAGGGCTCCCCGTCCGACTCGACCGGGGCGATCGGTCCCTCCCACTACATCGAGTTCGTCAACAGCAAGATGGCCGTCTACCGCCGCTCCGACCTGGGCCTGGTCACACAGCGCGACCTGGACTCCTTCGTCGGCCGCGCAGGGCAGAGCGTGTTCGACCCACAGATCCAGTGGGACCAGCAGGGAGGGCGCTGGTTGTACCTGGCCCTCGATGTCGATTCCTCCGGCAACAACTTCTTCGTATTCGGCTGGTCGAAGACATCCGATCCCACCGACCTGAACGGAGGGTGGTGCCGGTGGGTGGCGTCCACGGACCTGGGTGGCTCGTTCCTCGAGGACTACCCCAAGCTCGGCCACGACGACTCGCGCGTGATCTTCGGGAGCAACTCGATCTCCGGCAACTCGTTCGTGACCGCGCACGTATGGACCTTCGCCAAGCCCCCGGCCGGACAGACGACATGTGGGACCGCCCCCTCGGTCCACAGATTCGGCTCCTTCGGAAGCCCGCTCCAGACGGCGGACGGCGACGTCGCGGTGACCCCGGTGCCCGCGAACACCGACCGACTCATCGACCGGCGGCTACGTCGTCGCGGCGGACCTGCCGTTCTTCGGCACGCCCGGCAACCAGATCATGGCCTGGCACCTGTCCGGGACCGCCGGATCGCCGACGCTGGTGCAGGACGGGAACATCAACGTCACGACCTACGACGTGCCGGCGAACGTTCCCCAGCCCGGAACCTCGAACACGATCGACTCGCTCGACACGCGCCTCACGCAGGCGGTCGCGCGCAACGACCCGGACGCCGGGGGCGCCAAGGCGGTCTGGACGCAGCACACGGTCGACGGGCCAAGCGGCCGGTCGGTGGTCCGCTGGTACGAGCTGATCCCGGCGACCGATTCCGCGCGCCAGCAGGGGACGGTCTCCGATCCGAACAACTTCGCGTTCAATGGAGCCATCTCCCCCACCGCGGCCGGGAACTCGGCGGCGGTCTTCTACAACCTCGGCAGCGCCTCGCTGCTCGCGCAGATCAGGGCGCAGTCGAGGCGCAGCGGCACGGGGCTCGGCGAGATGGGTGGGGAGCTGACTCTCGGGACGAGCGCCGCGGCAAACGTTGACTTCTCCTGCACCCCGCCCAACGGCCCGCCCTGCCGCTGGGGCGACTACGCGGGCGCGAGTCCGGACCCGGTCAATACTGAGGTCGTGTGGGGAACGAACGCTCTCAACGGCCCCACGACGACCGATCCGGCCTGGCAAACGCGGAACTTCGCCGTCACGACTGTCGATGCCACCGGCTTCCCGCGGCCGAAGGGCGCGACACCTGTGTATGCGGCGCTGGTCGTCGCCTACCAGCCGTGCGGCACGACGAACCGCATGCACGCGCCGCCGCTCTCATTTGCGTCCTGTGCCGCGCCGGTCCAGACCTCGCCGTTCCTGACCGTGGGAACACCGGATTCGAACGGCGCGGTGGCGAACTCCGTCGGGTCGGTGAGGCTGAAGGCGATCGTCGGGGTTCCGGGGCCGCCCGATGACTCGGACCTCCAGATCTCGGCGTCGGTGACGGACGTCCGCTGCCGCGCGGGAGCGACGCCCTGCGGCCCGGCGAACGCAGTCGCGGGAGCTGACTTCACCGGCCAGCTCACGGCCCAGGCGCTTGCGCGGATCACCGACCAGCGCAGCGGCGGATCGGGCACCGAATCCGCGACGGGGCAGGACACGCAGCTCGCCTTCACCCTTCCATGCACATCGACGGCTTCGACCGCCCAGGGAGCGACGTGCTCGGTTGCCACGTCCCTCAACGCGCAGCTTCCCGGCGCCGTCGTGGACGGAACCCGAGCCATCTTCGCCCTCGACACCATCGAGGTCCTCGACGGCGGGCCGGACGGCGTCGCCTCCACCGCGGGCAACTCCGTCTTCATGCGCCAGGGCGTCTTCGTCCCCTGATCGCTAGATGATCGATTCCGAATCCGCGTGCCCCTGGGGGCGCGAGAATCGAGCTGGGCGAGGACGCAGGGCGAAGCCCATGCTGGTTGCATGGGCGAGCCCGAGGACGACGATCCAGCGAAGATTCGCAGCGTCATCCAGGGGTGCGGGGAGTTTGGAATCGGTCATCTACGGGACTAGGAAGTCCGGGCGCCGGCCAGGGCCTTGGCCTGGATCGCGTTCAAAGCCATGATCCATCCGTCGCGGTCGGCCACCTTGCCCTCGACCATCCGCTGCACCTCGGGATGCGGCAGGATCAGGAACCTCTCGGTCTCGATGCCCGCGACCACTGCATCGGCGACCTGCGCCGGGTCGAGCACCTCGCCCGAGGCTGTGACGATCTGCATTCCGAGGCCCACCTCACCGGGTGTCGCGAGGCCTCCCTCGAGCATCGGCGTGCGGACGCCCAGCGGGCACAGGCAGCTCACGCGCACGCCCCTGTCGCGGTAAGTGACCGCCAGCCACTCGGCGAACGCGACCGCGGCGTGCTTGGTCACCGTGTACGGCGCGGATCCGATCATGGTCAGCAGCCCGGCCGCCGAGGCAGTCGACAGGAAGTAGCCCTCTCCACGCTCGACCCAGCCCGGCACGAGCAGCCGCGCCGCGGTTATGTGCGCGCGCACGTTGACGGCGAACGCCGTGTCCCATTCCTCGTCCGAGGCATCCAGTCCGATGCCACCGCCGATGCCCGCGTTGGCGCAGAAGACGTCGATCGGGCCGAAGCGCTCCTGGGCCTGCTCGATCAGCGTGGCCACCGCGGCGGGATCGCCGACGTCGCAGGCGAGCGCGAGCGATATGCCGGGCCGGCGGGACTCGATCTCCGCCGCCACCTTCTCCGCGCCGTCGCCGTCGATGTCCGAGACGACGATGCCCCGCGGCGCCTCTTCCGCGAACCGCAGCGCCATCGCGCGTCCGATGCCGGACGCCGCACCTGTGATGACGACGGTCTTGTCAGCCAGCTCCATGTCCTCTCCTCACGCTCGCAGTGCGGACAGCCTAAGCGCGAGGATCGAGGATGAGCTTGGTTCCTATATCTCGCGCTCGAAATAGAGCATCGAGGGGCCGTCCGGCGATCCCTCCCGGTTGGTGAATCCGGCGCTCTCGTAGAGGGCGAGGGCAGCGACGTCATCCGTGCTGGTGTTGAGGTCCATGCGAGTGGCGCCGCGCTCCCTGGAATGTTCGATCGCTGCCTCGAGCAGCGCGCCGCCAAGGCCCTGTCCGCGCCGCTCCGGGGCCACGTACAGCTCCTCGAGATAGGCATCCAGCGCGCCCGAATAGAGCGAGGGACGGAAGCGCAGCTCGGCGAACCCGTCCGGCCCGGCGCCGCCGAACAGGACGACGACCTCGCCGCTCTCGATCAGAGGGGCCGCGCGCTCCGCGATCACCTCGGCCGCGGGCGTCGGCTGCCCGAACTCGGAGTTGAACGTGTGCAGGAGGCGGCCGAACACGGCCGCGTCGGTCGCGCTCGCCAGGCGAATCGAGTGCTGTGCCCGCCCGCCCAAGCGGCGCTCAGTCGGCGAGCGCGCGCTCCACGAACCGCGGCTGCGTCGATGCCCGCCGGCAGCGTCCCGAACGCGCGGTGCCGCGCCGCCAAGACGCGCGGCGCAGAAAGCGTCGGCCACGGACGCCGGCGCGGTGCGCAGGAGCAGCCGAGGCCTGCAGCGCGAGCGCCATGTCCTCGACCACGCCCGGGCGGCGAACTGCGGATCGCCGCTGGGCAGCGTCCTCGAGCCCGGCCCGCGTCGCGTCGAGATGAGCGTCGAACCGTTGGTCCGATCCGCGGGCCAGCTCGCATTCGGCCAGGAAGGCGTCCACGCTCTCCGGCTCCTTCGCCATCGCGCGCAGCACATCGAGCGCGATCACGTTGCCCGAGCCCTCCCAGACGGTGCCGATCTGGATGTCGCGGTAGAACTGCGCCATCGGCGCCTCTCGTCTCGATGTAGCCGTTGCCGCCGAGGCACTCGAGCGCCTCCGCCGCGAACGGCGCGCCGCGCTTGCACACCCAGTACTTCATCACCGCGAGCGCCAGCCGCCGGAAGGCACCTCGCCGGGTCACCCTCGTCGAAGGCGCGCACGACGCGCAGCGACGCGGCCATCGCCGCCTCCGACTCGAGCGCCAGGTCCGCGAGCACGTTGCACCATCGCCGGCTGCGCGCGAGCACGCGCGCCGAAGGCGCTGCGGCGGCGGGTGTGCCAGACCGCCTCGGCCAGGAGCCGGCGCATCATCCCCGCGACGCCGACCATCGTGTCGAGCCGGGTCCAGACGATCTGCTCGATCATGAACGCGGTGCCGCGGCCCTCCTCGCCGAGGATGCGAGCGGGCAGGTGGTCGAACTCGACCTCGCTAGACGCGAGACAGCGCCCGCCGAGCTTGTCCTTCAGGCGCTGAAGCCGGAAGCCGGGATGCGGCCGCTCGGCCACGAAGCAGGTGATCCCGCCCGGTGCCTGGCGCCAGCGTCAGGAACATGTCGAACACCGGGTGCGTGCAGAACCACTTGTGCCCTGTGAGCTCGTACCAGCCGTCGCCGATCGGCTCGGCGACCGTGGTGTTGGCGCGCAGATCCGAGCCGCCCTGCTTCTCGGTCATCACCATGCCGGCCTGAGCGAAGCGGTCGTAGTCGGGCAGCGTCAGGCGCGCCTCCCACTCGGCGGCCAGCGCCGGCGTCCTGGCGGATGGTCGGTGTCGGCGGCGTAGTTGATCGACATCGGGCAGCACGGCCCGGTGTCGAGCTGGTTGATCAGATAGAAGAGCCCGGAGCGCACGACGTGCGCGCCCGGCCGCTCGTCGCGCCACGGCAAGCGAGTTGACCTCGCGCTCGACGCCGAGCCGCAGCATCCAGTGCATCGACGGGTCGTATTCGATCTCGTCGACGCGGTGGCCGAAGCGGTCGTGCGTGATGCAGCATGCGGGATGTTGCGCTGCGCGCGCCGGCGTGCTCGTCGGCCTCGGAGGATCCGACCACCGGCGCCGAAGTCACGCATCCGGTCGACCCCCCAGCCGCCGCCCTCGCGCTCGACCGCCTCGCGCAGCGCGACGTCCGCGTCGAAGACGTTGAGTCGACGAACGGCGGCGGCTGGTTGATCGACCTCGTGCGTCGAGCCTGGGGCGGTGCGTGGAAGCGTTGTCATGTGCTGACACTCCGATCTGGGACCTTGGCTTGAACCGACTGAAGGGCGAAGCTGACGAGCGAGGCGACGAGCGCGTCGCCGGCGGCGGGATTGAGCGCGACCGCTTCCTGGAGCGCGCCGACGAGCGCGCCCGCGGTCACCTCCACGTCGAGCGGCGGCCACTCTCCGGCCTCGGCACCCTCGGCGAGCAGCCCGGCGAACACCGCCCGGTGGGCCGACTTGCTGTCGATCCGCGCCTGCTCGACGGCCGGGTCGACCGGCTCGGCCATCAGGGCGTACGTCAACGTGGGCGCTGCAAGGGCTCGCCGCAGGAACGTCTCCACGCACGCCGCCAGGCGCTCGCGGGCATCGCCGTCGCCGGCTGCGATCTCGCGCATCAGCGAGACCTCGCGCTCGGCCGCCGCGCGGAAGATCTCGGCGCACAGCTCGCCCTTGCCGGAGAAATGGCGGTAGAGGGCGCCGGTCGACACGCCGGCCCGGCGCGCCACGTCGACGACGCTCGTCGCCGCCCATCCCCCGCTTGCCACCTGCTCGTGACCCGCGGCCAGAAGCCGCTCACGCATCTTCACGTGAACAGTGAATCACAATTCACTAAAGCCTGCAACGGGCGCTTTGCATACGCCGGGTCGCCTCAGCTGGGACCGAGCCAAGCTGAGATGCTTCATTTTGTGACCGCAGATCCTCCGGCGAGGAAGGCACACGCGCTGCAGCTGTTCGCCGGACTGCCGCGCCGCTACGACGAGATGGGGGCCGTGATGAGCTTCGGCCAGGACCCCCGCTGGCGGCGGGCGATGGTGCGCTCCATCGCGGCCGCTCCGGGCGATCGCGTCCTCGACGTCGCCACCGGCACGGGACTCGTGGCCGCCGCGCTGGTCAGGTGCTACGGCTGCTCGGTCGTCGGCCTCGATCAAAGCGAAGCGATGCTGTCGCGCGCTCGCAAGAGGGTCGCATCCGATCCTCGTCTCGCCGCGAACGTGACGCTCGTCCAGGGCGAGGCCGAGCGACTCCCCTTCGGCGACGGCGAGTTCGACGCCCTCACCTTCACCTACCTGCTGCGCTACGTCGACGACCCGGCCCGCACGATGGATGAGCTGGCTCGCGTGGTGAAGCCCGGCGGCCGGATCGCGTCGCTCGAGTTCGGCGTGCCCGGCGGGCGCGGGTCTCGCACGCTGTGGAACGCGTACACGGGCGTCGGGCTGCCGGCCCTTGGAAGGGTCGCGTCGAAGGACTGGTACGAGGTGGGGCGGTTCCTCGGACCGAGCATCCGCGGCTTCTACCGCGACCACCCCGTCGAGCAGGTGGTTCAGATGTGGACCCGCGCAGGCATCGACGCCGTCAGCGTTCGCCGGATGAGCTTCGGAGCCGGCATCACGATGTCGGGCACGAGAAGCAATGCAGGTTGACTCCGCCCCGCGCCCCGCGTTCTACGCGCTGCGGCCGGGCGGCTGGCGCGACCTCGTCACTCTGCTGCACCCGCCCTACACGGCGTGGCACCTGAGCTACGTCGCGCTCGGCGCGGCGGCGGCGCCGGTGGTGCACGTCGACCGGCTGCTGGCGACGCTGGCCGCCTTCTTCCTCGCCGTGGGGATCTGCGCGCACACGCTCGACGAGCTTCACGACCGCCCGTTGGGAACGCGCCTCTCCGACCGCACCCTGACCGCGCTGGCCGCCGGCTCGCTCGCCGGAGCGGTCGCCATCGGGGTGGCCGGCCTGTTCATCGTCTCGGCGTCGCTCGCGCCGCTCGTGCTCGTGGGCGCCTTCATCGTCGTGGCCTACAACCTGGAGCTGTTCGGCGGGCGTTTCCACAGCGACTTCTGGTTCGCGGCCGCCTGGGGCGCGTTCCCCGCCTTCACCGGCTACTGGGTGAACGCGCTCAGCATCGACCTCGCCGGCGTGCTGGTAACAGGGGCCTGCTTCGCCCTCAGCGTGGCGCAACGCCGGCTGAGCACGCCGGTGCGCGAGCTGCGGCGGCGCACCGTGTCCGTCACCGGCAGCCAGGAGCTGGCCGACGGCACGACGGTCGAGCTGTCACAGGCGTCGATCGCGGCGCCACTCGACGGCGCCCTGCGCGCGCTGTCCGCGGGGATGGTCCTCCTGGCAGCGGGCCTGGTCGCCGTTCGCGTTTAACCGGCCGGCGGGAGCTGCGGTGCAACGGTGCCCGTCTCACGGCACAGCTCCTCGAGCAGCCCGTGCAGTCGCACGCGCTCCCGCTCCGCCCCCTCCGTCCTACCGCGACCGGTCCGCTTGTCGACCAGGTTCGCGACCTCGTTCGGATCGTGCTCGAGGTCGTACAGCTCGTACTCGGGGGAGGCGCGGCCGTTCGGGTCGAGATAGACCGCGTACTTCCAGCGCTTGTCGCGCACGCAGCGGATCCGGTTCGGCTGGCCCGGCGCATCCTGGAACGCGGTCGCGGCCTGATGGTCGTCGTAGGTGAAGAGCACCGCGTCGCGCACGTTCTCCTGCTCGCCGCGCAGCACCGGGCCGAGGTCCTGACCGTCGAAGCGCTCCGGCCGCGGCGCGGCGCCCGCGAGCCCGAGGAACGTCGGCACGATGTCGACCAGCGACGCGAGCGCGTCGCTGGTGCGCGGCTCGGGGAACATCGCCGGGTTCGACACCACGAGCGGGACGCGGATCGTCTCCTCGTAGGCGTTGAACATCTTCTGGCGCAGCCCCCCGTGCGAGAGGCCCATCTCGCCGTGGTCCGAGATCCGCGCGATCACCGTCCGGTTGCGCAGCGACCCCGGGTCCGCCGGGTCACCGAGCGCGGCCAGCAGCCGGCCGATCTTCTCGTCCACGACCTTGTGCAGGTAGGCGTAGAAGTCGACGTAGTCCTGCTGCTCCTGGCGCGTGTCGAGCGGCCCGATGTACGAGGTCTGGCCGAGCTGCATGAGCGCGTGAACGCTGGGCTTGTCGCGCAGGTCCTCATCGAGGGTCGGCGGCAGGGGGACGCCGAGCCCGCGGAACTGGCCGGCCGAGTAGCCGCCTCGGTCGTACGAGGACGGGTATCCGAGCACGTCGTGCGGGTTGACGAGCGAGAACACGAGGCAGAACGGCTCGGGCAGGTTCTCCTGGGCGAGCCACTGTTCCATCTGGCGGGTGTAGTCCTCGTCCCAGCCGGCCTGCATCGTGCCGGCGTTGCCGCCGCCGAACGTCTCCGCCTTCGCGTCGCCGCCCGCGTCCGGCGGCTCCCAGTCGGCGAACCCGTAGTCGCGCTCGATGCGCTCCGGATCGCCGGCGCTCCAGCCTTCCCCCCGAACGGGCTTCGACAGGTGCCACTTGCCCTTGATGGCCACGTGGTAGCCGCGCTCTTTGAGCAGCGTCGCGAGCGTGTCGATCCCGGATGGCAGCTCGGGCTCGCTGCCGCTCTTCGGCCCGAGCCGGAAGAAAGACCGGAAGAAGGCGCGCGCGAGCCGCATCCGCGGCACTTCTCCGCTCCGCGCGAGGCGCGCGACGGTGCGCAGGACGGCCGGCAGATTGCGCGCATCGGGGAACAGGTCGCCCTCCGTCATCGTGAGGGTGACGCCGTGGCGCGACGGGTACTTGCCCGTCAGCAGGGTTGCGCGACTCGGCGAGCACATCGACGTGGCGGTGAACGCGCGCCTGAAGCTGATGCCCGTCCGCCGCAGCTCGGCGTCGTTCGGCATCAGCTCGTCGAGCCAGGCAGGATCCTCCGGCCAATGCTGAGGAGCACGCTGCTGGTCGGTGATCAGCAGGACGAGATTCGGCGGGCGATCGGGCATCGGCGTGTCGCCCGTACTACGCCGCTTCGCTTTCGAGCAGGACCTCTTGGAGCTCGTCCAGCGCCTCGCGCATGTATGGCGCGAGGCGCTGCAGGTGCGGCAGGGTGTCGCGGGCGCCCGTGAACCCGAAGTTGAGCGTCCCGGCGTAGCTCACGCAGGTGATGTTCAGCGCGCTGCCGTGCGTCAGAAGCGAGAGCGGGAACATCGCGTCGAGGCGCGCGCCGTTGTAGTAGAGGCGCTCTGGCGGACCCGGGACGTTGGAGATCGCGACGTTGAACGGAACGGGCGCCCGCCCGCCGAGCCCCGCCATCAGGCCGGTGAGATACGGCGCGCTCATCAGGAGGGTGTACGGCGTCCGGGCCACGGGCGGCAGCGAGGCGAGGTGCTTCTTCGCCTCCGCGGTGGCGCGCTTGATCTTGTTCAGGCGCTGCCGGGGATCCGCGACGTTGGTCGCCAGCTGTGCGATCACCATCCCGACCGCGGTGCCCGCGCTCTCGTCGTCGGCCTCGCGCAGGTTCACCGGTATCCCCGCGGTCAGCGAGCGGGTCAGGCACCTTGCCGTGCTCGAGAAGGTACCTCCGCAGCGCAGTCGAGCTGAGGTACAGGACGATGTCGTTCAGAGTGCCTCCCGCGGCCTTCGCCAGGCGCTTGATCAGAGCGAGGTCGTACTGCTGCGTCGCGAAGCGGCGCTGGCCGCCGAGCCGGCCGCCGAGCAACGAGTCGGGCGCGCTGTAAGGAGCCGAGAGCTCACTGTCGCCGAACCGCGCGTTGCCGAGCTGCACCGCAGCGCGGCTGAGGCCGCCGACCGTTTCGGCCCCCTCCGACATTGCCCGAGCGACCCGGCCGAGCAGACCGGAGCTGGAGTTCCCCGACGACTCCCTGGCGCTCTTGCTTCCCTCACCGATCGTCCAGAAGGCCTGCAGTCCGCGCTCATCGGGATCGGTCGAGAGCGTCCGCAGGATCAGGCGCATGCCGCTCACGCCGTCGATCAGCGAGTGGTGCATCTTGAGGTACATCGCGAAGCGGTTCTCTTCCAAGCCCTCGATCAGGTGCAGCTCCCACAACGGGCGGTGCAGGTCGAGCTGGTGGCTGTGCAGCCGCGAGACGAGGATGCCGAGCTCGCGCTGACCCCCCGGTTTGGGCAGAGCGGAGTGGCGCACGTGGTAGTCGAGGTCGATGTCATCGTCCTCGCGCATCAGCGGCAGCCGTGGACCGACCACCGGTCCCTCGATCAGCTTCAGGTTCCAGGGACGCGGGATCGTGTGCTCGGAGCGCATGCGCTCGAGCTCCTGGCGCAGGTAGTCGGGCGGTGCGTCGGGTGGATTGGTGAACTCGAACAGGCCGCCGACGTGCATCGGGGTGTCGCGACCCTCGAGGATCAGCCAGGCCGCGTCGACGGGTGACACTCGTTTGGTCGCCACTCTCGCCTACCGGCCCTTCGTGCGCATCGCGGCCGGAGCGTATCGGTCAGGCGGCGGGTCTGCGGGGGCCGGTCAGCGCCTTGGGCTGATCCGCTCCCTGGTCCTGTGATTCCTGCCGGCGAACGACGATGGCGCCGGCGCGCCCGAGTCGCAGCAGCTCGCGGGCGCGGCGCCGGGCAACCAGCTGCCTGATGGAGGGCGCGGCGTTGGCTCCTGGCTCGGGGCGAAGAGTCACGGTGCGCTGTTCGCGCCGCGGACCGGATGCCCTGCTCCGAGACTCAGCGCTGCAGGCGAATGGCATTCAGGTCGCGCTCGTCGATCTCGTCGGCGCGCCTGATCAGGTCCTCGATGTCGTCGTGCTCCGCGTGGATATAGCGGCCCGCGAGCCGGTCGGCCCGGCCGCTTGCCAGCACCCGCACCAGCCGCGGCGCCAGCTCCGGCGGCGTCCACGGCAGGTCGTCGCCGAAGGGCGCCGTCATGTCGGTGCGGACCAGGCCCGGGCTGATCACGAAGACGTAGATGCCGTAATCGCGGAGCTGGCCGGCGAGCAGCTCGGTGTAGCGGCCCAGCGCGGCCTTGCTCGCTCCATATGCCGTCGGCGAGCCGCCTGGCAGGTACGACGCTCCACTGCCGGTATTCACGATCCGCCCGCCGCCGCGCTCGCGCATGCCGGACACCACCGCCCTGGTGGCGAGGTAGGCCCCCAGGACGTTGACCTCGAACACGTGCCACCAGTCCTCGGGGTCCTCTTCCCATGGCAGCGTGCGGCTGAGGCCGATACCGGCGTTGTTGACCAGCAGGTCGATCGGGCCGAGCTCGCGCTCGACGGTCGCCACCATCGACTCGACGTCCTCCTGCCTGCTGACGTCCGCCGTCACCGGGAGGCCGCCGATCTCCTTGGCGGTCTCCTCCACCTGATCGGCGCTGCGTGCCGACACGGCGACGCGCATACCGGCGTCGGTCAGCTCGCGCGCGATGTTCGCGCCGATGCCGCGCCCGCCGCCCGTGACGAGGGCGACCTGGCCTTCGAGCTCGCGAGGGGCGTTCACGGGCGTGACTCCGCCGGCGCAGGCTGCAGGTCGAGGCAGAAGGCGCGCAGGGCTTCCGCGAACTGCGGGCTCACGCTCGGTTTCTCCGGAAATGACATCGACCGCGCCGCGGGAAGGGCCGTATGCGCGGCCTCGTATCCCTCCGGCGTGAAGAGAAGGCAGCCCTCGTGCTTGGCCAGGAATAGGGGAGCATCGAGATCGCCGAGGACCCGGCCGATCGATTCACCTTCGTCGGGACGGGTCTCCCAGAAGCGCCCGAGCAGGTCAACCGGAACGCGCCTCAGATAGTCCTGCACGAGCTCCTCCCCATATCCGCCTCGCTGCTGCTCGCCCTGGGTCAGCATGAACAGCTGCCTGATGAAGGTCTTGGGGTCAGCACGCGCAAGGCTCGCGCAGGCCGCATACACCTCGGAGTTGAGAGGGGCGCCGTCGCGCTCGAACGAGTTCGAAAGCCGGGCGTGCCCGAAGGCCATTGCCTGCACGGCCTCCGGCCGCCTGGAGGCAATCCAAGCCGCGGCGGCAGCGCCGAATTCGTCGGCCACGAGGACACAGCGATCCCATCCGCGGCCATCGAGCTCGGCTAGACCCCGCTTGCCGACCGCCTCGGAGCCGAGGAGGTCGTCCGCCGGCGGCTCCGCCCCGACTCCGGGCGCGTCATAGCTCGCCACGTCCGCCCACTCCTCCAGGAGAGGCCTGATCACCCATTCCAGCTCGGTCAGCTGCGGCACGAGGAGCAGCCTCGGCCTGCTGTTCCCTTGTGGGGCCGCCTCCATGGGCGGAGATTAAAGCCGGTCGCGAAGCTCGTCCACCAGCGGCGCCCAGCTCGCCGCCCGCGGTCACCTCGCCGAAGACGTAGAAGTCCGGGCGGATGATGACCGCGCCGGCCCCGTGCTCGCTCAACCAGGTCGTGAGGCGACCGTCCAGGTCGGTGAGCTCGGCGAGTGAGGCGAAGCGGGTGCCGAGGCCATCGAGGAACGACAGCTGCTCACCGGAGAGACCCGCGCGCGGGTCCCCGGCGGAGGTGAGCACGATCCAGCCGTTTCCGATCACGTCGTCGAAGCGTCCCTCCCGGCCGCCGTGCCGCACGGTTCCCTGAACGCTCAGCTCCCCGGCCAGCGGAGTGGCTTCACCGGCGCCGTTTCGGGCCACCACGCCCTCCGACAGCCCCGGCAGGAGGATCGTCGGCGGAGCATCTGCGGCTCGCAGCGCCGCGTCGCGCTCTGCGGCCGCAGCAGGGTCGCGCTCGCAGGAGACACGTCCCATCTCCATGGAGAGCCGGACGATCGACTCGCTCTGCGGGCGGCGCTCGGGCGTATAGGTGTCGAGCAGCGGATCCGGGCTGATGCCGCGCAGCACCAGGTCCAGCTTCCACGCGAGATTGAAGGCGTCGCGGATCCCGGTGCACATCCCCTGGCCCATGAACGGCGGCATCAGGTGTGCGGCATCCCCGGCCAGCAGGACCCGCCCGGACCGCATGGTCTCCGCGATCAAGGAGCGGAACTCGTAGACCGCGTGGCGGAGGATCGTCCCCTCGTCCGGCCGGATCCACGGCGCCAGCAGCTGCCAGATGCGCGCCTCGTCCTCGAACTCCTCGTTGCGCTCGTCCGGATGCAGCATGAACTCCCACCGCCGGTGCTCGCGCCCGTTTCGGGTGTGCATGTGGGGCCGCGCCGGGTCGCACCACTGGCACGAGGTCGGCAGCCGCTCCAGCGCCGCGATGTCGTGCGGCCGCAGATCGAGGGTCAGCCAGCGCTCCGCGAAGCCGAGGTCCTCCCATGCGATGCCCGCCGCCTGCCGCACGAACGAGTTGGCGCCGTCCGCGCCGATCACATAGCGCGCGCGGAGCGTGCGGGCTTTCTCACCCTGCGACACGACCAGCTCGACGTGGTCGTCGTGTTGCTTCATCGAAGACGCCGTCCACGGCCGGTGGAGCTCGACCGCCGGCTGAGCCCGGGCCGCCCGGTCGAGCGCGCCCTCGAGGCGCGGCTGAAAGAAGAGGTAGGCCGGGTCCCACCCGGAGGGAACCTCCTCGGGGTTCAGCTCGATGCGCATGATCTGCTCGCCGTCCGCTCCGTACCAGACGTAATCGCGCACAGGCTGCAGGTCGCCGGCGATCTCCTCCTGGATCCCGAGCGACTGCCAGATCCGCATCACCTCGTGGTCGAAGACAGCTGCGCGCGGCAGGTCATACAGCTGGGGATAGCGCTCGAAGACCAGCACCCGGTGACCCTGCCGGCCGAGCATCGCCGCTGCCGCCTGCCCGATGGGCCCGTATCCGACGATCGCGACGTCGCAGTCGAGGTGGGTCACCGCGCCTGCATGTGGGTGACGGCTGTGACCCGCTCGATGGCGATCCGCAGTACGACGCGATCGACCGCCGCCAGTGCCTCGTCGGTTTGCGGCTCGGGCGGCTCGGGCAGTCCGGCGACCCGCTGCATGACCGCGGCGGTCGCAACCCCTATGTCCGAGGTCAGGATCTCGGCGGAGCCGGAATACGTCGCCGACGCGTACGGCGGCTCGAGGGCCATGACGCACAACGAGGCCCACCCCGACCGCTCGACGTCTTTGGCCTTCAGGCGAGCGCCCAGCGTCGAGATCAGGAGATGGTCGCCGTCGCGCGCGAAGTAGACGACCGACTGCCGGGGCTTGCCGTCCTGCGCGCTCGTGGCGAGCACGCCGACCTGGACCGTGTCCAGGAAGCCGCGCAGCTCGGGCGTCAGCTCACCCATGCGGCGCGCGTCCTGAACCTCAGCCGCCATGAAACCCTCGGGCTCTTCGACGACCGCGTTCGTCAGCTCCCCGATCCCGTCGATCTCGATGCGGACCTCGTCGCCCACCTTCAGCAGCCCGTCCGGGAACGGCTGGATGGCCGCCCCCACGCCCGCCGGCGTGCCGGTGGCGATCACGTCCCCAGGCTCGAGCGTGAACGCCTGCGACAGGTGAGCCACCTGCTGGTAGCAGTCGAACACCATGTCGCGCGTGTTGCCGTCCTGGCGCTGCTCCCCGTTGACGAAGGTCCGGATGCCCAGTTCGTGCGGGTCCCCGAGCTCGTCCGCGGTGACGATCCAGGGCCCGAGCGGGCCATGCGTGTCGAATGACTTGCCCATCGTCATCGTCGGCGTGCGCAGCTGCCAGTCGCGGACCGACACGTCGTTGGCGATCGTGTATCCCGCAATCACCTCGTGCGCCCGTTCGACGGGCACATGGCGGCAGCGGGTGCCGATGACGATCGCGAGCTCTCCCTCGTAGTCGAGCAGGCTCGACACGCGCGGCATGTGGACGTCCTCGCCGGGGCCGACGACACAAGTCGCCTGCTTGTTGAAGAAGATCGGGTACTCCGGCGCCTCCATGCCGCTCTCGGCGATGTGATCCGCGTAGTTGAGGCCGATCGCGAGGAACTTGTGGGGCTGAACCGGCGCCAGCAGCCGCACCTCGCTCAGCGGGTGACGGTCGCCCTGCTCGCGGTCGACAACCTCGTCGCCTTCGACGATCCCGTGGCGGGCGCGGCCATCGCTCTCGAACCGGCAGTGCCTCATGACGCGTCCGGCAGCTCGATGGGCGGTGTCTCCGGCGCGTAGCTTCCGGCCATCGCCTTCTCGTGGATGTCGCCGAACTCGACTCCGGCGGCGCGGTCCTCGGCGACTCTGTCCGGATCGACGAACTTGCCGAGCGGATCCTGCGAGAACTCGATACTGGACCGCATCCACTCGCTCGACTTCGCCCAGTCGCCGAACGCGTCGCATTGAAGCTCGACGTTGTTCCCGTCGGGATCGACGTAGTAGTAGGAGAAGGTCATGCCGTGATCGAGGCAGATGGCGGGGGTGATCCCCGCGTCGCGCAGCCGCAGGTAGCTCTCGTTCAGGTCGTCGAACGAGTCGTACTCGAACGCCGAGTGGTGCATCCCGGTGTGCGTGTCCTTCTCCGGGTCGTCCACGAAGTTCGGGAAGGCGAGCAGGGCGATGCGATGGTTCGCCGCGTCGTTGGAGAGCCACGCGCCGAGCTCGTACTCGAACAGCACCTCGGCACCGACGACCGTCGAGTACCAGTCGGCCATCTCGCGAAGACGCGTGGTCTTGAGGTTGACGTGATGGAACTTCGGCCGGATTGCTGCCTGACTCTGTGGCACTGACTCACGCTCCCTGTTTCGAGGCCGGATGTGAGCGAGACAGTAACGCCGAAGAATTGGAATGTCAATTACAAATCTTGTTAAGCTGGCGGTTGTGAGTGTCACCGCGGAGACGAGGCCCAACAGGCGGGGCGCGCGCTCCCGCGACGCCGTGCTCGATGCGGCCGAGGGCTGATGGCCGAACAGGGCTTCGAGGCGGCGACGATCGCGGCCGTGGTGAAGGAGGCCGGCATTCCGGCCAGCTCGATCTACCACTACTTCGGCTCCAAGGAGGGCCTGCTGCTGGCGGTGATGGAGCGCGGCACACAGCGGTTCTTCGAGTCGCTGGCCGAGCCGGCCGAACGCCTCGGCCCGCCGGCCCAGCACCTGGGCGCGCTGGTGGAGGCGACCGCCGCCACGCTCGAGGAGCAGCCGGACTTCCTGCGCCTGATCCTCGTGATGGCCACGCAGGCACCCACAGCCGGCAGCCGCGAGCTGAGCACCATGGTCGAGCGGGTCCGGGAGATGGCGCTGGAGCGACTACGCCCGCAGATGGGCCTCGTATTCAGAATCGACGCGAGCGGCGCCGATGCCGATCATCTGGCCCGCTTTGCCCTCGCAGCCTTCGACGGAGCTTTCATCGCGCACCAGGCCCGTCCGGACATTTCCCTTCCGGACCTCTTGAGGTATCTCCCGGCCGCCCTGGTCGCCGTGAGGCGAGAGCTCAACCGCGCCGGCTAGCTAACCGAGACCCGCCGCCGTCCCCCGTGCGACGGTGCGCAGGGCATGCTTGCGGCTCGCCTCGTCGATCATCGCGCCCTCATGGAGCAGCCGCGCCGCGGCCGGCGGCCTCCTCGTCCTCGAGCGCCTCGAGCACCGCTGTCGCGTTGTCGAACTCCTCCCGCGTGGGTGTGAAGCGATCGTTGAGCGGCTCGATCTGGCTGGGGTGCAGCGCCCACTTGCCGTCGTAGCCGAGCGCCGCAGCCGCTCGGCCGAGGCCAGGAAACCCTCGTCGTCCGCGATGTCCAGCCACGGCCCGTCGATCGCCTGGAGGCCCGCGGCGCGCGCCGCGACGAGCACCGTCTCGAGCACCCAGTGCCAGCGCTCGTCCGGGCCCGGTACCGGCCGCAGCGGGCGGCCGAGCGAGGCCGCGAGGTCGGCGTAGCCGACGATCAGCGCCTCCAGCCGCACGCTTGCGCGCGCGAGCTCGTCGATGCGCCGCAGGCCGGCCGCGGTCTCCACCAGCGCCTGCAGGCCCAGCGGCCGCGCGGCGGCCGCACTCCTCCCCGACCATCGCGGCGAGCCGGTCCGACGAACTCCACGTCGGCGGCGCTCTCGACCTTCGGCACCACGAGGCCCGCCAGCGCGTCGCCCGCGCCGGAGACGAGCTCGACCACGTCGCGGTAGCAGTGGCGGGCTGTCGCACGCGTTGATGCGCACGGCGACGTTGCGGGCGCCCCAGTCGCCGTCGCGGATCGCCTCTGCGACCGCGTCCCGGGCCTGGTCCTTGGCGCCCTCGGCGACGGAGTCCTCGAGGTCGATCACGACCTCGTCCGCGTCGAGTAGTCGCGGGCCTTCTCGAGCATCGCGGCGACGAACCGGGCACCGACAGGCACGACGGCGAGATTTCGTCGCGACGCACGTGTCCGCCCCTAGCGTAATGGGAGCACGGCCGGAACTCATCGCATAGCGAGCCGATGCAGGCGGACGCGAGACGGGTGCGCGTCGGCGGGCCCTGGTTCGAGGATTTCGAGCTCGGCCAGGTGTTCGACGACGCTCCGGCGCTCACGCTCGACCGCCGGCCACGCCGCCCTGCACCAGGCGATCGCCGGGGACCGGCTGCGGCTGGCGCTCGACGCGCCCTGTCCCGCGCCGTGACCGGCAGGACCCGCGCCGCTCGCGCACCCCAACCTGGTCTGCGACGTCGCGATCGGCCAGTCCACCGGCCCGACCCAGCGCGTGCGCGGCAACCTCTTCTACCGCGGGCTGGTGCTCGCAGCGCCCGGTGTTCGTCGGCGACACGCTGCGCACGCGCACCGAGGTCGTCGCGCTCAAGCAGAATCGGCCGCGCGAGCCCGGCGCTCCCGCGACCGGGCTGGTCGCGTTGCGGATCCAGCACGAGGACCAGCACGGCGAGCCGGTGCTCGACTTCTGGCGCTGCCCGATGATCCCGCTGCGCGACGCCGGACGCGCGAGACCGGCCACGCCGACGACGTTCGACGACATCCCGGCGGACGCTCGATCGCGGCGCAGGTGCGCGCCGCGGTCGCCGGCCGGCTGGCGGCTCGACGGCGCTGCGCGCGGCGGCGCCCGGGGCCGTACCGCCGCCGACCTCGGCGCCGGGCAGACGTCTCCGTAGTCGAGGCGCGGCGAGACGGTGACCTGCGCGCCCGAGCTGGCGCGGCTGACGCTCAACGTCGCCACGGCGCACACCGACGCGACGCGGCAGCGCCCACGGCCGGCGGCTCGTCTACGGCGGGCACACGATCTCGATCGCCGCCGCGCACGCCGCGCGCGCGATGCCCGACGATCGCGACGATCGTCGCCTGGGAGGGCTGCGAGCACCTCGGGCCGGTGTTCGAGGGCGACGTCCTGCGCACCGAGCTGCGCGTCGAGCACGTCGAGGCCGCGGCGGACGGCGGGCTCGTCGACCTGCGGGCGCTGGTCAGCGCCGAGCGCGCCCGGACGCCGAGCCGGCGCCGGTGCTCGACTGGCGCTTCGTGGCCTGGTGGCCTGAGCGATGGAGAGTTCGCGTGAGCGGATCCTGGACGGCATGCGCGTCGTCGAGGGCTCGGCCTTCGTCGCCGCCCCGCTGGGCGGGATGACGCTGGCCCAGCTCGGCGCCGACGTGATCCGCTTCGACCCGATCGGCGGCGGGCTCGACCGCGGGCGCTGGCCCGTGACCGACGACGGGCACAGCCTGTTCTGGGCCGGGCTCAACAAGGGCAAGCGCTCGATCCAGGTCGACCTCGCGCTCGCGCGCGGGCGCGAGCTCGTCGACCGCGCTGATCACGCGCCCCGGGGCCCGACGCCGGCCTGTTCCTGACCAACTTCCCGGCCCGCGGCTTGCTCGACTACGGCGCGCTGGCGCGCGGCGGCCCGACCTGATCATGGTCAACATCGTCGGCAACCACGACGGCTCGTCGGCGGTCGACTACACGGTCAACCCGGCCACGGGCTTCCCGTGGGCGACCGGCCCGCGCAACCTCGCCGTGCCGTTCAACCACCTGCTGCCGGCGTGGGACGCGATCACCGGCAGCGCTGGCCGACCGACCGGCGCTGCTCGCGGCCGAGCGCCACCGCGCGCGCACGGGCGCCGGGCCAGTACGTGCAGGTCGCCGCTCTCCGACGTGGCCTTCTGGATGGTCGGCAACCTCGGCAAGATCGCCGAGGTCCAGATCAACCGCCACGAGCGCGCCGAAGGACGGCAACTACCTCTACGGCGCCTTCGGCCGCGACTTCCTCACCAGCGACGGCCACCGCATCATGATCGTCGCGCTGACGCTGCGCCAGTGGCACAGCCTCGTCGCGGCCACCGGCCTCGGCGAGGCGTTCGCCGCCATCGAGCGGACTCATGGACGTCGACCTCGACGACGAGGGCGGCCGCTTCGCGGCGCGCGAGGTGATCGGCGCGACTGCTCAAGCCGTGGGTGCTCGCGCGCACGCTGGACGAGGTGCGCGAGCTCTTCGACCGCGCACGGCGTCTCCTGGGGCCCCTACCAGACGTTCACGCGAGCTGGTCGAGCGACGATCCGCGCTGCTCGCCCGCAGAACCCGATGTTCGCGACCGTCGAGCAGCCCGGGATCGGCACCTACCTGATGCCCGGCTCGCCGCTCGCTTCGGCGCCTGCGAGCGCGTGCCGGCACGCGCGCGCCGATGCTCGGCGAGCACACCGACGAGGTGCTGGCCGAGCTGCTCGGCCTCAGCGACGCCGAGATCGGGCGCCTGCACGACGACGGCGTCGTGGCCGGCCCGGTGATGGCGCCCGTCAGCTAGGGCTGCGCCACCGCCATCTCCTCCTCGAAGCCCGCCTCGGGCGCGACGAGGATCGCGCCCTCGCCGGTGGCGTAGGCCTCCTCGCCGTGCTGCGACGACGTCCATGCCGAGCGCCTCCTCGCGCTCGGTCGCGCGCAGCGGCATCACGAGCCCGATCAGCCGCAGCAGCACGTACGTCGACCGCGAACGCGTACGCGGGGCGCGACGGCCGCCGCGATCGCCTGGTCGCCGAGCTGCGCGGCGTTGCCGTAGAAGAGGCCGTCCGAGACGCCGTTCCACGACGAACTGCGCGACGAAGCCGATGAAGAGGATGCCCGACGAAGCCCGCGATGCCGTGCGCGGCGAGCACGTCGAGCGTCTCGTCCACGCGCGTGCGCGGCCGCCAGACGATCACGGCGTAGCTCGGCAGCGCGGCGAGCGCGCCGAGCACCATCGCCCAGCCCGGGCTGATGTAGCCGCCGGCCGGCGTGATCGCGACGCAGCCGACGATGATCGCCGTCGCCGCGCCGATCGCCGTGACCTGCCGGCCGCGGATCGAGGTCGAGCACGAACCAGACGACAGCGTGCAGGCCGGGCGTCAGCAGCGTGTTCGTGAACGCGAGCACGCTGGCGTTCGCCGGTCGAGAAGCCGCTGCCGCCGTTGAAGCCGAACCAGCCGAACCACAGCAGGCCGGCGCCGAGCAGCACGTAGACGGCGTTGTGCGGCAGGAGCGCCTGGCGCCCGTAGTCCTTGCGCGCGCCGACGACGAGCGCCGCCGCGAGCGCCGAGAAGCCGGAGCCCATCTCCACCGGCACGCCGCCGGCGAAGTCGAGCGTCCCGCTCGCCAGCAGCCAGCCGCCGCCGAACGCCCAGTGCGCGAGCACGGCGTAGACGAGCACCGACCACAGCGCGGCGAAGACGAGGAACGCGCCGAAGCGCATCCGCTCGACGACCGCGCCCGACACCAGCGCGGCGGTGATGATGCAGAAGGTCGCCTGGAAGGCGAAGAAGACGAGGTGCGGGATCGTCGTCCCGTCGCGCGGCGCGAAGCGCGACGTCGTGCAGGACGACGTGGTCGAGGCCGCCGATGAGGTCGCCGGTCGCCGTCGAACGCGAGCGAGTAGCCGACGAGCGCCCACGTGACCGTCGCGACGGCGATCGCCGCGACGCACATCATGAACGTGTTGAGCGTGTTCTTCGAGCGCACGAGGCCGGCGTAGAAGAGGCCGAGCGCCGGCGTCATCAGCAGCACGAGCGCGGTCGCGGCGAGCATCCACGCGGTGTCGCCCGTGTCGACCTCCGGCCACGGCGAGCAGCGCGAGGCACGCTCATGCACTGCCCCACCGGCGTCACGGCGCCGTCGTCGGTCTCGCCGGTGCGGATGCGGACCGCCCGCTCGAGCGGGACGACGAAGATCTTGCCGTCGCCGACCTCGCCGGTGCGGGCGCCCTCGCAGAGCGCGTCGATCGTCGGCTGGACGAAGTCGTCGGAGACGGCGATCTCGAAGCGGACCTTCTCCGAGAGCCCCATCTTCACGGTCGTGCCGCGGTAGGTCTCGACGCGGTCGAGCTCTCCCCCGTGGCCCTGGACCCGGCTGATCGAGAATCCCGCGCACCTCGGCGCGGTACAGCGCTTCCAGCACGTCGTTCGCCTTTTCCGGCCGCACGATCCCGATCACGAGCTTCAAGAACCCGCTCCTTTCTGAAGAGGTCCGCCCCCCCGGGCGGTCGCGGGCCGAAAGCTACTTCCGGTCTCCGACGGAATCCGGGTAGCCGGTTGCGGCGTCTGATTCAATGAGATCAACCAGGGAAAGGAGGTGGTCCGAAATTGAGTGACAGATTCTTTGGGACCCTGGAGGTGTCCGGCCGCTAGACCGGTAGCTGGGCCCCGTCTGACGGAGTCCAACCGAGGCACCGTCGGTGATCGAGGACCGGGAGTCGTCCCTCCGGCCGCAGTACTCGAAGCCGACTCGGTCCAGCAGTAACGTTGCGAAGGGCGTTCCGATCGGGACGCCCTTCGTATTTCTCGTCTTCGACCTCACGCGCGGGCTCACCGCGGCGTTTGATCGGTGAAGGCGACCAAGGAGGAAGACCGGGATGTATTACACGCGTTTCGAGAGCCCGATCGGCGAGCTGTTGGCGGTCGGCGACGGCCGGGCGCTGCACGGCCTGTACATGCGGGAGGGGAAGAAGTCGATTGCGCCCAATCCCGCCTGGGAGGAAGGGCGCACCCGTTCGCGGAGCTGAAGACACAGCTGGCCGCCTACTTCGCGGGCCGGCGGCGGGACTTCGACATTCCGCTGTCGATGGCGGGCAGCCCCTTCCAGCGGCGGGTGTGGGAGGCGCTGCGGCAGATTCCCTACGGGGAGACGGTCAGCTACGGCGAGCTCGCGCGGAGAGCTCGATGTGCCCGCTTCACCGCGCGCGGTGGGCGTGGCCAACGCCCGCAACCCGATCTGCGTGATCGTTCCCTGCCACCGCGTGATCGGGGCGGACGGCAGCCTGACCGGCTACGCCGGCGGCCTCGAGCGCAAGCGCCTGCTGCTCGACCTCGAGGCGGGGGTACTGCCGCTTACTCCGGGGCGGAGCTTGCGACGCCAGGCACAGGCGAGCCCGAAGGGCTTCGATGTTCAGGCGCGGGCCGCGTAGCGTAGGGTCCCGCCGCACCCCGGCTCGAAGCCGCCGATCCAGCGCACGCGCGCTTTCCCGGTCACGCGGCGGTGAGCCCGGAACCGGCCGCGCACGCGGATCGTCGCGAAGGTGCCGGCCTTCGTCGAGAAGCGCACGGTCCTGGCGAAATGGCCGGCCGGGGTGATCTTCGCCGCCCTGGCCGGCTGCTGGGGCGGCGTCATTCCTCCGAGCGCGCACAGAAGCGGCGGGTAGGTGATCCGGAGGTTCAGCAACCGACTCCCGTCGGGCGACACGTCGAACGTGATCTGAGGGGGAGCGGGGTTGCCGGTCCGCAGCTTCCCGCTGTAGTGGCCGCCGCGAACCTGGTGGCCTCCCGACGCCACGCCGGCGGACGCTCCCGCCACCAGGGCGAGCGCACAGCCGACGGCAAGCACCCTCTTCATCGCGAGCGAAACTAACATGCCGCCCATGGACTTCGAGGAGATCCGCTACGAGGTCGCCGACAGCGTCCTCACCATCACGCTGAACCGCCCGAAGCGGCTGAACGCGTTCACCGCGCACGATGGGCCGCGAGCTGATCGACGGCGTTCGACCGCGCCGACGCCGACGACGACGTGCGCGCGGTGATCGTCACCGGCGCGGGCCGCGGCGTTCTGCGCCGGCGCCGACCTCGGCGGCGGGGGCGAGACCTTCGACTGGCGCGACGTGCCAGGACGACGAGGACGCGGTGCCGCGCGACGGCGGCGGGCGTGGTGTCGCTGCGGATCTTCGCCTCGCCGAAGCCGGTGATCGCGGCGATCAACGGGCCGGCGGTCGGCGTCGGGATCACGATGACGCTGCCGATGGACATCCGCATGGCGGCCGAGGGACGCCAAGATCGGCTTCGTCTTCGCGCGCCGCGGGATCGTGCCCGAGGCGTGCTCGAGCTGGTTCCTGCCGCGCATCGTCGGCATCAGCCAGGCGATGGAGTGGGTGGCGACCGGGCGGCGTGTTCGCCGCCGAGGAGGCGCTCGACGGCGGGCTCGTGCGCAGCGTGCACGCCGGCCGCACGAGCTGCTCGACGCCGCGCGCGAGCTGGCGGCGGAGATCGCCGGCAACGCGGCGCCGGTGTCGGTCGCGCTGGCGCGCCGGATGATGTGGGACCATGCTCGGCGCGCCGCACCCGATGGAGGCCCACCGCGCCGACTCGCGGGCGATGTTCTCGCGCGGGCAGTCCGCCGACGCGCGCGAGGGCGTGACCTCGTTCCTCGAGAAGCGCGCCGGCGGTGTTCCCGGACAAGGTCAGCGACGGCCTGCCCGACATCTTCCCGGGCCGCCCCGCCCCGGAGTTCGCCGAGGCCGAATAGCTGTCCTGAGCTTCGACGACGACATCGCCCTGCGCCCGGTGGGCGAGGGCGTTTACGAGGGCGACATCCAGGGCCGATGGTTCAGTCCGCGCGGGCCGCTGGGCGGTTACGTGATGGGCATCGTCCTGAACGCCTTCGCGCTGGCGGTCGACGACCCCGCACGCACGGCGCGCTCGGCGACGACGCACTTCCTCCGGCCGCCTTCGCCGGCCCCGCCACCGTTCGCACGACGATCGAGCGCGCGGGGCGGACACTGACCTCGATCAGCGGGCGGCTCGAGCAGGACGGCAAGCTGATGGGCATAGCGCTCGGCGCCTACTCGACGCCGTGGGAGAGCCCGCTGCTCGAGGATGCACCGATGCCCGAGGTGGAACCGCCGGACGGACGCGAGACGACGCGGCGGAGTGTCCCCGGCGCTCAGCCGCCGCCGTTCGTCGACCGCATGGTCTTTCAGCGGCGGTTCGGCTACGACCTCTTCTCGCAGGCGGAGCACGCCGAGGTGGGCGGCTGGCTCGGCCTGCAGGAGGCGCGTCCGCTCGACGCTCCCGGCGATCGCGGTGCTCGCCGACGCCTGGTTTCCGGCGCCCTGGCCGCGCTTGAAGGCTCTCGCGCCCGCACCGACGATCGACCTCACGATCCACTTCCGCGCACCGCTGCCGATCGCGGACACGCTGCTGCTGGGCCGCTTCCGCACGCGGGTGATCCGCGACGGCTTCTTCGACGAGGACGGCGACCTGTGGGCACCGGACGGGACCCTGGTGGCCGAGTCCCGCCAGCTCGGGCTGCTGATCGGGGCGGAGGCCTAGCCCCTACGCGTAGCTCGCGACCTTGGCGTCGACGGCGTTGTCCGACTTGCGGCGCACCGGCTCGGTGTGCGGGCCCAGGATGACGCCCGGCACGCCGGGAGCGAACCCGGCCGGCTTGGCGGGCAGGCCGTAGTCGGCGCGCGCGGTTCATCAGCTGCTCGCAGGCCCGCTCGGAGACCGCCGAGATCGTCAGCGACGGGTTCACGCCAGCGACGTCGGGATCGCCGACGAGTCCATGCAGAAGAGGCCCTCGTTGCCGAACACCTCGCAGCGGTGGTCGACCACGCCCAGGTCCTTGGAGTCCGCCATCCGGCAGCCGCCGAGCGGGTGCGCGGCGTTTGCGGTGCGGAACGTGAACTTCATGAAGCGCCCGAGCCCGCTGCGCTCGACGACGTCGCGCGATCGCCTGGTTCGCAGCCTCGCGGACGCGCGATCGACTGGTCGGACAGCTTGTAGTTGAACGGCCCCACCCAGAGCGGCCCGGCGTTCGGCCGGACGTGCGCCTGCCGTTGGGCGGCGGCGCGAGGAATTCGCCGTCGTGCGTGTCCTCGACCATCGCCAGCATCTCGATGTGGTTGTTGAAGGTCGAGAGCGCCTGCTTCTTCTGGAGGCCCCACCAGGACGGTTCGCCGGACGGGTCGCGGCCGTCGTCGTAGAGGACGTGCGCCAGCGTCGACAGGAAGATCTCCTGGAGCGTGAAGCGCGTGCCGTCGTACTGGTGGCCCGGACCGGCCGGCCCAGACCAGTCGTAGGTCATCGTCGTGATGTGGTTGCCCTTGTAGATCTGGCCGTAGCCGGGCAGCCCGAGCACGTCGCGCACCTTCTGCTCGTCGTACTCGATCGCCGCGATGTGGTCGCCGTTGATCCCGAGGTGCTTGCCGACGCTGGCTCGACAGGCTCGGCAGGCGCGGGCCGCGAGCGCATCAGCAGCGGCGGGTTGCCCATCGCGCCCGGCGGCGAGGATCAGCACCTTGCACTCGATCTCGAAGCTCGCGTCCGGTCGGCTGGCGCGTCGGGTCTGGCGCCGTCGTTGTCGATCTCCGCAGGCGGTCACGACGTAGCGGTAGGGCCGCGACGTGGCTCGGGACGCACCAGCTCCGCCTCGGAGTTCGGGCCGCACCTCGACGCCCATCTCGCTCGGCCGAGGCCAGGTAGTTCGTGATGACCGAGTTCTTCGCGGCGAAGATGCAGCCGGTGTGGCACCACTTGCGCCTGGATGCAGCGGTTGAGATCGATCGCGAGCGGCACGCGGTCGCAGGTGTGCCCGGCGGCGATCGAGCGTCGCCGCCCACAGTCCGCCCGACTTCGGCACCTGGTTCCAGGTCGGCCGCTGCACGCGCAGCGCCTGCTCCGCGCGCGCGTAGTAGGGATCGAGCGTCGCGCGACTGATCTCGGCCGGCCACATGCGGCGGTCGGGGCCGTCGTCGGGCCGGTGGTCGCGGCGCTCGAAGGTCTCGCTCGGCGAGCGCAGCGACGCGGCCAGGTAGAGGTTCGAGCCGCCGCCGACGCCGTTGCCGACCACGATCTGCGCGCCCTGCGCCCTGGACCAGGCCGTAGATGCCGCGAGAGCATGCTCGATGTCCATCGACTGGCGGAAGTCGGTGTGCTGGTGGCGCGGCCCGCGCTCGAGCACCAGGATGCTCGGGGACTGCCCGGCCGCCCGGTAGAGCTCGGCCAGCCGGAAGGCGGAGATCGAGCCGCCGAAGCCCGAGCCCGACGATGCAGACGTCGACGCGCTCGGCCATCGGCGCCCTCATGGCAGGTACCCCGTGGCGGTCAGCTCGGTCGAGAGCTTGCGCCTGTAGGAGAAGTCGGCGTAGCCGTTCGGCGCGGTGCCCGGATAGCCCATCACCTGATAGCCGGACGCGGTGTCGATCGTGGCGTTCTTCTGCTCGGCGGCGACGAGGAAGGCGGCGAACGGCACGGCCGCCGCGGCCTCCCAGACGAGCACCGACGGGTTCTGCGGAGTCGAGCCCCTCGACGCAGACCGCGACGCGCTTGCGCGAACGGCAGGTTCAGGAACGGGCCGCCCGTGCGTGAGCGAGCGCGCCTGACAGCTCGGCCAGGAAGGCGGGCTCGAGCGCGTCGAAGCCGATCAGCGGGCTCGTGGATACAGCAGCAGCGCGTCGGCCTCGACGGCGCCCGGCTCGGAGTCCACGCCGGCGATCGCGAGCGGATGGATCGTCGTTGCCGAGATCGGTCGTGAGCGCCTTGCGGCCCGGGATCAGCGTGTCGGCGAAGGCCTGCAGCGTCGGATCGGCGAGCACGTCGTCGGCGGCTGCCGGGTCCGACCCCGCCGAAGAGCCGCTCCACGGCCGGAAGCGCAGACAGCACCATCCCGCCCAGGCCGAGCGCCGTTGCCCGCTGCAGGACCTGTCGGCGCGACAGCAGGTTGGCGAAGTGGTCGGGCGATGGCTGCTCCAGCCGCGTCGCGTCTCCCCCCAACGTCATTGCCCGGGTTTCTACCCAGCGATCGGTGGGTAGAAACGGTGCCGTGGGGACCTTGCGCTTTCGCGCCGCTCTCGTGCTCGTCACGGCGGCGCTTCTTCATTTCGGCCGGCAGCGCCTCGGCGGCGACGCCGGTCGCACCCTACGACGGCGACAACCCGTTCAGGTGCGAGCTGCAGCAGCTCGGCACGGGAACCGACTTCCCCAACCCGGAAGCCGACCCGTTCTGCGTCGAGTACGACAAGACCTCGCAGAACGTGACCGACTTCGGCCTGGTCGACTTCCTGACCAAGGAGCCCGCGCGCGTGGCGGCGGCGGTGCCGAAGTGCTTCTACTTCCAGGAGGACCACTGGACCGGGTCGATCGTCCAGGGCTCCTCGCCCGAGCTTTGGCACTGGGATGGCATGTACTTCTTCGACAAGGCGCGCGGCCTCGGCGGCGTGCACGTCGAGAACCTCCGCGTCGGAGGCTTCCCCGCGGACCCGCGGCTGGTCCCGGGGTTCCCGACCGAGTTCTTGCCCTACTTCGGCCCCGGCTCAGGCGGCGCGTACCTGACCCAGACTGTGCCGCTCGACCCGACGTGCGCGGCGAAGGTGGACACGCACCAGGAGCAGGTGCAGGTCTACCGCAAGCCCTGGCGCTGAGGCGCTAGGAAGCGACCAGCGCCCGGCCGACGCTGTCGGCCACGCAGGCGGGCTTGCCGGAGCCCTCGACCTCGACGGTGAAGCGCGTCACGACCTGCCACCAGCCGTTGCCCACCTCGTCGACCGAGACGACCTCCGCCTTGCCGCGCACGCGGCTGCCTGCGGGTACCGGGGCAGGGAAGCGGACCTTGTTCCAGCCGTAGTTGACGCCCAGCGCGAAGCCGCTCGACGAGATCAGGTCGAGCCGCAGGCCGTCGATCAGCGAGAGCGTGAGGTTGCCGTGGGCGACCGTGGTGCCGAACGGGCTCTCGGTCTTGGCGCGCTCGACGTCGGTGTGGATCCACTGATGGTCGCCGGAGAGGTCGGCGAACAGGTCGATGTCGCGCTGGCTCACCTCGCGCCATTCGCCCGGGCCGATCTCCTTGCCCATGAGGGCCTTCAGCCCCTCGATTCCCCGCACCTCCGCGACCGCCATGCGGCGAGCTTACCGAGCGCGTTGCCCTAGGGTGCTCACGATGCACGGTCTGGCCAGGGGCGCGCGGGCGGCCGGGCGTCTGTGGCCGTTCGCCGTGGTCGTCCTGGCAACGCTCGCGGGCGCCGTCGGCACCATGGCGATCTATCGCTCGGATCGCCAGATCTCGGTCGGGACCGTGCGCATCAGCGTGGAACCGGGGCATCGCGGCGCACTCGACATCTACGTCCCGCTGGTCGACTGGGGAGCGCGGTTCCCCGGAGTCCGGCTGCCGGCGCGGTTGCGGATCGAGGCTCGCACGGTGGACAGCCGTGCCGTGGCCCGCGTCGCGAGCGGCCGTTTCGACGTCGTGCGGCTGCGCCACGAGGCCCGCGACCAGGTCGCGTCGTATCTGCGCCGCCTCGTGGTGATCTGCCTGCTCGCGGGACTCGCGACGGGCGCGCTGGTCTCGTTCGCCATTCGAGGTGCGGCGGGGATGCGGCTGCGGACACTGCTCGCGGTCGGAAGTGCGACCGCCCTCCTGGCCGCGGCGGCGGTGGCGCTGCTGATGCCGCCGCGCGGCTCCCTGGAAAATCCCGAGTACTACGCCAACGGCTCCCAGATCCCGGTCGCGTTGCGAGTTGCCGAGCGGGCGACGGGTTCAGCGCAGGCGCTCGAGCAGGACCTCGACGACCAGCTCGTCGGGCTCGCACAGTTGCTCTCGATCCCGAATGAGCGCCTCGCCTCGCCGAGCCTGCCGCGACTGACGCTCGCCTCGGACCTGCACAACAACGTCATCGCGCTCCCCGCGCTGCGACGGGCCGCGGCCGGTGGGCCGCTGTTCTTCGCGGGTGACCTGACGGACAGTGGCCTACCGCTGGAGGAGCAGCTGACCCGCTCGATCGTCCGGGCGGGCAACCCGTTCGTATTCGTCTCCGGCAATCACGACTCGGACACCCTTTCGCTCGCGCTCGCCCGCGACGGAGCGATCGTGCTCACGCAGCGCGGCCGGCTCCTGCCGGGAGGAGGCCACGGGCCCGTCGTGGTCAACGTGGCCGGGCTGCGGGTGGCCGGCTACAGCGATCCGTTCGAGCGCCGGCGCTCCCAGGGGTACCGGGCGCTCCGCGAACCGGTGCCCACGCAGGCGCAGAAGGCGGCCTTCCGTCAGTGGCTCGTCCGGCTCGTGGGGCGGATCGACGTCGCCATGGTCCATGAGCCCGCGCTCGCCCAGAGCGCGATCGACAGCCTGGTGGCTGCCCCGCCCGACGCGCCGCTGGTCCTGCTGACCGGTCATACACACGAGCAGGACGTGCGCGACCTGACGCGCCTGACGATTCTCAACGGCGGGACGATCGGGGGCGGCGGGCCTGCGAACTTCAAGGAGAACCAGCCTTACGGCCTCGCGGTGATGACCTACGAGCGGCGGCCGTTCCGGCCGCTCGCTGTGGACCTCGTCCGGATCAATCCGCGCGACGGCGCGGCGAACGCGGAGCGGCGCCTGCTGGGCCGGAGCTCTCGATGAACCGCGTCACGTCCGCGGCGTCGCTCTCCAGCGCCGCGCGGTCGGCTGCCGACAGCCGCCCGAACGGCTCCAGCGCCACCCGTCCGCCGCTCAGCGTCCATGTCGCGACGGCGCGGCCACGCACGAGCGCGAACGGCCGGAACATGCCGTTCGCCACGATCCTGGCCTGATCGGAACCGACCAGCGGCTCACGCGAGGTCCAGCCCAGCAGGACCGGGTCGAAGGATCCGAGCAGCCGCGGTGGCGGCAGGTCGGCGGCCGGCTCTCTCGTTGCGAGATCCACGAGTCCGCCCTCGAGCTCGGTCAGCTCCGTGGCGATGGTGGACAGTCCTGCCCGGGCGTCTCGGAGCGGCAGGCCGGCCCATTTGGCGAGGTCGCGGTCGGATGCCGGCCCGTGCCCTGCGAGGTAGCGCCGGGCCAGCTCGGCCAGCGCCGCGTCCCGCTCACGCGGAGACGGCTCGCCGAGCCAGTCGCGCACCAGCGCGTAGGCATGCTGCTTCCCATGCATCGGGCCGCGGACGGCGACGCCGCGGATGCAGGCGAGCAGCAGCACGTGCACGAGCGCCTGGCCTTCGGTCGGAACTCGCGCCGCGGCGATCCGGTCCTTGAGCTGCCGGGTCAGCGGCCCGTCGGAGGCCAGCGAGCGCTCGATCGCCGCGACGCCCCGTTCGGCCGCCCGCGGAGAAACGCCGACCCGCTGCAGGCGCCGCCCGACCGCGGTGAACAGCGGCGGCGTGGTCAGGGCCTGTAGCCACGGGTAGTCCTCGCTGCGCACCAGGTGCAGAGTGCCCCGGTTGAGCCAGGTTATGACGATCGAGCGGTCCTCGGTGAACGCCCGATCGACATGCGCCGCCGACAGCCCGGTCGTGCGCGAGCGAATCGCGAGCCGGGCGCCGCGAGGATCCTGGCCCTGCACCGCGAGCAGGCGCTCGGCCACGGCAACCGGGTCCTTGGCAGGCTCGCCCGCGAGGAGCTGCGCGGTGAGGCGTTGACGGATCAATTTCGCCTTGTCACTGGGATTCAAGCGGGGTCTGCGCGCTGCCGATTTGTGATGCGGGTCCACATGGCTCCCTCGACTGCCCCATCCTTCAGCGGCCTGCCGCCGAAAGCGCGCCTCTACCTTGCCACGCTGCCGCTGATTGCGGCAGTGGCGATCGTCGCTGCTTCGGTGCTCGACCGATCTGCCGAGCTGGATCCGGCGCTGCTGCTCGTCGTGGTCGTCCTGTGTGCCGGCGCGAACCTGTTCGAGGTCTTCGCCCCGGGCCACTATTCGTTCCAGCCCAATCTCGTGTTCTTCTTCTGGGGCGCGGTCCTGCTTCCGCCGTGGGCGATCGCGGTCGTGGCGGCGGCGTGCTTCATCCCGGGCTGGATCGTGCACCGGTTCCCGTGGTACATGGTGACGTTCAACGTCACCAACTACGCCCTGTCGGGGCTGGCGGCGAGCCTGGTCGGCTCGCACACGGCGCTCGGCAATGCGGCCGACCTCAGCGCCCTGGCGCTGGTCGCGGCGGTCGCGACCTTCGTCGCGCTCAACCACCTGCTCCTCATGCTTGTGGTGACCTTCGCCCACCGGCGACCGCTGCGCGAGAGCTTCGGCGACGGGCTCGAGGCGATTCCTCTCGATGCCGCACTGGCGCTGACCGGCGCGTGCCTCGCTGCGCTGTGGGAATCGGATCAGGCTCTGACGCTGCTGGCCGCGGGCCCGATGATGCTGGTGTACCGATCGCTTTGGGTGCCGCTCCTGACGCACAAGTCGCGCACCGACCCGAAGACCGGCCTCTACAACTCCGAGCACTTCAACAAGGTGCTGGAGACCTCGCTCTCGGAGGCGCGCGCCCGTGGCGCCGACCTGTCGGTCCTGATGATCGACCTCGACCACCTGCGGGTGGTCAACAACAACTACGGGCACCTCGCGGGCGACTTGCTGATCCAGGCTGTCGGCGAGCTGCTGCAGGAGGTGGTCGGAGACGACGGAGTGGCCTCCCGCTTCGGCGGCGAGGAGTTCTGCGTGCTGCTTCCCGACACTTCCCTGGACGAGGCGCTTGCGACGGCTGACGCCGTGCGCACCCGCTCCGGGGCGACCCAGGTTCCGGTCGAGAGCGCCCCGGACGGCACCCTGAGCGTGACGGTCAGCATCGGCGTGGCCACGTTCCCGGACCACGCGGAGGACGTCGACGCGCTCATGAACGCCGCCGACGCCGCCGTTTACGACGCCAAGCTCGGTGGGCGGGACCGGGTACGCGTGGCCCTGCCACCCGGCGTTCGCGAGACCCTCGACGCGGCCGCCAGAGCCGGTTCCCGCTGAGCCCGCCGAGACACCGATGTCGCAGGCTCCGATCCCCAGCCCGATGCGGCTGCATTTGCTGTCCGAGGACGGGGCCGTGGATTCGGCCCCGGCGGCCGCGCCGGCCGACGCCGAGACGAAGGCCGCGGTCGCGAACGGCAGGCGCTTCATTCCCTGGGTTGCGGCGGGCCTGTTCTCGGCGGCGCTCTGCGTCGGTGCGCTCTCGAATCCGGACCGGATCGCGGATGCCCCGATTCTGCTCCTGGGGCTTGTGGCCGCCGTGGTGATCCTCGACCAGGCGCGGCTCGACGTGTTCGAGCGGGCCAACATCTCGCCGGCCTGCGCTCCCAGCATCGCGCTGGCGTACTTCTTCGGCCCGCTCGGTCCGCTGACCGCCGAGGCGTGCATCGCGCTGGCGCGCGTGCTCCGCCGGGACCCGCTCGTGAAGTGGGTATACGACTTCGGGGCGCTGACCCTCGCCGGGACCGGCGCCGCCATCGTGTTCCATCTGATCCCGGTCGAGGCCGGCGCCGCCGTGATGGGCGTCGCCGCGATTGCGGGATTGGCCTACTACGCCGTCGACATCTCGCTTCTGTCGCTGGTGCTGGGGCTCGCGCAGGGCAAGTCTCCGGTGAAGGTGTGGCGCGAAGACCTCGCCTGGCTGTGGCCGCACTTCCTGGCCTTTGGAGTGCTGGCCGGCACGCTCGTGATCACGATCGACCAGCTCCACGCGTACGCGGTCGGAGTGTTCGGCATCCCGTTCGCGATGCTCTGGGTGGCGCAGAAGCAGTACCTCGACCGCTCCCGCTCGAGCGTCGCGGAGATGCGCCGCAGCCACGACGAGCTCGAGCTTGCGAACGAGCGCCTGCGTGGCCTGCTGTCGGACAACCGCGACCTGCTGGGGCGTATGCACCGCTCCTACCTGTCCACGATCACGTCACTTGCGCGCACGATCGAGGCCAAGGACCCGTACACAGGCGGCCACACGGAGCGCGTCTCCGACTTCGCCCAGATGATCGCCGTCCAGCTCGGCTTCGACGCTCAGCAGCTGGAGGCGGTCCGGGTGGGCGCCGTGATCCACGACATCGGGAAGATCGGCGTGCCCGACGACGTGCTCCTCAAGAAGGGCAAGCTCGCCGACGACGAGCGGGACACGATGCGCGAGCACCCGGTGATCGCCAGCTACATCCTCGCCGACCTGGAGCTGCCGCCGATCGTCAAGCAGATGGCGCGCAGCCACCACGAGCGCTTCGACGGAACGGGCTATCCGGACGGCCTCACGGGCGAGGAGATTCCCCTCGCGGCGCGGATCCTCAGCGTCGCCGACGCCCTCGACGCCATGATCAGCGACCGGCCCTACCGCAAGGCCCTGCCGGTCGAGCTGGCACTGGAGGAGATCCGCATGGAGTCGGGCCGCCAGTTCTGCCCGAAGGTCGTGGACGCCCTGATGGAGTGCACCAGGGCCAACCCGGCCTGGTGGAGCCGCGACGGCGCGGCGGCCTAGGGCCGGAAAAGCCCGGCGCGCCGGTCACCGCGGTGACCGTCTGGACGTTTGTTCGATGGACCATTCGGCCAGGGTGCCGAAACAGAGACGAGTCCACGAACGGACGCCCCCACTTACCGCACCGATAAAGGCAAACCTGCCGCGAGGCAGGGACGCAAAGCAAGAGGTCTCACGTAGATGGCTCGGCTGCCGGAACGACAAGGAGAGTCGAGCCAATGTCTCACGCAACCGTGCTTCCGGCCAGCTGGCGCTGGATCCGCAACATCGCGGTAGTCGCATTCGTTTCGCTCGCGGCTGTCGCCGCGCTGCTCTCCTTGAGCAGCAATGGTCCTCTGGCGCAGAGCGCCCCTGAGGCCGCCACCCCCAACGCCTCCCCCTCACTGGTCGCGCTCGCCGAGCGCCGGCCCGGCAAGACCGTCGAGGTGATCGTCCAGGTGCAGAAGGGAGCCAACCCGGCTTCGGTCCGCAGCCTGATCGCCGCTCACGGTGGCGACGTCACCCGTGAGGTGCGCCTGATCAACGGCCTCGCCGCCACGATGCCCGCCGCCCAGGCGGTCGAGCTGTCGGCGGAGGATGGCGTCCGCGCCGTCTCGATGAACGCCCGCGTTGCCGGGACCGGCTTTGTGGACTTCAGCCGCATGGTCAGCACCTACGCGCAGTCGGTCCACGCCGACGCGGCCTGGAACAAGAACTACGCCGGCAAGGGCATCGGCGTCGCGGTCATCGACACCGGGATCGCGGGCGACAGCACCGACTTCCGCGTCTCGTCGACCGACTCGACGTCTCGCGTCGTCGCCTCGGCTGTCGTCAACCCGGCGGCCACCGACGCCAACGATGGTTACGGGCACGGAACCCACATCGCCGGTCTGGTCGCGGGTGACGGCAACAACCGCCCGGCCGGTGACCCGAACGACGGCAAGTACATCGGCATCGCGCCCGACGCAAACCTGATCGCCATCAAGGCCGGCGACGAGTCCGGTGGCGCAACGGTCCTCGACGTGATCGACGGCGTCCAGTTCGCGGTCGACCACAAGAGCGACTACAACATCAAGGTCCTCAACCTGTCGCTGCGCTCCACGAACCCGGAGTCGTACAAGAACGACCCGCTCGACGCGGCGGTCGAGTCGGCGTGGTTCAGCGGCATCGTCGTCGTCGCGGCGGCGGGCAACAAGGGTGACGACGCCGACGCGGTCTCATACGCCCCGGCCAACGATCCGTTCGTGATCACCGTCGGCGGCGTCGACGAGCGCGGCACGAAGGGCACAGCCGACGACGACGTCGCGTACTGGTCGAGCCGCGGCACCACGCAGGACGGCTTCAAGAAGCCGGACATCCTCGCTCCCGGCGCGCACCTCGTCTCGACGCTCTCGCCGGGAAGCGCCTACGAGTCCCTCTGCCCGGCCTGCATCACCGACGGCTCGTACTTCAAGGTGAGCGGGACGTCGATGGCTGCCGGCGTCGTATCCGGTGCGATCGCCGACATCGTCCAGGCCAAGCCCAGCTGGACGCCGGACCAGATCAAGAGCACCGTGATGAAGAAGACGAACGACGTCAAGGGCGTGCTGTCCTCGACTGGGACCCTTCTCAACAAGGACACCCTGATGGGCAAGGAGATCGCCCTCGACAAGGTGATCGGCGCCGGCTCCCCCGAGCCCGCCGCGAACCAGGGTGTCACCCCCAACCCGCTCGTCGACCCCGCCACCGGCGCGATCGACTACACGCGGGCGAGCTGGAGCAGGGCGAGCTGGAGCGACGCGGCCGACCCGCTGCGCGCCAGCTGGTCGCGGGCGAGCTGGAGCCGGGCGAGCTGGTCACGTGCCAGCTGGTCGGCCACGCCGGAGTCCTGCTCGGACTTCGAGCGGGCGAGCTGGTCACGGGCCAGCTGGTCGTCCGAGGACATCTCGGCCGCCAAGCAGGCGTGCACCGAGATGGACCCGACTCGCGCGAGCTGGAGCTCGGTCGAGCCGACACGGGCAAGCTGGTCGACTTTCTTCAGCACGGAGTTCTAGGCCGAAGACAAATGGCGCGGCCGCTGGCCGTTTGTTCGATGCGCTGTCGCGCCAGGGGGCCGAAGAACTAACGAGTCCACGAACGGACGCCCCACTTACCGCACCGATAAAGGCAAACCTGCCGCGAGGCAGGGACGCAAAGCAAGAGGTCTCACGTAGATGGCTCGGCTGCCGGGACGACAAGGAGAGTCGAGCCATGTCTCATGCCACCGTGCATCCGGCCAATTGGCGCTGGATCCGCAACATTGCGGTAGTCGCATTCGTTTCGCTCGCGGCCGTGGCCACCCTGCTCTCCTCGGGCAGCATCGGTCTTCCGGGGCGGGGCGCCTCCGAGGCTGCCACCCCCAACGTCTCCCCCTCCCTCGCCGCCCTGGCCGAGCGCCGGCCGGGCAAGACGGTCGAAGTCATCGTCCAGATGGAGCAGGGGGCCAACCCGGCTTCGGTTCGCAGCCTGATCGGCACGCACGGTGGCGACGTCACCCGTGAGGTGCGCCTGATCAACGGCCTCGCCGCCACGATGCCGGCCGCCCAGGCGGTCGAGCTGTCCGGCGCAGGACGGCGTACGTGCCGTCTCGATGAACGCCCGGATCGCGAGGACCGAGGACGCGGTCGACTACGACAACCTGCGCACCGCCTACAACTACTCGATCGGGGCCGACGAGGCCTGGCACGACGGCTACAGCGGCAAGGGCGTCGGCGTCGCGGTGATCGACACCGGCATCGCCGGCGGCCTGCGCGACTTCCGCGCGGCGGACAGCACCGCGCTCCCGCGTCGTCGCTTCGGCGGTCGTCAACCCGGCCGCCGCGAACGCCGACGACGGGTACGGCCACGGCACGCACGTCGCCGGCCTGATCGCGGGCAACGGCAACAACCTCCCCTATTACGACCCGAAGCGCGGCAGGTACCTGGGCGTCGCGCCCGAGGCCAACCTGATCGCCGTCAAGGCCGGCGACGAGGACGGCTACGCGACGGTGCTGGACGTCATCGACGGCCTTCAGTTCGTGGTCGACAACAAGCGCGACTACAACATCCGCGTCGTCAACCTCTCGCTGCGCTCGACTCAGGCCGAGTCGTACAAGACCGACCCGCTCGACGCGGCGGTCGAGGCGGCATGGTTCAGCGGCATCGTCGTGGTGACCGCCGCCGGCAACCGGGCGACGACGAGGACGCGGTGTCGACTACGCGCCCGCCAACGACCCCTACGTGATCAGCGTTGGCGGCGTCGACGACAAGGGCACCAGGACGGCCTCGACGACGACCTCGCCTACTGGTCGAGTCGCGGCACGACTCAGGACGGCTTCCGCAAGCCCGACGTCCTTGCGCCGGGCGCGCACATGACCTCGACTCTGTCACCCGGGAGCGACTACGCCTCGCTGTGCCCGGACTGCGTGGTCAACGGCTCGTACTTCAAGGTGAGCGGCACCTCGATGGCTGCCGGAGTCGTCTCGGGTGCGGTCGCCGACGTGCTCCAGGTGCACCCGAACTGGAGCCCGGCCCAGGTCAAGACCACGCTGATGAGAAAGGGACGGCCGGTGTTCGGGCAGGTCCTCTCGACCGGAACGATCTCCGACCCGACGACGCTGATGGGCCGCGAGATCTACCTCGAGAACATGCTCGAGGGCGCCTCACCGGACGCTGGAGCGAACCACGGCCTGACTCCCAACGCGCTCATCGACCAGACCACCGGCGCGATCGACTACACGCGGGCGAGCTGGAGCAGGGCAAGCTGGAGCGACGCGGCCGACCCGCTGCGCGCCAGCTGGTCGCGGGCGAGCTGGAGCCGGGCGAGCTGGTCACGTGCCAGCTGGTCCGCCACGCCGGAGTCCTGCTCGGACTTCGAGCGGGCGAGCTGGAGCACGGGCCAGCTGGTCGTCCGAGGACATCGCGGCCGCCAAGCAGGCGTGCACCCAGATGGACCCGACCCGCGCGAGCTGGAGTGCGGCCGAGACGGCACGGGCAAGCTGGTCGACCTTCTTCAGTACGGAGTACTAAGGGCGTTACGGCCGCAGCCGGACCGGCAGAGTCTTGGGCTGGTTCAGGAACGCGGACTCGACCATCCGGACATCGCCGGCGAGCTCCATCGCCGGGAACCGCTTCAGGGTCTCCTCGAGCATGATGTTCAGCTCGAGCCGCGCCAGTGCCGCGCCGAGGCAGAAGTGCCGCCCGCCGGCGCCGAACGCCTGGTGCTCCGGGTTGCGGCGCACATCGAAGCGGTCGGCGTCCTCGTAGCGCGTCTCGTCGCGGTTCGAGGACACGTACCACATGACGACCTTGTCGCCCTCGCGGATGGTGCGGCCGTTCAGCTCGGTGTCCCGGGTCGCCGTCCGGCGGAAATGGGCGAACGCCGGGAACATCCGCAGCGCCTCCTCGACGGCGCTCGAGACCAGCGAGGGGTCGTCGAGCAGCATCTGTCGCTGGTCTGGATTCTCGATCAGCGCGCGCATCGCGCTGGAGTAGGTCGCCTTCGTGCTGTCGTTGCCCGCCGCCACGAGCAGGAAGAACCCCATCACGATCTCGTGCTCCTCCAGCCGCTGGCCGTCGATCTCGGCGTTGACGAGCACGGTCGTGAGGTCGTCGGTGGGATTCTCGCGGCGCTCGGCGATCAGCTTCTGCACGCCGTCGAACAGCTTCGGGATCTCATTGGTGACGACGCTCTCGGGACCCTCAGGGTTGAGGTCCGGGTCGCCCGCGCCCAGCATCGCGTTCATGAGCTCGGCCCAGGCCGCGTCGTCCTCGGGCCGGATCCCCATGAAGCTGCCGATCACGCGTGAGACGACGGGTTGCGCGACGTCGGTGACGAGGTCGCACGTCTCCCGCCCGTCGAGCCGGTCGAGCACGTCGGCGACGATCGCGCGGATGGCGTCCTCGTGGGCGGCGATCCGCTTCGGCGTGAAGCCCGCCTGGAAGAGCGCCTTGATCCGGTCGTGCTTGGGCGGGTCCATCCCGATGAACATCGCCCGGATGAGCTCGATCGGGAAATTGACGTTGAGCGCGGTGACACCGCCGCGCTCGGACGAGTAGGTCTCCCAGTCGCGGCTGACCGTATGCACGTCGTCGGCGGTCGTGACCGACCAGAAGCCGGACTCGTGCGGGAACTCGGAGATCTTCTCGGACCAGTGCACCGGGCACTCGCCGCGCATGCGCTTGAACAGCTCGTAGGGCGGGCCGTCCTGCCAGTGCTCGCGCTCGATTACTTGCGTCTTGTCCAGGTCGCTGCGAACCGCCATTCGGGCGCGATGCTATCGACCCGGACGTTCGTCCAGTAGGACATTGATCACTTCAGGTTCCGTGGGACCCGCCGAGCAAGGGCCCCGTGGGAGTGGAACGCCTGACAAAGGCGCTCGTGCTTGCGGCCCTGGTAGCCGCGGTATGTGCCGTGCCCGCCTTCGGCAAGGCCAGCCACAAGGGCTGGCCGTCGATCGACGGCGTGCTGACCATGCACACCAGCGACCGCAGTGGGCACATGTCCGGGACCGACCGCAGCGACGAGCTGCTCGGCGGCCACGGCAGCGACACGATCGAGGGCCACGGCGCCTCCGACGTCATCTGGGGCGACTACAAGCCCTGCTGCCAGCCGACCACCCAGCACGACGAGCTGTTCGGCGGGCCCGGCCGCGATCACATCTACGCCAGCCACGGCTGGAACCGCATCGGCGGCGGCCCCCACCGCGACCTGATCCACGCCCACTTCGGGCGCGGCATCATCGACTGCGGCAGCGGCCGCGACAAGGTCTACATCTCGCACCGCGCGAGGCCCAAGTACCGCCTGCGCCACTGCGAGAAGATCGACTACCGCCCCGAGCGCCTCCGGCGCTAAGCCCGCGCGCTTCGTAACGCTTTCGTCACCGCCACCTCGGGACGTGGCGGACATTGAGCCCGTATATCGGGTCGAAGTTGCACCACGTCCGTTCGGGGTGCGGCAAGTGCAACGAGATGCGCGCTGGTCCGCGCGACTTCGACGCCGCTTTCCTCACGAGCCCGTCCTGCGCAGGCCCCCGGCCACGGCCTTTCTGGACGCTTGGCCACCACCGCCGCGAATCGCTAAAGAGCTGCCTTCCCGCGCCGGTCATGCGATCCCGGCGCGATGGCGGAAATCGTGCAGCGGCGGCTGGACGATCGACCTAGGCGCCTCGCGGGGTGGCCGCACAGAACAGCCGTCCAGAACATGGCCAGTCACTTCCACCTCACGTCCAACCCTCCGACGCAAGGTCCCTCAAACCCACCAGGGAGGGTTCACATGCGTCTAATCAACCCGAAAGCACTCGTACTTGCAGCTGTCCTCGTGGCACTGGCGGCCCCATCGGCCGCGGGCGCCGCACCGTGCAAGCCGATCAGCACCGGGCAGCGCTGTGAGGGCGAGAACATGACGATCGACCCCGCCGCCGGCCGTACGGTCTGGGGGCTGAGCACCACCAACACCAGCGGTGGCGGGCTGCAGATGCTCACGAGCAACGGCAAGGCGACGCTCACGGACGACCTGCCGTACAGCGACCGGCTGGTTGTCCGCGCGCGTGGCGGCCAGAACTGCAAGGGCTGGCCCCACATGATCGTCTCCGTCGACGGCCGCGAGGTCCTGTCCACCACGGTCTCGCAGCTGGAGTGGAAGTCGTACACGGTCGCGACCACGGTCACCGCGGGCACTCACGAGCTCGCCGTCACCTACGACAACGACCACGCGGAGCAGGCCTGCGACCGCAACCTGCGGATCGACTACATCGACGCCCTGAAGCCGCCGGTCAGCGCGAGCACCACCGGCGGAGGGAAGTACTTCTCCTCGGCCAGCCCGTGGAACACGCCCGCGTCGCTCAAGGGCCCGACCGGGTCGAGCAACCCCTACGCGAGCCAGTTCACGAGCTACGCGTCGGAGCTGCAGATCTCGGGCACGCCGGACAACCCCGACTACGCGAGCCCGACCTTCTTCGCGTCTGCGGGCGATCCGGCGACGACGAACGTCAACCTGACCACCGACTGGTCGCCGACGCGTGACCTGCGCTGGGATCGCGGAGCGATTCAGATCCCGGCCGGCGCGTACCCGGCTCCCGGCTCGGACGGCCACCTGACGATCGTCTCGGCGGACCGGACCAAGGCCTGGGAGTTCTGGCGCTGCACCACCGTCAGCCCTTCCGGCATCACGGCGGCGGTCGTCAGCCAGTGGGACCTGAGAGGCCTCGGGTACTCGGCCTACCGGGGCGAGAACTCCGCGCGCGGCTCGGGCACTCCGCTGATCACGACCACGCTCACGGCCGAGGAGGCCATGAACGGGATCGATCACGCGCTGGGCATCACGGTCCCGCGCGTGTCGAGCAGCTACCTGTACCCGGTCGCCACCAAGTCCGACGGCTCAGCCGGCCCGGACGCGGTCAAGTACGGGATGTTGTTCGTGCTGCGCTCCGACTATCCGGTGCCTGCGGGGGCCGGAGTCGGCGAGCGCAACGTCATCCAGGCGCTCAAGACCTACGGCGCGTACGTGGTCGACCAGGGGGCGAGCTTCGAGCTCGACGCCAGCTCGACCGACGCGGCCCGCTGGGCGCAGACCGGCCTGCGGCTGAGCACGCTCAGCATCAAGCCGGCGGACATGCGCCTGGTCAGCACCCTGTAGCGAACAGGCCCAGCCACCGGTCGCGTAGAGAGCCCGCTTCGGCGGGCTCTCGCGCTGTTGCTACCGTCGCCCGTCTTGAGAAAGCTGCGCGAAGACATCCGCAACGTGGCGATCGTCGCCCACGTCGACCACGGCAAGACCACGCTGGTGGACGCCATGCTGTGGCAGTCCGGCGCCTTCCGCGCGAACCAGGACGTGGACGAGCGCGTGCTCGACTCCATGGACCTCGAGCGCGAGAAGGGCATCACGATCCTCGCCAAGAACACCGCGGTCCGCTATCGGGGAGTGAAGGTGAACATCGTCGACACGCCGGGACACTCGGACTTCGGCGGGGAGGTCGAGCGCGCCCTGACGATGGTCGACGGGGTGCTGCTGCTGGTCGACGCGAGCGAGGGCCCTCTGCCGCAGACGCGGTTCGTGCTGCGCAAGGCGCTGGAAGCGCGGCTGCCCGTGATCCTGGTGGTGAACAAGGTCGACCGCCCCGACGCGCGCATCGCCGAGGTGGTGGACGAGGTGCTCGAGCTGTTCCTCGACCTGGACGCCGACGAGGAGCAGATCGAGTTCCCGATCGTCTACTGCAACGCCAGGGCGGGGATCGCATCGCTCGCCGAGGGCCGAGGAGGGGGACTCGCTCGCGCCGCTGCTCGACCTGCTGCTCGAGCACATCCCCGCTCCCGCCCACGATCCCGATCACCCGCTGCAGGCGCACGTCACCAACCTCGACGCCTCCCCCTACCTCGGCCGCCTGGCGATCTGCCGCGTCCGGAACGGCACGATCCGGCGCGGCCAGCAGGTGGCCTGGTGCCGCGCCGACGGCACCGTGTTGCCGGCGCAGGTGAGCGAGCTCTACGTGACCGAGGCGCTCGACCGGGTCGAGGCCGACGAGGCGGGCCCGGGCGAGATCATCGCGGTCGCGGGCATCCCCGACATCACGATCGGCGAGACGCTGGCCGACCCGGAGGACCCTCGCCCGCTGCCGGTGATCACGGTCGACGAGCCCTCGCTGAGCGTCACGATCGGGATCAACACCTCGCCCCTCGCCGGCCGGGACGGGTCACAAGCTCACGGCCCGCCAGGTCGAGGCCCGCCTGCGAGCAGGAGCTGATCGGGAACGTCTCCCTGCGCGTGCGCGACACCGAGCGGCCCGACGCCTGGGAGGTGCAGGGCCGCGGAGAGCTGCAGCTGGCGATCCTGGTCGAGCTGATGCGCCGCGAGGGCTTCGAGCTGACGGTCGGCCAGCCTCAGGTGCTGACGCGGGATGATCGACGGCCGCCTGCACGAGCCCGTCGAGCGCCTCGCGATCGACGTCCCGGAGGAGTTACGTCGGGGTCGTGACGCAGCTGCTGGCGCTGCGCAAGGGCCGCCTCGAGCAGATGGTCAACCACGGAACCGGCTGGGTCCGGATGGAGTACCTGGTGCCGGCTCGCGGGCTGATCGGATTCCGGACCGAGTTCCTCACCGAGACCCGTGGCACGGGCCTGCTGCACCACGTCTTCGACCGCTGGGAGCCATGGGCCGGCGAGCTGCGCACCCGGCCGACCGGCGCGCTCGTGTCCGACCGCCGTGGCGTCGCGGCCCAGTTCGCCCTGATGAACCTCCAGGAGCGGGGCACGCTCTTCGTCGGCCCGGGTGCGCAGGTGTACGAGGGGATGGTCGTGGGTGAGAACTCGCGCTCCGACGACCTGGACGTGAACGCCACGAAGGAGAAGCACCTGACCAACATGCGCTCGGCCAATGCGGACTTGCTCGTGCGGCTGGTGCCGCACCGGATGCTCTCGCTCGACCAGGCGCTCGAGTTCCTGCGTGAGGACGAATGCGTCGAGGTGACCCCCAATGCGGTCCGCCTGCGCAAGGTCGTGCTGGAGAAGGTGCAGCGCACCAAGGCCGCCCGCCGCTCACGTGAGGACGTGACCGCGGGCTAGAGCCGCGCCTTGATGTCGGCCGCGGTCGGCTGGCCCTCGTATGGCCCGCGCCCTGCCAGGTTCCCGGCGCCGCACAGCGCTCCGACCCGCAGCGCCTGTTCCAGCTCCATCCCGGATCCGAGCCCGAAGGTGAAGCCGGCCGCGAACGAGTCGCCGGCGCCGTAGGCGTCACGGACGGGGCCCGGCGGCGCCACCGCGGGGAAGTGCCCGCTGCGGCCATCCTCGGTCTCCCACGTTCCGCCCTCCCGGCCGCGTGTGGAGACGACCACTCGCGCCGACCACCCCGACGGCGGGTCCTGCTCGCTCGCGTCGCCGGCGCTCCGCACGAGCGCGTCGAGCTTCACGTCGCTCTTCGCGAGCGCCTCGCGTGCCCGCGGCGTCGCGACCAGGACCTTCGCGGCGCGCGCCAGGCGTAGGGCCGCGAGGTCGCCGCCGGTGAAGTACACGCCATCGGTCTCGGCCAGCTCGGCCCAGGGAAGATCGTCGTCGCCATTCGGGTGGAGCCTGCGGCGGAAGACCGAGATCGTCCGCTCGCCGTCGGCGTCGAGGAACACCACGGCGCGGCGCTGCGGCTCGTCGCGGTGGCCGGCGTAGACGGTGATGCCATGGTCGCGGAGCTGCTCGGCGGTCCGGCGGCCGGCCTCGTCGGAGCCGACCGCGGTGAAGAAGGTCGAGGTCCCGGCGAGCTTCGCCAGCTGCACGACGGCCACGGCCCCGCCCCCGGCGGCCTCGGTCCACGTTTCGCCCGCCTCGACGATCTCGCCCTGCCGCGGTACGGCGGGAACCTCCAGGAAATGGGCCCATTCGGCATGTCCTACGACGGCAAATCTCATAAGGCCGGTAGTTTCGCCGTTCCCGCGACCCGGTACATTTGGCGCGCCAATGAGCGCAGCCACCAAAGCGCCGCCACCGACGACGCCGGCAGCGCTACAGAAGTTGGTAGACCGCTTCGACGCTGAAGCGTTCGACCTGCCCGGAAAGAAGGCGCGGATCCGGCTCTCGGTGCCCGGAACCGGGGACTGGGACGTCCTGATCGCCGATGGCGGCGCGCGACTCCACGAGGCCGGGAGCGGCCGGCCCGATGCGCTCCTGGCAGCCGACGTCGGCGCCTGGCGGGCGATCGCGCGTGACGTCGCGGGCGGCATGGACGCCTTTCGCGGCCGGCGCCTGCAGGTGCGCCACAACCTTCACCTGGGCGTGGGCTTCCTCGCCGCCACCTCCGGCGACACCGGGCCCGGCCGCCTGCGCTTCCGGCGCATCGCGACCCGCGCGGGCGACTACTCGGTGATCGAGGCGGGCACCGGCAAGCCGGTCCTGATGCTGCACGGGCTCGGCGGGACCAAGGCATCCTTCCTGCCGACGATCCGCGCGCTCGCTCCAGGCTTTCGCACGATCGCCGTGGACCTGCTGGGCTTCGGCGACTCGGACAAGCCGATCGGCGCCTCGTACGGGCCGCGCTTCCAGGCCCGGGGCATCACCGCCCTGCTCGACGCGCTGGAGCTGGAGCGCACCCACCTCGTCGGGCACAGCATGGGAGGCCGTGTCGCGCTCGAAGCCGGCTTCGCGCATCCCGAGCGTCTGCTCGGCCTGGTGCTGATGACTCCGGCGATGGCATGGCTGCGCGATCGCCGCTGGGCGCCCTACCTCAAGCTGCTGCGCCCCGAGCTCGGCCTCCTGCAGGTGACGCCGCGCCCGGTGGTGGAGGCGCTTCTACGCCGGACCATTCCCGGGGCGGACACATCCTGGGGAGAGTCGGCCATCGACGAGTTCGTGCGCACCTACACCAACCCGCGCGGCCGGGCCGCCTTCTATGCCGCAGCACGTCACATCTACCTGGACGAGCCGCACGGAGCCAACGGCTTCTGGACGCGACTGCAAGAGCTCTCGCCCAAATCACTCTTCATCTGGGGGCGGCAGGATCCGCTGGTCCCCGTCAGCTTCAGGCAGCACGTCGAGCGCGCGTTGCCTGCGGCCCGCCACGTCGAGCTCGATTGCGGTCACATCCCGCAGATACAGGCGTCGCGCGCGACACACACTGCGATCGGCGATTTCCTGAGCGGTATTTCCGGGTCAGGAGTCGCCGTGGCCAGTCGCCGGCGTCATCGCCGTGCTGCCACCGCCCAGGACGCGCCGCAGTAGCCCCGGCGCGACGGTCCGCATCGCCGCCGCGATCCGGTAGGCGCGGGGCACATAGCGCTCGGCCTTGCCGCCGGGACCGGCGGCGACGATCGCGTCCGCGACCTTGTCTGGCGTCGACACCATCCACCGTGTCCGCGCGCTGTCGACCAGCTCACGCTGGGGGAAGCCCTCGGTCGTGATGAAGCCCGGCAGCACCAGGCCCACATGGACCCCGTGGGACTGCTCCTCGAGGTGCAGCGCATCGCTCCAGCCGGCCAGCGCGAACTTGCTGGCCGAGTAGCCACCGGAGTTGCCGCGCGCCACGCGCCCGGCCGTGCTGCACACGTTCACGATCGAGCTCGGGGCCGAGCGCCGCAGGATCGGCAGCAGCGCCTCGGTGAGCCGCGCAACGGCGTCGAAGTTCAGCTCCATGTGGCGGCGCACGTTGTCCCAGCCCGCTTCGCCGAAGCGCCCGCGCCACGCGGAGCCGGCGTTGTTGACGAGCAGGTCGAGCCGCCCGTGGCGCTCCTCGACCTCGCGCGCGATGCGCGCGGGCGCATCGGGGTCGGTCAGGTCGGCCGCGATCACGGTCGCGCCGCCCAGCTCGGAGGCCAGCGCCCGCAGGCGGTCCTCGCGGCGAGCCACGAGCACCAGCTGTGCACCGGGCTCGCGTGCGAGCCGCCGCGCCGTGGCCTCGCCGATGCCGCTGGACGCACCTGTGACAAGAGCGATCACGGCGGCATCGTATGGTGCGCCCGTCCGGCCAAGCAAGCAAGGAGGGGTCTCATGTCGACCACACCCCTGTCGGGACGGCCCGTGGGGAGATACATGAACGACGTCACTCCGGGAGCCGCCCGGCTGTGGTGGGTGTTCTTGATCACCGGAACCCTGTGGCTCATTTTCTCTCTGATCGTCTTCCGCTTCGACCTCCACAGCGTCACGGCGGTCGGCATCGCCGTCGGCGCGCTCTGCATCGCCGCGGGCGTGAACGAGTTCATGCGGCTGTCCGTCTCGTCCCGGGGATGGAAGATCCTGCACATCATCTTCGGCGGGCTGTTCGTGCTGATCGGGATCGTCGCGCTCGCCTACCCGCACCGCACCTTCACGGAGGTTGCGGCGATCTTCTCCTTCTTCCTGCTGTTCAAGGGAGTGTTCGACGCTTTCGCGGCCCTTGCGCTCCGCTCGGTCGTGGATGTGTGGTGGATCGGCCTGGTGGTCGGGACGGTGGAGATACTGCTCGCCTTCTGGGCGGCGGGGAACTTCGGGCGCCAAGCCGTGCTGCTGGTGGTGTGGGTCGGAGCGGCCGCCCTGGCCCGCGGAGTCATGGAGCTGGGGCTCGCCTTTCGCCTGCACGGCCTTGAACACGGGGGCTAGGGGGCGTTAGATTCACCGCAACGCCCTGCTGAGCGGACTCCGGGAGAAGAAGGGGGCAACATGGAGCGGACGGCCCGCACCGGCCTGTTGGGATGCCTGGTGACGACGGCGGCATTGCTGTGCGCCGCGCCAGACGCCGGCGCGTACTCCTTCGGATGGGCGGCCTGCGCGTCTCCGTCGGCGAGCGAGTGCTATTCGAGCGAGTCCTCGCCGCAGGTCGTATACGACTGGGATGCTCCGTCCGGAGGCGCGTGCAACAACGACGACAGCCCGGACGGCCCCATGCACGCGTTCCGTTTTCGCAACGGCAACGGAGACTGGCGGGTGCAGATGGGCTACGGGCAGGGTCTTGGCAACCGGCGCCTGATCGGACCGGACCTGCTGTCCGCGAAGCGCGAGATGGATCCGAGCCAGCCGGCCTCCGAGCGGCGGCCCTGTGGCACGGGCGGCGTCGGCGGCCCGCCGACCGGCGACATCGTCCTCCCTTCGCACAACTCGAGCGACCCGTCCACGTTCGACAACATCGAGTGGCTCACCTCGCCCTACCTCGTCAGCAATGGCACGGGCGGCGGCGTGGTCCACGCGCTGATCCACAACGAGTTCCACGGCGAGCTGTTTCGAAGCCCGGTCGACCAATGTCCCACCGGCCAGCTGAACGACTGCTGGTACGCGTCGGTGACGCTCGCGTCATCGGACGGCTCGGAGCAGCCGGGCCTGCCGAACGCCCTCGGCGCCGAGTACCGCCACCCGAGCTCCGGCACCAAGCTCATCGCGTCGATTCCCTATGCATACAACCCCGGACCGCCGCCGTGGGGGCGCCAGGGCTTCGCTGCCCACTCGAACATGATCAAGGTCGGCAACTACTACTACTTGATGGGATACATCTCCGCGCGCTACAACGCCCAGCCGGGACCGGGCAACTGCCTGCTGCGCACCGATGACCTCGCGCAGCCGTCCCACTATCTCGCCTGGGGCGGCAATCCGCCCGGCTTCAACATCCCGATGACGGACCCCTATGGCAGCGGCTTCGATCCGGCGGCCCATGCGTGCTCCCCGGTCTCGCCGAACACGCTGTCGAGCGTCGTCCGGCTGATCGGCTGGAACAGGTACCTCGAGAAGTTCATCGCGATCGGAGCGCTCGGCGGCACCGCGGTCTTCTCGCTGTCGGACGACGGCGTCAACTGGAGCGAGCAGCAGCTGCTGGCCGCGCCGGAGACCCCGCCCGGCGAGTGCGGCGAGATCCTCAACTACCCCGTGCTGATGGACCCCACCGACCCGGCGGCGACGGGTGGGAGCGGACCGGCCATCGAGCCACCGGTGACGCCGAACTTCGACCACCCCGGCCGCACCGGACAGCTCTATTTCACACGGCAGAACCGGACGGCCCCCGGCTGCGCACAGTCGACGAACCGTGACCTGGTCCGGATCCCGATCCAGCTCCAGCAGAGGCGGACCACACTGGAGGAGGGCCTGCTCGGAGGCGACTACGGCTATGTCGTCAAGAGCGCCACCGGCTCGTCCACGTTCAACCTCGTAAACGGCCCCGACTACGACGCCGACGCGAGCGACCGCTACGCGGAAGCTCACACGGTGGTCGACACCGGGAGCCGGTGGGCTTCGGGGTGGCAGGCCGCCAATCACATCGACGACGGCGACGACGTCTGGTACGGCTCGGCATTCCTGATGCCGAACGACTTCCTCACCAAGAACAGCACCGTCGACCTGATCAAGTGGGAGAGCTCGGCGGGCACCTATGCCGGTGGGATCCGGCTCGTCGGGACCGGGACCTCCAACGACCGGTTGCGGCTGTTCCGGTCGAACGGCACGACGACCTATCTCGGCCCGGCGGAGGGCTTCGCGCCGCCGCTCGGCCGCTGGTTCTGGCTCGAGGTGCACCAGAAGCTCGGGAAGACCGACGGGTCGCCAACGCTGAACGAGGTGTTCCTGGACGGCCGCCTGGTGGTCAGCACGACCGAGCAGAACCGGGAGACCGCCGACTCGGGCAACATCGTGCGGGTCAAGTACGGGATCGTCCACAACGCCTCGCCCGCAGGCACGGACACCAGCCTCCAGATCGATCGCTCCACCCTGACCGCGGCGCCGCTCGGCCCGGTCGGGGCGCCCACCCAGGCGACGGGGCTGCGCAGCGCCTCGGTCGGCCAGACATTCGCCGGCATCACCGCGAACCTTGCGTACGACCCGTTCGGGCGAACGCTGCAGTACAAGCTCTACAAGCGCTTCGACGGCCGCTGGGGCCTGCGCCGGACCTCGAAGTCCCCGGCATGGATGGAGACCGGCCTCCCGTGCAACACCGCGTCGCAGTACCGCGTGTCGGTAGTGGGGCTCGGCGCCGGTGGCGCACCCGACGTGGAAAGCCTCCCGAGCTCGCCCGTGACGATCCGCACCGGCGCCTGCTGAAGCGCAAAGCCCCCCGCCGTTGAAGACAAAGGGCCCGCTCCGAGCGGGCCCTTTGCATGGAGAGCGGGAGAGCTCTCAGTCGTCGTCTTGTTCCTGCCGCCGGCGGTCGCCGTCGTGCTGCTCATCGTCACCGTTCTGGTTGTCCCCGCGGCGGTCGCAGTCACCGCGCTGGTGGTGCCCATGCTGGTGCTCGTCGTCACCGTGGTGGCCGCCGCCCGGCTGGCCCGTGGGCGAGCACTGGCCCTCGTAGCGCTTGAACCCCGTGTTCGGGGTGCCGACGAAGGGCGCCTCGTTGTCCATGCAGCTGATCTTCTTGCCGCCGGTGTTGTCCTGGACGAACTTGTCCGAGAGACCGCCGTTGTCGTCCACCGTCAGATCGCCGCGCGGGATGCCGTTTCCGCGCACGACCAGCTCGACGTCGGTCCAGTTGTCCGACACCTCGACGTCACCGTTCTGGATCAGGTTCCCCGGGCAGTCGACTGCCTGTGGGTCGCCTATCAGCAGGTCGGTTCCGCTGCGCGTGACCTCCAGATCGCCGTCGACGATCCTCACGCCGCAGATGTTGACCTTGTCCTTGGCGCGCTTGACCTTGATGTCGCCGTCGACCGTCATGCTGAACAGGAAGACCTGAGCGGTCTTCTTCGCCTTGATGTCTCCGTCGACGGTCGAGTCGACCATGAATATCGTCTGGGCCCTCTTGCCGCGCACGTCGTCGGCCACAGATGTGCCGTGGGCCTCGAAGTAGCCGTTGCGATTCACCTTCACGCCGCCATCCACCGTTGACGCGTTCAGGTTGCAGACACCGTCCTTGGGCACCACTACGTCGTCGAACGTGCCGGAATAGGTGCCGTTGCATTCCAGGTCCGCGGCGGCAGCCGGCGAGGCGCTCCACAGGAGCGCTGCCAGCACCGCAACGGACATGACGAAGAACCGTTTCATCGTGCCTCCTTGCGAGCTGTTGTCGAATCCCTTCCTTCGACTTACGCGATACCCGCACGGACATCCAGCAACCTGGACATCCGTAGGAGCGGACAAACGTCTAGGGAAGCTCGATGCCCTGCCGGCGCAGGTGCTCCGCGATCGTCGCGGCGACCCAGTCGCGCGTCTCGCGATCGGCCATCCGGAAGCGGCCCAGAAGCTCCCGCTGGCCCTCGAGCGGGAGCCCGGCGATGGTCCATCGCACGGCCAGTCGCTCGAAGAGCATCTCCGTGCGCCGCTGGTGCACGTCCTCCGTCGTGGCGGCCGCGGAGCCCTCGTGCTGTGTGAGCTTTCGCACCGTCGCCGCGGACAGCGAGTCGCGCAGGGTCAGGACGTCGCCGTCCGGATCGGCGTAGTCGGATGCAGCCGGCGCCCGGCCGGCCGGGGAGTCGGCCTTGGTGCGGCGACGCTGGCGTTTTCCCATGACTGGCGACTGTACCGGTGCGTCCGACGGCCGACGGCGCTAGCCTTACCGCCGCAGAATCGCCCGCAGGGGGCGGTCGCGAAGGGATTCAGCGCCGCACTCCGGCGCGGAAAGGACGAGATGTCTAAGAAGCTCTTGCGGGTCTTCGTGCCCGTGCTCGCTTTGGGCCTCGCGCTCACAGCGGTCGCCGTGGCTGGCGGCGCCACGGCGTCCAAGGCTCCGAAGAAGGCCACCGAAACGGCCGACGGCAAGGTGCAGTTCAAGGTGAACAAGTTCTTCAAGGAGGGCTACCACTACCACGAGGGCAAGATCACCATCGCGTCGGGTGGCACCCTGAAGCTCCGCGACAAGACCGGTGAGGACCACACGTTCTCGCTCGTCAAGAAGCAGCCCAAGACTCTGAAGGCGGCCAATGATTGCTTCGGGCCGACCGGTGTCTGTGGCCAGATCCTCGCGGCGCACGGCGGAAGCGACAATGGACCGCCCACCAACCCGGTCGTCAACGTCGGCGCGGACGGCTTCGACCAGGCGGGCGACTCCGTCGTCCTGCCGGGCAAGAGCAAGAACACCACCGTGAAGATCACGGCAAAGGCCGGCACCAGGCTGAAGTTCATGTGCGTTATCCACCCGCAGATGCAGGGTGAGATCGACGTCAAGAAGTAGTCGCACCCGCAGAAGCAGAGAGGAAGACATGGAACGCAGGCGCAGGACCGCAGCAAGGGGGGTCCTGCGCCTGATGGCTTTTTGCCTCGCGCTCGGCGGAGGACTGGCGATTGCACCAGTCGCGCAGGCCGCCGTTCGCAATTACTGGGTCGCCGCCGTGCCGACGACGTGGAACGCCGTCCCCAACGGCAAGGACGCCACGCTCGGCACCATCTACCCGCCCAGCCAGACCGTCTTCCCGACGGTCGTGTACCAGCGCTACACGCCGCACTGGCGCACGCCCATGCGCAACGCGCCTTACGGCACCGTGGACCACGACAGCATTCCCGGGCCGCTGATCCGCGCTCGTGTCGGCGACCTGGTGCTGGTCCACTTCAAGAACATGGACACGCTGCGGAACGCCCCGCACTCGATGCACTTCCACGCCTTCCATTACCGGCCGTCGCTCCGACGGCGCCTACCTGCCGGGCTTCTCCGGCAAGGACGCGGCCGTGCCGGTCGGGCAGAGCTGGACCTACAGGCTGCGCGCAAAGGCCGACTCCCGGGGTGTGTGGCCCTACCACGACCACTCACCGTCGATGCACGACTCGATCCTCGGCGGGATGTACGGCGTGATCTCGATCCTGGGCCGCCACGAGCGCGCGCCGGACCGCGAGTTCCAGGTCTTCTTCGCGCCGGTCGGCGAGTTCCAGGGCATCGACGGGCGGGCGTTCGTGGGGAACACGCCGGTGTTTCACTCGCGCGTCGGCGACCTGGTCCAGTGGGACGTGCTCGCGCTCGGATCGGACCATCACACCTTCCACGTCCATGGCCACCGCTGGCGCGGCGCGGGCCCGAGTCACCGACACCAGGACGTGCAGGAGCTCGGACCGGCCGACAGCTTCAGGATCCGCTGGCGCGAGGACGCACCGGGCACGTGGCTCTACCACTGCCACGTCGAGGATCACATGGAACGCGGGATGATCGGCGTGTACCAGGTGGCCGCCCGGTGAAGCGCGTGCTGCGCGTCGCGGCGACCGCGCTGGCCTGCTTCGGCGTGCTAGCCGCCGCCGCGCCGGCCGTTCCGCAGGACGCGCACGTCTCGATCCTGTATTCCTCGCTGTCGCAGCCGCGGACGGTCGTGCTGGCCGGTGACACGGTGCATTGGCTCAACGTCAGCACGCGAACCCACACCGTCACCTCCCGCGACGGACTGTTCGACTCGGATTTGATCCAGCCGCGCAGCGGCTTCGCTCGCCTGTTCGACTCGACCGGTACCTTCCTCTACGCCTGCAAGATCCATCCGTCGATCGCGGGCGAGGTCGACGTGTACCCCCTCCTGCTCAGCGGCCCTGCCGGCGCGGTGCTGGCGGGCGCGCCGGTGACTCTCAGCGGCCGGGCGCAGGCGGGCGTCACGAGCGTCTCGATCCAACGGCAGGATCCCGGCGGGCCCGTCCAGGTCGCGAATGCGCCGGTCGGCGGCGATGGGAACTTCACCGTTCAGGTCACCCCGCCGGCGACCGCCGCCTATCGCGCCGTGTCGGGGGATCTCGCGAGCCCCACGGTCCCGGTGAACGTGACGAGCAGCCGGACGGTCACGCTGCGTGCGTCCAAGGCTCGGCGCCAAACCCGTCTTCGCGTGCGCGTCGATCCGCCGCAGCCGGGCGGCGCAGTGGCGCTCCAGCTTTACCTCCGCGAGCGCTTCGGGTGGTGGACCGTCGCACGGCGCAAGCTGAGCTCCGAGTCGGCTGCGCGCTTCGCGGTGCGCCGCCGCGGCAGCCGGCGGGCCCGTGTCGTGCTACTGGGCGGGGACGGCACCACTCCGGTGGCGGTCAGCGCTGCCGTGCGCTTCCGCAACCGGGGTTAGGTAGGGTGCTCTGCCGTGGCTGAGTTCGACTCCCGCCGGGAGTTCCGCGAGGTGATGGACAAGGTGTTCACGATCATGAGCACCGATCCCGACATGGGGCCGAAGCTGCGCGACGCTCGCGTGCCTCAGCGCTTCGAGTTCCCCGACCAGGACGCGGTCGTGAACATCACCTACGACGACTCCGGGCGGCGATCAGAACCTGCGCTGGGAATGGTCAGACGACGTCGCGTGGGAGCCGCAGGTCGAGATGACCATGGACTCGGACGTCGCGAACAAGTACTTCCAGGGCAAGGAGAACGTCCCGATGGCGCTGGCGCGGCGCCGCATCAAGAGCGGCGGCGACGTGAAGGCGGCGCTGAAGCTGATCCCGATCACGAAGCCGGTGTTCGAGCAGTACCGGGCGATGCTCCAGCGGGAGTACCCGCATCTCGTTGTTTAGGCGGTAGGCGGTAGGCGGACAGCGGACTGACTAGGCTCCCGTGCCTGCTTCGCGCTTCGCCCTGGCGCGCCCTCCCAGGGCGCCGAGGGCGATCCCCAGGACTGTGGTGATCACGATCAGCAGGATCCCGGGGTGGGGGATGTCCGCCTTCGGGTCCGTGCCGGCGATCTCGTGCGCGATCAGGATCGACGAGCCGAACAGCAGCCCGCCGAGGAAGCCGCGGCGCGCTCCGGCGCCCGCGCCGAGGTGGTCGAACCCGGCCAGGTATCCACCGGCGATCGTGATGATGCTGACGATCAGGTAGGCCGGCTCGCTGGCGCCGAGCAGCACACCGCAAAGGGCGCCGGCCGCGACCGGCAGCACGATCATGAAGACGATCTGAGCGCCGCGCGGTTGCTCGGACATCAGGGGTGGCGGGAACTTCACAGCCGCAAACCTATCCGGCCCGGGCCCTGCGAGACTGGGCGGGCATGCGCGTGCTCTCGATCGTGCACGAGCCGACGGCCGGGCCCGGCGTGTTCGCGGAGGTGTTGGACGAGCGCGGAGCCGACACGCTCACATGGCGGCCACCGGAGGATCCTGATCGTCCGGCGCTCGACGGGCTGTCCGCGATTCTCGCCTTCGGCGGTGCGATGCACGTCGACCAGGACGAGCGCCATCCGTGGCTCGAGACGGAACGGGCGCTGCTCCGCGAGGCGCTGGAGGCGGGCATTCCGCTGCTCGCGGTGTGCCTTGGCTCCCAGCTGCTCGCGCAGGCAGCCGGCGCGGCCGTCGACAGATCGGCTCAGCCCGAGATCGGCTGGCTTGAGGTCTCGCTGACAGCCGACGGCGCGACGGATCCTCTGCTGGCCGCCCTCGACGAGCACTTCCAGGCGTTCCAGTGGCATGCATACGAGTTCGCGCTCCCGCCGGGCGCGGTCGCGCTGGCTCGCAGCGACGTCTGCCTGCAGGCGTTTCGCGCCGGAGAGGCGGCCTGGGGGATCCAGTTCCACGCGGAGGTGTCACGCGCCGATGCGCTGGCCTGGATCGACGACGCGGGCGACGACCCCGACGCGGCCGCCGCGGGGATCGACGCGGACGCGTTGCGCGAGCAGACCGAGGCCGCGATCGAAGCCTGGAACGAGACGGGCCGAGCGCTCTGCGGCCGGTTCCTCGACGCGGTCGCTATTGAGTGAGCCGAGCACAGGCAGGATTCGACTGGGAGCGGCGATCAGGTCAGGGCATGTAGGGAGGCCGCTCATCTTCGGCGCGCAAGCGGTACGTCTCCCACGCGTCCTGTTGCTCTTGCGTTTGCGCTTCCGGCGGATCTTGGGTCGCCTGCAGGATTTGACCGGCTATAGGGGGTCAAATCCTGCACTCAACGAGCGCCCCCACGGAGGCGTCACGGCCGGAGCACGAAGCGGTCACGACCGTCACGCTCATGTCACGAACCACACCGGCGCTGCTCCCCTACATGCTGGTTTTCAGTAGAGGCGGCCGTGCCGGTCTCCGGTCCGCGGTCGCTACTCCGGCGTGATGTAGGCGCCGGAGATCCCGCCGTCCACCATGAACGCCGTGGCGTTCACGTACGAGGATTCGTCGCCGGCGAGGAAGAGGGCCGCGTGCGCGATCTCGCGCGCCTCGGCAAACCGGCCCATCGGAACGTGGACGAGCCGCCGCGCCGCCTTCTCGGGATCGCTCGCGAACAGGTCGCGAAGCAGGGGGGTGTCCACGGGTCCCGGGCAGAGGGCGTTGACCCGCAGGCCGCGGCGCGCGAACTCGACCCCGAGCTCCCGCGACAGCGAGATCACGCCGCCCTTGGACGCCGTGTAGGAGATCTGGGAGACGGCCGCTCCCATCACGGCGACGAACGACGCGGTGTTGATCACCGAGCCGCCGCCCCGGTCGAGCAGATGCGGGATGCCGTGCTTGCAGCACAGGAAGACGCTGCGCAGGTTCACCGCCTGCACGCGCTCCCACGCCTCCAACGAGGTCTCGACCACCGACGAGTCGTCGCTCGGATTGATGCCGGCGTTGTTGAAGAGCACGTCGATGCCGCCCATCTCCGCGCGCACCTGCTCGTACATCGCGCGCACGTCGTCCTCCTGCGAGACGTCGGCCTGCAGGTTGAGCTCGCCTTCGGTGCCGGGCTGGAGGTCGACGCCGACGACCCGGGCGCCCTCCGCCCTGAAGAGGCGGGCGGACTCGGCGCCGATGCCGCTGGCCGCGCCCGTGATCACGCACACCTTCTCGGCGAGCCGGCCCGCCATCAGCTCTCCTCCGTCGCGTAGTACACGCCCCGCTCGCGCGCGGCGTCGATCAGGGCGGCGATCACGCGGCTGCGCACGTCCTGCTCCGGGTGCCACAGGACTCCGAGGGCGAAGGGGTGGCCCTCCATCTCGAACGCCTCGACCACGTCGTCCTCAGTGGACCAGCCGGTCGGGATCAGGCCTTCGCCGAGCCGGTCGACCCCCTGATGGTGATGGGACTGGACGGTGATCTGCTCGGCCCCCGCCGATCGGGCCGCCAGCGACCCCGCTGCGAGGCGCACATCGTGGTCGCCGAAGGTCCCCGGCGTGTGCCGGTGCGCGTCGTGCCCCACGACGTCGGGCAGGTGCTGCACGAGCGTGCCTCCACGCACGACGTTCAGGAGCTGCATCCCACGGCAGATGCCCAGCACCGGGAGCTCGCGGTCGAGCGCGCGGTGCGTGACGGCCAGCTCGAACCGGTCCCGCTCGGGCCATGTGCCGGTGACCTCCGGATGGGGCCGCGCCCCGTAGGTGGCCGGATCCAGGTCGGCGCCGCCGGCGAGGATCAGCGCATCGAGCCGGTCGAGCATCCCGTCGGGCGCCATGGCCACCGCGTCGTCCGGTGGCAGGACGAGTGCGATCGCGCCGGCGTCCTGCACCGCGTCGACGTAGGTGAGCGGCGCCATCGCCACGGTGGTGTCCCATGGGCCCCAGCAGACCCGCTCCACAGCGGCGCAGATCCCGACGACGCAGGTCACAGCCCCACTACAACCGCTCGAAGCCGCGGAAGCGCTCCCAGTCGGTGACCGCCGCCTCATGGGCCTCGATCTCGATCCTGGCCCGGTTGAGGTAATGGTCCACGACCTCCTGGCCGAACGCCTCGCGGGCGACCGCGCTGCCGGCGAACAGGTCCCGCGCGTCGTACATGTTGTGCGGGACTCGCGGCAGGTCGCCGGTGTAGGCGTTGCCCTCGTAGGGCGCGCCGGGGTCGAGCCCGGAGTCGATGCCGTGCAGGCCGGCCGCGATCATCGCCGCCAGCGCCAGATACGGGTTGACGTCCGCGCCGGGCAGCCGGTTCTCGACGCGCCTGCCCTGCCCGTGGCCCACGACGCGCATCGAGCAGGTGCGGTTGTCGTTCCCCCATGCGACGGCGGTCGGAGCGAATGAGCCCGGCACGAACCGCTTGTACGAGTTGATGTTGGGCGCATACATCAACGTCAGCTCGCGCATGCATGCGAGCTGGCCCGCGAGGAAGCCGTCGAAGAGCCGGTCGTCCTCGGCGAAGGCGTTCTCTCCGTCGCGCGCGAGCGAGCAGTGGATGTGGCAGGAGCTGCCCTCGCGCTCGTCCCACTTCGCCATGAAGGTGATCGACATGCCCTCCTGCGCGGCGATCTCCTTGGCACCCGTCTTGTAGATGGCGTGCTCGTCCGCCACTCGCAGTGCGTCGCCGTAGTGGAAGTTGATCTCGTGCTGGCCGAGATTGCACTCGCCCTTGGAGCTCTCGACGGTCATGCCCGCGCCCGCCATCTCGTTGCGGATCCGCCGGATCAGCGGCTCGACCCGGGCACCCCCGAGGAGTGAGTAGTCGATGTTGTAGAGGTTGGCCGGCTCGAGACCGCGATAGCCGCGCTTCCAGGCCTCCTCGTAGGGGGTGCGGAAGACGATGAACTCGAGCTCTGTTCCCGCGTTCGCCGTCAGCCCGCGCTCGGCCAGCCGGCCCAGCTGGCGGCGCAGGATCTGCCGCGGCGATGCCGCGACCTCACGGTCGTCGTGCCACTGCAGGTCCGCCATCAGCAGCACGGTGCCCGGGTGCCATGGCACCGGGCGCAGGGTCGAGAGGTCGGGCTTCATCTCGAAGTCGCCGTACCCGCGGTCCCAGGAGGACATCTCGTAGCCGTCCACCGTCGTCATGTCGACGTCCACGGCCAGCAGGTAGTTGCAGCCCTCGGCACCGTGCTTCGCGACGTCGTTCAGGAAGTGGGTCACGGTCAGGCGCTTGCCCTGCAGCCGGCCCTCCATGTCGGCGATCGCGAGCAACACGGTGTCGACCGTGCCGTCCGCGGCCGCCTGCTTGAGGTCGTCGAGTGTCACCCGCGAGAGACTACGTGGGCCGACGCTAGGATCACCCCCATGTCCGGCGCCCCAGCCGCCTCGTCGGTCGAATACCGGGAGGCCACGAAGCGCTACCCCGGACAGGCCGAGCCGGCTGTCGACCGGCTCTCGCTGGAGGTGCCGGCAGGGGAGATCTGCGTCCTGGTCGGCCCCTCGGGCTGCGGTAAGACGACCGCGCTACGGCTCGCGAACCGGATGATCGAGCTGACGTCCGGCGACATCCTGCTGGGCGAGGAGAGCATCAGGTCGCGCCCCGCGGCGGAGCTGCGGCGACGGATGGGCTACGTGATCCAGCAGATCGGCCTGTTCCCGCACCTCACGATCGGCGACAACATCGCCGTGGTCCCGCGGCTGCTGGGATGGGACAAGCGCCGGATCCGTTCCCGGGTCGAGGAGCTGCTGGAGCTCGTCTCTCTGCCGGCGGACCTGCGCGACCGCTATCCGGCGCAGCTTTCCGGCGGCCAGCGCCAGCGAGTGGGCGTCGCCCGGGCGCTCGCGGCAGACCCGCCGGTGATGCTGATGGACGAGCCATTCGGGGCGATCGACCCGATCAACCGGGAGCGGCTCCAGAACCAGCTCCTGCGCCTCCAGTCGGACATCCGCAAGACGATCATCTTCGTCACCCACGACATCGACGAGGCGATCAAGATGGGCGACCGAGTGGCCGTCATGCAGAAGGGCGGCAAGCTCGCCCAGTACGCCGCTCCCGCGGAGCTCCTGATGGCGCCGGCAAGCGAGTTCGTCGAGGACTTCGTCGGCGCCGACCGGGCGCTCAAGCGGCTGTCGCTGCTGCGAGTGCGCGACATCGACCTCTGGACGGCTCCGATGGCGCGGGTCGGTGAGCCCACCTCGGCGGTGCGGGAGCGCCTCGAGGGAGCGGAGGTCCCGCATCCTCTGGTGGTCGACGACCAGGGGCGGCCCCTCGGCTGGATGTCGGAGCGCGACCTGGCGGCCGATAGCGTCCCGGAGCGCCCCGACACCTCTCCGGAGCCCGTGCTCGATCTGGAGGACGTGCTGCGCGACGCGCTCTCGGACCTGCTCCAGTCCGAGACGCAGTACGCGCCGGTAGTCGACGGACAGGGCAAGGTCGCGGGCGTCCTGTCGGTGGAGATCATCTCCCACTTCCTCAACTCCGCCGACGCCAGGAACCTCAATACCGACCCCGCCGAACGCGTGGGCTGATGCTCGGCGCGTGGTCCGGTCCCGTCCTGGGCGCGGTCGAGATCCGCGACCGCAGCCACGCGACCTGCATCTCGCAGAACAAGCTCTGCCCGGGCTGGATCGTCGACAACTTCGACCGCTACACGCACCCGCTCATGGAGCACGTGCACCTGGTGCTCGAGTCCGTGGTGCTCGGCTTCCTGATCGCGTTCGCGCTCGCGCTGGTCGCCCACCGGCAGCGCTGGCTGGTCGGCCCGATGCTCGGCCTCACCGGCGTCCTCTACACGCTTCCGAGCCTGGCGGTGTTCTTCCTGCTGCTGCCGATCACCGGGCGCGGCACGACGACCGCCGTGATCGCACTTACCGCCTACACGCTGCAGATCATCTTCCGCAGCATCATGACCGGGTTCGACAACGTCCCAGCCGAGGCGCGCGATGCCGGGCAGGGGATGGGGCTGACCGAGCGCCAGCTCCTGTGGCGCGTCGAGCTCCCGCTCGCGCTGCCGGACATCATCGCCGGGCTGCGGATCGCCTCGACGAGCACCATCGGCCTCGCGACGCTCGCCGTGTTCGCGGGAGCGGGAGGGCTCGGCTCGGAGATCATCGCCGGCAGCAACATCACCTTCAAGACGGGCGTCGTCGCCGCGGGCGGGCTTGCCCTGCTGCTGGCGCTGGCGATCGACGTGGTGCTGCTCCTGGTTCAGTGGCTGCTGACCCCGTGGCGGCGAAGGGCGCGGCTCGCATGACCGGGATCGGCGCGCACGCCGTCTTTGGCTTCCTGTCGGCGTTCACGGGAGCGTTCGACTTCATCCTGCACCAGCGCGACTCGGAGCTCGGAAGTGTTCAGGTCGGCGGCCCGCACGAGGTGCTGACCTTCGTCTGGGAGCACGTCAAGGTGAGCGCCGCGGCGATGGCGGTCGCCTGCGCGGTGGCGGTCCCGGCCGGGCTTGTGCTTGGGCACACCGGACGCGGTGAGCTGCTCGCCATCAGCATCTCGAATGTCGGCCGCGCGGTGCCGAGCCTCGCGTTGATCGCCTTCTTCGTCGCCTACCTCGGGGTCGGCTTCACGAACGTCGTGCTGGCGCTGGTCCTGCTGGCGATCCCGCCGATCCTCACGAACACCTACGTGGGCGTGCGACAGGTCGACCCGGAGGTGATCGATGCGAGCCGCGGCATGGGACTGAGGGCGGCGCAGGTGATCACACGCGTCGAGCTGCCACTGGCTCTCAACAACATCTTCGGCGGGATCCGCACTTCGGCGGTCAACGTCGTCGCGACCGCGACGATCGCTCCGCTGGCCGGGGTGCTGACGCTCGGCGACTTCATCCTGAGCGCGAACGTCTATGGCGACGACGGCCGGCTCGCGGGAGCGATCCTGGTCGCGTTGCTGGCGGTGACTGTCGAGGGCCTGTTCGCGCTCCTGCAGCGGGCGGTGACCCCACGCGGTCTGCGGGCGCAGACCGGGTAGGCTCCACGGCTTCAGATTTCACTACTCCATGAAGGAGAGAGGAAGTTCATGAGACGCCACCCGGCTCTGGCCCTGTTCGCCGCGATCGCCGTGCTCGCCTGTGCGGTCCTCCTCGCCGCATGCGGGGACGACAACAACGACAGCAGCTCCTCGAGCACGACCGACACGACTCAGGCCGCGGAGGTCATCAAGAGCAACCCTCAGAACGACGGCGTCACCATCAAGGTGGGGTCCAAGAACTTCACCGAGGAGTTCATCCTCGGTGAGATCTACGCCCAGGCCCTACAGGCTGCCGGATACACGGTGAAGAAGGACCTCAACCTGGGCGACGAGAAGATCGCGCTGAAGGCCCTGCGCAACTCGAGCATCGACGGCTACCCGGAGTACGCGAGCACGGCGCTGACCTCGTTCTTCGGCGTCAAGCCGCAGGACATCGCGGATGATCCCCAGAAGGCCGTGGACGACGCTCAGAGCAAGTTCGCGGAGATCGGGCTGAAGTCCTTCGACCCCGCGCCCTTCACGAGCGCCAACGCCGTCGGCATGCTGAAGAAGAAGGCCGACGAGCTGGGCGTCACGAAGATCTCGGACCTGAAGGACAAGGCCAAGGACCTGACCCTGTACGGCTCACCCGAGTGCCGCCAGCGCCCGGACTGCCTGGTCGGCCTCGAGGACGTGTACGGCCTCAAGTTCAAGAAGTTCACGCCGGTCGACATCGGGCTGCGCTACGAGGTGCTCGACAAGGGCCAGGCCGACGCGTCGATCATCTTCACGACGGACGCGCAGCTGGCGACTCGCAAGGACATCGTGACGCTGGAGGACGACAAGCACGTCTTCCCGCCGGGCAACCCGATCTTCGTCGCCCGCCAGAAGAAGGTGGACGAGGCCGGCCCGGACTTCCAGGGCACCGTCCAGATGGTCAACGGCGGCCTGTCGGAGAAGGTGATGCGGGAGCTGAACGCCCGCGTCGACGTCGACCGCCAGACGCCCAAGGCCGTGGCGAAGCAGTACCTGAAGGAGTCCGGCTACATCCAGTAGGCGCGCGTCTCTGCCGGCCCGGAGCTCCAGGCGCCCCGCACCGTGCGAGGCGCCTGGCGTTTCCGCTCAAGCGGGGGGGCGCCAGCCTCGCAACGGGACTTGGCACGTGGGAAAGCGGCGTCTAAGTTGTGCGATTCGCCATGCGTCCTGTTGCGAACCGGCGGTCCAACTTGGACGTGCCCGAGACGTCTGCGACTTTCGCCCCCCTATACGGTGCTCAAAGTCGCAGACGTCAGATCCGAGCCGGCGAACCGCAACGAGATCCGCGACGAAACGCGCAGCTTCTACGCCGCTTTCCCACGTGCCCGTCCCCCGGATGTGGCCGGCGCCTCTAGCCGTCAGACCGTAGCGGCGTATGCCGCGCACCTGCAGCTAGCGCTAAGGAACAAATACGCCCTGGACCGCGAACAGCGTGTTCGGCTGCGTCGTGGCGAGCCCGTCCGCTCCGCCGTCGAAGACCTGGATCTGGCCCAGCTCCCAGTTCGCGCGGCGGCTCTCGCGCACCGACCCTGCGCTGATGCTGTCGGCCGTCGTCGTGAGCGAGCAGGTTGAGCCGATGTTCGTGTCCGAGGTTGCGGTGCACGGCACGGTGAGCGCGAGGGGGAAGTCCTGAACCGTTCCGGTCTCGCCCGGGCCGTTGAGGCGGTCGGTGATCCGCAGCATCGCGTTGGCCTGGAGCTGTCCGGTGTAGTCGCTCAGATCGGAGCGCTTTCGAACGTCGGTGAGGCTCACTGTGTAGGCGACGTCGGCCTCGTCGGCGGTCGTTGCCGCGTTGCCGTTGATGACGCGCATGTTCACCGAGCCGGTGAAGTTCGCACCGGTCATGTTCGCGTCGGGGGTGCCGGTGGTCAGCTGCCCGGAAGACTGCGTGGGTGGGTTGCACGAGGCCATGCCGAGCGGCGCGGCGTGCGCGCGGTTGGTGCTGGTGCAGGCGTTGTAGGCGGTGACCAGCGGCGCGAACATCGGGCTCGCGGCCTTCGCGCGTGGATACGGGTCGGGGAAAGCGAGCCAGCCGAGCATGATTCCCATCACGTCCGTCTTCGGGACGCCGGAGCTGTTCTGGTACTCGCTGTGGAGGCGGATCACCTGCCCCTTGCGGATCGGATAGCCCTCGGTCGTGTAGCCGGCCGCCGGCGGATAGGCGACTGGCGACTGCGTGCCCGGCAGGTCGGTGAAGATGCCGCAATGGCCCATGGTGTCCAGGTGCCCGGCCGAGCCGTTGGTCCCTCCGAAGGCCGTTCCGTAGCCGGCTTCGGAGCGGCATAGCGTCGCGCCGGTGAGATCCGCCGGCGGCGAGTTGTTCGGCGGATTGGGGCCGTAGTAGTCGGCCGGCGGGCCGCCCACCACCTCGGCGGACAGCGACTGTCCGCCGCCGCGCTCGGGGCAATGGGTGAGACAGGGGCTCGGGTCGATGATGTCGATGTCGTGCAGGTGCCCGTAGGCATCGATCATGCGCGCGTCGATGGTCGACGTCCAGTCGGAGTGGGTGTCCGAGTACCCGGTCGGGATCGTGTACTCGGAGTCGCCTCCGCAACCGTCGATGTCCAGCCAGATCGGCCGCGCCTTCTGCGTCTCCGACAGGGGCCGCTGGCGGAACACCATCTCGACGTAGACGGTCTGCGTGAAGGGCTTGAGGTTCACGAGATGCGTGACCATCTGCCAGTTCGCGCTGGTGTTCTCGTAGCCGAACGGCGTCGGCAGATGCACGTGCGTGCGCTCGTTGCCCGCGCCCGTGAAGGGCTCCGCGCTTCCGCACACGATTGCGGTCTGCGCAGGGTTGAAGAAGACGACGTGGTGCAGCAGCACGCCGTTGTTCATGTTCGCCGTGGTGCCGTCCGCGTAGACGAGGTTCGGGACCATGTCGGTGATGCGGCAGTCCGTGCAGGGCGCCGGCTCGGTGGTGATGATGTTGTGCAGCTGTCCAGGATTGGCCGGACTGCTCGCGGCCGGGATCGTGAACGGCCCGTACATCCCCTTCTTGAGGGTGCCCGGGCGGCTCGGCATGTCGCCGCGCGGATCGCTGAACGACGCGATGGAGGTGATCGAGCTGGCATGCGCCGGCGCTGTGATCGCTGCCGTGGCGCACAGGCAAACAATCGCCGTTGCCAGCCCGATCAGCCTCATCATCGTTCCCTCTCCCCCATTCGGACGACTCGAGTCTAGCCCGAACTGGAAGTAGTGTGCCGGTTTGTTCGGCGCGGTGCGGCGGTTACGGAACGAAGACGCCCTGCACTGCGAACGGCGTGCTTCCGTCGCGCACCGACACGGCGCCGAGCTGCCACGTCGCGCGCCCTCCTTCGGTCACGGATCCGGGCGCGAGCGTGTCGGCCGACGTCGTGACCGTGCACACCGAACCGATGCGCGTGTCGGGCGTCGCCGTACACGGCATCGCGACGTCGAGCGTGTAGTCCTCGGCGGTCGCGCTCTCCGATCCCGTGACGCCGTTGCGGCGGTCGGTCAAGCGGATCGACGCGGACCCCGTCAGCTCGCCCGTGTAGTCGGAGAGGTCCGACTTGCGGCGCACGTCGGTGATCTCGAAGTTCATGGCGACGTCCGCTTCGTCCGCCGGCGTCGCCGGGTCGGCGTTGACGGTCCGGAAGCGCGCGAAGCCGGTCGAGTTGGCCGGCTGCCCGTTGGCGTCCGGCGTGCCGACGGTCAGCTGCGAGGACTCCGGCACAGCCGGGCTGCACGACCCGAACGAAAGCGGCGCGGCGTGCGTGCGGTTCGGCGACGTGCACTGCGTGTACGCCGGTACGAGCGGCACGTAGACCGGCGTCGCCGCCTTCGGCCGCGGATACCCCAAGGGCTCGGAGATGTCGGTCACCTGGAGGTTCGGGTCCGCGGCGATCTGGTCTTCGCAGAAGGCCTCGTCGACCCACTGCTTGTTCGAGAACATCCGCGTCTGGTCGGCGAACCAGGGCGACGTGGGATCGGTGGACAGCGAGTAGGTCAGGATCGAGCGCGTGACGGGACACCCGTCCGTGAACTGCGTCGTGTAGACGTAGCTCGAACCGTGCGGGACGTTCGGATAGCCCTGCCCGGGGACGAAGCCGACGTTGATCGCGTTGAAGACACCGAGCGTGCCGGGTCCGCCGTGAATGGGAATCTCCTCGCTGCCGCGGCGATCGAACTGGTAGCCGCGCAGCGGCGCGTCCAGCGGGATTCCCGAGCTCCGTAGGTCCGTCACCGCATCGGCGAGCGCGCGCTGGACGATCGGGTTCTCCGTGTTGAGCCCGCGCGGCGTGTTGACCGGGTCGCCGCCCGGCGTGTATTCCTCGTCGAAGATCCCCGGCGGGCGGTCGAGGCCGACTGCCGCCAGCGCGCGCGAGGCGAAGCGGCGGAACAGCAGCGCGCCGTTGGAGTCGAGGTTGTCGTGCAAGTCCCAGTCCGCCAGCACCGGGCACGCGTCGTGCACGTCGACCGGCCCGTTCGAGCCGGGCAGCGTGCCGGGCGTGTTGCACATTTCGACGAGCTCGTCGCGCCACAGCTGGCCGGCGTACTGCTCGTTCGAGAACACGAGGTCCTGCAGCTGCTGGAGCGTGAACCGGTTGCCCGGCTTTCCGTCCGTGCCGGCGAGGCGCTTCTGGATCATGATCAGACCGCTGCGCGTGCGCAGCGCGCGCTCGGTGTCCTCGTCGCCGATGATGCGCGCGAATCCGGTCAGCGGCTGCTGGGGATTCGCGAGCCAGTACGAGTCGTTGGAATTCTCGACGTAGTCATCACGGAAGAGGGACGGGAGATGCGACGGGCCGAAGATCCCCGGCTCGACCGCGTCCGGGTCGTTGTCCCAGTTGCACGATGAACGTGCGCCGTCCAGCACGGGCAGCCGCAGCGCCTGGAACGTCGCAACGCCCAGCGCCGTGTTGCACACGGTCGCCTTCGAGTCCGACACGTTCGGCACGACGGAGATGTCGGCGTAGTAGGCCTTGCCCGAGGAGTCCGCGGCCAGCGTGTTCACCCACGGGATCCCCTGGTTGCGATGCAGCACCTGATCGAGCTCCGTGACACTGCCGGCCTGATCGGTCTCGAAGAAGTGGTTCAGGTAGCGGAAGTTGGTCGCGTTGGCGTCGCCGAGGGCGTACGCGGTCGCCGGTGTCCACGGGAACAGATCCTGTCCGAGCAGCGAGTTGAAGACCGGCCCGTGGTCGGTCGAGTAGAGCGTCCGCGTGCGCGGCTCGAGCGTCCCGTCGTCGCGCTTTGCCAGCACGGTGACGGTGTCGGCGTGCATCTGCTTGGCCTGGCCGTCCTGCAGATAGGTGGTCGGCGAGCCCGGTACCAGCTTCTCCTCGAACGGCGTGAAGCGATACGCGGTCGAAACGGTATGGCTCCAGGCGAGGGCGTCGTTGTGGCCGATCAGGACGAGCGGCACTCCGTACAGGCTGCCGCCCTCGACGTTGAACGAGCCTGGGATCGTGAGCTGCGCCTGGTAGAAGCGCTCTGTGCCGTCCCACGGGAAGTGCGGGTTGCCGAGCATCATGCCGCGGCCGTTGTCGGTCGCGTCCTTGCCCAGCCCGATCGCGTTGCTGCCGATCCCGCCGAGCGGCAACTGCTCCTTGAGGCGCGCGATCATGTCGTTCTGCTGGGCAGCCGACGGAGGCGTGACCGGCGCCGTCGGCGGCTGCGCCTCGCCGATGCCGT
>CAWAUD010000005.1:0-163027 GCA_963785085.1 uncultured Solirubrobacterales bacterium | reverse complement strand
CGATCGCGACGCCCGCGCTGGCGAGCAGCCCGAGCTGGTAGAAGCGTCGGTAGACGTCCATCTCGGAGATCGGCTTGACCCAAGCCGCGCCGCGGCAGTTCGGGTCGGAGATGTTGTCGACTCCGGTCTCGTTCAGGTAGCGGTTGTATCCGGACGTGTAGCCGCGCACCAGCTCCTTGATCTGCGCGTTCGCGCCGCGCGGCGGCGGCAGCGTCAGGAGCTGCTCGATCGTCCCGTTGTCGATGATCCGCCGGTAGAAGAAGTCGCTGTTGAGGTTGTTGTTGATGCTTCCGTTCCCGCGAGCCTCGTATGAGCCGTCCGGGCCGAAGTAGCGCGAGCGCTCGCCGCGCACCGTCACGTAGCCCTCGGCGACGACGCACAGGTTGTCCTGCGCGAGCGCGTAGCCGTACCCGTAGCCGAGGCCGGCGAAGTCGGACGCGAGGATGTGCGGGATGCCGTGCGACGTGCGGCGGATGCTCGCGTGGAGCGTACCCTCCGGCGGTGGCCCGGCGTCGGCGCGCGCCTGGTGGGCGGGACCGTTGGGCGCCAGCGCGAACGCCAGGAGCGTCAGCGCGACGGCAGCGACGAACGCCGCGAATGCGGCAAGGCGACGGTCACGCACCGTTTACCCGGGCCCCCCAAGGCATCGGAGGCGTCCTCCCCGTTCGCCGGGGGTTCAAACTCAGGCGGCGGTGCCCCAGCACGGGCAGCGACTGCATCCCGTAGAGCCCGGTGATGTTCCCGAACACGGCCTCGCCGTCGAGCTCGAGGTCGGGCATGTGCTGCGAGAGGAACGCGAGACCCTCCTGCAGCTCGGCGCGTGCGAGGTTGGCGCCCATGCAGAAGTGCGGCCCGGCGCCGAAGGTGAGCGGCTTGGCGCTGCCGCGGTCGGCGGTGATGTCGAACTCGGACGGGCGCTCGTCGCCATCCGCCTCGCGGTTGGCGTTCCACGCGGAGGCGAACACGACCGTGCCGGCCGGGAAGAGGATGTCGCGGTGCTCGACGTCCTCGAGCAGCACGCGCGTCGTGAACGGAGCGACCGGCTCGAAGCGCAGGATCTCGTCGACGGCCCGCGGCACCAGCGCCGGATCCTCGGCCAGCAGCCGCCACTGGTCGGGGTGGGCGGCGAACAAGCGGATGCCGTGCGCGAGCTGGCTCTGCGTCGTGTCGATCCCGCCGTTGAGTGTGTCGAGCAGGAGGTGGACGCACTCCTCCTCGCTGAGCCGGTCGCCCTCGCTCTCGGCCGCTATCAGCGCGGATGCGAGGTCGTCGCGCGGATCGCCGCGGCGCTGCGCCACCAGCTCCTGCACGTAGGTCTCGAATTCCTCCGCCGCGTCTTCGAGCTCCGCGCGTCGCGACATGACCGCGATCGCGTCGAACTGGCTCTGAAGGAGGTTCGACAGCCGCTGGAGGCGATCCCAGTCATCGAGCGGAGCCCCGACGACCGTCGCGATCACCTTCGATGGGTACGCGGTCGCGAACTCCGACACGAACTCGCAGCGCCGGCGCTCGGCGAGCGGCGCGAACAGGTGCGTCAACAGCTCGCGCATGGCCGGGCGGTAGCGGTCGGCCGCTGCGGGGGTGAAGAACGGATGCGTCAGCTTGCGCAGCCGCGCGTGCCGGTCACCGTTGATCGTGATGATGTTGCGCGCGAGCGAGTCGTACAGCGGCCCGTCGGTGACTCCGATCAGGTCGAACATCATCACGCCGGGGAACTCTGCGCTGCGCGAACGGAGGAACATCCCGGCCGACTCGCGGTCGAGCACGAAGTAGCCGAACTCGGAACGGGCGACCCAGGAGCGCTCGCGCAGCTCGCGCAGCGTCTCGTGAAAACGCTCTCCCCGCAGCTCCGGATCCAGGTACTCGAACTGCGGAAGCTCGAGATCGGCCACCAAGGTCATGCGCACGGATGTTAAGACCGGAGACGGGAGACCGGAGACGGGAGACCGCAGACTGCAGACCGCAGACATAAGCTTTCGGCGTGGCTCGCTTGCCGTATGTCGATCCCGACGCCGCTTCGCCCGATGTGCGCGAGGCGCTCGAGCGGGTGCCACCGCTCAACATCTTCCGCATGACGGCGCAGGCCGACAGCGCCTTCGTTCCGTGGCTGCGGTGGGCAGGGGTGCTCCTGTCGCGGCTGGAGCTCGACCCGCTGCTGCGCGAGCTGGCGATCCTGCGCGTGGCGCGGCTGACACCCGACGCCGAGTACGAATGGGTGCAGCACGTCCCGATCGCTGAAGGTGTTGGCGCGACTGCGGATCAGGTCGCGGCGCTGGAGCGCGACGACATCGGGACCGATGCCTTCTCGCCCGCCGAGCAGGCGGTCCTGCGCTTCACCACCGAGGTCGTACGCGACGCCCGCGCATCCGACGAGACCCTCGAAGCGGCGCGCGAGCATCTGTCCCCGCGCGAGGTCGTCGAGCTGATCATGGTGATCGGCAACTACATGATGGTCGCCCGCGTGATGGCAACCGGCGGCCTGGAGATAGACGAGCCGGTGGGTCCGGACGCGCTCCGAGCAACGCGCGAGGAGTAGCGGTGCGCAGCCGGTTGCGCTTCGGCCTGCCTCTGGTTCTGGTGCTCGCAGCGACGTTTTCCGGGTGTGGCGATGACGACGCGAGCAATCGCGCGAGCGGGAGCCAGACGACCGGCACGAGCTCGCAAACCGTGCCCGGTGCGCGCTCCGGTGGTGACGGCGCTGGGCCGTCGACCACCGGTTCCGGGTCCTCCACCACCACCAATCAGGCGCTTGACCCCGCTACCAGGCGCACGCAGGCCCGGCGGCTTCGAAGGAAGCGACAAGAACTCCAACGCGAGGGCAAGGATCCGTCCCGGGCTCGACCGCTTCCCGATGGCAGCGTCATCGTGGTCGCCCCGAAACCCCAGCCGACGTCCGTTGCCGGCTCGGACGTATGTGCCCAGGGGGACGTGCCGCCGCGCCCTGGGCTCCGCGCCGAGTTCGCTGAGGACAGCGTGCGCGTCACCATCGACACCGGGCATCCACCGCAGGAGTGCCGACCGGACTCCGCGTCCGTGACGATTGGAGCGGAGACCGGCCCCTATCCGACGATCCGGAGTGACGTCCGCATCCGTGAGCTCCGCCCATACGTCATACAGATTCCGCTGCCCGACACGCCCGGGACGCCTGACGTGGCTACAGCGGTCGCCGGGATCAAGGGCGGCGGGGACAGCCCGCCCGCGCGGGTTCGGATAACACGGTAAGCAGCTACTTCACATACTGCCCGTGGAATCCGAACGGGATGTGGTGCGGTACTTCGGCGCGGCCCAGCTCGGTGAGCGTCTGGGCGTCCAGCACGAGCAGGAACGATGTGTTCGTGTGGCCATCGAGCACCACTGAGAGCAGCACGCCTGCGTCCTCCTCCCCGGCATCGGGCGCGGCGACGAACACCGGCTCGCCTGGAAAGCAGCCCGGCGCCTGCCAGACGCTGTCGGTCCCGTCGGTCACGTCGATCTTCACGATCTGCTCGAGCCAGCCGGTGTCGGCCGAGCTGTTGCCCCACGTGTATCGGTACGGGCGCTCGTTGCAGCGCCGGTAGTTGATGCGCGCCAGCTCGAAGTTCCGCTCGGAGAGGTCGTGCTCACCGACCTCGCCTGACGCCGGCGAGATGCGGAAGCGCCGCAGGCGGCTCTGGGGCAGCCCGTTCGTGCCCGCGCGCAGCCGGTCCAGATAGAGGTCGTCGATGACCCTGTTGTCCTCGTAGACGCAGATGTCGGCGACGACGTCGCCGTCCTCCTCGTACGCGTTGACGTGGTGGAAGGCGAACCATGGCTCGGCCTCGAACGGCCCCAGCGCATTGCCGGTCTTGCGGTCGATCAGGGTGAATCGCGTGCCGAGCTCCGGCTTCCAGCGGTAGTTCTCGATGTAGGGGCGGCCGCTCAGCGCGAGCCGCAGCGGGTTGACGACGAACGGGAACTCAGCCAGGACGAACCAGTTCTCGGTCAGCCCGAAGGAGTGCATGTACGCCGGTTCCCGCACGGAACGCCGCCCGAGGATCCGCGGCTTCGCGTCGCCGGGCGCCTGGGCGTAGAAGCGGTACTCGTTGCGCCGGCCCAGGCGGGCGGCGTAGTTCAGCATCTCGCCGGTGCCGCGGTCGAGATGCGGGTGCGCGGTCGTCAGCATGCCGGGCGCCTCGTGCCCCACGCCGGCGGCGGCCAGCGTGTCGGGATCGAACTCGACCGCGATCGGCGTCTCGGTGAGCGCCAGACACCGTTCCCCGAGCTTCACCATGTTGATGTTCGCGTTGTCACCGAGGGCGGGCGAGAAGATCGACTGTACGCGCTGGAAGATCGAGCGGCAGGGGTCGGTCGCGAACTCGGAATAGGACATGCGCCCCGTCTCCTTCGCGGTCTTGTACGAGCGGCCCTCGAGGAAGCGGTTCGCATAGGCGACCTGGCCGTCGTCGAAGGAGAACCGGTGCAGCATCGACAGGCCGTCGAACCAGTGCCGCAGTTGCTGGCTGCCGGCCTCGAACTTCGCCGGGCCCGGCCGCATCAGCGAGCCGGTCAGCCACGCGGGGATCTCGCCGTGCACGGGGAGGGAGTCGATGCGCGTCTCGGTCTCGAGGGTCTGGAAACCGGCGGCGGCGGAAGCGGTGCGGGGAGCGGTGGCGGTCATGGCGGCCTCCTGGGAAAGGCAATAGTTCGATCCGAACGGTTCGGACTGTACGTTACGCTTCGGGCGATGTCAAGGGAACTCCGCCTCACCGACACCTCCTATGTCGTCCTCGGCCTGGTCGAGGTGTGCCAGCCGGCCACGCCATACGACCTGAAGCAGTTCGCCAAGGTGAGCGTGTTCAACTTCTGGTCGGTGCCGCACACGCAGGTCTATTCGGAGTGCGCCCGGCTCGCGGAGGCAGGGCTCCTCGACGAGGAGCGGGAAGAAGGCGGCCGCCGGCGCCGCGTCTACCGAATCACGGAGGACGGGAAGAGCGAGCTGGCCGAGTGGCGCCGGGAGCCGCCCGGCGGCGTTTTCGAGCTCCGCGATCCGGGCCTGCTGAAGCTGTTCTTCGGCGCCGATCCGAAGCAGATCGCGCAAACGCAACTCGAGACGCATCAGCGGCGGCTGAAGGAGTATGAGGAGCTCCATCGCGCCGGCGCGGGCCAGATGACCGACGGAATGCGCCTCTCCCTCGAGTCCGGAATGGGCCACGAGCGCGAGTTTGTGCGGTTCTGGAGGGAAGTTCTGGGCAACCCGTAATCTCTGTTTCATGGCTTTGACCGTTGGAACAGCTCCCTTCGGACAGCACCCGGGCGGCGTCTGGAACCGCCCGATGCCCGAGCGCCCCGGCCTGATCTGGTTCGAGGACTCGCCGCGCCGCATCCGGGGCGAGCTCGGCGGCGTGACGGTGGTGGACAGCACACACTCGAAGCTGCTCCACGAGCACGCGCACCTGCCCGTCTACTACTTTCCCGAGGACGAAGTGCGAATGGACCTGCTCACGGCGTCGGATCACCGCACCAGGTGCCCGTGGAAGGGCGAGGCCAGCCACTGGACCCTCGAGGCCGGCGGTCAGGTGGCCGAGAACGCCGCCTGGAGCTATCCCGAGCCGATCGAGGGCGCGCCCCCGATAGCGGGTTACGTCGCCTTCTACTGGAACAAGCTCGACCGGTGGTTCGAGGAGGACGAGCCGGCCATCGTTCACGCGCGTGATCCCTACCACCGCGTCGACGTGCTCGAGAGCTCGCGCCGCATCCGAGTGCTGCTCGACGGCGAGGTCCTGGCGGAGAGCGACCGGCCGCTGGCGCTCTTCGAGACCGGGCTGCCGACCCGGTGGTATCTGCCGCCTGACGATGTGCGGATGGACCTGCTGGAGCCGAGCGACACCCGGACCGGCTGCGCCTACAAGGGATTTGCCGGCTACTGGTCGCTGAAGAGCACCGGCGAGGACGGATCCGACATAGCCTGGTACTACGCTGATCCGCACCGCGACGTCGAGCGCATTACCGGTCTGATCGCGTTTTTCAACGAGCGCGTAGACATAGAAGTCGACGGCGAGGTACAGGAACGGCCCGCAACCCAGTGGTCGCGCCGCTCGTCGCGTGCGGTGGCGCCGCATTGAGCGCCGTCAGGGCCCGCAAACGACCGTCCAATTGGCGCCGTCAGCCGGTTGACAGGTCATACTTCAGGGAATAAAGCGCTTAGGAGGTGAAGTAGCCATCGCTATGAATGCACAGAAGAAGCAGGAGGAACGCCGCCGGGAGAAGCTGGAGCTCATCGACCAGCAGGTCAAGGAAGGCAGCCTCGTCATCCGCAAGATGACTCCCACCGAGCGCAAGGAGAACCCCGCCCGCCCGGTGGACCCCAAGCGGCGCCGCGCCCGCCGCTAGCCGCTAAAGCGGCGCTCGAAGCCCCCCCCCTCTGATCCCGGCGCCCTCAGGCGCCGGGACACCGCATCGGCTTACCCGACCCGGGGAGCATGCAGCGGTCCACCCGCTCCGGCGGCTTTGCCGTCCGGATCTTGAAGCGCGTGTACTTCCCGATCGAGCCCGCGCGTGTCACTGTGATGACGATGCGCGTGCCGGCGCGCAGCTGCCGCTCGAGGGAGCGCACACGCAGCAGCCTCGAGCTGCTCACGCTGCGCGGCCGATACGTCCGGGCCGTGAACGCGCAGCTCCGTCCCGCGCACTTGATGCGGATCGTCGCCGTGCTCGATGCGGCGATGCTGAAGAGCTTGACCCGCACGCCGTCCTGGAAGTAGCGGCCCGCCATCCGGATCAGCGGGAACGGCCGCATCAGGCGCAGGACTCGCCCGGGCAGCTGCGCGGCAACGGTGTCCGCCACCACCTCGATCGACGAGGTGTAGACGCTCTGGAGTCCCGCCCGGTCCGTGACCCGCAGAGACACCGAGAACGCCCCGGCGGGGAACGACGCTGTCGCGGTGCGCCCGACGAAGTCCCCGAACAAGCCGTCTCCGTTCACGTCCCATGACTCCTGCGCGATGCCTCCGCCGGCGCCCGGATCGGACGAAGTCGAGGCGAACGTGATTGCCTGCCCCGGCCGTGGCTGGGTGGGCGAGTAGATGAAGGAGGCGTTGGGCGGCCGCGTGTCCTGCGGACCGGGCGGTGGAGGCGGCGGCTGGTCCGCGTTGTACCTGACCGTGACCGGAAGCGCGGCCGTGTCGGCCCTCCCCCGCGAGTCCGTCACGCGCAGCCCGACGACGACCACCCCGGCCGTGCCGTAGGACCGGGTGACCTGCGCTGTCAGGCCGGTGTTGGTCTCATAGGTGCCGTTGCCGTCCAGGTCCCACTCGTTCTTGACGATCGGCTGGGCGGTCTTGGCGGTGGAAGTCGAGCGCAAGGTGACCGTCTGGCCCACGATGGGCGAGACCGGGTCCGCCGTCAGCGAGGCAGCCGGCGACGGCGCCGCATGCGCAGGCGCGACGGACCAGCCGAGCGTCGCGGCGGCGAGCAGCGTCAGTGCCAGAAAAGTGCGGTTGTCGGGAATCTGAGGTCGCATCGAGGCGCGGCCAGGCCCGGTGCTCAGGGCTCCGGTCACATTACTGTCGGCGTTCCCTGAAAAAGACGGCCTCGTTCGCAGAGGCTTGCGGCCCGCGCCCGGAAACCAGCGCTATTTGCGAAATTTCAGCCGGCCGGTGACGGCTTGGGCTCATCGCGTGGCTCGAGCTGAAGCTCCCGCTCGGCCGGCAGTCCGGCTTCCAGCTCGCGGCCGCGCTCCAGCTCGGCATTGAACTCCGCTCCCAGAAGGACGGCGATGTTGGAGATCCAGAGCCAGATCAGGAACACGATCACTCCGCCGAGCGTGCCGTAGGTCTTGTTGTACGACGCGAAGTTCGAGACGTAGACCGCGAAAGCCGCCGAGGCGATGACCCAGATCACGACCGCCAGCACTCCTCCGGGAGTGATCCAGCGAAAGCCCGGTTGCTTCACGTTCGGTGCCGCCCAGTACAGGATCGAGAACATGAAGCTCACGACCAGCAGCAAGACCGGCCACTTGGCGATGTCCCACACCTGCACGGCGGTGTGGCCGAGGCCGATCACCTGTCCGGCCTTGTCTGCGAGGCCACCCGTGAAGACCACAGCCACGGCGCTGACGGCGATCAGGACCAGCATCACGGCGGTCATGGCGAGCTGCACCGGCCGCAGCTTGTAGAAGGGGCGGCCCTCGCCCACCTCATAGATGGCGTTCGACGCGCGCATGAACGCGCCGATATAGCTGGACGCCGACCAGAGTGCCAGCGCGACCCCGATGATCACGGTGAGGCCGGCTGTTCCCTGCGCCTGGTTCAGGTTCTGGATCGCGCTGGTGAAGATCTGCTGCGCCGGCCCCGGGGCGACCGTCGCCAGGTTGTCGAGCAGCGGCTGGGTCGCCGACTTGCCGATCAGGCCGAGGATCGAGACCAGAACGAGCAGCGCCGGGAAGATGGCCAGGATCCCGTAGTAGGTCAGGGCCGCGGCCCAGTCGGTGATGTTGTCCTCGCGGAACTCGCGCACAGTGCGCTTCAGCACTGCCCACCAAGAGCGCGCACGCAAATCCGTCGGGCCCTCGGGCTCTCGAGGTTGGCTTGCGTTGCCGTTGTCGCGCTGCGGCGTGGGGCGGGCCATCACAACGTGGCTTTCCCATCGGACAGGGTGTTTAACTACGTCGCACCCTGACTATCCAGCGGGGCGACTATGTGCGTCGGCTCCTCGGGCGAGAGCTGATCGGGGTCGTTGAACTCGGCGCCCGGCGGCGGCGGCACCGGGCCGTCGAGCAGCGGGTCCGCGGTCTCCTGCATCCACTCCTCGAGCAGCGCACGCAAATGCTCGAGCGTGTGCTTCAGGTGCGGATCGCTCGCGAGGTTGCGCGCCTCGTTGGGGTCGAAAACGAGGTCGTACAGCTGCTCGGAGTCGATTGGCTGGTCGAGCCAGCCGTGCTTGATCAGATAGTCCTTGGTGGGGCTGTCGTCCGTGTTCACGGGTATCGGCGTGTCGTGGTCGAGGAAGCGCCGGATGTACTTCCAGCGATCCGTGCGCACCGCGCGCTGGGGCTCGTAGGCGGCGTGGTAGGTGCCCTCGGCGAAGATCGCGTCGCGAACCTCCTTGCGCTCGCCGCGTACCAGCGGCAGCAGCGACTCGCCCTGGAGGAACTCGGGGCGCTCGATCCCGACCAGCTCGCAGATCGTCGGGAAGACGTCGATGTGGGACACCATCGCGTCGATCACCTTGCCCCCGAAGAAGCCGCCCGGCCCGCGCATGATCAGGAAGACGCCGATGCCGCGATCGGTCAGTGTGGTCTTGGCGCCCGGGAAGGCGATGCCGTGGTCGGTGGTGCAGATCACCAGCGTGTCCTCCGCGAGCCCGAGCTGCTCCAGCGCGCTCAGGACCATGCCGACCCCGCCGTCGAGCGAGCGCGCGCTCGCGTTGAAGGCCGCGACGTCCTGTCGCACCTCCGGGACGTCGGGCAGGTTCGGCGGCGGCTGCACCCAGTTCTGCTCGTCCCCGCGCGGCTTGAAGAACTCGCGGTGCGTCTCGAAGAAGCCGACCGACAGGAAGAACGGCTGCTCGAGCGCGCCGCGCAGCAGGTCGATGGTCACCGGCGCCACGTCCCCGGCGCGCGTCGTCCCGATCTTGACCACGCGGTCGTAGCCGATCACGTCCGGGCGCTTGGAGATGTGCTGCTCGCCCACCAGCACCGAGTGGTAACCGGCCGCCCGCAGCACGTTGACGATGTGATGGCTGTAGTCGTTCAGCGACCAGCCGCGGTGTGCGAGCCCCAGCATCCCGTTGGTGTGCGCGTACTGGCCGGTGAGCAGGCACGCGCGGCTCGCGGAGCAGGTCGACGCCGCGCAGAAGGCCTGCCGGAACAGGACGCCTTCCTCCGCCAGCCGCTGGATGCTCGGCGTGTCGACCGCGTAGCCGTGGGGCTGGACGTAGCGGCCGGTGTCGTGCGAGTGCAGGTACAGGATGTTGGGGCGTACCGTCACCGCGGCAGAGGGTATCCAGCGAGGGTTCAGGAATATCGGGCGGCTTCGCCGCTGCCTGCTAGTGGCACTCCTACGTCGCGCCCGATCATCTAGTTTCCGCCGCGTGAGCGGCCAGCCGTCCGATCGCGCAGGGCTCTACCGTCGTGCGACCGCGGCGGCGCTGGTCGCCGCACCCGTGCTCCTGGTCGTGGACAACCTGCTCCATCCGGAGGAGTTCCGCACGAACGACGGGAACGAGGCGCGCCAGCTCGCCGAGATCGCGAACCACTTCGAGCGCTGGCAGATCGCCCACACCTTCGGTTTCTTCGCGCTCATGCTGTACGTGCCCGCGGTGCTCGGGCTGGCCTACTTCGTGGGGCGGCGCCTGCCGAGCCTAGGGCTGTGGGGCGGTGTGCTGGGAGTCGCCGGCTTGATGGGCCTGGCCAGCGTGATCGCGCTCGACGGATTCACGTGGGGCACGCTGGGCGAGGTCTACGGCCGCGCCGGCACCGATCACGCGACGCTCGAAAAGGCGCTCAGCGAGGTGCAGAACTCGTCCTGGTCGCTGCCTTTCTACGTAGTCCCGGTGGCGTGGATCGCCGGGATGATCATGCTTGCCGTCGGCCTGGCTCGTACGCGAGCGGTGCCGCTTTGGACAGCGGTACTGCTGATCGTGGCGACGCTGATGGCCGGCACCGAGACGCTGATCGTCAGCAACGCGTACTTCATCGCCGGAGCGGTGGCTCTGCTGCTCGCCGGCATTGCGGTCGCCGTCCCGCTCGCGCGCATGAGCGACGAGCAGTTCGCGGGCGGCGCTCCCGCTGCGCCGCGTTAGACTCGCCTGCGATGGAGGGCGGCGGCTTCAACGAGGGGCAGAAGATCTGGGTCATGCTGGAGGACGGCACCCAGCGTCCGGCCGTCTTCGTCGGCGAAGGCGACAACGCGACCTTCTTCGGCGGGCCTCCGCTGGCCTACGTCGTCTTCGAGGACGACCGCTCAGGCGCCGAGGTCCAGCTCGACACCGTGATCCCGCGGGACGAGTAGAGCCACTCCCGCCCCGATAGCGGCTCCGGCGAGGACGTCAGAGGGGTAGTGGACGCCCGCGTAGATGCGTGAGTAGGCCACTCCCGCAGCCAGCGCTCCGATCGGCGCCGCCCCGGCTTTGAGCTCGATCGCCGTCCCGGTCGCGAAAGCGAAGGCGCTCGCGGCGTGGCCCGACGGAAACGACGTCGACCGGGGCGGACGCGCAAGGCGCCGGACCGCCGGGAGCCCGGTGCGCGAGGGGCGGCGGCGGCGGAACACCGGCTTGACGAAGGCGTTCACTACCACGGACGTGATGCCCACCGACACCATTCCGCGAGTCGCGGCCCGCCGGCCGCGGTGGCCTCCGATCAGCGCGATGAGCAACGAGACCGCGATCCACAGGCGCGACAAGTCGGCGGCATCGCTCAGGCCGATGAAGAAGTGGTCGGCCGTCGTGCGCGGCTTCGGCTGCCGCAGCGCGAAGCGCCGCCAGCCTGCGATCCGCCGGAACAGCCGCCGGTCGATGCGGCGCAGGGAGGTGCGAAGGATGGCCATGCGGGCATGATGGCTGGCCGTGTGACCGTTTGCTCCCAGGCGGCTTCCGCGCCACGGCTATCCTCGCCGGTTCGCCCGTTTCCCCCGCATCAGAACCCGAGACAGGGACCCATTTGACCGAAGAGCAGAGACTCGAACGACGGCGCTGGATCGCTCTGATCCTGCTGTGCAGCGCGCAGTTCCTCGTCGTGCTCGATGCCTCGATCGTGAACGTCGCGCTCCCGACGATCGGGAAGGCGCTCGACTTCTCGCAGAACAATCTGGCCTGGGTGGTCAACGCCTACGTCCTGACGTTCGGCGGCTTCCTGCTGCTCGGCGGGCGGATGGCGGACCTGCTCGGGCGGCGGCGCGTCTTCATGGCCGGGCTGATCCTGTTCGCGGTCGCCTCGTTGATGGGCGGCCTGTCCAACACGGAGGGACAGCTGATCGCGGCCCGCGCGGTTCAGGGTCTCGGCGCGGCGCTCCTCTCACCCGCCGCGCTTTCGATCGTCACGACGACGTTCCGCGACGGCGCGGAGCGCAACAAGGCGCTCGGGGTCTGGGGCGCGGTGGCCGGCTCGGGCGGTGCCGCCGGCGTGCTCCTCGGCGGCATCCTGACCGACACACTCGGCTGGGAGTGGGTCCTGTGGGTCAACGTGCCGATCGCCTTCGCCGCGGCCGCGATCTCGCCGACGCTGATCGCCGAGAGCCGCTCGACGTCCGCGACCCGCTCGTTCGACGTCGCCGGCGCGGTGAGCGTCACCGCGGGACTGTCGATCCTGGTCTACGCGCTGGTCGACGCCACCGACGTCGGCTGGGGATCGACCCAGACCATCGGGCTGCTGGCGGTGTCGGCCGCCCTGCTGGCGGCCTTCGTCGTGATCGAGCTGCGCTCCGCGGCTCCACTGGTGCCGTTCGGCATCTTCCGCCGGCGCACCCTCACCGGCGCCAACGTCGTCGGGCTGCTGGTCGGCGCGTCCCTGTTCTCGATGTTCTTCTTCATCTCCCTCTACATGCAGCAGGTGCTCGGCTACAGCGCGATCAAGGCCGGCTTCTCCTACCTCCCGCTGGCGCTCATGATCATCTTCGCGGCCGGGCTCGCGTCCCAGCTGGTGACCCGCATCGGCTTCAAGCCGGTCCTGATCACCGGGATGCTGTTCATCGCGGCGGGACTGATCTGGTTCGGCCAGGTGTCGGTCGGCGGCAGCTACCTCGGCGACGTTCTGTTTCCCTCGCTGTTGGCGGCGATCGGTCTCGGGTTCTCGTTCGTTCCCGTCACGATCGCGGCGGTGTCGGGGTGGGCGAGCGCGAAGCCGGGCTCGCCAGCGGGCTGATCAACACGTCTCAGCAGATCGGCGGGGCGCTCGGGCTGGCGGTGCTCGCGACGGTCGCCAACTCGCGCACCGACTCCGTGATGCAGTCGGCCGGCGGGGCCCCCTCCGAGCTGCCGAGCGCGCTCACCGAGGGCTTCCAGGCGGCATTCCTGACCGGGGCGGGATTCGCTCTGCTGGGGGCCGTGATGGCGGCGCTCCTGATCCGCACCAGCGACAGCAAGGCCCATGTGGCGATCGGGAACCAGCGAGAGCCCACCGCGAGGGCTGCTGCCTGACCGCGGGAGGTTCTGCTCTAAGCGCGCGCTTCGCGTTCGCGTTCGCGCAGCTCGATCCGGCGGATCTTGCCGGTCAGCGTCTTCGGCAGGTCGTCGACGAACTCGACCCTGCGCGGGTAGGCGTATGCCGACAGGTGCTCGCGCACATGCGACTTGATCTCGTCGGCGAGGCCGTCGGAGGGCTCCCGGCCCTCGGCAAGCACGATGAACGCCTTGACCACGTTGCCGCGCCGCTCGTCGGGTGAGGCAACGGCGGCGGCCTCACGCACGGCGGGGTGCTCGATGCAGGCGGACTCGACCTCGAACGGCCCGATGCGGTAGCCGGCGGAGATGATCACGTCGTCGGCGCGGCCGGCGTACCAGTAGTAGCCGTCCGGGTCCTGCTCAGCGGCGTCCTTGGTGTGGAACCAGTCACCGCCGAAGGTCTCCTCGGTCTCCTCCGGGCGGTTCCAGTAGCCGATCGGGTAATGGGGGTTCGACCGTGCGCGCAGGCAGATCTCGCCTCTCTGCCCGGGTTCGACCGGTTGCTCGTCCTCGTCGAGGATCTGCACGTCCCAGCCGGGCATCGCGCGGCCCATCGAGCCCTCGCGCACCTCCATGAAGGGGAAGTTGGCGCACAACGGATAGGACTCCGTGAGCCCGTAGAAATCGAGCACGGTGACGCCGTACTGAGAGCGGAACCACCGGATCGCCTCGGGATTCAGCGGCTCACCCGCCGAGCACACGATGCGGAATTTCTGCGGGAATCGCGTGCCGGCATCCTCGATGCCCATCATCGAGCGCATCGCCGTCGGCGTCGTGAAGACGTTCGTCACCTCGTGCTTCGAGAGCACGGCCAGCTGCTGCTCGGGGTCGAAGCCGCCCTGCCGCTGGAAGACGAACTGCGTCGCGCCGAACCGCCAGGGACCGATCAGCGGGCATATTCCCGCCGCCCACGCCCACTCGCCCATGCCGTGGAAAAGCTCGCCGTCACGGACGTCGTGGCAGTAGACGAACTCCTCGTGCGCGAGCAGGTAGCGGTGGGCGTGGAGGATGCCCTTGGCGAGCCCGGTCGTTCCAGACGAGTAGTACAGCTGACCCGGGTCGTGGGCGGACGTGTCGACCGTCTCGAAGCTGCGGGATGCGTCGGCCAGCAGGCGGTCGTCGAGGATCAGGACGTCTTCGACCAGGCTCGGGTCGACCCGGTCGGCGTTGTCCGCGTCGGTTACCAGGACCTTGGCCTGCGAGTCCTCGATCCGGTGCCGGATCCCCTCGTCGCCGTAGAGAACCGACATCGAGAGCAGGATCGCGCCGGCCTTCCAGGTCCCGATGAACGCAGCGGCGGTCTCGGGCGTCGCGGGGAGGAGCATCGCCACCCGGTCGCCGCGCTCGACGCCGTAAGACCGGAGCACATTGGCGAACTGCGCCGCCATGTCCTGCATCTCCCCCCAGCTGAGGCGCCGCTGGTTCCCGCGCCAGTCCTCCCAGACCATCGCGAGCTTGTCCCGGGGGTGCTTGTCGCAGATGTCCGAGGCGATGTTGTAGCGCTCGGGCACGTTCCAGCTGTGCTGAGCGCAGGCCTCTTCGTAGCTGGATGCGGCCTGGATCGCCATGACCGGAAACTACCGTGTCCTATCCTCCGCTACTAGACCCATGGCCGCCACCTGCACCCACCTCGACACAGTGCATCTCGACGTCACGCCGAGCAGCGAGGTCGGCTGCACGGAGTGCCTCAAGACCGGCGACCGCTGGCTGCACCTGCGCCTCTGCCTGGAGTGCGGCAAGGTCGGCTGCTGCGATTCCTCTCCGAACAAGCACGCAAGCCGCCACGCAGCCGCCGACCACCATCCCGTCGTGGCCTCGTTCGAGCCCGGCGAGGATTGGTGCTGGTGCTACGAGGACGATCTCGCGTTCGAGCTGGAGGGGTACACGCCGCCGTCGCATCAATAGTCGGCAGACGGCAGTCCGCGCCGCTGCGCGGCGCTTGCAGACGGCAGGGCGGCAGCCCTAACCCACCTGCGCCGTCGCGCGCTCGACCGCCGCCTCGGCGTCGACGACCAATTCGCGCGCGCGGGCCAGGCGCTCGTCGCCCGAGGTGGTGGTGAGGTTCACCTCCACGAGGATCGCCGCGCCGCGGGCGCCCGCCAGGGCCAGCGCTCCCGCCGTCGCCGCGTCCGCGCGCACGCTCGGCTCCCCGTACTCGGCCACGTCGGCAGCCAGGGCCGCGACGTCGGCTGCTGCTTCTCCGATCGCAAGCGGGATGCGCGCCGCCTCTTCCAGCGACCGCGACAGCTCGAAGTCGCGGTGCTGGACGTCCGCGAGGTCGTCGCCGCGCAGCAGCCCGACCGCCTTGCGGTAGGCCACGACGTTCTCCTCGGCGAGGGGGATCACGCGCTTGCGCAGCCGCTCGGCCTGGGCCGCCGCGCCGGCGCCCTCGGGCCAGACCTCGAGCGACCGGCGAGCGGTCATCGTCACCAGTCCGGCCGCCATCGCGACGGTCACCGCGGAGGAGAACCCGGCGCCCGGCACCAGCTCCGGCGAAGCGACCTCGTCGAGGAACTCACCGAGCGGGAGGTCGAGGAAGGTGCTCCTGCGTGGAAAGCGGCCGGCCACGAAGCGACCCTAACCTGGTCTGGCCGGGGCCGCCGCTGTTTCGTCGAGCGCGCGCGCCTTGGCCACGGCCGCCTCGTATCCCTTGCCCGCGGCGATCCTCACCGCCTCGCGCAGCGCCGCCTCGGCGGCATCGTGCTTCTCGGCGCCGCCGGCGCGAAGCACCTCGACGGTCGCCAGCAGCACATCCGCGTGCAGACATGTCCAGTCCGTGCTGCGCACGAGGCGCAGGGCCTGCTCGGCCACGGCCTGCGACTCGGCGGCATGACCCTCGGCGGCAAGCAGCCGCGCGCGCACGGCGAGCCGCGGCGCCTCGGTGCTCGCGTCCCCGCTCACCCACTCGTCCTTCACCTCGTCCAGCATCTCCGCGGCGTCCTCGAGGCGACCCTGCGTGAGCAGCGCGTCCGCGAGCAGAACGCAGCTCTCCGAGAGCGAGCCATTGAGGCCCATCTCGACCAGCACCTCGTAGCTCGCACGCAGAGCCTGCTCCGCCGCCGCGGGCTCACACGCGTTCAGCTCCAACTGGCCCAGGGACCGGTTGGCCCACTGCCCCATGTAGCGGAGACCGAGGTCCTCGCTGATCTCGGCCGCGGCGCGCAGCGCGGCGCGCCCGTTCTCGAACCGCGCCCGGCGGCCCTCGGCGATCCCGAGCACGTGCAGCATGTCCCCCTCGAGGGAGCGCAGGCCGCGGGCGCGTGCTTCGTCGAGATGCTCGACCGCGAACGCAACCGCGGCATCGAGGGGGTCCGGCCCCTCGAGCAGGCACATGCCGAGTGCGAAGGACACGGCGTTGTAGCTCCGTGGAGAGGCGTCCGGGTCGATCCGGTCGAGCGCCCGCTCGAGCGCCTGGCGGCCGTCGGCCGCCCGCCCGTCGTACATGCGCGCCTCGCCCATCAGGCGCCATCCGTCCGCGAGGCCCTGGCGGTCGCCGGTCGGCTGGAGGAGCGTCAATGCGCGCTCCGTCTCGGAGGCGATCTGCTCGACGCTCACGTCGGGCTCGGCGACGAACCACACGTGCGCCCGGCCGAGCCGCGCGCGGCCCTCCACCCACGCGTCGCCCGCGCGCAGCGCCTGCGCCAGCGCCTGCTCGTAGATCTTCCCCGCGCGGGCGTGATTGGCCGTGCCCTCCATCGCCCCCGCGATGAGCGGCATCAGTCCGCGCCGATCGGGTGACCCGGGTTGCAGCAGCTGCTCTGCGCGGGTCAGGAGCGTGACCGCCGTGGCGTCCTCGCGGGCGCTCGACGCGCGCCTTCCGGCAGCGGCCAGATGATCGGCCGCCTGGCTTGCCAGCGCCCGGGCGTGGTCGTCCTCCGGCGCCAGCTCCACGCGGTAGCCGTAGGCCTGCTCGAGGTGGTGGCCGAGCACGGCCTCGTCCGCGATCGCCGCGTCTGGATGCCGCTCGAGCCAGCCCGCCAAGCGCTCGTGCAGCTCGGCTCGCGTTCGCTTGGGAAGCGAGCCGTACGCCGCGTCCCGGATCAGGGCATGGTGGAACGCGAAGCCCTCGCCGGGAACGGCGCCGGCGGCGGCGTCCGCGCGATCGATCAGCTCGCGCCGGGCGAGCGAACCGAGCGCCTCCGAGGCATTCGCGGATGACGTGCCGGCTTCCAATGCCTCGACCGCCTCGCTCCAGAACTCGGCCCCGACGACCGCTGCCGCGCCGATCGCTGTCCGCTCCGCAGGCGGGAGACGGTCGAGCCGCGCCGACAGAAGCGCCTGAATGGTGGGCGGAATCGCGACCCGCCCCTCCGCGTCCGGTGACTCCTTCAGCAACGCCACCATCTGCTCGATGAACAGCGGGTTTCCGGCTGCACGCTCGACCACCTGCGCGCGGAGCTCTTCGCTCACGGCCTCGCCGGCGGGAAGCTCGTCGATCAGCGCCGAAACCGCGGCCGCCGGAAGCGGATCGAGGGTCATGGTCTCGGCCCGCGGTCCCGATGCCGGCCAGTCCGGGCGCCGTTCCAGCAGCTCGTCACGCGCCATGCAGAGGATCAGCAGCGGGGCGTCGCGGGCCTGCATGCCAAGGTGCTCGATCAGGTCGAGCAACGGCGGCTCGGCCCAGTGGACGTCCTCGAAGACGAGGACCACCGGACGGCGATGCGCAAGCGCCTCGACCCAGGCTCGGACGGCCCACGTGACGTCCGGCCCCGAGGCGAGGCCCTCCTCCATGCCGGCGGCCTGCAACACCCGGTCGGCCAGGGCGGCCGGGCGGCGCTCCGCGGCCAGCAGCTCCTCGATCGCGGCGCGCGGGTCCGGGCCGGCGGCGCTCCGCACGATCTCGGTGAAGGGCCAGAAGGTCACGCCCTCGCCGTATGGGAGGCAGTGGCCGGAGTGGACGCTCGCGCGTCGCGACAGCTCCGTGCCCAGCTCGCGAGCGAGCCGCGACTTGCCGATCCCGGCCTGTCCCATCACCGTGATGAGGCGTGGCGTTCGGTCGCGGCTGACCTGCTCGAATGCGCGCCGCAGCACGCGCAGCTCCTCGTCGCGGCCGAGCATCCGGCTCGTGGCCGCCGGGCGAGCCGCCTGCCCGGCCGTGGTCAGCACCTCCGCGAGGTCCCACGCCTGCAGGCGCTCGGTCTTGCCACGCACCTGGAGGGGAGCGACGGGTTCCGCTTTCACGGAGCCCTCGACGAGCGCGTAGGTTGCTGCGCCGATCAGGACCTGGCCCGGCGCGGCGCTCTGCTCCAGCCGGGCGGCGACGTTGACGGCATCTCCGGTGACGAGGGCCTGGCCGCCGGCCGGGTCGCCGGCGATGACCTCGCCGCTGTTGATGCCGGTGCGCGTTGCGAGCCGCACGCCCCACTCGCGCTCGAGCTCGTCGTTGAGGTGGTCGATCTCGGAGCGCAGGTCCGACGCGGCCCGGACCGCGCGCAGCGCATGGTCCTCGAGCGCGGCCGGAATGCCGAAGACGGCCATCGCCGCGTCGCCGATGAACTTCTCGACCACGCCGCCGTGGCGCTCGCAGACTCGCGCGACGGTCTCGTAGTAGCGCCACATCACGCGGCGCAGCGATTCCGGCTCGAGCCGCTCGCCCATGGCCGTGCTCTCGGCCACGTCGTTGAACAGGACGGAAACAGGCTTGCGAGACTCGGCCTGCGGCACGTCGATCAGCCGCAGCCCGCACTTCATGCAGAAAACCGCTTCGGGCGGATTCTGCGCGGTGCATCTCCTGCACGCCCCCACGGGCCGCAGTCTATGCGAGCTTCTCCGCCCTGCCTAAGGGAATTTGCGGCTTTGCAGGAAGTTTGGCTGAGCCCGAATATCTTCAGGCCCTACGGGCCTCGCCTGCTGGTGGCGTCGGCTGACGCCTCCGCCCGGCAGACTACTCTGCGCCGAGCCGCTCGCGCAGCGCGGGCAGCAGGCGGCGATCCACGTCGTAGCCCTCGGCCGCAAGCGCCGCCTCGAGGTCCGCGACCGCGGCCTCTCGGAAACGCTGATCGGCCTCGGCACGAGCGACGATCTCGTCCATCTCGGCCCGCGCGGCGGGCAGCTGCTGCGCCGCCTTGACCCACGCGGCAGGTGCCGGAGGCATGGCCGCGATCAAATCCGCAATCCGCTCTTCGTCGTATGAGTGATTCCTCGTCATCAACTGCCTGACGGCTCGAAACGCGGTTTTCTTCCCTCGAGCTTCGACTTCATCTTCGTCAGGCAGCGCGAGATCCGGCTTGCGATCGTGCCGGCGGGGATGTCCAGCGCCTCTCCGATGGTCTTGTAGCTCTCATCCTTGGCGAAGAAGCGGTCGAGGATCTCCGCGCAGTGCTCGGGCAGGTCCTGCATCGCCTGGCGGACTGCCAGCGCCTCGTCGAGGTCGGCGAAGGCGTCGCCGTCCTCGATGAACTCCTCGTCCTCCTCCATCGGCTGCTCGCGCCCGCCGCCGCGCAGCTTGTCCAGGCACAGCCGCCGGGTGAGCGTTCCGATCCAGGGGCGCACCGCCGAGTCGTCGCGCAACTCGTCGAGGCGCTCGTAGGTGCGCGTGAACACCTCCTGGAAGACGTCCTCGGCATCATGCGACTCCAACCGGTAGATCCGCGAGGTGATCGCGTAGACGTACCGCGAGAAGCGGTTGACCAGCTCATTCCAGGCTTCTTGGTCGCCGCGCCGGCAGCGGGCGACCAGGTCGGCGTCGGCTACGAGAGCGAGTGACACGGCTAAAACAGTAAAACGGTGCCTGGACAAAGCGTCAACTGCAACGAACTCTATGGCGACCTCTCATTCGCACGCCCTGCGCGATACCGAGCACCGCGTTTTCTGGCTTGATCAAGCCGATGCGCCCGTGCCGCGAGCCCCGCTCGAGGGTGCCGCGGAGGCGGATCTGGTGGTTGTCGGCGGCGGGCTGACGGGCCTCTGGACCGCGATCGCAGGCCAAGGACCGCGACCCGGCGCGGGAAGTGGTGGTGCTGGAAGGCGAGCGCGTCGCGTTCGGCGCGTCGGGGCGCAACGGCGGGTTCTGCGACGCATCGCTGACGCATGGCATCGAAAACGGGCTGTCGCGGCTGGCCGGAGGAGATGCCGCGACTCGAGCAGATGGGCCGCCGAGAACCTCGATGAGATCGCAGGATTTCCTTGATCGGCCCGGGATCGATGCGGCCTGGGAGCGCACCGGGACCCTGTCCGTCGCGACGGAGGAGCACCAGGTCGGGTGGATGGCGGAGGAGGTGGAGAAGTCCCGCCGGTTCGGCTGGGACTCCGAGCTGCTCGACCGGGACGCCGTGCAGGCGGAGGTCCACTCCCCCACCTATCGCGCCGCGGCCCGGAATCGGGACGACGACGGCGATGGTCGACCCGGCGCGCATGGCATGGGGCCTCGCGCACGCGGCCGAGGCGGCGGGGGTGCGGGTGTTCGAGGGACACGCCCGTGAGGAACCTGTCGAAGACGGCGCGCGGGCGTCAGCGTGGACTGCGCCGGCGGTGCCGTGAGCGCCCGCCGGGTGGTCCTCGCCACGAGCGCCTACCCCGGGCTCGTGCGGGCGATCCGGCGGTATGTGGTGCCGGTTTACGACTACGTGCTGGTGACGGAGCCGCTCACGGCGGAGCAGCGCGAGTCGATCGGCTGGCGGGGACGAGAGGGGATCGGGGACTCGGCGAACCAGTTCCACTACTACCGCCAGACCCGCGACGACCGGATCCTGTGGGGCGGATACGACGCGGTCTACCACTTCGGGAACGGCCTCGATGCCCGCTCGGAGCACCGGCCGGAGACCTTCGAGAAGCTGGCGGAGCACTTCTTCGCGACGTTCCCTCAGCTCGAGGGCCTGCGCTTCACCCACCGCTGGGCCGGAGCGATCGACACTTGCAGCCGGTTCTGCGTGACGTTCGGGAGGGCGCTCGGCGGCCGCGCCGTCTACGCGGTCGGCTTCACCGGCCTCGGCGTCGGGGCGAGCCGCTTCGGCGCGCAGACGGCCCTGGACCTCGCCGACGATCTCGACACCGAGCGCACCCGCCTGAAGATGGTCCGCTCACGCCCGGTTCCGTTCCCTCCGGAGCCGCTTCGCTACGCCGGCATCGAGCTCACCCGCCGCGCCCTGGCCCGAGCCGACCGCCACCAGGGCCGCCGCGGCCCGTGGCTGCGGGCCCTGGACCGGCTCGGCATGGGTTTCGACTCGTAACCGCCCGGGCGCCTAGCGTCCGAGCGAGCCCGTCACGCCGCGTACGTTCCGGCTGTAGTCGCCGATCAGCTCCCGCACCTCGGCCAGCGACGCGCGCAGCTCCGGGTCGCCGACCTCCACCGGAAGCATCGAGTCCTGGAGCGTCGTGAGCGCGTTCTCGGCCTGGCCGACCTCGACGGATGCGTTGTCGATGAAGGTTCGCGCGCCGATCGACGCGAGGCCGGGAGACGGTGCGTCGAACTTCCGCTGCGGCAACTGGTTGCGCTCGGCGAACTTGGCATGGGTCCGCCTCGCGCGGCCGTAGGCCAGCTGGACCGGCCGGAAGAGCTTGTCCTCCACCGCCGCGCCATGAGCCTCGTCGAGCTGCTCGAAGGCTGCGCCCAGCGATGCGACGGCCATCCCGAGGTGGTCAGTCGCCTCCGCGACGGAGTCCAGCAGCTCTCTTTGGGCCTCTGTGGTGGTCTGAGTCATTCCGGGAGAGTAGTTCCCCGGCCCGCTGGGCGGCACGACCTATGCGCCTAGATAGGCCAGCACGGCCAAAACCCTGCGGTGGTCCTGCCCGCTGCTGCCCAGGTCGAGCTTGGAGAAGATGCTGGTCACGTGCTTCTCTACGGCGCGCTCGGTCACGACCAGCTCCTCGGCGATCGCGCCGTTGGAGCGGCCTTCGGCCATCAGCCCCAGGACGTCGCGCTCGCGCGGAGTCAGCTCCTCGAGCGGGTCGTCGCGGCGCCGCCGGCCGATCAGCTGCGAGACGACCTCCGGATCGAGCGCGGAGCCGCCGTCGGCCACGCGCCGCACCGCGTCGAGGAACGCGTCCACGTCGGCAACCCTGTCCTTCAGCAGGTAGCCGAGCCCGGCCGCGTTGTCGGCCAGCAGCTCCATCGCGTAGGCCTGCTCGACGTACTGCGAGAGCACCAGAACCCCCACCTGTGGCAGCTCCGAGCGGATCTGCTGCGCGGCCTTCAGGCCCTCGTCCGTGTGCGACGGCGGCATCCGGATGTCGGTGATCGCGACATCCGGCTTGTGCGCCCGGACCTTGCGCAGGAGGTCCTCCGCGTCCCCGGATTGCGCCACGACGTCGATCCCCGCCTCGGTCAGCAACCGCACGATCCCCTCGCGCAGCAGGACCGAATCTTCGGCGACCGCTACTCGCACGGCACCACGGCGCGCACCGTCGTCCCGCGCCCCTGCTCGCTGTCGACCTCGAGCCGGCCGTCGAGCGCCGAGACGCGGTCCGCGAGTCCGCGCAGGCCCGAGCCGCGCGCCGGGTCCGCCCCGCCTACGCCGTCGTCGCGGACCTCCACGGTCACGCGCCCGTTCACCCGCTCGACGCTCACCTGCGCGTACGAGGCCTGCGCGTACTTGCTCACGTTCGTGAGCGCCTCCGACACGACGAAGTAGGCAGCCGACTCGACGGGAGCGGGAAGCCGGTCGCCCGCCAGCTGCTTCAGCTCGACCGGCAGCGGCGCCCGGCCGGCGAGCGCGTCGAGCGCCGGGCCCAGCCCGCGGTCGGTCAGCACCGCGGGATGGATGCCGCGAGCGAGCTCGCGCAGCTCCTCCGTGGCGAGCCCGAGCTCCGCTGCGGCCTCGTCCAGCAGCGCGGCGGCCTGCTCGGGATCCCCGTCCATCTTCGAACGCGCGACCCGGAGCGTCAGTGCCAATGCGACCAGCCGCTGCTGCGCGCCGTCATGCAGATCGCGCTCGAGCCGGCGGCGCTCCTCGTCGGCGGCCTGCACGATCCGCGCGCGCGACTCGCGCAGGTCCTCGACCCGCGCGCGTACCTCCGCGTCAAGCCGCTCGTTCTCCAGCGCCAGCGCCGCCGCGGCGCCCGCGGCGCGGATCAGGTCCGTGTGCTCGGACAGCGCCGCGTCGTGGATGATCGCGCCGATCGGCCGGCCTTCCCGCTCGACGGGGCAGACGGCTCGGTCCGAGCCGCGCTGCGGCAGCTCCACCGGCCGGCCGTCCGCATCGACGTAGCGGCTCTGGTCGGGAAGCCAGTACGCGAGCGACAGATCCGGGTCCTCGAGCGCCGTCGCGAGCGCGTCGCGCAAGCCGCCCTCGCCCGCCGCCGTCGCGCCGAGTCGCTCGACCAGCTCGTTCACCGCCTCGGCCCGGGAGAACCTGGTGCGCAGGATGCCGGCCAGGAACCCGTAGGGCACCGCGACGACGCAGGCCATCGCGAGCAGGAAGACGAGGTTCGCGAACGCGCCGTCCAGCTGGAGCGTCTGCAGCGACAGCTGGAGCGAGAACAGCACGGCTGCGGCCAGGCCGAGCCAGAGCACGTTCCCCAGCTCCTTCCGGCGAGCCGGCGCTGCCGCCCGCCAGCGCTGGACGAGCACCACCGTCAGACCGACGAGCGCCGCAACGCCGACGACGCCCTGTAGTACGAGGAAGACCTGCGTCGTCGCGTGGTTGTCGACGAGGAGGAGCGGGTTGGCGGGGCAGTCCTTGCAGAAATCATCGTCGGGCGTCCCCAGGAAGAGGACCACGGGAATCTGCAGCAGCAGCCCCGACGTCCACGCGGCGGCCATGATCCGGTGCTCGCGCTGGGTCTCGAGCGTTCCGGACGGATATGCCAGCAGCGCATTGGCGAGCAGGACGATCCAGACGTTCCCCAGCAGCAGGCCGAACATGAAGATCACCGGCGGATTGGCGGCGTACAGGCCGGACGTGATCCACGCAAAGCCGACGGCGGTCAGCAGCCCTCCGAACCGGTTCGCCGGCCGCCGCCACGACGCGAACACGCCCGTCCCGATGAACGACCAGCCGACCAACAGCCCGAGACCGGCATACGCCAGGCGTCCGTCTACATGGTTGCTGCCGAGGATCAGCCCTCCGACCGCCAGGCCGTACAGCAGGCCGAGCAGCGCGAGGCCGACCGGCTCCCTCCCGAGCCGCCTCATCCGAGGATCTCGGCCATCGCCCGCCCGGACAGCTCGCTCTTTGGGACGAACCCGCGCGCCCCGCAGCGCACGATCAACGGGCCGAAGTCGGAGCTGTCCCGGCTGGAGGTGAGGACCACGTCCGGACAGTCGAGGTCGCCGGTGATCCGCGCCGCGACGTCGAAGCCGTCCAGGTCCGGGAGCTGCACGTCGAGCAACACTACATCCGGGTGGAGCTCCCGCACGGCGCTGAAAGCGGCCGTCGCGTCGCCGGCCTCCCCCACCACCTCGAAACCCTCCGCCTCGAGCATCCGCCGCGCCGATGCCCGGAACACCGCGTGGTCGTCGACGATCAGCACTCTCCGCTTCATGGCCTGATTGTCGCTGCTCAGGCGGCTTTTCGACATACGGCTACCCGTACCACGGCGGCGGACAACCGCACCCTCGAGACGCCTGGCAGCCGCATTGGACGGGCCCACTCCGCAGGCGATTCTCCCCCTGTGCAATCCACCGGATCCCGAGGAGGGGAAATGAACTCGAACACAGGCAAGGTCAAGGGCATCGCAGCACGCGCAGGCCACTGGAGCGCCACGCACCGGAAGCTGGCGATCTGGGGCTGGATCGCGTTCATGGTCGTGGCGCTTTTCACCGGCAGCCAGATCGGCCAGAAGACGCTGACGGACTCCGACTACTACGCCGGCGAGTCAGGTCACGCCGAGCGCACGCTCGACCAGGCCGGGCTCAAGCCTCCGGCCGCCGAGACGGTGCTGGTGCAGAGCAGGCACGCGAAGGAACACCTAAAGGCGGGCGATCCCGCCTTCCGCGCCGCCGTGGCCGACGTCAGCCGGCGCGTGAGCCGGGTCCCGGTCGTCACCAACGTGCGGTCGCCGTACGCGCCCGGCGGCTCGGTGTCCAAGGACGGCCACTCGGCGCTCGTCGAGTTCGACATCCGCGGCGACGTGGAGAAGGCCGAGGACAAGGTCGCACCGGTGCTGGCCCAGGTGAAGGCGGCTCAGCGCGCGCACCCGGGGCTCAGAATCGAGGAGTTCGGCGACGGCAGCGCCCGCAAGGCGATCAGCGGCGTCTTCGACAAGGACCTCCAGAAGGCCGAGACGCTGTCGCTGCCGATCACGCTGGTGATCCTCCTGATCGCGTTCGGCTCGCTCGTCGCCGCCGGCGTGCCGCTGCTGCTCGCGCTTCTCGGCGGTGCTGGCCACGTTCGGGCTGGTCGCTCTCCCCAGCCAGTGTTCCCGGTCGACGACGCGGCGGCCTCGGTCGTCCTGCTGATCGGGATGGCCGTCGGAGTCGACTACTCGCTCTTCTACATCCGCCGCGAGCGCGAAGAGCGCGCGCGCCGGTCGCGACCCGAAGACCGCGCTGCAGCGCGCCGCCGCCACGTCGGGCCGCGCCGTGCTCGTCTCGGGCCTGACGGTCATGGCCGCCATGGCGGGCATGTTCTTCTCCGGCGACAAGGGCTTCGTCGGCATCGGCGCCCGGCGCGATCATCGTCGTCGGCGTCGCGATGGTCGGCTCCCTGACGGTGCTGCCCGCCATGCTCTCCAAGCTCGGCGACCGCGTCGACAAGGGCCGGCTGCCGTTCATCGGCAAGCGCAGCAAGACCGCCGGCGAGTCGCGCTTCTGGGCCGCCGTCCTCGACCGCGGTGCTGCGGCGCCCGGTGGTCTCCGCCGTCGCCGCGACGGCGTGTCCTGGTCGCGCTGGCCTTCCCGGCGCTCGGCATGCACACCGCGTCTCGGGCGTCGCGCGACTACCCGCAGGACCTGCCGGTCATGAAGACCTTCAACCGCATCGACAAGGCGTTCCCGGGCGACAAGGTCCCGGCGGTCGTCGTCGTCAAGGCCGAGGACGTCACGCAGCCGCGAGGTCACCGGCGGCGATCGGCGGACCTCGAGAGCACGAGGCGGTGGCCACCGGGAAGATGTTCAACGCCGATCAACGTCCACCTACAGCAAGGACGGGACCGTCGCCAAGGTCGAGATCCCGATCGCCGGCAAGGGCACGGACGCCGAGTCCAAGCCGCGCTGCCAGAGCTCCGCGACGACCTCGTCCCCGCACCGTCGGCAAGGTCCCGGGCGCGAGGTCCGTCGTCGGCGGCGACGCCGCACACGAGGACTACAACGACAGATGAAGCTGCCACCGCCGATCGTGTTCGCGTTCGTCCTCGGCGCTGGCGTTCCTGCTGCTGCTGGTCACGTTCCGCTCGATCGTCATCCCGATCAAGGCGATCGTGCTGAACCTGCTGTCGGTCGGCGCGGCCTACGGCGTGCTGGTGCTCGTGTTCCAGCACGGCCACTTCGAGAAGCTGCTCGGCTTCGAGTCCACCGGCGGCGTCGACGACCTGGCTGCCGCTGTTCCTGTTCGTGATCCTGTTCGGGCTGTCGATGGACTACCACGTGTTCATCCTCAGCCGGGTCCGCGAGGCGTTCGACCGCGGCATGACGCACCGAGGACGCCGTGTCGCACGGCATCAAGCGCGACGGCCGGCACGGTCACCAGCGCCGCGTTCGTGATGGTCGGCGGTGTTCTCGATCTTCGCGACGCTGTCGTCATCGACTTCAAGGAGCTCGGCGTCGGCCTGGCCGTCGCGATCGCTGATCGACGCCACGATCGTCCGCGCGGTGCTGCTGCCCGCGACGATGAAGCTCCTGGGCGACCGCAACTGGTACCTGCCCAGCAAGCTGGGGTGGCTGCCGAAGGTTCGCCGTGAGGAAAGCGTGGAGCCGGCAAGGGCCTAGGCGGTAGTCGGGAGGCGGTAGGCGGTAGAGAGGGCCTCGAAAGGGGCCCTTTCTCCGTGTGGGATAGGCTCTTTGCGCCCGCTCGTAAGCAGATTTGGAGGACTTCAGATGCCCGAAGCAGTGATCGTCGACGCCGTCCGTACCCCGATCGGCAGGGCCTTCAAGGGCTCGCTCGCCCAGCAGCGCCCGGACGACATGGGCGCATTCGTCGTCGACAAGCTCCTGGAGCGCAACCCCGACGTTTCGCCCGAGCTGATCGAGGAGGTCCTCTGCGGGGTCGGCATGCCCCAGGGCCTCCAGGCCTTCAACATGGGACGCATCGTCGCCCTGCTGTCGGAGAAGCTTCCGATCGGCGTGGGTGGAGTGACCATCTCGCGCTACTGCGCCTCGAGCCTGGAGTCGATCCGGGCGGCGGCGAACTCCGTGAAGGCGGGCCAGGGCGACGCCTACATCGCCGCCGGGGTCGAATGGGTGAGCCGCTACAACGAGCGCACCGAGGCGGCCGGCGAGGCCGACCAGAACGAGAAGCTGCAGGGCAACAACGGGCAGCCCAACGCCTATATCGCGATGGGCCTGACGGCGGAGAACGTGGCCGACAAGTACGAGGTCAGCCGCGCCGACATGGACAAGTACGCGCAGCGCTCGCAGGAGCTGGCCGTCGCGTCGCAGGAGTCCGGCTTCTTCGACCGCGAGATCGTTCCGGTGGAGCTGCCCGACGGGACCCTCGTCGCCAAGGACGACGGCCCGCGCGCCGAGCTCGACGCTGGAGAAGCTCTCCCAGCTGCCGCCGGCGTTCAGGGAGGACGGCAGGGTCACCGCCGGCAACTCCTGCCCGCTGAACGACGGCGCCGCGGCCGTGCTGGTGATGTCGGAGGACAAGGCGAAGGAGCTCGGGCTGCAGCCGCGGGCGCGCATCGTGACCGCGGGCACGGCGGCCCTCGAGCCGGAGCTGATGGGCGTCGGCCCGATCGGCGCGATCAAGAAGGTCCTCGACCGGTCCGGCATGACGATCGAGGACGTCGACGTGGTCGAGCTGAACGAGGCGTTCGCCGCGCAGGTGATCCCGATCATGGCCGAGTGCAACATCCCGCTGGAGAAGATGAACCCGCACGGCGGCGCGATCGCGCTGGGGCACCCGTTCGGCATGACCGGGGCGCGGATCATGACCACGCTCCTGAACGACCTGGAGACCGACGACAAGACGATCGGCCTCGAGACGATGTGCGTGGCCGGCGGCCAGGGCCAGGCGATGCTCGTGGAGCGGCTGAACTAGATAGACGGGTGCGACCGTAGGGAGCGCCACTAGCAGGCAGCGGCGAAGCCGCAATCAAGAGGAGGGGCATGGCTGCGGCTAACGGCACGAACCGCTCGCTGCGGCTGAGGCAGCGGCCCGAAGGACGCATCGACGAGTCGACCTTCGAGATGGTGGAGGAGCCGGTCCCCGAGATCGGGCCCGGCGAGGCGCTGGTACGGACGCTGTACCTGTCGATCGACCCCACGAACCGGGCCTGGATCGGCGAGACGCCGACCTACCTGCCCCCCGTCGGGATCGGCGAGGTGATGCGCGCCGGCGGCGTGGGCCAGGTGATGGCCTCCAACACCGACAACTTCGCGGTCGGCGACCTGGTCAGCGGGCTCACCGGCTGGCAGGACTACGTGGTGGCGGGAGACAGCGGGATCCCGTTCACGCGCGTCCCGAAGGAGCTGAACGTGCCACCGGAGATGCTGGTCGGGCTGCTCGGGATCAGCGGACTGACGGCCTGGTACGGGGTGGAGCGGATCGGCAAGCCCCAGGAGGGCGAAACGTTCTTCGTGTCGGCGGCCGCCGGCTCGGTCGGCTCGATCGCGGGACAGATCGCGAAGATCCACGGCGCGCGCGTCGTGGGGAGCGCCGGGACCAAGGAGAAGTGCGACTGGCTGATCGAGGAGCTCGGCTTCGACGCCGCCGTCAACCGCAAGGACGACGACTGGCGCAAGCAGCTAAAGCAGGCCTGCCCCGACGGCATCGACGTCGACTTCGAGAACGTCGGCGGCGAGATGATGGAGGCGGTCTTCGCGATGCTGAACGTGCACGCGCGCGTCGTGCTCTGCGGGCTGATCTCCTCGTACAACGACAACGAGCCGCCGCCGGGCCCGCGCAGCTTCGGCAACCTGCTCATCAACCGCGTCCTGCTCCAGGGATTCATCATCCTCGACTTCCTGCCTCACTCGCAGGAGGCCGCCGCGCAGCTCGTGCAGTGGGCGATGGAGGGCAAGCTGAAGGACGAGCACACGGTGGTCGAGGGCCTCGAGAAGGCGCCCGACGCGGTCAACATGCTGTTCGACGGCGACAACAAGGGCAAGCTGATGGTGCGCGTCGCCGACGTCCCGGTCGCGGCCTAGCCGCCATGGCGCGGGACCTGAAGCTCGGCCTCAACACCGGCTACTGGTCGGCCGGTCCCCCGCCGGGCGCGCTCGAGGCCGTGCAGGAGGCCGACCGGCTCGGCTTCGACTCGATCTGGACGGCCGAGGCCTACGGCTCCGACGTCCTGACGCCGCTCGCGTGGTGGGGCTCGCACACGGAGAACGTCCAGCTCGGCACGGCGATCATGCAGATGTCGGCGCGCACGCCCGCCGCGGCCGCGATGGCGGCGATGACGATGGACCACCTCTCCGGCGGGCGCTTCATCCTCGGCCTCGGCGTCTCGGGCCCGCAGGTCGTGGAGGGCTGGTACGGGCAGCCGTTCGCCAAGCCGCTCGCCCGCACGCGCGAGTACGTGAAGATCGTGCGCGACATCGTCGCGCGCGGTGACCGGGTCACCGCAGAGGGCCCGTACTACCCGATGCCGTATCCGGACGGGACCGGCCTCGGCAAGCCGCTGAGCTCCACCCTGCACCCGGTGCGCGACGAGATCCCGATCTTCCTCGGCGCCGAGGGCCCGAAGAACGTCGCGCTCGCCGCCGAGATCTGCGACGGCTGGCTCGCGCTGTTCTACTCGCCGCAGAACGAGACGTTCTACAAGGACGCGCTCGCCGAGGGCTTCGCGCGCGAGGGCGCGCGGCACACCGCCGAGGACTTCGAGGTCTGCGCCACCGTGCCGGTGATCATCCACGACGACGTCGAGGAGGCGGCCGACTGGATCCGGCCGATGTACGCGCTGTACTTCGGCGGGATGGGCGCGCGCGACGCGAACTTCCACCACAACGTCGCGGTCCGGCTGGGCTACGAGGCCGAGGCCAAGCGGATCCAGGATCTCTACCTGGACGGCAAGAAGGACGAGGCGGCGGCCGCGGTGCCGACCGAGCTCGTCGAGCAGCTCGCGCTGATCGGCCCGGAGGACAAGATCCGCCACGACCTCGAGGCCTGGCGGGACTCCATCGTCACGACGCTGCTGATCGGCGGAGACGCCGCGCAGGTGCGGAGGATCGCGGAGCTGGTTCTCGGTTAGGCGGCAGGCGGCGGCAGGCGCGGGCTTAGATCCGCGCTGCAAACGTGGCCATCGGGGCGCCGAGCGACTCGGTCAGCTCCGACCACTCCACGTCCAGGTGGACCATGCCCTCGTAGCGACCGTTGCTGCTGATCAAGCAGGTGGTGGACCTGCCGATCCGCCATCACCTGTGCCGCCTCGCCGAACGTCGCGTCGGGAGCGACCTGCACGAGGTCCGTGCTCATCACGCCGTCCACTCGCAGCGCGGAGAGGTCCTCTCCGCTCGCGACCGCCTTCGCGAGATCCCAGTCCGTCACGATCCCGACCAGCCGTTCGCCCTCGCATACCGGAAGTGCCTTGACTCCGCGCTCCGTCATCGAGCGGGCCGCATCGCGCACGCTCTCGTTGGGCGCGACAGCCGGCAGGGCTCGGGTCATCACGTCGGCGATGCGCATTCGACATCCTCCTTCTGCTCGTAGCTTTCAACGGCTCGTCAAGCATGACCGTCGCCGGGCGCGGGATCAAGGGGCCTGGACGTCATTTTGGCCGCGTTTAAGGTGAACCGCTGTGGCCGTCCGAACCGAACAACCTGATGTGACGAGCTTTGCGCGCCCGCGCGTCGTGATCAGCCGCTGCATCGACTTCGACTCCTGCCGCTACAACGGCCAGGTGGTCCGCGCCTCGCTGCGCGAGGAGCTCGAGCCGTGGCTGGACTTCGTGCCGATCTGCCCGGAGCTGGAGATCGGCCTCGGCGTTCCGCGTGACCCGATCCGGCTGGTCGCTGCGGTCGGCGGGGAACAGCTCGTACAGCCCAGCACGGGCAGGGACCTGACCCAGCCGATGGCGCGGTTCACGCGAGACTGGCTCTCGGACGCCGGCGACGTCGACGGGTTCATCCTCAAGAGCCGCTCGCCGTCGTGCGGGGTCGGGTCGGCGAAGGTCCACCAGCCGGATGACTCGCGGACCGCCCGCGCGTGGTTCCGGCATGTTCGCCGCCGGCGTTCAGGAGCGCTATCCGCGCGCGGCGATCGAGGAGGAGACGCGGCTGGGCAACCTCCTGATCCGGGACTTCTTCCTCACGAAGCTCTTCACCGTGGCGGCTTTCAGAGAGGCGGCGGCCGAGCGCTCGCCGGCGGCACTGGTCGATTTCCACGCGCGCAACAAGCTGCTGCTGATGGGCTTCAACCAGACGCGGATGCGCGCGCTCGGGCGGATCGTCGCCGAGCAGAAGCTCACGTCCGCGGACGATGCCTTGGAGCGCTACGGCGCCGAGCTCGACGCGGCGCTCAGACGTGCGCCGCGGATTCCAGCGACGGTCAACGTCGTGACCCACGCGTTCGGCCACTTCAAGAAGCTCCTCACGCGGCGGGAGAAGGACCACTTCCTCGAAACGCTCGAGGCCTACCGCTCCCGGCACGTCCCGCTCAGCGCCGTCAACGCGATGCTGCGCTCCTGGGCGGTGCGCTTCGACGCGGGCTACGTCGCGGGGCAGTCCTTCTTCGAGCCCTACCCGGCCGCGCTGGTCCGGCTGGAGCCGGCGAGCGGGCGCGGCCGAGACGTGCTGGAGCGGGCCTAGCCCTCAACCGCCCGGCTCAGGTTTCCGGGAAAGATTGTTTCGCCGGCTCTGTCCGCCCTGGATGTCCTGCAGCTCCCGCGTGACAGTGCGCAGTCGAGTCAGCAGGCGCACCCGCGCTTGCTTCGAGGAAGCCGGCATTGCTCGTCCAGCCATTCCGGCGACTCGAGCCAATCGAGGGCGGCCGCCGAGTGCCGGGTTAGCTGCGATCGGCCGGCTCCCACGCAAGGATCCCGAAGCCCGTGGAAGCCGTCCACTGTCTGGAAACGGATCGGCAGGTCGGCTTCGGCGCAGGTAGTCCTCGACGGCCGTGCGCACGCCACTGCACGGCGGCGCCCTCCGTCAGGGCGTTGTTAGCGCTGCGCGATTGAGGCCCTCCATCCCGGAGAGCTCACTGTAGCCGGGGGTGATCCCGGCCTTCTCGTACGGCTGCCTGTGGGCGGCCGGGATCGACGTCGGGGTCGTAGTAGAGGTCCCGGCGGCCGTAGGGCCACCCGATGTCGTGCACCAGGACCAGCGGATAGGGCCTTCCGTCGTCGACCTGTCGCGAAAGCAGCTTCAGCTCGTTGTAGACCGTGTACCAATTGTGGTCCCCATCAAGGATCACCGCATCGATCTCCTCCAGCAGCGGCAGCTGCTCGAGGCTCATCGCGACGATGGAACTTGAAGCTTGCGCCGTAGCGCTCCGTCAAGCGCCTCGGGATCGAAGCCAGGGTCCCGGTCGCCGGATCGATTGACATGCACCTTGAACCCCCGCTCGGATGCAAGGTCCAGCAGGCGCTCTGTCGTCTCGCCCGACGTGCGTGCCGATCTCGACCACGACGCGAGGCGCAGCCGGCCTCCAGCAGCGGCTTGACCACTGGCTCCCAGAACAGAGTGGAACACGGCGGCGAGTTTAGGGGAGGCTGCCCGCGTCAGAGTCTAGCAGCCGCGGCGCACGCCGCTGCGGCGATACACCGACTCGTCGTAGGCGTGCGGCCGGAAATGCAGGATCGGGTCGTCCGAGCACTCGATGCCCTCGGTCACCCGGGTGGGGTCGAAGACCAGGATGTCCCCGTCGCGCTCGCGGTCGGTGGCGATCCCGGTCACCTCGAGCGCTGCCGAGCGTCACGCGCTCGCGGTCGTCCGGCCAGGCGGCCGTCGAGTCGTCGGTGGGGTCGCCCTCGGCAGCGATCGCGGCCGTGAGCGTGAAGCCTGCGGGACCCTGTCCGAGGCGCTCGCGCAGGTCGTCCTGAAGGTAGTCGTGCGCGAGCGAGGACTCTTCCTCCTCGGCGACGTTCGCCTCGCCGGCGTCGGGCTCCCAGCGATAGCGGATGTAGCGCTGCTCCCCGCCGGCGTTGGTGAAGCGGTAGGCGTGCAGGGAGTTGTATGCGCAGGTGAGGTAGCTGACGGGCGGCGGGTTGCCGAGCGTGTGCTGGATCGCGGGCATGGACTCGGGGTGCGCGCCGAGGAACGCGCCCAGCCGCTCCATGTCGGGCTGGCCGGTCTCGGGGTCGGGCTTGCGCGCGAGCATCAGCTCGAGGAAGTCCTCCGGCGTGCGGACCACGAACACGGGCGTCGTCACGCAGACGATGTCGGTGGTGCTGCCGTCGGCCAGGTAGAGCTTGACCGCCATCCCGCGCGCCTCGCGGCCGCCGTCGCGGCCCTCGGGCTCGCCGCCTCCGTTGGAGAAACGGACGTGCGTGCGGACGGGGTCGCCGCGAAAGTGCGCGGCGGTGCTGAGCCCGGCCGCGGCGGGAGATGCCGTGAAGGTGCCGGCGCAGAGCGTCCCCTTCGAATGGAGCGCGCGCTCGCCGTCGTGGCGACCCGAAAGGGCGTTGACGGCGTCGATGACCTCGCCGGCGAGGGCCGACAGATCGGCCCCGGTACGGGCGGGAGAGCTCATGGCGGCGACCCTACCGGTGGGATGGGTCGCGTGTCCAGCGCGTGCTCAGGGGCGGCGCTGCTGCCGCACGCGCAGCCAGGCAAGCACGAGGAGCGGGACCGCGACCAGCACGATGATGATGATGGGCCACATGGCGGCGCAGCCTACCGTTGCGCGAGGGCGGGCCGGCCCGACACGCTTTCTCGACACTTCCATCGCGCTATCGGCACCTCGCCCTCCTCCCGGTAGGGGGATACTTCGCGGACGATGTCGCAGGAGAACGTGGAGCTCTATGATGGGTCTTCTCGCCCGGCCGGACCGAGGTGTCCGACTTCGTGGTCTTCCTAGTTCCGCGACGCCGCAGGGCGAGCGTCATCGGCAGAGGCGATCGGGCACCTCCTGGACCAAGAGTTCGAGGTCGCCGTCCAGGGCCTGCCAGACGGCGTAGACGACGCTATGCGGGCCTGGATGGTGTTCGAGGCAGTTCTGGCTGGACTGGCTGGCACCTTGGACGACATACCGGCCAGGAGGTCGACAGCGGCCATCGACGCTCGGAGATCGGGTTCTCTTGACCGTTCATGAGCTTCGGACGCAGCGTACGGAAGCACAGCGGCGTGGAGGTCAAGGGCGAAAGGGTCGGGCACGTTTGGACGCTCCGCGGTGGGCCTGATCGCTCGCGCTGGCACGTCTACATGAAGCCACGACCGCAGGCCCTCGAAGCCGTGGGGCTGTCGGAGCAGGACGCACACGCCGACTCCTGAGCCTTTCGGCTCGCTTCGCTTCTTTGACGGACCCGTGCGCCTTCTTTCACACGCCCGCGTATCCCCGTCGCGAAAAACCTGATCCCATTCCGGTCAAGCGACGAAAGGAAGATCGATGATCGAAGAAGGCAAGAAGGCACCCGCCTTCAAGCTGAACGACCAGGACGGCAATCCCATCCGCCTGTCGGACTTCAAGGGCCGCCACGTGGTCCTCTATTTCTATCCCAAGGCCGACACACCGGGGTGCACCACGCAGGCCTGCGGCGTGCGCGACCACGAGCAGGCCTACGACGCCGCCGACGCGGTGGTGCTCGGGGTCTCGCCCGATCCGCCGGAGCGCCTCGCGAAGTTCGCCGACAAGCACGCGCTCGGATTCACTCTGCTGTCGGACCCTGACCACAAGGTCGCCGAGGCGTACGGCGTGTGGGTCGAGAAGTCGATGTACGGCCGCAAGTACTTCGGCAACGAGCGCACGACCTTCGTGATCGGGCCGACCGGAAAGGTCGAGCGGGTGTTCAGGAAGGTGCGGCCGGCGGAGCACGACGAACTGGTGCTCGGCGCGCTGGAAGGGAGCGCCGCGGCAGCATAGAGTCCCATCATGCGCACGGCGCTTCCCCCCGGGCCGTCCTCGCCGCCGATCGTTCAGACCCTGCGAACGATGCGGGATTTCGAGGGCTACATGACCCGCTGCGTACGCCGCTACGGCAGCGTCTTCACGATCCGGTTCGTGGGGCTCGGGAACCTGGTGTACCTCACCGACCCGGAGGACGTCAAGGCGGTGTTCACCGGCGATCCGGACGTGTTCAGGGCCGGCGAGGCAAACCAGATGCTGGAGCCGGTGCTGGGGCAGAACTCGGTGCTGCTGATCGACGGCGAGCAGCATCTGCGCCGGCGCCGGGTGCTGCTGCCGCCGTTCCACGGAGAGAGCATCGAGCGCTACCGGGAGCTGATCGGCGGAGATCACGCTGCGCGAGGTCGGCCGCTGGCCGCTGGGGCGCACGTTCGCGCTGCGGCCGCGGATGCAGGCGATCACGCTCGAGGTGATCCTGCGGGCCGTGTTCGGGATCAGCGAGGCGGCGCGGCTCGAGCGGCTGCGCGTCCTGCTGCCCGAGCTCCTGGCGCGCAGCACGGCACTGATGTGGCTGCCGATGATGCAGCGGCGGTTCGGGCGCTGGAGCCCGGCGCGGCGCTTCGAGCGCGTGCGGGACGCGATCGACGAGCTGCTCTACGACGAGATCCGCCGGCGCAGGGAGTCGGGGGCGGCGGGCGACGACGTGCTTTCGATCCTGCTCGCGGCGAGGGACGAGGATGGCAACGGCCTCAGCGACACGGAGCTGCGCGACGAGCTGATGACGGCGGTGACCGCGGGCCACGAGACGACGGCGACGGGACTGTCATGGACCTTCGACCTCCTGCTTCACCATCCCACGGTGCTGGAGCGGCTCGAGGAGTCGACTCGCGGCCGGCGAGGACGAGTACCTCGACGCCGTGGTCAAGGAGTCGCTCCGTGTGCGCCCCGTCGTCGCGGACGTCGCCCGGGTCGTGACCAGGCCGGTCGAGATCGCGGGGCATGAGCTGCCGTCCGGGACGATGGTGGTTCCGGCGATCTCAGCCGTGCACAGATACGCGAACCGCTACCCGCAGCCGTTCGAGTTCCGGCCGGAGCGGTTCCTCGAAGGCCAGCCGGAGCCCTACACATGGATCCCGTTCGGCGGCGGCACGCGGCGCTGCGTCGGCGCCGCGTTCGCACAGCTCGAGATGAAGGTCGCGATCCCGACGATTCTGGGCGCGGCGCGGCTCGAGTCCGCGTCCGACCAGCAGGAGCGCTCGCGGCTGCACAACGTCACCCTGATACCTCCCAAGGGCGTGAAGGTTCGCCTGGTCGAGCGCCGGCCCGCGCCGGGCCGTGATTTCGCCCGCCAGGAGGAGCCGACGCCGACCGCGCCCTCGTAGTGGGTCAGCGCTAAGTGCCGAAGAAGAGCGCTCAAAAGGGCGGCGCTCCGCTGCTCGCGGCGGATACGCCGTACCTCCTCTATCGCTCGTTCTTCGCGCTCCCCAAGAGCATCAAGGGCGCAACCGGGGCGCCGGTGAACGCGCTTCTCGGCGCCATCAACGCGCTCGTTCAGGCGGTCGAGGAGCACTCCCCGCGCGCGGTCGTGCTGACGTTCGGGCAGGACGCCGCCGACTACCGGGTGGATCTGTTCCCGGGCTACCACGCCGAACGGCCGCCGATGCCCGAAGAGCTCGCCGCGCAGTGGAACGTGGCGCCCGAGCTGTTCGAGATGTTCGGCTGGAGCGTTTACGAGCGCCCGGGTTACGAGGCGGACGACGTGCTCGGCTCGCTCGCATTGGCCGAGACCGAACGCGGCGGCCAGTCGCTCCTGATGACCGGCGACCGCGACATGTACCAGTGCGTCGGCGACAGCTGCCGAGTGCTCTACGTCGGCGCCCGCGGGAAGGGACCGGAAGTGCTCGACGCCGCGGAGGTCGAGAGCCGCTACGGGGTCCCACCCGCCCTGGTCCCCGATCTGATCGCGCTGCGCGGCGACCCCTCCGACGGCATTCCGGGTGCGCGCGGCATCGGGCCCAAGACGGCGGCCGAGTTGTTGCGCCGCCATGGATCGCTCGAGGCGGCACTCGAGAACCCGATCGGCGAGACCAAGCGGGTCATGCACGCGCTCCGGGAGCAGGCCGGCGAATTGCGTGCCTTCAAGGACGTCGCGACGCTGCGCCGGCTCGACGTCGAACCACCGCCGGATGCGCCGACGAACTGGGCCGCCGGGGCGGCCGCGGCGGAGGCGTTCGGGATGAACGCGCTGGCGCGGCGCCTGGCCGGAATCGCGAAGGCGCGCGGCGCCTGACAGAATCCGCGCCGTGGCAAGGGGCACTGCGGCCGTACTCATCACCGGCGCGTCTACCGGCATCGGGCACGCGACCACTGTCGGCCTGGCGCAGCGCGGGTTCGCGGTGTTCGCCGGAGTGCGCCGTGAGGAGGATGCCGCGCGCCTGGCCGCGGACGCGCCCGGCGTCACCACGCTGATCCTCGACGTCACGGACAGCGCATCGATTGCCGCGGCGGCGCGAACCGTCAGCGAGGCCACCGAGGGCCAGCTCAAGGGTCTCGTCAACAACGCCGGCATCGCGGTCACCGGGCCACTCGAGTTCCTGCCCCTCGAGCAGGTCCGGCGCCAGCTCGAGGTGAACGTCCTGGGGCAGATCGCCGTCACGCAGGCCGCTCTCCCGATGCTGCGCGCGGCGGGCGGGAGGATCGTCAACATCGGCTCGATCGGGGGCCGCGTCGCGCTGCCCTTCCTCGGCCCGTATGCCGGATCGAAGTTCGCGATGGAGGGCTTCTCCGACTCGCTGCGCCGTGAGCTCGCGCCCCTGGGCGTGAAGGTGTCGCTGGTCGAGCCTGGGCCAATCGCCACCTCGATGTGGGAGCGCGGCCAAGCCGCCGCGCAGTCCCTGCGCGACGACATGCCGGCCGAGGCTCAGCAGCTTTACGGCGATCGAATGGACCGGGCAATGGTGGCGGCCCAGGCGCGTTCCCAGGAGGCTATCCCAGCGTCGGCGGTCGCCGACATCGTCGCGCATGCCCTCACGTCGAGCCGGCCGCGCACGCGCTATCTCGTCGGGCCCGACACGCGCGTGATGGCTACTCTCTCGCGGCTCCTGCCGGATCGGGCGATGGACCGGCTGATCGCCCGCCGGACCGGCTGACCGAGTCGTAGGTGTGCCAGTAGAGGACGGGCCCTCTGCCGAGGGCGCCGCGCTCGACGAGCCCGATCAACCCGGCCATCGCCTTCGCCGTGTAGACGGGCTCGAGCTGAAGGCCGGCGTGGTCGCGCGCAAGCGCAAGCGCGGCTTGCGCCTCGCGGGTGGGATGCCCGTACCCCGCTCCGAGGAACTCGCGCTCGAAGCTGAAGTCATCCTCCCGGACGTCAACGGTTTGAAAGCTCGCGCCGCGACTGCGCAAGAGCCCCTCGGTCCGCCGAGCGAGGCGGGCGATCCGGCGCGGGTCGAGTGGGGAGCGGTCGTTCACCTGCACGGCGACGACGCGGCTGCGCAGACCGGCCAGGCGCAGCCCGAGCGCGAGTCCCGCGGCGCTCCCACCGGAACCCGCGGCGACGATCACGTAAGCGGGCTCCGGCATCAGGCCTGCATCGACCTGAGCCGCCAGCTCGAGAGCCGCCTCCACGAAGCCGACGCAGCCGAGCGGCGAGGATCCCCCGACCCCGAGGTAGTACGGGGGCCGCATGCGCAGCAGGTCGAAGTTGCGCGCCCAGAGCCAGGGGACGGTGAGCGCCGTGCGAGCCGCACCGCGTGTCAGGTGGACGGATGCACCGGAAGCAAGGATGCGCTCGAACTGCGCCTGAACGTGCTCGTCGAGTGGCTGGTCCACGAGGGCCAGGATCGCCCGTAGCCCGCACGAGCGTGCATACACCGCCGTCGCCAACCCGTGGTTCGTGGCGAGCGCTCCGATCGTCAGCACCGAGCGGTATCGCCGCTGCATCGCGTCAGCCAGCACCCACTCCAGCTTGCGCGGCTTGTTGCCACCCATCAGGGGCCCGAAGGCGCCGTCGTCCTTGAGCCAGGGCTCCGCGTCGACGGTGTCACCCAGCTCCAGCCGGCGCACCGGCGTTGCGTCCCCGCTGCTCAGGTCGAGGTGCGGCATGCTGTCCCGCAAGACCGGGAACCGCTCGTGAAGGAGCGGGCGCTCCGCCGCGCGCGCTCACGACAGGACCGCCGACAGGATCACGACCGCGGTCAGGACGAGCGTCGTGCTCCAGGCGATCATCGCGGCCGCCCGGCGGCGATCGAGCTCGTAGACGCCCGCCACCAGCAGGGTGTTGATGCCGCATGGCATCGCGGCGAGCAGGAGATACGGATCGGGCAGGTCGATCAGCGGCAGCGCGAGCAGCCACAGCAGGAGCGGCGCGACGGCGAGGCGCAGCACGACCGCGACCCTCACCTCGCGACTCAGCGGAGGCAGCGCCCGCCGCGGCGCCAGGATCGAGTCCAGGTACACGCCGACCGCGAAGAACCCGGCGGGCAGCATGCAGAACACGAGGACCCGCGACGCGTCGACGAGCACTTCCGGCGCTAGCGCGGCCGGAGCCAGCAGCCCCGCCACGAAGGCGGGCATCAGAGGGTTGCGGAAGAAGAAGGCGCGCAGCCGCTCGCGCAGCGAGTCGCCGTGCGCGTCGCCGAACGCCGCGCCGATCGCGAACGCTCCGATGAACAACGCCGGTCCCGCCACCAGCAGGTCATACACGACCGCAGTCGGGAGCGACGACGCGCCGAGCAGCACGGTCACGAGCGGATACCCGAGATAGCCGGTGTTCGCGAGTATCGATCCCAGCATCACCGTGCCGGTGCGCGGGCGCGTGGTGACGTGGCGTGTCAGGCGCCAGGCGAGCACGGCGACGGCGGCCAGCGCGATCCATCCGACCACGACGCCACCGAGGACGTCGCGATCGAACTCGACGTGCGCCACGTTGAAGAACGTGACGAACGGCATCACGCCGAAGAGCATCGCCTTCAAGAGGCGCGCCGCGTCGTGCTCGGCCGGCGCGCCGAGCCGCCTGCGGGTCGCGACTCCGGCGCATGCGGACAGCACGATCGCCGCGGCCACGGCCGCGAGGCCCACGACCGCTGCTGGTCAGGCGGGCTGGATCAGCCCGAGCTGCCCGGCTCGGCGTCCAGATCCAGCGAGAGCGAGTTGATGCAGTAGCGCTGGCCGGTTGGGTTTGGGCCGTCGTCGAACACGTGCCCGAGGTGCGAGCCGCAGCGCGCGCACACGACCTCGGTGCGGACCATGCCGTGACTCGAGTCCTGGCGCAGCTCCACGTGGTCCGCCGCGGCCGGCTCGTAGAAGCTCGGCCACCCGGTCCCCGAGTCGAATTTGGTGTCGGAGCTGAACAGCTCGTTGCCGCACGCGGCGCAGCGGTACATGCCGTCGTCCTTCGAGTACACGTACCGGCCCGTGAACGGGGGCTCCGTGCCCTGGCGGCGAAGGACCTCGTACTGTTCCGGCGACAGTGCCTCCCGCCACTCCTCTTCTGTCTTGTTGACCTTCGTCTCCATCTCGGCTCTCCTGGGTCTCGGTGTAGCGATCAATAGTAGGACCGCCCCGCGGCGGCTGCTTCTCGGAGCGCTCGTAGCGGGGGCCGTCCCGATGTTGCTCGCGCCGCCCGCGCTTGCGCACTTCGAGATCAAGCCGCGCCGCGGTGACCCGGGCGACTCGCGCTCGTTCACGTTCAGCATCGAGAACGAGGAGTCCAACGCCAGCACCGTGCGGTTCGACGTCCAGTTGCCGGCCGGCGTGGCGTTCCTCGGAGCAAGCTCGCTGGGCGGCTGGAAGCTGGAGCGCGCCGCGACCACCGGCGGCCCGCGAACGATCTCGTTCCGGGCCCGCAAGCCCCTGGGTCCCGGACAGGCCACGCAGGAGTTCGTCGTCTCGCTGCGGCTGCCGAAGGCGCCCGGCGCCACCCTGTCGTTCAAGGGAGTTCAGACCTACGACAACGGCAACAAGGTGCGCTGGATCGGGCCACCCGGGTCCTCCGAGCCCGCGCCGACGGTGAAGATCTCGACCCACAACGTGACCGGGAAGGCGATCACGGGCGCGACGAGTGCCACCGGTGCGACCGGCGATACGGGCGCGACCGGAGCCACCACCACCCAGTCCGCGGACAAGTCCGACGGCGACGGCGGGATCAGCGGCGGGTTGATCGCCATACTTGTCGTCGCGGGCATCGCCGTCATCGGCGGAGCCGCTTACCTGTTCAGCCGGTCTAGGAGGGGAACGTGAGCACAGCTTTCCGCCAGGCAGTCGAGGCGAAGGATCTGGACGCGATGGAGGCGGCGCTCGCTCCGGACGTGGAGTTCCGGAGCCCGGTCGTCTTCAAGACCTACGAGGGGCGTGACGCGACCATGGGCCTCCTGCGGATGGTGGTCGAGGTGTTCGAGGACTTCGAGTACACCGACGAGGTCGAGTCGGGCGATTCCGCCTGTCTCGTCTTCAAGGCTCGGGTCGGCGACCGCGAGCTACAGGGAATCGACTACCTCGAGCTGAACGAGGAGGGACACGTAGCGCGGCTGACCGTATTGGTCCGACCGCTCTCCGGCCTGACCGCCCTCGCCGAGGCGATGGGCGCCCGGCTCGCGCAGGCCCAGGCGTAGCGCCCGCACCACCCGGCGGTCGAGGCTTCGGGATTGATCTCGGGGGCACGAAGGCCCGTAGCCACCATATGACGGGCTATTTCTCCGATGACTCGGTGATCCGCACGGTTTACCGTGAGCGCGCACTCGCGCTCGCCGGCCCGCGGGCGCTTCTGATGCAGGCGGCGCATCCGCTCGCCGTCTCGGGGCTCCTCGCCCACACCGATTCGCTGGACGAGCCCTACGAGCGGCTCGCGCGCACGGCCGTCGTCATGAACACGATCATGTTCGGGACCCGGGCCGAGGCCGACCGTATGACGCGCCGGGTGCGGGCGATGCACCGCATGGTGAGCGGGACGCTGCGCCGGCCCGCCGGGCCCTTCGCGGCCGGCACTCCATATCGCGCCGACGACCCTGAGCTTCTGATGTGGGTGCTCTACAGCCTCGTCGACAGCGGCATGATCGTCTACGACATGTACGTCCGCGGCCTGAGCGAAGAAGAACGCGCGTCGCTATGGGAGGAATACAAGGTGGTCGGGAAGCTCTTCGGCCTGCGTAAACGGGACATGCCCGCCACCCTCGACGACTTCCGCGCCTATGGCGATGAGATGCTCACCGGCGGCCGGCTGGTCGTCACTCCATGGGCGAGAAGCCGGGCCCGGGAGATCGTGCTCGACCCTCCCGTCCCGCGCGTCGTGGAGCCCCTGGTCGAGACCGTCAACTTCATCACGATCGCGCTCCTGCCCGAGCCGATCCGGTCCCAGTACGGCTTCGCGTCGCTGCCGCCCACGTGGGTGCGGAAGCTGATGGTCGCCGGCGGCGCCGAGTACATGAAGCGCCTTGTCGTCCCGCTCCTTCCCGGCCGCGTGCGGCTGGTGCCCTCGGCACGCGCCGCCTGAGTCATGCGCGTGAACCAGTTCGAGCAGCGCCAGCGGCTGCCGCTTCCTCCCGAGGAGGCGTTCGAGTTCTTCGGCGACGCGCGCAACCTCGAGGCGGTCACCCCGGACTGGCTGCACTTCCGCATCGTCTCCGTCGAGCCGCCGCAGCTGGAGGAGAACGCCTTGATCGTCTACCGGCTGCGCGTGCGCGGGATCCCCGTGAACTGGACGACCAAGATCATCGAGTGGGAGCCCGGCCGGCGCTTCGTCGACGAGCAGATTCGCGGGCCGTACAAGCTCTGGGAGCACACCCACTGGTTCGAGGCCGACGGCCAGGGCGGAACCTGGATGACCGACCGCATCCGCTACGCGATGCCCTTCGGCCCGCTCGGCAGGCTCGCGCACCGGCTGTTCGTGCGCCGTGACATAAGGCGGATCTTCGACTACCGGCGCGAGCGCATCGCGGAACTCGTGGCGCAGCTGTCGCAGTCGTCTCAGACGACCCGCTCGCCGGCCTCCGAGTAGCCGATCATCCGGTTGGTGAGGGCGATCAGCGTGCGCAGGTCGCCGGCGCCCGCCGCCGGCGGCTCCCGCAGCCGCGCCGGCAGCTCGTCGACCAGATCGGGGGCGAATCGCTCCACCAATTCGACGCCGACGGCGCCGGCGTCGCGTACGGCGTCGGGCTCGACGCTCCAGATCGTCTCGAAGCGCCGCTCGAAGTCCACCGCCCCCTCCTGGCCGGGGCGCTCCCATCCCGCCATGAAGACGCCGAAGGTGGGGCCGTCGCAGATCAGCGACCACTCGCGTGCGAGCGGGTCATCCGGGTCGAGCGGCACCTCCACCGGCCCGCCGCGCGGCCGTCGCATGCGATCGAAGTCCGCGAACACGATCGCGACCTCGGCGCTGCGCGCGAGATCCCGCCAGCGGCGCTCGGAAGAGCCCCGGTAGAAGCGCTCCTTCTGGAAGGAGGCAAACAGGGCGGCGGGCTCTGACCGCGCCATGAACTCGTCCTCGATGGCGTGGCTGAGGTTCACGAGCGTGCTCTTGCGCAGGAGGAAGGGGGCGAGGTCCGCGCGCGCGCGGCGCAGCCCGGCGAAGAGCGATGCGGGCGCCTCGGAGGCGGCCCCCTGGGCGCGCTCGATGGCGGCCCGCAGCGACAGGCCGCCATCGCGGTCGCGCACGACCTGCCGGAGCAGCTCGACCTCACGGTCGGTGTAGCGCCGCCGGCCCCCCGCCCCGCGCGCCGGCCGCGGAAAGCCGAACCGCTGCTCCCACATCCGCAGCACCGGAACGGCGATACCGGTGCGCTCCGAGACCTCCCCGATGCCGAACCCGGCGTCGGTCACGGCCGCGGCCTCATGCCGGGGCCAGGTTGGCGCGGGCCTTGCGCAGGCCGAGGCGGATCCGGCCCTTGACCGTCCCGAGCGGCGCGCCCGTCAGCTTGGCGATCTCCCACTGCGCCAGCCCGTGTCCCGTGAGAACCAGCGCCTGGCGCTGCTCGGCCGGCAGTCCCGCGAGCGCGCGCACGACCTCTCGCGACCGCTCGCGGCGCAGCACCCCGTCGGCCGCGCTCTCCTGCGCGGAGACCGCCGTGCGGACCCCCTCGCCCGACCGGTCCACGGCCCGCGTGAGCGCCTTGCCCGAGCGCCAGCGGTCGATGGCCCGGGCGCGGGCGACCATGCAGACGTAGGAATCGAGCGACCCCCGGCCCGAGTCGTAGGCGTCCGGGCGCTGCCATAGCTGCGTGAACACGTCCTGCATCACATCCTCGGCTGCGGCGGGGTCGTGCAGCACCTGGTTGGCGGCCGCACGGGCTCCCGGCGAGAGCCTGCGATAGGTGATTGCGAACTGCTGCGGATCCCTGAGGTCGATCATTCTACGACTCCTAATCAGCTTGTTGAGGTAAGCGCAACAAGTTATACACCAGATGGAGCTGACCTAAACAGCTTGTTGATCGACCGCGCCCAGTAGCCTGTGCGCGCTTGACGGCCCGTCCCGCAACGCTCGCGCTCGCCCTGATCGCCGCTCTGACCGCCGCCGGCGCGGTTCTGCCCGCGCGCGGGCCGGCCGCCGACACGCCGCCGCCGGTGGTGGAGCCGCCCACGACCAAGCCCGCGAATCCCCCGTCAAATCCGTGTTTGGGCAAGCACCGCAAGCGGTTGCGCTGCCCTGACCTCCAGATGGGCCCCCCGGAGGACATGTTCGTCACGCGCTCGCCGCGCGGGCGGGTGCTGCTGCACGCGACCAACAACATAAAGAGCCGTGGCAAGGGGCCCGCGATGCTGCGCGGGCGGCGCAGCGGGCGCTTCGAGATGAAGGCGCGCCAGCACATCTACCGGGTCGACGGCACGCGGAAGGTCGTCGACACCGGCGCGGAGCTCTACTTCTATTTCATCCCCGGCCAGGGCCGCTACTGGAAGTTCCACAACGCCGCCCGGTTCGAGCTGTGGTCGCTCGACTCCGACGGGCACCGCGACAAGCTCGTGCGCACGGGAGCGAAGCAGAACTACTGCCTGCGCGACCTCGAAGCACACCCGGCCCGACAAGCGCTCTCCTCGCAGCGCCGTCTTCCCGGGGTGCAGCCAGAACCCGCGCGCGAAGGGCGTCACCCTCGGCACCTCCGTCGGCTGGTCGGACGTGTACCCGTCGACCTACCACGAGCAGTACATCGACGTGACCGGCTTCCACGGCTGCTTCGCCTACGTCCATCGGGCCGACCCCGAGAACGGGATCTGGGAGACCGACGAGACGAACAACGCCGCGCAGCGGATCGTGCGGCTCCCGTGGGGCAGCAAGAAGAAATGCCCGTGAACCACCGCACCTGACCGGGGGAGGACAGATGCCTGAATACCGCTTCGATCACGTCGCCGTGGCGACACGGTCCATCCGCGCGGCGCTGCCGCTGTTCCGCGACGCCCTCGGCGGCGAGTACCTGATGGGCGGCGACGTCGACGGCAGCTGGCGCTGGCTCCAGCTGCGCTACCCGGGCGGCGGGAAGGTCGAGCTGCTCGAGCCGCTCGGAGAGGGGTTCCTCGCGAACTTCCTCGAGAAGCGCGGCGAGGGGCTGCACCACGTGACCTTCAAGACCGACGACATCGAATCGGCGATCGACGACCTGCGCGGCCGGGGGTTCGAGCTGGTGGACGTCAACGTCGCCGACCCGCGCTGGAAAGAGGCCTTTCTGCGCCCGTCGCGATCACACGGGACCCTGATCCAGATCGCCCAGTCCTCGGAGCCCGACGACGTCGCGGCGCAGCGGATGCGCCCGGACCACTTCGAGGAGCTACTGGCACCGTGAGTGCCCTCCTCCGCTAGCCGGCTAGTCGCTCCGCCTCGCCGCGGGCCCAGTCGCGCCAGGATGCACTCAGCTCGGGAACGTCCACGAGCCGCGCCGCGGCCGTGTGGTCGCGCAGGAAGGTGTGGTTCACCTCCGCGATCGTCACTCCATGTGCGGGCCGCGATTCGATCTCGATCGCATCGCCGGCTGCCAGCTCGCCCTCCTCGGCGATCCGCAGGTAGGCGCCCGGCCGCTCGGCGGCGGCGAAGCGCTTCACGAACCTGGGGTCTTCCATGCGCACGCCGAGCTTCCAGCACGGCACGCGCGGCTGGCTCACCTCGAGCAGCACGCTCCCGATGCGCCAGCGCTCGCCGATCGCCGCGCCGCTGACGTCGACTCCGCGCACCGTGAGGTTCTCGCCGAAGGTTCCCGGGCCGAGATCTCGCCCGAGCTCGGCCGACCACCACTCGTAGTCCTCGATCGCGTAGCTGTAGACGGCCTTGTCGGGGCCGCCGTGAACGCTGCGGTCGGCCTGCTCGTCGCCCTCGACGTTCACGCCCGCGACCCGAACGCGGCCCGACACCGGTGTCTTCCAGATCGCGGTCGGCTCGGTGTCGTCGCCGCGCGAGACCATCCGGGGCCGGCCGACGTTGACGCTGACGACCTGTGCCTTCTCGCTCATGCCGGCGCCGGCTCCGCCTGCCGGGCTCCCACATGCTCCGGGACACCCACCTGCTGGCTGGCGCCGCAGATCGCGCCGCCCGGGCACTCGGACGCGGCCAGACGCCGGCGCGGGTTCTCGATGCCGATCGCCGAGATGACGCCCCCCGCGGCGGTCAGCAGGGCGACGATGGCAATGGCGAGGTGGAACGCGCTCTCGGACGAGTCGCGCAGGACGTCACGGGCCGCCGCGCGCTCGGGGGGAGCCAGATCCTCGGGCACCGTGTCGGTCAGCGGCCGCGACCGCGCACCGTTCACGGCCGCGCGTGCACGCGCATCGAGCGCGCGCGTCGCGAGCGCGTCGTCGAGCTTCGTCGAGAACTGGGCCGACATGAACGCTCCGACGACAGCGATCGCGATCAGCCCGGCGACGCGGGCGACGGCGTTGTTGACGCCCGATGCGACCCCGGCGTGCTGCACGCCCGCGGCGAGCACCGTCGCCGTCAGCGGCGCCACCGTCATTGCCAGGCCCAAGCCGAACAGCGCGACTCCCGGCAGCAGCTCGGTCACGTAGCTCGGATCCTGGTCGATCCTCAGCAGGAGCAGCAAACCCGTGCCGGCGACGATGGGCCCGGCTCCCATCAGCGGGCGGGGCCCGATCCGGTCGGCGAGAGCCCCGAAGCGACTCGACAGCAAGAACATGAGCACCGTGACCGGCAACAGCACGAAGCCGGCCTCGAGCGCCGACCAGCCGCCGATCTGCTGCAGGTAGAGGACGATCAGGAAGATGGCGGCGCCCAGGCCCGCGTAGGTGAAGAACGTCGCCACGTTGCCGACCGCGAAGTTCCGCACGCGGAACATCGACAGCGGCACCATCGGCGAGCTGCTGCGGTGCTCGTGCCAGACGAACGCCGGCAGCATGACGGCGGCCACGAGGAGCGACACGGCGACCTGCGGGTCGCCCCAGCCCTTCGTCGGCTGCTGGATCAGCCCGAAGACCAAGCCCGCCAGCCCCAGCGCGCAGAGAACGGCACCGAGGAAGTCGAGCGGGCCGCGCTCCGATGGCTGGTCGAGCTCGGCCGGCAGCGCCCGCGGGATCAGGAAAAGCGTGGCCGCGACCGGAATCAGCGAGATGCCGAAGACCCACCGCCACGACCCGACGCCCAGCAGCACGCCGCCGGCGAGTGGCCCGACCACGGTCGCGACTCCGGTCCACGCCGTCCAGGTCCCGATCGCCCGCCCGCGCTCGTCCTCGGGGAACACGGACATGATCAGGGCCAGCGTGCCCGGCACCAGGATCGCTCCGGCGACGCCCTGGAGCGCGCGCGCGGCGATCAGGAACTCCGCGTTCGGAGCCACGGCGCACAGCAACGACGTGGCGCCGAACGCGGCGGTGCCGAACGCGAAGACCCGGCGGCGCCCCAGGTGGTCGCTGAGCGAGCCGCCGATCAGGATCAGCGACCCGAGCGTCAGCAGATAGGCCTCCACCACCCACTGCTGAGTCGCCAGGCCGGCGTTGAGGTCGGAGCGGATATCCGCCAGCGCGACGTTGACGATCGTCCCGTCGATGAAGACGGTCGCGGAGCCGAGGATGCAAGCAATCAGCGTGAGACGCTTCTGCTGCGGCGTGGCCGAAGCCATCGATCAACGGTACAGATCCGCTGAAGGCGGGCCGAGACCGCAGACGGCAGACCGGAGACCGGCAGACGGCAGACGGCACCGCCACCGCCACCGCCTACCGCCTACCGCCTAACTAGTGCGTGCGAACCCGTTCGCAGTGGCGCGTGCGGCGGCGCTCCTTGCGGTCGACGTAGGCGGTGTCGTAGCCGGGGCCGCAGTTGACGCGGTCGCGCTTGCCGCCACCGAAGGCGTACACGGTGTCGTTTCCCGCGCCGGCGCGCACCGACGTCCTTGCCGGTGTCGGGGCGCAGCTCGTCGTCGCCCGGGCCGCCGTAGAGGCGGTCGCGGCCGGGGCCGCCGGAGAGGCGGTCGTTGCCGGGGCCGCCGGAGAGCAGGTCGCGGCCGCGGTTGCCGAAGATGGTGTCGTTGCCGGGTCCGCCGAACAGCCGGTCGCGACCCGAGGTGCCGGGCACGTGGTCGCCCCAGATCACGTCGTCGCCGCCGAACCCGAACACGGTGTCGCGGCCGGCGCCGGCCAGCAGGTTGTCGTTGAGATCGCTCCCGCGCAGGGTGCCGCGTGACGGCCGCCGATGCGCTGGAGGCCGCGCGACGGGTCCACCGGCGCCGACGGCTCGCCGGGGATGATCTGCTCGCAATGGCGAAAGCGCGTCCGCCGCAGGTCGCGCCGGTCGGCGTGCACGACGTCCCAGCCGGTGCCGCAGTTGATCTTCCGCTCGGACAGCGGGTGGTAGGGCTCGACCGCGTCGATGATGTCGTTGCCGGGCCGGCGCTAGATGCGGTCCTGGCCGCTCCCGCCGATCAGCTTGTCGTCGCCGGGCCCGCCGCGCAGGCGGTCGGCGGCGCTGCCTCCGTCGAGGCGTGTCGTTGCCGGGACCGCCGCTCAGCTTGTCGCCCGCCGGGCCGCCGGCCATCCAGTCGTTGCCGCCTTGGCCCTTGATGCGGTCGCGGCCGAAGCCGCCGTCGAACCCGTCATTGCCGCGGCCGCCGTACATGCGGTCGTCGCCGGTATCGCCGTAGAGCATGTCGTCGTCGGCGCCGCCTCGCAGCCGGTCTCCGGCGGTTCCTCCCCAGATGTGGTCGGCGCCGGAGCCGCCGCGGATCCGGTCGCGAGCCTCGTCCCCCTTCGAGGAAGTCGTTGCCGCGACCGCCGTCGATCCGGTCCCGGCCGGTGGCGCCGACGATGGTGTCGTTGCCGGCGCGCCCGAACAGCCGGTCGGCGGAGCGCCCGCCGTAGATGCGGTTGTCGAGCCGGTTGCCGCGCAGCGTGTCCCGTCCCGAACGTCCCGACACGACCACCCGCGATCCCTTTGCGGTGCGCCGCACGCCCGAGGCGTCGGCAGCCAGTGCGCACATCAGGACCAATGCACATGCCGCGGCCAGCGCGACACGCCAGCGGGTCATCAGCTCAGCATCAACGCCGCTCCGGACGTTCCTTCCAGGCATCGTTCCGTGCGCCCTCCTGGCCCAAATCCATGAGCCCTTCCAAACCGCTTCCGTTCGCCTACGAGGTGAGCTGTCGGGCTCGCGCTAAGCGGTTGCGCGCCGGCCAGAGCTGCGGCCGATTTGCCCCCGGCGCCCGTGGGCGCCAAATGGTTCCCCCGCTCCAGGGGCCCCGGAGGGCCACCGGACTCGGCGAATATCGCGGCCTTTTTAGCACCAACGGCCGCCGGACCGGCCGATCCCTTTCCGGCGACGAGGTTGAGGTCGTCCTGAGCCGCGGCGAGCTTTAGGCGCGAAGGCCGCCTTGGGAAGGGCTCTTGGTTCAAGCGTCGTGGGTTCGCGCCACATCCGCCACAGCGGAGGGCCGTCGTCCGGGAGGGAGAACTCCTCCATCACCTGGAAGCCGTGGCGCAGGTACAGGTCCCGGCTGCGCCACGATCCGGCGTTCAGATAGGCGGGCATGCGCTCGCTGTCGCAACGCCTGAGCATCGGCTGCATCAGCGCCGATCCGAGCCCCCGGCCCTGGCGCTCCGGAGCCACACCCAGGGTGTCGAGGTAGTAGTGCGGCTTGCGCGGGTGTCCGGCGTCCATCACCGCGAGCCCGCGCTGGGCGCGGCTCATCCCGCGGCCGAACACGCGCATCATGGCCGGCAGCAGGCGGACCTGCTGCCCGAGTGTCAGCGTGCGCGCGCCCGGCGGCACCCAGAGCGCGCCGCCGGCGACGTCCTCGGTGGTGAAGCAGACGTCGCGCGCCAGGTGAAGCCTGCGCAGCATGACGTCGAACAGCAGCCGCGCGCGGCGAACGCGCTGTTGGTCGTCCGGGATGAACCACCGCATGGGAGGGTCCTCGTCGAACGCACGCGCCAGCACGTCCGCGAGAACAGGAACGTCATCGACCGTGGCCTTGCGCACCGCGGCCGCCCGAGTCTCTACCAGCGGCTGTCCGAGTCCCTCGTGAACGTGCGCTTCGGGTCGGGTAGCGGCGGTTGTTGACCGCGATCATGAGGCCGAAGACCGCGACCAGTATCCCGCCCAGCACGATCCAGTCGGTGGCGTTGTCGACCACGTTCGTGACCGCAAGAGCGAGCACGACGGCCAACGCCGCAACCATCAGGCCTTGCATCCAAATCGGGAAGCGCAAATACTCCTCCAAGCTCGCCTGCGCGAGATCATAACCCGCACCTGCCAAGTTCAATAGCCGTCCAGCCCAAAAGAGGACGCGAGAGTAGAGAGGAAACGGATGATCAAGGTAGTCGCTGTCGGCACCGACGGCTCCGAAACGGCGGACAAGGCGGTCGAGTTCGCGCTCGAGATGGCGCAGAAGTACGGCGCCCGCCTCGTCGTCGCAAGCTCTTACAAGCCCGTCAACGAGGACACGATCCGCCACGACCAGAAGGAGGCGCCCGAGGACATCCAGTGGTCGATCAACCCGACCCAGGAAGTGGACGCCACCTTGCGCAAGGTCGAGGAGCGCGCCCGGGACCGGAGCATCGACGCGGTCAGCGAGGCCCGCGAGGGCGATCCGGCGGACGTACTCTGCGAGATCGCGGAGCAGCACGGCGCGGACGTCATCGTCGTCGGCAACCGCGGCATGCACCGCCGCGTCCTCGGCAGCGTGCCCAACAGCGTGTCGCACAAGGCGCCCTGCTCCGTGATGATCGTCAAGACGACCTGATCTCTTGGCCGCGGGCGCCCAGATAGTCACCGGCGCGTACGAGGCGCTGAACCGGGGGGACGTCGAGGGCGCCCTGGAGCCGCTCGCCGACGACGCCGAGTGGATGGAGCATTCCGACCTGCCGGAGGCCGGGTGCTATCGCGGCATCGATTCGATCCGCACGCTGCTGGAGGGCTTCCTCGAGAGCTGGGACGACCTACATCAGGAAGTCGAGACCGCCCGCTCCAGCAATGACCGCGTGCTCGTGCAGCTGAGGTTCCGCGGCACGGGCAAGGGAAGCGGCGTGGAGGTGGAGACCCGCTACGCGCACCTGTGGACGCTGCGCGGGGAGAAGGGCGTGCGCGTGGACGCCTACTACGACCCGGCCGCCGCCGAGGAGGCCCTCGACGAGTAGCAAAGGAAGCCGCCGGCCAGGCCGGTGAGCAGCACCAGCGCGGCGAAGGCCACGAACGCCGCCTCGCCCGCGGAGCTCGCTTCGAGCGTGTCGCCGTACCGCGCCAGCGCGACCAGCTCCAGCGCGCCAAGGGTTGCGTAGGCGTAGGCAGCGCCCTCGAGCCCTCCCAGCCGCGGGTGAAGCGCGGCCCAGCCCGCGGCGGCGCCGAACCCGATCACGAACGCCGCCATCGCGCGCGCGGTCAGCGGCGTCACGATCCATGGCCACAGCTCCCTGGCGCCCACCGGGGCGACGTAGAGCGCGACTCCCACACAGAGCATCACGACCCCCTCCAGCCCGAGGAGGATCCGCAGCCACGGCGGCGCGAGCGCGCCGGCCCCCGGCTCCGGTTCCCTTGCCTGGGGCTGCACCGCCAGCTGCTGCCAGATCAAGAGCCCCATCACGGGCGGGACGCAGATGTAGGCGATCAGCCAGAACCAGCCCGCGAGGCTGTCCAGGTCGAATTTGTCCAGGTGCACCAGCGTGGCGATCAGCAGGAGCACGGCGATCAGCAGACACGGGCACGACCGTCGCCTGTGCGTCCTCCCACCATCGCCGGCGCGCGGTCCACGCCAGCAGCACGAAGGCAGCCCAGTAGGCAGCGCCCAGGAACGCCGCGGTCAGCGGCGGCTTGATGTCCCAGGAGAACCACTTGTCCGTGTGCTCGCTGCCGATGAACAGGAGCGCGCCGGCGGTCAGGGCGAGCGCCGCAAACCCTGCGAACAGCACCTTCAGTGCGCGTGTGAGCGGGCGGCCGGCGGCCGGCGTCACAACGCTGGGTCGGCGAAGCCGGCCACGGCGCGGTCGGGCTCGTCCTGCCCGAACAGCACGCTCAGATGGGGCGCGTCCGCGAGTCCCTGCTCCACCTTCTCCGCCGCGAGCTCGCGCATGGTCGCAGCGCTGAACTCGCTCGGCCGCTTGCGCATGAAGCGCTCGTTCATCAAGGTCACGACGACGTCGGGCCGCGTCCGCTCGACCGTCTCGTAGTCGAACGTCGAGGTCTGCGCGAACGTCGTGTGCCCGAAGCTCTCCACGATGAAGGGCAGCATCTCGTAAGTGAACGAGTCCCCCATCAGCAGGCAGGAGGTGCTGGGCGCGTTGGTGCACTCGAACTCGGCCAGCCGGCCCCGGTTGTGGACCTGGTTGTCGGCCACCACGCGCGCCGCCGCCACCGATCAGGTGCGCCACCACCTGGGGCGACGCCACGGGCGGATCGAGCTTCGCGCCGAGGTCCCCGATGCGGCGGCGCAGCGAGAAGGCGACCTGGTCCTCCCCGAGCCGCCGCACGGAGACCTGCTCCGCGATCTCGTCCATCAGCGTCATGTACGCGACGTAGGCCCCGAACGCGTTCCAGTGCGTGTCGTTCGGCGACGCGACCGCCCGGGTCTCCCGCGCGGCGACGATCTCGGCGCGGGGGTAGATGACTCGCGCGAACGATCCGCTCTCGGCAAGGTGGGAGATCAACTGGGTGACCGGCCGTTCGTCCGACAGCTCCACGCCCTCCGGCAGCTTCTCGGGGTAGAGCATGTGCGGGTTGGGCGCGACGAGGAAGAAGTAGGGCACGCCGAGCCGCCCGAGCCAGGCCGTCCTCGACTCCAGGAGCCGTCGCCACGCGCGCAGCTCGACACCGCTCAGCGGCAGGCGGCCGCTGATCTGGTCGACGACCCGGTTCGTGTCGTTGCTCAGGAAGTACCAGCCGTCGCGGCCTTCCATGATCTTGCCGTCGTAGAGCGTTCTGAAGAGCTCCTGTCCCACGCTGTGAACCTATAGCGAACCCGCTGCGGCCCGCTCGAATATCGAGCTGCTTCGCCGTAGACGTGGATCGCGTCGAGGGCGGTCCCGAGGACCGCCCCCAGCGCAAAGGCCGCCGCGACGCGGCGCACCTGGTGCAGCGTCCCGCTTAGCTCACGAACGCCTGGGCGTTACCCGTGAAGACGCAGGGCGTCGCGCTGCCGAACCCGTTGCCCTCCTCGGCGACGAAGTTGATCGTCACCACGTTGGAATTGGGCGCGGCGTAGGCGATCGTTCCCTGCACCGAGTCGTCCGTGGCGGCAAGCACGTCGAAGTTGTTCCCGGCATCGAAGTCGTTGTCCTGTCGATGCACCGGGGTGTCCGTCGCGCCACCGCCCTGGATGAAGCTCGTCTGGATCATCGCGTTCGGGATCGTGCTGTCGGCCTGGACGTCCAGATCCGGGCCGCCGCTGCAGCTCGCCCGCAGGACGAGGCCGCCGAAGTTGAAGACCTCGGTGAGCGCTGTTCCGACCGGAGCGTAGAACGTGATCTTGCCGGCGTGGATGCCGTCCACCCGGTCCGCGTTCAGCCCGGTGGCGACGCCCGTGGCGTTGGTAGTGAAGGGGCGCGCGTCAGCGCCGGAGGCCTCGATGCGACCCGCCTCGGCGCCCTTCGTGGCGAACTCGAACGCCCGGCCGCTCTTGAGGTTGTTGGAACGGATGCACGGCTCCCGGCCGGTCGACGCGCGGCATCCGTAGATCGCCCCGCCGCCATTTCCATCGCGCGTGTTGGACTGGCGGGTGCCGTAGGTCTTGGAGCTCGAGATGATCTCGGTCTCACGGGTGGACGCCCCGCTCCCGGGGTTGCGCTTGCCCTCCCGGAGCACGTCGCCTGTCTTCGCGACCGCCCACGGCGACATCAGCACCGCGAGCACGGCTGCCGCGATCACGACGTGCGCCGTGCGAACGCCCTTGCGCCGTGCGGGCTTCCCGCTCGCGCGGCGGGCGTACTTCTCGATCGCGTCGGACCACGCGCGATCGTCCATATCGAGCCTCGACATGCTTCCTCCTCAGATCAATGGGTGAAGGTGACTGATGCCTACCCCATGAAACCGCCGGAGCAGCGCGCACCGCACGAAGCACAAGATGCGCGTAACACTTCTTGCGCCATGGACACCGCCGAGGAATACGAGCTCGTCCGCGAGACGTGGGCCGCATTCAGCCGCGCGGACCTGGACGCCATGCTCGAAAAGCTGCATCCCGAGATCGAGATAGTGCCCTTCGGCGCGGCGCTCGAAAGTCGCAGCTACAGCGGCCGGGAGGGCGTGCGGCGCTGGTTCTCGGAGGAGCTCACGACTGCCTGGGAGCGGTTCGAGACCATCCCGGAGGACTACCGGAAGGTGGGCGATCAGCTGGTCGTCTACGGCCACTGGAGTGCGGCGGCCCGGAGCACGGGGGTGGAGATCGAGATGCCGGCCACCTGGGTGATCGAGGTACGCGACGGCGCTGATCTCCCGCTGGGAGACGTTCACCGACCGCGCCGAGGCGCACCGCAAGGCGGGCCTGGAGTAGCGGCGGGCGGGCTAGCGGGTCTGCCCCGCTGGCAGATGTCGTGGACGTCGCGCCACCGCCGCCCCCGGCAGGGCCATGCCATGGCCTGAGTATCATTGATGAGTTCGATGGCGAGCGTCGAGAAGAACCGAGAGGTATGGGCGGACTGGCCCTGGAAGCTCGCCGGAGACGAGTGGTCCAAGCGCTGGGGCGGCGCCGAGCAGCAGTGGTGGGGCACCATCTTCCCGCGTCTGCTCGCGTTCCTGCCCGCTCGCACGGTGCTCGAGATCGCCCCCGGCTACGGGCGCTGGACGCGCTACCTCGTGCACCTGTGCGAGCGCCTGATCGCGCTCGACGTGTCCTCGAACTGCATCGAGCGTTGCCGGGAGCGGTTTGCGGCTTACGAGCACGCCAGCTTCCACATCAACGACGGCTACTCGCTCGAACCGGCGCCCGACGGCGAAGTTGACCTGGCGTTCAGCTTCGATTCCCTGGTGCACGCGGAGGAGGACGTGCTAGCGGCGTACGTCCGTGAGCTGTCGCGCAAGCTCACGCCGAACGGCGTCGGCTTCATCCATCACTCCAACGCGGGCGCCTACGTCGACCCGGACAGCGGCCGGCTGCCGTTCGAGAACGTGAGCTGGCGCGCGCGCACGGCGTCGGCGGCGGGCTTCGCGCAGGTCTGCGAGAACGCGGGGCTCGCCTGCGTCGCGCAGGAGATCGTGCGCTGGGACATCGAGCCGCTGACCGACTGTTTCTCGGTCGTGACGCGCCGGGGGTCGGCGTTCGAGCGCCCGAACCAGATACGCGAGAACGACCGCTTCCCGGAGGAGGCGGAGCGGCTGAAGGAGGTCGCGGAGCTCTACGCCGCGGAGAGCTTCACCGGTGTACGCAGGTCGCCCGAGCAGGTCGACGAGAGCGTCGCGGTCTCTTCGGTCGTTGAGCGGCGGCTCGACAAGATCGGCGACCGCTAGGCCGGCTTCTCGATCAGCTCGACCCGGTACCCGTCCGGGTCGCGCACGAAGCACAGGCGCGAGCCGCCCTCGCGGACGCTGTACGGCGGCTTCTCGGGCTCGATGCCCTGCTCCGTCAGCCGCGCGAGCGTCGCGTCGAGATCGTCCGCTGTGATGGCGATGTGGCCGTAGCCGGTGCCCAGCTCGTACGGTCGACGCCGAAGTTGTAGGTCAGCTCGAGGCGCGGCATGTCGCCGTCGCCGGGCAGGTTCATGAAGACGTTGATCGCCTCGTCGCGGATCGGGATGCGGCCCATCTCCTCGAAGCCGAGCGCGTTGTAGAACGCGATCGAGCGGTCGACGTCCGTGATGCGGTAGCAGGTGTGGATCAGGGCCGGCACCGGCCGCCATCGTATCTCTGGTCGGGTCGTGCGCGTCGGGTACGCTCAGTTTCAGTGAATGTCGACCCCGGTGAGCGCATCATCTACCAGGGCCATCCGTCCTGGCGCGGAATCCTGTCCTTCTACCTGAAGGGGGTCCTGCTGAGCATCGCCACGGCACTCGTCGTCTGGCTCCTCACCGGCCTCTTCGGCGACTCCGCGAACGGCCTCGCGTCGGGGATCCTGATCGCCGGCGTGGTGCTCACCGTCGTGATCGGCTTCGTCAAGCGGGTCGCGACCGTGTACACGATCACCGACCGCCGCCTCCACATCAAGCGCGGCCTGATCGCGCGCCACACGCAGGAGACGCAGATCCACAGGGCCCAGAACGTGAACACGTACCAGTCGGTGATCGACCGCATGCTGCAGGTGGGCACGGTGAACTTCGACACGGCCGGCAGCGGCGACTACGACTTCGCGTTCGTCGGAGTCTCCGACCCCGAGGACGTCGTCCGCGCAGTCGACAAGGTCCAGCACCAGGTCCACTCCCAGACCGCCTCGCAGGACCAGCTCTAGCCAGGCGGAAGCCGAACCGGCGGAGCGCGCGCGCCCGCGGCTCATAATTGGGTCGTGAAGCGCATCGGCCACAAGGGAGCGGACCTGATCGAGCCCGGCAACACCCGGGCGAGCTTCGACGTCGCGCTCCACCACGGCGTGCACATGATCGAGCTGGACGTGCTGCCCGAAAACCAGGATGGCAGCGGCAGCCTCTTCCTGGCCCACGACTACCACGACCTCCACGACCGGGAGCCCCTGACGCTCGAGGAGGGGCTGGCCCACCTGGCCTCGGACCGCTTCGCGGACATCGGCTTGATCGTGGACCTGAAGCTGCCCGGCTACGAGGAGGCGGTCGTGCGCGAGCTGCAGGCGGCGAGCCTCGAGCAGCGGGTGCTGATCTCCACCACCTACCGCCAGAGCCTGCCGTTGCTGCGAGCGACCGGCACGCCGGCGGACCTCGGCTGGTCGGTGCCCCGCGCCAGGCGCGACTACACGAAGTCCGTGGCGATGGCGGTGCCGGCGATGGCGATCCTGGCCGGCATGCGGGCGACGCTCCCGCGCCGCGCCTCGCAGGCGCTGCGCTCGGGCCTCTGCGACGCGCTGATGGTCTACTGGCGGCTCGTGACGCCGCGCCTGGTGAGCGCCGTTCAGTCGGCCGGTGGGGACCTGTACGTGTGGACCGTCGACCACGCGCCGCGGATCCGAACGCTGGAGGCGCTGGGGGTGACAGGAGTGATCACCAACGACCCGCGGCTGTTCGAGGCGACGGCGTGAGCGTGACTCCTAACGAGCGCTCTTCAGGTTGCACCGCCAGACTTGAGTGATGCGAATCCTGGTCGTGGACGACGAGAGAGCGGTACGCGAGTCCATCGAGCGCGCGCTGCGGCTCGAGGGATACGAGGTCGTCCAGGCCGCTGACGGAGCGGAGGCGCTCGGCAACGTCGCCGGCCAGGCGCCGGACGCGATGGTGCTCGACCTGATGATGCCGCAGGTCGACGGGCTCGAGGTTTGCCGCCAGCTGCGCTCCGAGGGCGACCGCCTCCCGATCCTCGTGCTGACCGCGCGTGACTCCGTGTCGGACCGGGTGCGAGGGCTCGACGCCGGCGCGGACGACTACCTCGTCAAGCCTTTCGCGCTGGACGAGCTGCTTGCGCGCCTACGGGCGCTGCTGCGGCGCAGCGGCGGATCGGACCACTCGGGTGTGCTCCGGTTCGCCGATCTCGAGCTGGATCCGACCTCCTACGAGGTCAGGCGCGGCGAGCGGCCGATCGAGCTGACCCGCACCGAGTTCCTGCTCCTCGAGCTGTTCCTGACCCACCCCAAGCAGGTGCTGACCCGCTCGGTGATCTTCGAACGGGTGTGGGGATATGACTTCGGGCCGGGATCGAACTCGCTCGAGGTCTACGTCAGCTACCTGCGGCGCAAGACGGAGGCCGAGGGCGAGCCGCGTCTCCTGCACACCGTGCGCGGAGTCGGATACGTCCTGCGCGAATGACGGCCCTGCGACATCGTCTCCATGCAATGACCTTCCGCCGGCGGCTGGTGCTGCTGTCCGCGACTGCCGTCGCCTTCGCCGTGGTGCTCGCGTCCGGGATCGCATACGTCGTGGTGCGCCAGCAGCTGCGCAGCCACGCCGACGACGAATTGCGCGGTCTCGTTTCGGAGGTGAAGCCGCCGTCCGGGTTGGCCTACCCGTACGGTATTGCGCCCGGAGTCCTGGTGCTACCGGAGGCGCAGCCGCTGAAGGGCGACAAGGGCTACGCGCAGCTGGTGCGCGCCGACCGCTCGATCATCCGGCCCCCCGGTGCGACGGTTCACCTGCCCGTCAACCAAGGTACGGTCGACGTCGCCTCGGGCAAGCGCGGCGCCTTCTTCGAGGACATGACGATCGACGGCGTCCACACCCGCGTCTACACGACTCCGCTGACCTCGGGCGTGGCGGTCCAGTCCGCCAAGTCGCTCGAGGACGTGGACCGCACGCTGCGCGAGCTGGCACTCGTCCTGGCGCTGATCGTCGCGGGCGGCGTCGCGGTCGCGGTCTGGCTCGGAATGATGGTCGCCCGCACCGCGCTGCGCCCCGTGCGCGACCTGACCGGCGCCGCGGAGCAGGTCGCCCGCACGCGCGACCTCAGCCGCCGGATGAAAGCCGGCGGTTCCGACGAGCTGAGCCGTCTCGCGGCCAGCTTCAACACCATGCTCGAAGCGCTGCAGAGCTCCGAGCACGCTCAGCGGCAGCTGGTGGCTGACGCATCGCACGAGCTGCGGACTCCACTCACGAGCCTGCGCACCAACATCGAGGTGCTCGCACAGGTGGACGCTCTTCCGACCGAGGACCGCGAGCGGCTCCTCGCCGACGTGCTGGCGCAGCTCGACGAGCTGACGGTGCTGGTGACGGACCTGGTCGACCTCGCGCGCGGGGACGAGCACGCCTCCGTCGCGGAGGACGTGCGGCTCGACATGCTGGTGGGCGACGCCGTCGAGCGCGCGCGCCGGCATGCGCTCGACCGCCGCATCGAGGCCAGGCTCGAGCCCTGCCTGGTGCGCGGAGTGCCCTCCCGGCTCGACCGCGCGATCACGAACCTGCTCGACAACGCCGCCAAGTGGAGCCCGTCCGGCGGCCGAATCGTCGTCCGGGTCCTCGATGGCGAGGTCAGGGTCCGCGACTATGGCCCCGGGATCGCGGAGGAGGACCTGCCGTTCGTCTTCGATCGCTTCTATCGCGCTCCGGCGGCGCGTGGCCTCCCGGGCTCGGGCCTCGGCCTCGCGATCGTGCGCCAGGTGGCGGAGTCGCACGGCGGCTCCGTGTGGGCGGAGCGCCCGTCCGGAGGCGGAGCGCTGCTCGTGATGCGGCTGCCGATCCTGGCCGACGACCTCGAGGAGCCCACTGAGCAAGTCGAGCCGGCCCGCACCGTCTAGGAGCCGCGGTGCTGGTCGCCGTGATCTCCGACACCCACATGGCCGGCGGGCGCCGGCGACTGCCGGACGTCTGCGTATCGGCGATCGAGGGTGCCGACCTCCTGATCCACGCCGGTGACGTGATGAGCGCGGAAGCGCTCGCCGAGATCGAGGCGATCGGCCCGCCGCTGGTGGCCGTCGCGGGGAACATGGACCCTCCGGCCCTGGGGCTCCCGCCCACGGCGGCGGTCGACACACCGGGCGGAAGGATCCTCGTCATCCACGACGCCGGGCCGGCCTCCGGCCGCCTCGCGCGGCTGCGCCGCCTGTATCCCGAGGCCGCCGCCGTCGTCTTCGGGCACTCCCACATCCCGCTCCACGAGCGCGATGGCGGCTTTCAGATCTTCAACCCGGGCAGCCCCACCGAGCGCCGGCGCTCGCCGCGCCATACGATGGGACTGGCCCGCATCTCCCCAGGCACGATCGGATTCGAGCTGGTAGACCTGAACTGACTGAAGCCAGGGGTTTGACGGTGTGTAAGCATGGGTAGGGCCGTCCTGATGGGGCGGATTTTTGCGTTCCGCCCGTGACCAGAGGGAGGGGTTGATGAAAAAGGCCAGCCGCGGGGCCCTACTGCTCGCAATACTCGGCGTCACGACCGTATTGCTGGTGTCGGCGCCGTCGAGCGCATCGGCGACACCGGTAGTCGTGAACGGCGACCGCACCGAGCTGATCGTTCCGTTCACCCTGCTCCAGGCGCTGAACGGGGCGGACATGACGGTCGAAATCATCTCGCCCGGCGTCATCAACTTCCCCAACTGGCCGACCCCCGTCGCGCAGTTCCCCATCACGGGCGGACTCGTCGACGACGGGACCCTGATCGGCACCGTCAATCACGCGGGCGGACAGAGGTTCGTCCAATACGACCCGACCCGCGAGAACGTCATAAAGACGCTCGACGTGACCAACTTCCGGATCGTGAACGGGAACATGTTCTTTGGCGACACGGCGGGGCTGATTCCCGGCCCTGCGGCCGATCTCGTGAACCCCACCCATACGGTCGACCCGCAGACCGGAGAGATCATCCTCAAGGCCGATGCACAGATGAACGCGGGCGCGGCGCTGATCCTCAACACCTACTTCAACACGAACGTGTTCCAGAGCGGAATGCTGCTCGGGAAGCTGACTTCCTACATCAACTCGCCCCCCGGCTACCCGCGGCCGAAGGCAGCGACGCCGATCTCGACACCCCTCGTTCCGGCCTACCAGGAGGCCTGTTTCTTCCCGAACCGCACTCACGGCGGGCCGCTGTCCTACAGCGGGTGCTCTCCCACCGAGCAGGCGTCGGGCTTCCTGACCACGGGAACGCCGGACGCGAACGGGCAGCCCGCACAGTTCGTCGGCAACGTCAAGATGACCGCCATCATGGGAGACCCAGGAACCACGGCTGACGAGGCAGACGTGAACGTCGCGGTGAACGTCACCGACGTCCGTAACAAGGGCTCGCTCTCCGACTACGAGGGCCAGCTCCTCCTGAAAGTGCCGCTGCGGATCACCGACATGACGAACCACAATGGGCCGACGGAGCCGCCGGACAAGGGAACCAGCGTTACCACCGGGCTCAATTTCGTCGTGCCGTGCGCCGCGACTCCGGAGGACATCGGAAGTGACTGCAACATCGCCACGACCGCGGACTCGGTCGCGCCCGGAGCCGTGCAAGAGGGCAACCGCGCCATCTGGCAGACCGACCAGCTCCAGGTCTACGACGGTGGGTCCGACGGCTCGGTGGCGACATCGGATGACGACACGCTGTTCGCAACCCAGGGGATCTTCGTCCCGTAATCGCTCATGATGCGGCCGCCTCGGCGGCCGCATCGAGCTTCGAGGCGGCGATGATCAGCCCGATGTGGCTGAAGGCCTGCGGGAAGTTGCCAAGCAGCTCCCCTCGCTTGGTGTCGATCTCCTCTGCCAGCAGCCCGAGGTCGTTCGCCGCGCCGGTGAGCCGATCGAAGAGCTCCTGCGCGCGGTTGACCTCGCCGGCCATCGCAAGCGCCGACACGAGCCAGAACGAGCAGATCACGAAGGTGCCCTCCTCGCCCATCAGGCCGTCGGCGTTGAGGCCTTCCTGGTTGCGATAGCGCAGCACCATCCCGTCCTCCGTCAGGTCACGGGCGATCGCTTCGATCGTCGATCGCATCCGGGTGTCGTCGGCGGGTAGGAAGCCGATCAGCGGCATCAGAAGCGCCGCGGCGTCGAGCTCGTCCGAGTCGAACGACTGGGCGTAGGCCTGGCGCGTCTCGCTCCAGCCTCGGTCGAGTATCGCCGCCCTGATGCGATCCCGCTCCTCCGCCCAGGCCTCTGCCTTGGCGTATCGGCCCAAGGCCGGCGCGAGCTTCACCGCGCGGTCGAGCGCCGTCCAGCACAGCACCTTGGAAGACAGGTGGTGGAGGGGCTCCCCGCGCATCTCCCACATGCCGGCGTCCTTGTTCCGCCAGCCCTCGGCGGCGGCGTCGGCCAGCTCGGCCGCGAACTCCTGGATCTCGGGGTGCAGGTCCCCGAGCCGCTCCTTGTACAGAAGAAGGGTGTCGAGCAGCTCCCCGTATACGTCCAGCTGAGTCTGGTCCCAGGCTCCGTTGCCGACCCGGACGGGCCGCGAGTCGCGCCAGCCGCGCAGGTGCGGCAATGTGCGCTCCGCAAGGTCGTGCTCGCCGGTGATCCCGTACATGATCTGAAGCGAGCCGTTCTTGACCCGGCCACCGGCGGCACTCGTCATGAACGAGACGAAAGCGACCGCCTCCTCCGAGCACGCTCCGATGTAGAGCGCGTCGAAAGTGAGGCTCGAGTCGCGGATCCACGCGAACCGGTAGTCCCAGTTGCGCTGGCCACCCGGGTCTTCGGGCAGCGAGGTGGTGGGGGCAGCGACGATCGCGCCGGTCGGGCGGTAGGTGAGGCCCTTCAAGACCCGCGCGCTGAACCGGACCAGTTTTTGGTTCGGCCCGGTGTAGATCTCGTGCTCCGCCTCCCACGAGCGCCACGCCTCGACCGTGTCGGAGATGCGGCCCGCGACCGCCTCGGCAGGAGTCGGGCTGAGCGCCGGCTGCTCGACCGGCGTGTAGCGCATGGAGAACCCGACGGCCTCGCCCGCGGACACCTCGAAGCAGCTCTGCATCGCCGAATCGGCTACCTCCACAGGAGATCCGGCGCTGATGGTGAGGGACGTCGGACCGCCGAACGTGCGGCCGCCATCGGCTGTTTCGCGAATGAGCGGCCGGACGAGCCCGAACTCGGGGCGCGGCGCCAGCTCGAGCAGCATCTCGACGTTGCCGCTGATCCCCTCGACCGAGCGCAGCAGCTCGTGTGGCGAGTCCATGCCGACGTCGTGCCCGCGCTGTCCCACGGCGAAGGCCATCGCGTCGGTCAGCCGCACCTCGCCCGAGTCGGTGCGGAAGGTTGTTTCGACCACCAGCGTCCCAGGCAGGTACCGCCGTTCCGTGGTGAACGGCTCGGCCGGCCGGATCGACCAGTGGCCGGCCGAGGGATCCAGTAGCCGGGCGAAGATCGCCGGGCTGTCATAGCGGGGGATGCAGAGCCAGTCGATCGACCCGTAGCGGTCGACGAGGGCGGCGGAGTTGCAGTCGGCGAGCAGCGCGTAGTCTGCGATGGGCCGGAATGCCTCCGGGGAATCGGATGCCACGGGAGCTTCTGCGATGAGCGGAGTTGTATTGGTAACGCCCATGCCGTCGACTCGGAGGTGGCAGCCCTGATGGTCCGAACACTGGCGCAGAACATCGGAAAGGGGCTCTTTGCGGGCCTTTTCGGCACCGCCGCCATGACTGTCTCGAGCACGCTGGAGGCGAAGCTACGCAACCGCGAGCCGAGCACGGCTCCCGCCCGGGCGGCCGAGAAGGTGCTCGGAATCGAGTCCTTCGAGAGCCCCGCGGCAGAGAACCGGTTCTCGAACCTGGTGCATTGGGGCTATGGAACCGGCTGGGGCGCGGTGCGTGGCCTGCTCGCCACCGCCGGCCTTCCGCCGAGGGCCGCCACGGCGGCTCACCTGACGGCGATCTGGGGTCAGGAGATCGTGATGCTCCCCGCGCTCGGCGTGGCTCCGCCGATCACCCGCTGGGAAAAGGAAGAGGTCGCCATCGACCTCTTCCACCACGTGGTGTACGCAACGGCGACCGGTATCGCCTACGGCGTGTTGGACGGCTCCCGTTAGCTCTGGCAGCGGAACGGCCGCGTCGAGCCGTACCTGACGCACCGGTCCACGCGCTCGCGGCGACTTCCCGCGCAGGATCTTGAACGACGTGTACTTGCCGATCGTGCCGGGGCTGGTGATGAAGATCTGGATCCGGACGCCCGCGCGCAGGCGCCGCTCCAATAGCGACAGCCTGAGGCTGGTCGAGCTCTTCGACACGACGCTGGTCCGGATCCGGTAGGGACAGCTGCGCCCCTTGCAGGCGACGCGCACCGTCGACCCGGGAGGCGCGTCCACCGCGACCCTGTGCAGCCGCGCGCCGCGCTTGGTCAGCGCGCCGGATATCCGCACGACCGGGAACGGGTTGAGCAGCCGCGGGCCCGCGATCGGAAGCGGTGTCACTCCGGGCAGCGCGACGACCGTGATCGTCTGCGACTGGAAGGACGTGTGCCCGTCGTTGTCGGTGACGCGCAGGCCGACGACGTACTGGCCCGCCGGCCGCGAAGCTCCGCAGCGCACTCGGCCCGCCGCCGTTGTCGAACAGGCCATCGCCGTTCAGGTCCCATGCCTGATCGGTGATCACGCCGTCCGAGTCGCTCGCCGTGGAGATGAACTGAACCGGCTGGTTGACCACGGGCGCGGCCGGCGCGACGATGAACGACGCGATCGGGGCCGCGACCGAGACGGTGATCTCGCGCGTGTCCGTCACGCGGTTGGTCCACGTGTCGCGGAACTGCACGGTCGGCGTATAGGTGCCGACCTCCGTGTAGGTGGTGGTCGCGGTCGGCACCAGGCCGGTGTTCAGCTCGATACGAGCCGTCCCCGTCGAAGTCCCAGCGGTAGGACATCGGCTCGGCGCCCGTTTCCGGGACGCCGACGGCCGTGAACGTGACCGTCTGCCCCACGAGCGGCGCCGGCGGCGAGACGATCAGCGCCACGGACGGGGCGGCGGCAAGCGACGGCTGCGCCCATGCACACATGGCCGCCAAGACGGCAGCCAGCACCACGATTACCCGAAGACCACCCCGTGCCAGCGGCACCGGGGCAAGCCGCTCCGCATCCATGCGAACCCCTTGTCTCGAACCACGCCGGGTATCCCTTCCCGGCGCAACGAGTCTATGAGCGTTCCCGCTGCAATGCGAGCGGAATTTCGACCCGCGCCGTGCTGACGGAAGGGCGCTGCTAGCGCCGGCGGCGCCAGGGGCCGCGCAGCCGGGCCATCGGGCCCTTGGCCGGGCGCGCCTGGTACTCCGGCGCGCCCTGGTCCGGCTCGGGGAGCTCGGCGGCGGCGGCGGAATCGATCGACAGCGTCACGCGCCGCTCGGTGATGCGGCCCACCTCGGGGGCGTCGACGAAGCGCAGTCCGCGCTCGGTCGTGATCACGATCCCGTCGAAGATGTGCTCGCGCGGGTTCTCGAGCACACGCTCGACGGCGCCGAGCCGCTCGCCGTCGGACGCGTGCACGGCGGTGCCGCGCTCGAGCAGCTTGTACGAGATCGCGTAGTCCTCGTCCTCCATTCCCTCAAGCGTAGTCATCCGCGGCGCTGTCTACTCCTGCGCCGTCTCGCGCGCCAGCAGCTCCAGCACCGCCTCCGGGCCGCCATCCGCGAGCACGGCCCGCTGGCGCTGCGCGCCGTTGCCGCTCTCGAGGATGTCGGCGAGACCGTCGAGCTCCGGCTCCGAGCCAAGCGCACGGGCATGCGGGCGGGCGCGCTCGACGAGCGATCGGGCCACGTCGTGCAGGCGGGCGCGCCCGCCGTCGAAGGGCACCTGCCCATCGAGCCCGTCCCGGGCGGCCAGGAACGACAACTCGTCGAGCGCCGCCGGGGAAGGCATCGGCGCGCTGTCGCTCGCCTCCTCCATCTCCATCCGGGCGAGCGCCTGGACGAGCGCGACCAGGCCGGCCACGTCGCGGAGCCGCGCCTGCGAATCGATCTCGCGCACCTCGACCGTGCCGATGCGCGGCTGGAGGCGCACGTTCCACCACACGAGGGTGTAGTCGTCGAAGCCACCCGCCCGCATCAGCTCCCCGACCGACCGCGCGTAGCTCTCGTAGTCGCCGCACGCGGGCGGCACGCCGCGGCGCGGATAAGCGCGCACGTGCGCGTAGCGTGAGCTGTCCATCCCCGAGTCCGCGCCGAACCACAGCGGCGAGTTGGCGCCCAGCGCCATCAGCACGGGCAGGTGCGCGCGCAGGCCGCACAGTGCGCGCACGGCCGATTCGGGGTCGGGCATGGCGACGTGCACGTGGAGTGCGCAGTCGGGTGTGCGCGTGATGAGGCCGCGCATCGTCTCCCCCACCACGCGGTAGCGGTCGGAGTCGACCAACGGCGCCTCGCCCCAGCGCGCGGTCGGATGCAGCCCCGCGCCCAGCAGCGTGGCGCCGGCGTCGCGTGCGGCAGAACGCAGGCCCGCGAGCTCCGCGCGCGCCTCGCCGGCCGTGCGGCAGGCGGAGGTGCGCAGCTCGATCTCCGACTCGAACGCCTCGTGGCCGGCGTTGGCGGCACTCGCCCCCATGGCCGCCAGCACCTCGGACGAGGTGTTCGACAGCGCGTGCGTCGCCGGATCCACGAGCAGCAGCTCCTCCTCGATGCCGACGGTGAAGGGATCGGAGCGCCCGAAGCCATGATTGGCGAACGCCGCGGGGATGGTCATGCCGCGAGCGCCGACTCGGCGGCCAGACGCCCGAACACGAGCGCCGCCGCGAGCCCGCTGCCGTATCCGCCGGTGAAGATCTCGCCCGCGTCCGCGCCGGCGACGAAGACTCCCGGCGCAGCCTGTGCGCGGTCGTCGATCCGAAGGCCGCCGAGCGTCGTCGTGACCGCGGCCGCAACCTCGACCACGGTGACACCGTCCCGGCGCTCGACCGGCGCGCCTGCGACTCGCGCGGCCTCGATCATCTCGGCGACCGTCCGGTCGCGCACGCGTTCTCCGAGCGCGCCGTCGGCGACCGCGTACCGGGCGCGGGCATCGGGCTGGCGGGCGGTCCACTGCACCACGTCGATCTCGGACCAGGTGCTGGTGCGAAAGGTCTCTCCCGTGGCGCTGGTCACCGTCGCGTGCGCAGCGTACAGCTGCGCCAGCCGCACGAAGTCGCGCTCGCCGTAGACCGCCGGCGGAGCGGGCATGTTGCGCCCGTAGAACTCGTCCAGGCCCGCGCCGGTGGCCGCACCGCGCTCCCGGCCGATCCGGAGCCCGTCGCCCGTGCTCCACGGGTTGCCGCGAATCTCCACTGAACCAGCTTCGGGAGTCACGTGCTCCCGCAGGAGATCCCGGTTCGCGTGGAAGCCCCCGGTGGCGAGGATCAGCGGCACATCGGCCGGCGCCGACTCGATCGGCGCGGACAGCTCGGCGCCGCCGGCCGCCCGCACCAGGGTCTCGGTCAGCTGGGCGGTGTCGAAGCGGACCCCGGTCGTGAGGGGATTGCCCGTGTCGCGGCCGAGCGCGCGGGCGCCCAGCTGCTCGAGCCATGCGAGCGCGTCGTCGAGCCGGTCGTGCAGGATGCGCTGGAGGCGGCGGTCGCCCGCCGGGCATTCGGCCTCGAACCGCTCCAGCTCCCGATGGCGCCATACGACGCCGCTCGACAGCAGCATCGACCCGCCCGGACGGTCGCCCTTCTCGACCAGCGTGACCGAGGCGCCCAGCTCACGGGCGCGCGCGGCCGCGGCGAGGCCAGCCATGCCTGCGCCGGCGACCAGCAGGTCCGGGCTCAGGTGAGAGAGAAGGTCGGCTTGTGCTCGACGTACTCGATCGAGATCTGCTCAGGGCCCGCGATGAAGAACGCGAACGTGTTCTCCGTGTCCTTGATCGCGGTCACCTCGAGGCCGCGCCGGCGGACCTCCTCGAGGCCCTCCTCGCCGGAGTCGATCAGCAGCGCGATGTGATTCAGCAGCGGCTCGCCGGCGGGCGGCGAACCACTTTCGAGGACCACGCGCCGGTTCGCGAGCCGCAGGCCGTCGTCGTCGGGCTCGAGGCCCAGAGTCGCGAGCCCGGCCTTGACCGCTTCCGGATCGGTGACCCGCAGGACGAGAGTGTCGAGGTCGCACAAGGAGGCATCGGCGTCCTCGACCAGCCCGAACGGGGCCCCTTCGGGCCCGGTGAAGTGGGCTTCGCCGCCACGGCGCTGCACGTCCGCGCCGTCGAGTGCCGCCAGCGCCTGATCGAGGTCCGGCACCCGCAGGACGATCCGGCCGACCACTCCCGGAGACCGCTCGCCTTCGGCGACGAACAAGGTCAGCTTCCCCTCGCGCGCATCCCCGCCGATCAGCGTGAAGTCGCCGGTCTGCTCGATCACGTGCATCCCCTCCAGGGGATCGAGGAAGTCGGCGATTGCCTGCGGGTCGTTCACCCACAGGGCGACGTGATCGAACGAGTTGGTCTTCATCAGAGCGCAGAAATCGTAGCCATCTTCCATTCGGGCTATCCCCAGAGCACGATCACCAGCGGCGCGACCGAAAGCAGGACGAGGACATAGTCGGCCGCGGCCGCGTGCAGCACGGCCGGGGCGACGGGCGGCGCGGGGTGAAAGCGGCCCGCCTCGGCCTCCACCCACCCGAGTGCCGCGTCGACCACGGGGCGCGGGCGCGGACGGACGCCCTGCATGGCGGCAGCCGCCTCCCGCCCGGCCCGCCCGAGCTGGCGACCGGACCCGAGCTGGTCCATCACCCCGGCGGCCTCTCCGACCGACGGCACGCGGCTCACGCGCCCGAGCACCCGGCACGAGACCTCGCGCAGGCCTTCCGAGCCGGCCGCGGCGCGCAGCCACGTCGCCACGAGCACCAGGAGCGCGGCCCGCAAGCCCCGGCGCGCTGCCTGGTCGAGTCCCAGGCCGCCGATTGCGGTGAACCCAAAGACACCGGCTCCGATCGTCAATGCGAACACGGCGCCGGCGGGCACGACGGAGCGGTCGCCGTCGGCCGCCACCCAGGCGATCGCGAGCCAGAGTGCCACCGAGCCCAGCAGGACCCAGGACGTTCCCGATAACAGCAGCACGAACGCGACCGCGCTGGCAAGCGCCACCGCGCGCGGATCGAACCGGCCGGCCGGGCCAGCCGGCTCGGTGCCCGCGGCTTCCGCATCGCCGGAGGCCGACGCCTGGCGGGGCCACTGCGCCATCCCTCGCCGGTAGACGAGCACCTGTACCACGCTGGCGAACGCCGTCCAGACGACGATTCCTACAGCGGTCAGGATCAGCACGGCGGTCGTTCCCTGCGGGAGGAAGCCGAGCCGCCCGACGATCTTGTCGTAGCTGTCGGTGTAGGCGTCAACGCCCCCGGTCAGCACGACTATTCCGAACGCAACCACCACGACGCTGTGCGCGAATCGAATCGCGCTGCATGCCAGCACCTGCGCGGTGGTGCCGCGGCCGCGTGCCTCCATGACGCCCAGCAGAGGAGCGCTCATCGCCTGGGTCAACGGGACGCTGAACCGGGTCGGGCCGATGATCGCCACGGTCTGGAGCATCGCGGCGATCGCCGCTCCGTAGCCGACGCGCGGCCCGCGCCGCTGGCCCGAGCGGGCAAGCGCCACGCCGCCCGAGAGCGCGACCCAGAACCCGATCGACGGCACCGCGCGCGAGGCCAGGAAAGACGCGGTGGCGACATGCGCCAGCCCACCCGTCTCGCGGTCAGTTCCAGCGGCCATTAGCCCAATTATTCCGGGGTGCGACTAGGAGCGCCACGCACAGGCAGCGGCGAGCCGCCTATGCTGGCGGCTCACGCGCGGGCGCGCGCGGGCGCTCGGCGGCCTCTTCGCGCAGGCGCGCCGAGATCCGGCGCGTGGCGTCGAGCAGGAGGTTGAGCGACCCGGCGTCGGTCAGCCGACCGCGCACGTACACGACCAGCGTTCCGGCGCGGTACTCGAAGCACGGAGCCAGCGGGTGCTCCGCGAGACAGACGATGAACGACGGGGAGAACAGCTCGCGCAGCGCAAGCCGGTCGAGACCCCGGTCGGCCAGCAGCTCGTAGCGGCGGCCGAACTCGACGCTCTCGAGCTCGACCACCTGGCGGCCATGGCGGTTGAGCCACTCCTCTTCGGTCAGGTGCCCGACGAGGTCGCGCCTGCGCTGGAGGAAGAGGGCCGGGAACATCACCATCGCCTCCTCCATGTCGACGACGCACGTCGTGAAGTGATGCGAGCGCCAGCGGGCGTCGGCGTCGTCTTCGGTCCCGCCACGCTCCTCGTACGTGTAGAGGCCGAGGCCACAGCCGGCGGCCGGATGATCCGGGTCGAGTGGACCGGTCATGAAGTGCTCGAAGCTCCGCCTGTCGCCGGCCCCGAGCAGCGGCGTCAGCGGCGGAAGCTCCCAGTCGCGGTAGTAGACGAAGCCGTGACCGTCGGCGAAGGCGGTGAAGAAGTCCGATGCCGCGCGCGTGCCCGCGGCGCGCAGCGCGAGACCCAGCACCAGCGCGACGACGGCGACCGGCGCGGCCAGCATCAGGAGCGGTGAGTGCATCGCTGCTCCGCCGACCAGGGCGGCGACCGTTCCGAGGCCCAGCGCGTATCCGACCGTGCGGCCACGCAGCAGCTCGGTCAGCCGGGCGGCTCGTGTGGCGCGCGCGTTTCTCGGCGTCACGCCGGCTGGAGGGCGCGCATCGGGATGGCCGTCGACGGCGCCACCTCGAAGTACCGGCGTGGCCGGAAGGAGCCGACTACCGCGATCAGCGCGCTGGGCAGCGACTGCACCCGCGCGTTGTAGGCCTCGACGTTCGAGTTGTAGATCCGGCGCGCGGCGCGAATCTCGTTCTCGATCTCCGCCAGCTGGCGGTGAAGGCGCAGGAAGTTGTCGGACGCGGCCAGCTCCGGGTAGCGCTCGGCCGTGGCGCGCATCTGCGACAGCGCGTCGGAGAGGTCGGTCTCGGCCCGCTCGCGGTGAGCTCCGTCCTCGGCGATGGACGCCTCGTCGCGAGCGTCGGCGACCATGCTCATCAGCTGTTGCTCGTGGTCCGCATAGGCGCGCACCGTCTCGATGAGATTCGGCACCAGGTCGTGGCGCCTGCGCAGCTGTACGTCGACGTCGCTCCATGCCTCGTCCACGCGGTGACGCCCGCGAACGAGGACGTTGAACGTCAACGCCGCCCATGCCAGGGCGGCCACGAGACAACCCAAGAAGACATACATGCCCATAGCCTCGGTCATCTATCGACTGCTGAAGGCAGGGACTTGAAGCCTGGATCGCCTGGATACAGTGCGCTCGCGATGGACGATGCCCGCTTGGCGCGCCTGGCCTACGACAGCCTCTACCCGTTCTACGAGATGGTGGCCGGAGGTTGCGCGACGTCGCGGATCGAGCGGCTGGACGGCGTCGTCGCCTGTGTGGTGCCCGAGGTTCCCGATCGGTCGTTCATGAACTCGGTCATCTACGACGACTCCGCGGCGCTCGAGCCGGCCTTACCCGACCTGGCCGGCATCTACGACGCCGCCGGCGTCAACGCGTGGACCGTGTGGTCGAGAGCCGCGGACCCGGCGGCGGCGCAGGCGCTCGAGCGGGCCGGCCACGTTCTCGACGCGAGCCCGGCCGCGATGGCCATGCCGCTCGGGGCCTGGGAGGAGCCCGCCGGTCAGGCCGCGGAGATCGGCGAGATCGACGTGGCCGGGCTCACCCGCATCAACGACGCCGCCTACGGCTGGGATGGGGAGTTCACCCGCGGATTCACCGAGGCCCCCGAGACGCTGCGCCGCTACGGCGCGCGGCTCGACGGGAACGAGGCCGCGTGCGCCGCCTGGATGCGCAGCGGCGACGACTGCGCCGTCTACATGGTCGCCTCCCTGCCCGCGGCGCAGGGCCGGGGCCTTGCGACCGCGCTCATGGCCCGGATGCTCTCCGATGCCAGGTCCGAGGGATGCACGACCACGACGCTGCAGGCCTCGAAGGCCGGCTATCCGATCTACCGCCGCCTCGGCTACCGGGACCTGGGCCCGCTCCAGATGTGGGAGCGGCGGCGCTAGCTAGCTTTCCCGGGGATGGACTGGAAGGTCTACCTCTCGGGCGAGATCCACACCGACTGGCGTGAACGGATCGAGCGCGGCATCGCCGATGCCGGCCTGCCCGTGGAGGTCGTTGCGCCCGTCACCGACCACGCGGCGAGCGACGACCGCGGCGCCGAGATCCTCGGCGAGGAGAGCGACTCGTTCTGGCACGACCAGAAGGGCGCCGGCCTCAACGCGATCCGCACACGCACGCTGATCGAGAAGTCCGACGTCGTCGTGGTGCGGTTCGGCGACCAGTACCGCCAATGGAACGCCGCGTTCGACGCGGGGTTCGCGGCCGCCCTCGGAAAGCCGATCATCACCCTCCACGACAGCGACCTCAACCACGCTCTGAAGGAGGTCGACCGCGCGGCGCTGGCGGTGGCCGCCACGCCGGAGCAGGTCGTGGACGCGCTTCGCTACGTCATCGCGGCCTGATGTCCTGATGGCCGCCGAGCCCTGCAACGTCGGCGACTACGAGCGCATCGCCCGCGAGCGCCTGCCCGAGGGCGCCTACGGCTACTTCGCCGGCGGCGCGGACGACGAGTGCGCGCTGGCCGACAACGTCGAAGGCTGGCGGCGCTGGGCGCTGCGCCCGCGCGTGCTCGTGGACGTCAGCGAGACGAGCGCGGCGACCACGGTGCTGCGGTACACCGGTCTCGATGCCGGTGCTGGTGGCGCCGGTCGCGATCCAGCGGATGGCGCACGACGACGGAGAGGCCGGCATGGCCCGCGCGGCTGCGGCGGCCGGGACGATCATGGTGGTCTCGTCGCTCGCGACGACCAGCCTCGCCGACATCGCCGCCGCGGCTCCGGACTCGCCGCGGTGGTTCCAGGTCTACCGCTTCCGCGACTCAGGGGTCACGCAGGCGCTGATCGACCAGGCCACGGACGCCGGGTACGGAGCGCTGGTGCTGACCGTCGACGCTCCGCGGCTCGGCCGCCGGGAGCGCGACCTGCGCACCGGCTTCGCCGTCCCGGCCGAGGTCACGGTCCCGAGCTTCGCCGCGGCGGCGGGCGGTGGCTCGGGCGGCACCCCAGCCGACCTCTTCGCGCTCATGGACGCTTCCGTCACGTGGCGCGACCTCGAGGAGCTCGCCTCCTCCACCGATCTGCCGGTGCTGGTGAAGGGCGTCATGACCGCCGAGGACGCTCACCTCGCCTGTGAGCACGGGGCGGCCGGGGTGGTCGTGTCGAACCACGGCGGGCGGCAACTCGACTGCGCCGGGGCGACGGTGGACGCGCTGCCGGAGGTCGCCGAGGCGGTCGAGGGCCGGGCCGAGGTGCTGGTGGACGGCGGAATCCGCCGAGGAGCCGACGCCGTGCGTGCGCTGGCGCTCGGCGCGCGAGCCGTCCTCGCCGGCCGGGCGCCGCTGTGGGGGCTTGCGGCACGCGGCGAGCAGGGTGCCCGCGAGGTCCTGGAGATGCTGCGCGACGAGGTCGAGCTGGCCCTGGCGCTGACAGGCTGCGCCCGCCCGGAGGCGGTCACACGTGCCCACGTCAAGCGCCGGCCGTAGAATCGCTTCCCGATGCCGGCCGAAAGATTCATCGAAGCCCTCAACGACCAGGTCGCGAACGAGTTCGCGGCTTCGCACCAGTACGTCGCCGTGGCGGCCTACTACGAGTCGCAGACGCTTCCCCAGCTGGCCAGCTTCTTCTACGCGCAGGCGCTGGAGGAGCGCGGCCACGCGATGATGATGGTCAAGTACCTGCTCGATACCGGATCGCCGGTCAAGCTGCGCGAGGTCTCCGCGCCGGCGAGCGACTTCGCAGACCACATCGCTCCCATCCGCTCCGCGCTCGAGCAGGAGCAGCGGGTCTCCACCCAGATCGGTGATCTCTTCCGTGTAGCGCGGGAGGAGGGGGACTACCTCAGCGAGCAGTTCGTCCAGTGGTTCCTCAAGGAGCAGGTCGAGGAGGAGGCAACGATGTCGGAGATACTCGACGTCGCCGAACGCGTGCGCGACCTCCCGATGACGCTCGAGGAGTTCATCGCACGCGAGCATCCCGGCCGGTCCGAAGGCGAAGACCCCTCGGCGCCCGAGCCGGCCGGGCGGCGTGCCGAGGGCTAGCCGACGGCTTGCGTCACGGGGCTAACTTGAGCGGCCGTGGCTAGTGCACGGCCCGAGAAGCTCACGCCGCGCGAGGCGGTCGCTGCGATGCGGATCCGCGTGCCGACGCGCGGCAACCGCCGGCTCGAAGGCCTCCTCGACGCGGTCAACGCCGACGACCAGCTGAAGGCCTGGTGGCACGCCGCGCAGGTAACGGCCGACCGGCTGCGATGTCGGACCACTCGTGGGTCCACATCCAGATCGTCACGAACATCGCGCTGCGCCTGTTCCGGCTGCTGAACCGGCGCGGCGTCGAGCCGGACGTCGTTCGCCGACTACGGGATGAAGCCCGGCGACGCCGAGGTCGCGATCGCGGCCGCGTGCCTGCTGCACGACACGGGCATGTCGATCCACCGCACCGATCACGAGGCCTACAGCCTGTTCCTGGCTGCGGACAAGCTGCCCGCGCTGCTGGCGAGCGTCTACGAGGAGCCCGAGCGCAGCGTGATCGTCGCCGAGGCGCTGCACGCGATCATCGGCCACCGCCGCCGGGGCGAGCCGTTCACGGTCGAGGCCGGGATCGTGCGGGTCGCGGACGCGCTCGACATGGCGGAGGGCCGCTCGCGAGTGCCCTTCGAGTCCGGGCGGCCCAACATCCACTCGCTGTCGGCCGCAGGCGATCGAGGAGGTCAGGATCGAGCCGGGCGACGAGAAGGCCGTCCGCATCGAGATCGAGATGAACAACTCGGCCGGCATCTTCCAGGTCGACGAGCTGCTGGCGACGAAGCTGCGCGGCTCCGGCCTCGAGGACCAGATCGAGGTGGTCGCGCAGCATCGACGCCGAGCACGAGAAGCGGCTGGTGCCGGTTTTCCGGATCTAGGCAGCGGTAGCTAACCTTTGACCCGATGCCCAGCATCGACGAGGTCAAGGAGCGCATCGAGGCGGCCCTGCCAGGGTCGCGCGCGGACGTGAGCGACCTGACCGGCGGCGGCGACCATCTCCGCGCCGAGGTCACCTACGGCGGATTCGCGGGGCTCTCCCGGATCCAGCAGCACAAGCTCGTCTACGACGTCTTCGGAGACGAGATCGGCGGGCCGATCCACGCACTTTCATTGAAAACGTCAACTCCGGATGGAGATCATCGATGACCAACGAAGAGATTCGCGACCAGCTTCAGCAGGCGATCAAGGGCGAGCGGGTGATGCTCTTCATGAAGGGCACCCCGGACGAGCCGCGGTGCGGCTTCTCGGCCCGCATCGTCTCCATGCTCGACGTGATGGGCACCGAGTACTCAGCGCTGGACATCCTCCCCGACCCGCGGATCCGGCAGGAGCTGTCCGAGCTCTCGGGCTGGCCGACGATCCCTCAGCTCTTCGTGAACGGCGAGCTGGTCGGCGGCTGCGACATCGTCACGGAGATGTTCGAGACGGGTGAGCTCGCCGACACCCTCGGCGTGCCGCAGCCCGAGCTGGAGCAGGCCCCCGCGGCCCAGGCTCCCGGGCAGTCACCGCCGCTTCAGATCGGGTAGCGCCGCGGTGCGGTAGCCGGCCCTACGGGATCCGGGTGCGCGACTTGTTCAGCGTGTCCTTGATCTGCTCGATGATCTTCCGCGCCTCGCCCCACTCGCGCTGCCAGACGTTGCGGCCGAAGATCACGCCCGAGCCGCCCGCCTCCATGATCATCCGCGTCTGACCGAGCAGCTTCTCGTCGTCGACCTTCGAGCCGCCCGACAGGACCACCAGCGAGCGGCCGGCCGACTCGACGCAGTGGCGGATCGCCTCGTCGAGCGAGACGTCCCAGTCGTTGTAGGGCGCCGGTGAGTCCTTGTCCTTGTCCGGATTCAGCTTCGGCATGTTGAGCTTCACGACGTCGGCGCCCATCTCCATCGCGACGCGCGCGGCGTAGTCGATCGCGTAGAAGGAGTCGCGGCCGCCCTTGGTCTCGATGTCCCGGCCGCGCGGGTAGGCCCAGATCACCAGCGGCATGCCGTAGCGGTCGCAGTCCTGGCGGACCTTGCTCAGCTGGATGAAGTCATCGTCCTGGCGCGGCGAGCCCAGGTAGAGCGTGTAGCCGACCGCGTCCGCGCCCAGGCGCAGCGCGTCCTCCACGCTGGCGTTGCAGGGCGAGAAGGCCTCGTCGTCGGGCGGGATTTCCGTCTTCGAGTTCAGCTTCAGCAGCAGCGGGACCTGGCCGGCGTAGTCCGGGTAGTACTTGGACGCCATTCCGTAGCCGCACGCGATGGCCGAGTAGCCGGCCTCGACGGCGAGCCGGAACTGGTACCCGGGGTCCTTGGAGGCCGGGTTGGGGAAGAAGTCGCGCGGTCCGTGCTCGATCCCCTGGTCGATCGGCAGCAGGAGCAGCGTTCCCTGGCCGGGCCCGTAGTCGTAGAGCAGGCGGCGCAGGCGGGTGCGCTTCCCCGGAGACAGTGTCGCCAGCAGCGAACCCTGCTGACCGCTGATTTCGACCTTGCCGACGCTCAATTCCATATCTCCTCGCCCCGCTGTTGGTGGTCTGGCTGCCGTTCAGGCCAGTATAAGAAGGAACATCGGGCGGCTACGCCGCTGCCTGCTAGTGCTCCCTACGGTCGCACCCAGAACAAATTGCTGAGCACCATTTCGCGGCCCCTCCTACACGATCGGCGTCGAGGAGGAGCTGATGATCGTGGACCAGCAGTCGATGGAGCTGGTCTCGGCGATCGAGCAGCTGATGGGCGCCGTGCCGGCCGAGACCGAGGGCCGGGTGAAGCCGGAGCTGATGCAGTCCGTGCTCGAGATCGCCACGGACGTGTGCCGCAACGTCCCGGAGGCCGGCGGCCAGCTGGAGGACCTGCGGCGGCGCGTCCGCGAGACGGCCGAGTCGCAGGGGCTCACGATCGGCTCGGCGGGAACCCACCCCTTCGCGCGGCCGGAGGACCAGAAGATCGTCGAGGCCGACCGCTACCGCGAGATCGTGGACGCGCTGCGGTTCGTGGTCCGGCAGGAGCTCCTGTTCGGGTTGCACGTGCACGTCGGCATCGACCACCCGGAGAAGGCGATCCACGTCGCCAACGGGATGCGGGTGCACCTGCCCATCCTGCTCGCGCTGTCTGCCAACTCGCCCTTCTGGCGCGGGAGCCCGACGGGCCTGATGTCGAGCCGCACGCCGATCTTCAAGCAGCTTCCCCGGGTCGGCATCCCGCCGCGGTTCGACAACTGGAGCGAGTACCAGGCCCGGATCGAGTTCATGGTCGAGGCCGGCGCCGTCGCCGACTACACCTACGTCTGGTGGGACGTGCGCCCGCACCCGAACCTCGGCACGGTCGAGATCCGGGTCTGCGACGCCCAGACCCGGCTCGACCCACACCGTGGCGCTGGCCGCCCTCATCCAGGCGATGTGCAAGGAGCTGGCCGAGAGCTACGAGTCCGGCTACCAGCTCGGCACCTTCCCGCGCGAGGTGCTGGAGGAGAACAAGTGGCTGGCTGCCCGCTACGGGCTCGAGGGGACGCTGATCGACCTGCCGAAGCCGACACGCGTCGGCGCCGCCGACCTGGCGCGCCGCCTGGCCGAACGCCTCCTTCCCCATGCCCAGGAGCTCGGCTCCGAGCGCGAGTTCGAGGGAATCGAGGAGATGATCGAGGGCGGCACGGGGGCACACCGCCAGCTCGCCGAGTGGCAGGGAAGCCGCGACCTGAGGGCGCTGGTGCGGGCGATCGTCGACGCGACCGCAGCCGGCGTGCGAGGCCGCGCGCCGGGCTCCTGATCATCGACGTGGCATGACTTAGGCCCGTATGTCGGGCTCAAGTGACGCCACGTCCCTTTTTTCGGCGGCCGCCGGGCACGACCTCGTCACTTAGCACCGAAAACCCAAGCCCCTCGCGCCGCGCGTGGGTATCTTTGTCTCGTGGCGGAGGTCGACCTCAACGTCGTCTGCAGGAACTGCGGCTCCGAGGTGAGTCCGTACATCACCGAGTGCCCCTACTGCGGGCACCGGTTGCGCAAGCGGGCCCCGAAGCTGAAGCAGGAGGAGGACGCCTTCGAGGTCGTCCCGGCCCGCAAGCGCCGTTTCCGGCTACCGAAGCCTGCGCTGCGCCGCCGTGCCAAGGAACAAGAGGAGGAGCAGCCGCTCGCCTGGCTCGCCTCCCAGCGGCCCTACGCCACGATCGTGCTGGTGCTGATCGGCGCCGGGCTGCTGATCGCCGACCGCGCCAGCAGCCTGGGCCTCCACGACCTCGGCGCAATCGTTGGGCCGCTCGACGGCGACTGGTGGCGGCTCGTCGCGGCACCGTTCCTCTACGAGAACGTCGGCTACCTGTTCGCCGTGGGCGTCGCGACGGCGATCTTCGGCTCGAGCCTGGAGCGCCGCTACGGCGCGCTCGTGACGGTCGCGCTGTTCGTGATCTCCGGCGCAGCCGGCATGTATCTGGCGACCGTCGTGGAAGACGTCCCGCTCGCGATCGGCGGCAACGGCGCGGCGCTGGGGCTCCTCTGCGCCTGGCTCGTTCGCGACACGCGCGACCGCCGGGGCGACTACGACACCGAAAGCGACCTGCTGGGCGTCGCCGCGATCGCCGCCGTGCTGGTGGCCATGCCGCTGCTGGAGCCGACCGCGGACATCTACGCGGGGCTCGGCGGAGCGGCTACGGGTGCGCTGCTCGGGCTGTTGCTGCCGGAGAGGCACTAGTCGGGAGTCGGGAGTCGGCAGATCGGCAGACCGCAGACCGCAGGCGGCAGACGGCAGGCGGCAGACGGCAGACGGCAGGCTTAGCTGACTCTTATTTGGCCGGCTTCGCCGGCCTCTAGGTGGCCGATTTTTACTGCGCCGTTCATCTCGTTGCCTGGTGGGACGGCTACCAGCAGGCCGCCGGACGTCATCGCGTCACAAAGCAGCGAACGCATCGGCTCTGGCACCTGGGCCGCGAACTCGACGTGTGGCTCGACCCACTCGCGGTTGCGCCGGCTGCCGCCGGCGAGCGCCCCGGCCTCGATCAGCTCCAGGGCGTCCGGGATGACCGGCACCTGCGCCGAGTCGACCCGCGCGGCGACACCGCTGGCGAGGGTCATCTCGTGCAGGTGGCCGAGCAGGCCGAACCCAGTGACGTCCGTCATGGCGGTCGCACCGGCGTCGATCGCCGCAGCCGCCGCGCGGTCGTTCAGCTCCGTCATCACGCCGACGCAGGCGCGCACGGCGCCGTCCGGCGCCATTCCCCGCTTGGCCGCCGTCGTCACTGCTCCTCCGCCGATCGGCTTGCTGAGGAAGAGCTCGTCGCCTCCCCGCGCGGTCGAATTGCGCACGACGTCGGCTGGATGCACGACTCCGGTGACCGCCATGCCGTATTTCGGCTCGGGATCGTCGATCGAGTGGCCGCCGGCGATGGCCACGCCGGCAGCCGCCGCCACGTCGGCGCCTCCGCGCAGGATCTCGGCGAGGACCGCCGCGCCCAGGCGCTCGAGCGAGAACGCCACCAGGTTGAGGGCGGTCACGGGGCGCGCTCCCATCGCGTACACGTCGGACAGTGCGTTGGCGGCGGCCACGCGCCCGAAGTCGTATGGGTCGTCGACGATCGGGGTGAAGAAGTCGACCGTCTGGACGATCGCCAGCTCGTCGGTGACCTGGAACACGCCCGCGTCGTCGCGTGTCTCCGCGCCGACCAGCAGCGCCGGGTCGCTCGAGCGCGGCAGAGCCGCGACGATGTCGCCCAGCTCGCCCGGGCCGATCTTGCAGGCGCAGCCCGCGCCGTGCGAGAGCTCCGTCAACCGCGGTGCGGCAGCAGCTTCCACCGGCCTATTATCGCCGTCGACGATGGAGGCCTCTTACTCGGACGAGCAGCTCCAAGCGGCGATCGAGGCGCTGGTCGAGCCCGAGCGGTTCCGTGCCGCCGAGCGACGGGTCGCAGCGGCAGCGCCCCAGCTCCAGCGGGTCCTGGGAGCCGCGTTGGCAGAGGGAGGCTGGTTCGAGGAAGTCCACCAGCAGCACCTCGCAAAGCTCGCGGCGATCGAGGACCCTCAGGAGCGACTGGCCGAGCTGCGCACGGTCCTTGCAGAGGAAACCCGCATCGGCATGCTGGTCGGCGTCGCCGTGGGATGGGAACTCGCGCTAGAACTACTTCCTTCCCCTGACCCCTCGCCGCTCCCCAACCCACGGAGGTAACACGATGGACATCCGCTTCCTAGGCCATGCGACGTTCGAGCTTTCCGACGGTGACACGAGCATCCTGATCGACCCCTTCCTGTCGCCGAACAACCCCGTGGCGCCCCTGAGCGCCGACGACGTGAACCCGACGCACGTGCTGCTGACCCACGCCCACGTCGACCACCTCGCGGACGCGGTGAACGTCGCCAAGCGCACCGGCGCGGCCTGCGTTGCGCTTATCGAGACGGCGAACTGGCTCTCCGGCCAGGGAATCGAGAACGTCTCCGACCCGAACCTGGGCGGCACAGTCGAGTTCGACTGGGGATGGGTGAAGCTCGTGCAGGCCTTCCACAGCTCGACGACGCCCGACGGCGTGGTCACCTACGCCAGCGGCCTGGTGATCAACTTCGCGGGCCAGACCGTCTACCACCTCGGCGACACGTGCCTGTTCGGCGACCTTCAGCTGATCGCCCGGCAGACGCCCGTCGACATCGCGATCATGCCGATCGGCGGCCACTACACCATGGACCGCCACGACGCGGTCGTGGCCGCGGAGCTGATCGGCGCCGGGACGGTGATTCCCTGCCACTACAACACCTTCCCGCCGATCGAGACCGACGCGGGGGCGTTCAAGCAGGAGGTGGAGGCTAAAACCTCCTCGAAGGTGGTGGTGCTGGAGCCTGGAGAGGTGCACTCGGTCTAGACCGCGCAGACGGCAGACCGCAGACGGCAGCGCCGCAATCTGCCGACTGCCGACTGCCGACTGCCGACTGCCGACTGCCGACTAAAGCTCTCGCGCACGGGCCAGCACGGAATCCGTCATCTCCTCCGTGAGCTTGCCGGTGAACGTGTTCTGCTGGCTCGGGTGGAAGCAGCCGACGCAGCGTGTACCCACCGACGGCGGCCTCGGCGCCGTGGCCGAAGCGCGGGCGCGGGCGGGGTACCTCGATCCCTCGCATGGCGAGCGCCCGCAGCGTGCCGTCCCACGCATAGGACCCGAGCGCGACGATCACCTCGACCTCACGCAGCAGCTCGATCTCGCGCGCCAGATAGGGGAGGCAGTTGTCCCGCTCCTCGGGGGTCGGCCGGTTCGCGGGCGGCGCGCAGCGATTGACGGCCGCGATGTAGGCGCCGGTCAGCCGCAGGCCGTCGTCACGCCGGACGGAGTGCGGCTGATTCGCAAAGCCGGTGCGATGCAGCGCCGCGAACAGCCAGTCGCCGGAGCGGTCGCCGGTGAATATGCGACCCGTGCGGTTGCCGCCGTGTGCCGCCGGAGCAAGCCCGACGATCATCACTCGCGCGGCCGGGTCGCCGAAGCCGGGCAACGGCCGCGCCCAGTAGCGCTCCCCGGCGTACCGGCGCGGAGGGTTCGCCGCCGCCTCCTCGCGCCAGGCGACCAGGCGCGGGCAGCGGCGGCAACTCTCGATCTCAGCGGCGAGCCCGGATATCGGGCTACTTCTTGATATGTCTCGCCTTCAGCCCCGCGAGGCAACCCTTGTAAGCCTCGTCCTGCTTGTCCTTGGGCCAGCCCTTTGCGAAGTTCTTGGCGACGCCCTCATAGGTCGTCTTGTTCTTCTTGAGCTCCGCCTCCGTCTTGTTCGGCAGGAAGCCCTGGCAGACGCGCTTGGCGATCAGCTGGGAGCTGAGGTCCTCGGCACCCTTCTGGGTGAGGAGCGGCTTCTTCTGCTTGCCGGCGTTCTTGTTGGCGCCCACGAAGGGCGTGATCGTGGGGGTGCCCTTGCCGGAGTTCGTCGTCTTTGGCTTGCTCGACTTGTGCTCCGAGGAACTCGACTTCTTCTTGGAGTCGTCCGAGCTGCTCGACTTCTTCTCGGAGGTCGTCGTCTTGCTGGTCGTCGTGCCGGTCGTGCCCGTCGTGGTCGTTTGCGCGTTGGTGCTCTGCGAGGACGAGCTGTCCTTGTTGTCGTCGCCGCAGGCCCCAAGCGCAAGGGCCAGCAGGGTCATTGGTATGGCGATGTAGGTCTTCATCGCGGCCAGGATAGCCAAGGTCGGCGGAGCCGGTGCCGCACAGGTCCGGAGGGAACTACGGGCAGTTCGAGCCCGCGCAGACCCGGTCTTCCGCCATCTGGGCGGACAGCGCCGCGACCGCCGGGTCGTTGGCGGGGTTCCCGTCCGAGAGCAGGTTGTCGATCTCGTACGGATCGCTCGTGAGGTCGTAGTACTCCCGGAAGGCGATGCTGCGGACATCGCCGCGGCGGTAGTTCTCGATGTAGTGCGAGGTCGGGGTCAGCAGCCCCGCCCACGACGGGACGTCCCCCTGGTACTCGAACTCCGTGAGCATCCGGTCGCGCGACCACGTGTTGTCGAGGATGTTGTGCCCGTCCATCTGGGCGGCCGGTGGAACGCCCGTCGCCGCCAGCGCGGTCGGAGCCATGTCGATGTTCGCCACCAGCCGGTTATCGGTGACCCCGGTGGCGATGTGCCCCGGCCAGCGCCAGTACATGGGCACGCGGACCGAGTCGATGTAGGGCCTGTTCTTCTGCTCGAGCATGTGCTCGCCCCACATGTATCCGTTGTCCGACATGAAGACCGCGATCGTGTTCGACTCGCCGTTGTCCTGGATCCACTGCATCACCGACTGGACCATGTTGTCGACCGACGGCAGGGTCCGCAGCTCGTTGGCGCGGTTGCTGAGAGTCACGCTCTGATCCAGCCGCGAGAACGCGACCCACGGCGGCTTGTCGCTGCGGTCGGGCTCCCACGTGGCCGGGTTCGGCACGAAGTCGGGGATCGTCGCGTTCGCATACTGCGCCTCGGGAACCGCCGGCAGGTGCGGCGCATACGGCGCCAGGTAGAGGAACCAGGGCTGGCTGTCGTTCGTCTCCGATTGCTGAAGAAAACTGAGCGCCTGGTCCCGGATGTAGTTCGTCGAGTACTGGTTGATCTGCTTGAGCGTTCCCTGCTCGTTCGCGCGGAAGCTGTTGTAACCGTTGTCGAAGATCGCGTAGCGGTCGAAGTAGGGCGGCCCGCGCAGGTCGCTCCACTCGTTGAGGTATTTACCGAACATCCCGGTAAAGAAACCGGCGTCGTGCAGCGACCGCTGGAGCGTGAAGCGCGGGTCCAGGAACGTGGCGCTGCGATTGGTCTTCACGCCCGTGTTGTGGGAGTAGTCCCCCGTGAAGATCCCGGACCGCGACGGGCAGCAGAGCGGAGTGGTCGCCACCGCCTGGGGAAAGAAGGTGCCGCCCTGCTCGAACCACTGGCGGGTCTGGGGCATCATCACCATCGTGCCGTCCAGGCGCTGGTCGTCGGTCACGATGAACAGCACGTTGGGAGGAGTGTGCATCGGCGGCCGCGACCTCCGTGTCGGTCGTCGCCTGTCCGCCCGCGAGCGCGACGGCGGCCCCGGCCACCATCAGAAGGCAGGCAATCGCAACGGTCCTCTGGAGAAGCCGCCAGCGGCCGCTGGCCGTGCGACTCCGCCCTGCTGTCCCCTCCCGCATCGCGAAGTGAGGCTACCACCAGTTCGGCACCCGAGGTGCGGTTTTCGGCCGCCCCCCGCCGAGGACGAGCGCGCGGCTTCCGCGCCACGGCGCGGATAAAGCCCTAGAATCCTCCAGGGAAAGTGGCTGGGAGTTCGGGGGGGCGAACCTAATTACACGCCTTGGCAGGGGCGCGCGCCGCGGCGGCGCCGTGAAGTCGATCGGGCTGGTGGTGGCTTTTGTCGCCTGCCTGTCCCTGCCCGCGACCGCCGGCGCCGCCGTCAACTCCTCTTCCCAGCTGATCTCGACCGGACCCGCCGGCGGAAATGGTCCCTACTACTCCGACTTCTCCGGCGTGCCTCAAACGGCGACCAAGGCGCTGTTCTGGACCAAGGAGTCGCTGACCGGCACCGACGCGGACAGTTCGATCGATCTCTACGAGCGCACGGGAGCCAACACGACGCTCGTCTCGACGGGACCGGCCGGCGGGAACGGCGCCTTCGCGATGAACTACAGCCACACCAACGCGACCGGCACAAAGGTGTTCTTCGCGACGAACGAGAGGCTGACCGCGGACGACAACGACACGTTCCAGGACGTCTACGAACGCTCGGGCGGCCAGACGACTCTGCTCTCCAAGGGGACGATCGGCGGCAACGGCGCCCAGGACGCCTTCTTCGCTGGATCGTCCTCCGACGGATCGCACGTGTGGTTCGAAACCTCAGAGGCGCTGGTTTCGGGCGACACGGACACCTACCGGGACGTGTACGAGCGATATGCGGGCAACACGACGCTGATGTCCACCGGGCCGGACGGCGGCAACGGCAACAACATGGCGGAGTGGGCGGGCGCCACCCCCGACGGGAGCAAGGTCTTCATACACACGGACGAGTCGCTGCTTGCGCAGGACACCGACGGGGTGCAGGACGTCTATCAGCGATCGGGCGGCACCACCACGCTCATCTCGACGGGCCCGACGACCTCGTCCGACCCCGACCTGCGCGCCACGTTCCGGTTCGTGAGCTCCGACGGCTCGCGGGTGATGTTCGCCAGCCGGGAGCAGCTCACATCCGCGGACACGGACAACGGCAGCGACGTGTACGAGCGGGTCAACGGGTCCACCACGAATCTGCTGTCGATCGGCCAGCAGTCACCGCTTCCCGATACCCCGGCCACTTTCGCCTTCGCCTCGCAGGACGGCAGCAAGGTGTATTTCGAGACCACGGAGAAGCTGATCTCCTCCGACCTCGACCCCTATACCGACGTCTACCTGCGCTCAGGGGGCACCACGACGCTCGCGACCGGCGGCGGCCCCGGTCTCCAGTCCAGCAATGCCATCGGCGAGGGCGTCTCTGATGACGGCACGAAGCTGTTCTTCCGCACCGAGGAGAAGCTCTCCGGCTCGGACACGGATCCCGTCGGACGACATGTACCAGTTCGACAGCACGACCGGCACTCGGACGCTGCTGTCCGGCGGGACGCAGGACGCCGACGCCCACCCCGCCACGAACTCGGCCGACGGCAACGACGTCTTCTTCTATACGTACGAGTCGCTGCTCCCCTCCGACACCGACACCTCCGAGCGACCTCTACGAACGCACGGGCGGCAACCTCTACCTGATCTCGACCGGGCCCACGGGAGGCAACGGCCCTTACGACGTCTCCTACTCCGGCGCGACGCCGGATGGCAAGCGCGTCTTCTTCCGCACCAAGGAGCAGCTGACGGCGCAGGACACCGACAACTCGGACGACGTCTACTCGGCTGACGTCGGCGGCCAGGTCAACATCGTCCTGGACAACACCCCCGAGGACCCCCAGGACTTCTCGTTCACGATCGGCGGTGGCCTCAGCCTGGGCATCGGCGGCGGGAGCACGTTCAACCTCGACGACGACTTCGACCCGGCGCTGTCCAACACGCGCAGCTTCACGAACGTCTCGCCGGGGACCGGCTACTCGGTCAGCCAGGACATCGCTCCTGCCGGCTGGGACCAGACCGGCGCTATCGTGCGACAACGGGTCGTCGCCGGCGGCGATCAACGTGGCTCCCGCCGAGACCGTCACGTGCACCTTCACCAACCGCAAGCGAGGGCGGATAGTCCTGGTCGAGGACTCGATTCCCGACGACGCGCAGGATTTCAACTACACGGCCGGCGGCGGCCTCAGCCCGGCGAGCTTCGTCCTCGACGACGATGCGGACCCCACACATTCGAACACGATCTCTTTCGACGACCTCACCCCCGGCGCCGGCTACTCGCTGTCGCAGACCGCGGCCACGGGGTGGGCGATCACCGGCCTCTCCTGCTCGGACGGGAGCCCGGTCAGCAACATCGACGTGTCTCCCGGCGAGACGGTCACGTGCACGGTCACGAACCGCAAGCGCGGATCCCTGGTCGTGGTCAAGGACGCGCAGCCGAACGACCCGCAGGACTTCTCGTTCACCACCACCGGCCTCAACCCGAGCACCTTCCTGCTCGACGACGACAGCGATCCGACGCTCTCCAACAGCCGCACATTCACGAACCTCTCCAACAGCGCCACCTTCTCGGTCGCGGAGACCATCCCCCCCGGCTGGGGCCAGCAGAGCGCGACGTGCGACAACGGGAGCCCGGTGACCGCGATCCAGGTGCCGTTCAACACCACCGTCACCTGCACGTTCACGAACGCCACGACCGGGCAGATCGTGGTCACGAAGGACTCCACCCCCGACGATCCGCAGGACTTCTCGTTCACAGCGGGCGGGGGCCTGTCGCCCTCCAGCTTCTCGCTCGACGACGACGCGGACGGCACCCTGCCCAACAGCCGGACGTTCGCCACGGTGCCGGCCGGGTCCGGCTACTCGCTCGCCGAGTCCGTGCCGGGCGGCTGGGACCAGACCAGCGCGACCTGCAGCGACGGCAGCCCGCCGACGAACATCGACGTGAGCGCCGGAGAGACGGTCAACTGCACGTTCTCCAACCGCAAGCGCGGCAAGATCATCGTGGTCGAGGATTCCATCCCCGACGACGCCCAGGACTTCTCGTTCACCGCCGGCGGCGGCCTCTCGCCCTCGAGCTTCACGCTCGACGACGACGCCAACGGCGCGCTTTCGAACACCCAGACCTTCAACAACGTCGTGCCGGGGTCGGGCTACGCACTGGCCGAGACGGTTCCGAGCGGCTGGGACATGTCGTCCGCGACCTGTGACGACGGGAGCCCGATCGCCAACGTCGACGTCGCTCCCGGGGAGACGGTCACCTGCAGCTTCTCGAACACGAAGCGCGGCCAGATCATCGCGGTCAAGGACGCCGTGCCGAACGACCCGCAGGACTTCGCCTTCAGCGCGGGCGGAGGTCTCTCGCCCTCGAGCTTCAGCCTCGACGACGACTCCGACGGGACCCTGTCGAACACCCAGAGCTTCAACAACGTGGTGGCGGGCACCTACTCGCTGTCGGAGACGCTGCCCGGTGGCTGGACCCAGACATCGGCGACCTGCAGCGACGGCAGCCCCGTCGGCACCATCAACCTCTCGCCGGGCGAGGTCGTGACGTGCACCTGGGTCAACACCAAGCTCGCGACTCTGAACGTGGTCAAGAACGCGGTGCCCGACGACCCGCAGGACTTCTCGTTCACGGCGGGCGGCGGGCTGTCTCCCGTCCAGCTTCTCGCTCGACGACGACGCGGACGGGACGCTCTCGAACACGCGCACCTTCAGCAACGTCGCGCCGGGCAGCGGCTACAACGTCAGCGAGACGGTGCCGGGCGGCTGGGATCAGAGCTCGGCGACGTGCAGCGACGGCAGCGCCATCTCGAACATCAACCTCAGCGCGGGTGAGAACGTCACGTGCACGTTCACGAACACAAAACGCGGCTCGCTCGTGGTCGTCGAGGACTCCCAGCCCGACGACGCCGCAGGACTTCAGCTACACGTCGACGGGCGGCCTGTCTCCCTCGAGCTTCAGCCTCGACGACGACGCGAACGCGACGCTCTCGAACACGCGCACGTTCGCGAACATCACGCCCGGCTCGTACTCGGTCACGCAGGGCGCCAACCCGTCCGGCTGGAACCTCTCCGGGGCCACGTGCGACAACGGCAACTCGCCCTCGAGCATCACCGTCGCCGCGGGCCAGACGGTCACCTGCACCTTCACGAACAAGAAGCAGGGCTCGATCGTCCTCGTCCACGACTACCAGCCGGGAATGACGGCCAGGACTTCACGTACACGGCCGGCGGAGGCCTCACCCCGAGCCAGCGTCATCCTCGACGACGACAACAACCCCACCCGGTCCAACACCCAGACGTTCGCGAACGTCGTCGCGCAGGGCGGGTACTCGATCACCCAGACCGCGGTCGCCGGGTTCGTGATCCACGAGCGCGACGCTGCAGCAACGGCAACTCGCCGGCTGCCATCACGGTCGCCGGCGGCCAGACGGTCACCTGCACGTTCGTCGAACCAGCGAGCCGCCACGCTGAACATCGTCAAGGACGCGGTTCCCGACGACGGACAGGACTTCAACTTCACGGCGGGCGCTCCGCTCAGCCCGACCAGCTTCCAGCTCGACGACGACACGAACGGCGCGCTCTCCAACACGCGCCAGTTCGCGAACCTCGTGCCCGGCACCTACAACGTCGGCGAGACGTCGATCCCAGCGGGCTGGGACCTCGCCAGCGCGACGTGCAGCGATGGGAGCGCGGTGACGGCGATCGTCCTGAGCGCCAACGAGACCACGACCTGCACGTTCACGAACAACAAGCGCGGCAGCCTGGTCGCGGTCAAGGACGCCCAGCCAAACGACCCGCAGGACTTCCCGTTCACGAGCACCGGCGGCCTGTCGCCGAGCAACTTCACTCTCGACGACGACAGCGATCCGCTGCTGTCGAACACCCAGACCTGGTCGAACATCCCGACCGGCTCCGTCGCGCCCTACTCGCTCACCGAGAGCGTGCCGGCGGCGTGGGCACAGACGTCTGGCACCTGTAACAACAGCAACTCGCCCACCGCAATCACGATCAGCCCCGGGACGACCGTCACGTGCACCTTCGTCAACAAGCTGCGCGGGCAGATCAACATCGTCAAGGACTCGACTCCCGACGACCCGCAGGACTTCTCCTTCACGGCCGCCGGCGGCCTCTCGCCGACGAGCTTCTCGCTCGACGACGACGCCGACGGGACGTTGTCGAACACGCGTAGCTTCACGGGCGTGACGCCGCAGGCCGGCTACTCGGTGGCGGAGTCCGTCCCGACCGGCTGGGACCAGACCGCCGCCACCTGCAACGACGGCAGCCCGGTGTCGAACATCGACGTCGGCTCCGGTGAGACGGTCACCTGCACCTTCGCCAACCGCAAGCGCGGCAGGCTCGTCGTCGTCCAGGACTCGACCCCGAACGACGCCCAGGACTTCGCCTTCAGTGCCTCCACGTCGGGGGGCTCGGTCAACTTCTCGCTCGACGACGACAGCGACCCGACACTCGGCAACTCGCGGACGTTCGGCAACCTGATCCCGGGCTCCGCCGTGTCCGTCTCGCAGACCGTCCCCTCCGGGTGGGACCAGAGCTCGGTCGTATGCGATGACGGCAGCTCGCCCTCGGCAGTCGACATCCAGCCCGGCGAGACCGTGACATGCACCTTCAACGACCGCAAGCGGGGCCAGATCATCGCCGTCAAGGACGCCGTGCCGAATGACCCGCAGGACTTCGCGTTCACCGCCGGCGGCGGCCTGTCTCCGGCGTCGTTCTCACTCGACGACGACTCGAACGGAACGCTGCCGAACACCCAGACCTTCAGCAACGTGGTGCCGGGCACCGGCTATTCGCTGTCGGAGACGGTGCCGACCGGCTGGGACCAGACCTCGGCGACCTGCAGCGACGGCAGTCCGCTGGGCAACATCGACGTCAGCGCGGGCGAGACGGTCACCTGCACTTGGGTGAACAGCAAGCGGGCCAGCCTGACGGTCGTCAAGGACGCCGTGCCGAACGACCCGCAGGACTTCGCCTTCACGGCCGGTGGCGGGCTCTCGCCGGCGAGCTTCAGCTTGGACGACGACGCCGACCCGACGCTCTCCAACACCCGCACGTATTCGAACCTGCCGCCCGGCAGCGGGTACTCGATCAGCGAGCAGGCACAGACCGGCTGGGATCTCGGCTCGGCGACCTGCAGCGACGGCAGCCCGACGTCCAACGTCAGCCTGAGCGTCGGCGAGGACGTCACCTGCACGTTCACGAACAACAAGCGCGGGACGATCGTGGTGGTCAAGGACGCCCAGCCGAACGACCCGCAGGACTTCTCGTTCACGACCGGCGGCGGCCTGTCGCCGTCGAGCTTCTCGCTCGACGACGACTCCGATCCGACGCTGTCGAACACCCAGACGATCAGCAACGTCGTCGCAGGCAACGGTTATTCCGTGGCGGAATCGGTGCCCAGTGGCTGGGACCAGTCGAGCGCGACGTGTGACGACGGCAGCCCCGTCACGAACATCACGGTCAGCGGCGGCCAGACCGTCACGTGCACCTTCACGAACCGCAAGCGCGGTCAGATCAACATCGTCCAGGACTCCGTACCGGATGACCCGCAGGACTTCGCGTTCACGGCCGCCGGCGGCCTCTCACCGACCAGCTTCTCGCTGGACGACGACGCGGAGGGGACGCTGTCGAACACCCGCAGCTTCACGAACGTGCCGGTGGGATCGGGCTACTCCGTGGCGCAGACGGTGCCGAGCGGCTGGGGCCAGAACTCGGCCACCTGCAGCGACGGCAGCCCGGTGTCGAACATCGACGTCTCACCTGGCGAGACGATCACCTGCACGTTCACGGACAGCAAGCGCGGCCAGATCATCGCGGTCAAGGACGCCGACGCCCGACGACCCGCAGGACTTCGCCTTCACCGCGGGCGGCGGCCTCAGCCCCGCGAGCTTCTGCCTCGACGACGACGCCAACGCGACGCTGTCCAACACGCAGACCTACAACAACGTCGTGCCCGGCTCCGGCTACTCGCTGTCCGAGGCGGTGCCGGGCGGCTGGGATCAGACGTCCGCGACCTGTGACGACGGCAGCTCACCCGCGAACATCGACGTCGCGGCGGGCGAGACGGTGACCTGCACGTTCTCAAACCGCAAGCGAGGCCAGATCATCGCCGTCAAGGACGCCGTGCCCGACGACCCGCAGGACTTCGCCTTCAGCGCGGGCGGCGGCCTCAGCCCCGCCGGCTTCAGCCTGGACGACGACGCCAACGCCACGCTGTCGAACACGCAGACCTTCACGAACGTCGTGCCGGGAGCCGGCTACACGCTCAACGAGACGGTGCCCTCCGGCTGGGACCAGACCTCGGCCACCTGCAGCGACGGCAGCCCCGTGTCGAATATCGACGTCGCTCCGGGCGAGACGGTGACCTGCACCTGGGTCAACACCAAGCGGGCTTCGCTGACCGTCGCCAAGGACGCCGTACCGAACGACCCGCAGGACTTCGCGTTCAACGTCGCGGTGCCCGGCGGCGGCTCGCTCGAGCTTCTCGCTCGACGACGACGCCGACGCCACGCTGCTCGCAACAGCTCGCGGACCTTCAACAACGTCGCGCCCGGGCCGCGGGCTACGTCGGTGGTCGGAGACGGTGCCGGCGCGGCTGGGACCAGTCGAGCCGCCACCTGCGACGACGGCAGCCCGGTCATCGAACGTCAGCTCTCAGCCGCGGCGAGAGCGTCGACCTGCACCTTCACGAACCAGCAAGCGCGGCCGGATCTGTGGTCGTCAAGGACGCCCCGCCGAACGACCCGCAGGACTTCTCGTTCACGACCGGGCGGCGGCCTCTCGCCGGCGAGCTTCTCGCTCGACGACGACTCCGACCCGACGCTCTCCAACACGCCAGACCTTCACCAACGTGGCGGTCGGGCTCCGGCTACTCGGTCGCCGAGACCGTGCCGACCGGATGGGACCAGTCGAGCGCCACCTGCGACGACGGCAGCCCGGTCACGAACATCTCGCGTCAGCGGTGGCGAGACGGTCACCTGCACGTTCACGAACCGCAAGCGCGGGCAGATCATCGTCGTCAAGGACTCGCTGCCCGACGACGCCGCAGGACTTCGCGCTTCACCGCCGGCCGGCGGCCTCTCGCCGGCCAGCTTCTCGCTCGACGACGATGCGGACGGGACGCTGTCGAACACGCGCAGCTTCACGGGCGTTGTCCCGCAGGCCGGGCTACTCGGTCGCCGAGCGTTCCCGCCGGCTGGGACCAGACGGCGGCGACCTGTGCAGCGACGGCAGCCCGGTCTCGAACATCGACGTCTCGCCGGGCGAGATCGATCACCTGCACGTTCACCAACCGCAAGCGGGGCAAGATCGTGGTGGTCAAGGACGCGACGCCCGACGACCCGCAGGACTTCGCCTTCACGGCGGCGGCGGCCTCGTCGCCGCGAGCTTCAGCCTCGACGACGACGCCAACGCGACGCTGTCCAACACCCAGACGCTCAACAACGTCGTGCCCGGCTCCGGCTACTCGCTCTCGGAGACGGTGCCGGCCGGGCTGGGACCAGACGTCCGCGACCTGTGACGACGGCAGCTCACCCGCGAACATCGACGTCGCGGCCGGCGAGACGGTGACCTGCACGTTCACGAACAGCAAGCGCGGCCAGATCATCGTCGTCAAGGACGCCGTGCCCGACGACCCGCAGGACTTCGCCTTCACCGCGGGCGGCGGCCTCAGCCCCGCCGGCTTCAGCCTCGACGACGACGCCGACGCCACGCTGTCGAACACGCAGACCTTCACGAACGTCGTGCCGGGAGCCGGCTACCGCTCAACGAGACGTGCCCTCCGGCTGGGACCAGACGTCGGCCACCTGCAGCGACGGCAGCCCCGTGTCGAATATCGACGTCGCTCCGGGCGAGACGGTCACCTGCACCTGGGTCAACACCAAGCGGGCTTCGCTGACCGTCACCAAGGACGCCGTACCGAACGACCCGCAGGACTTCGCGTTCAACTCGCGGTGCCCGGCGACGGCTCGCTGAACTTCTCGCTCGACGACGACTCCGACCCCGCGCTCGCCAACTCGCGGAACTTCAACAACGTCGCGCCCGCCTCGGGCTACGTGGTGTCGGAGACGGTGCCTGGCGGCTGGGACCAGTCGAGCGCCACCTGCGACGACGGCAGCCCGGTCACGAACGTCTCGCTCTCGCCGGGCGAGAGCGTCGAGTGCACCTTCACGAACCAGAAGCGTGGCCGCATAGTGGTCGTCAAGCAGGCGACTCCGAGCGACCCGCAGGACTTCTCGTTCACGACCGGCGGCGGCCTCTCGCCGGGCAGCTTCGTCCTCGACGACGATGCCGACCCGACCCACTCGAACACCCAGACGATTTCCAGCGTGGCCGTGGGCTCCGGCTACTCCGTCGCGGAATCCGTGCCATCCGGCTGGGACCAGACGTCCGCTACCTGCGACGACGGCAGTCCGGTGACGAACATCTCGGTCGGGCCCGACGAGACGGTCACCTGCACCTTCGCCAACCGCAAGCGGGGCCAGATCAACGTCGTGAAGGACGCCCAGCCCAATGACCCGCAGGACTTCGCGTTCACCGCCGGCGGCGGCCTGTCGCCCGCGAGCTTCAGCCTCGACGACGACTCCAACGGGACGCTGCCGAACACCCAGTCCTTCACCAACGTCGTGCCCGGCGCCGGCTATTCGATCGCCGAGACGGTGCCCGGCGGGTGGGACCAGACAGGCGCCACCTGCAGCGACGGCAGCCCGGTGACGAACATCGACGTGGGCGCGGGTGAGACGGTGACGTGCACCTTCGTCAACGCCAAGCGCGGGCAGATCGTGGTCGTGAAGGACGCCACCCCCGACGATCCGCAGGACTTCTCCTTCGCCGCGGGCGGCGGGCTCTCTCCGGCGAGCTTCCAGCTCGACGACGACGCGAATCCGACGCTCTCCAACACGCGCACCTTCAGCAGCGTGCTGCCGGGCAGCGGGTACTCGCTGGCGGAGACGGTGCCGAGCGGCTGGGATCAGACCAGCGCCACCTGCAGTGACGGCAGCCCGATCTCGAACATCGACGTGTCCGAGGGCGAGACCGTGACGTGCACGTTCGCCAACCGCAAGCGTGGCCAGATCAACGTCGTCAAGGACGCGACGCCGAACGACCCGCAGGACTTCTCGTTCACCACGTCGGGCGGCCTGCCGGTCTCGAGCTTCGACCTCGACGACGATTCCGACGGGACCCTCTCGAACACGCAGGCGATCACGAACGTCGTGCCCTCGGCCGGCTACGGCATCCAGGAAACGGTGCCCAGCGGATGGGACCAGACGTCAGCGCCACCTGCAGTGACGGCAGCCCGGTCACGAACGTCGACGTCGCTCCCGGCGAGGTCGTCACCTGTACGTTCAACAACCGCAAGCGGGCGGTCCTCACGGTCACGAAGAACGCCATACCCAGCGACGCGCAGGACTTCGACTTCACGGTCGCGGTGCCCGGCAACGGGTCCCTCAACTTCTCGCTCGACGACGACTCCGACCCGACGCTGCCCAACTCGCGCACGTTCAACAACGTCGTGCCGAACTCGGGCTACGTCGTGACCGAGACTGTGCCCGCGGGCTGGGACCAGTCGAGCGCCACCTGCGACGACGGCAGCGCCCCGTCGAACGTGACGCTGAGCCCCGGCGAGCACGTCACCTGCAACTTCACCAACCAGAAGCGCGGCAGAATCGTCGTGGTCAAGGACGCCACGCCCGAACGACCCGCAGGACTTCACGTTCACGACGGGTGGCGGCCTCTCGCCGGCGAGCTTCCAGCTGGACGACGACGCGAACCCGACGCTCTCGAACACCCAGAACATCAACAACGTGGCGGTGGGCTCCGGCTACTCGGTCTCGGAGACCGTTCCCACCGGATGGGACCTGACCGCGGCCTCCTGTGATGACGGCAGCCCGGTGACGAACATCGACGTCGGCCCCGACGAGACCGTCACCTGCACGTTCCACGACCGCAAGCGCGGCCAGATCAACGTCGTCAAGGACGCGACGCCCAATGACGCCCAGGACTTCGCCTTCACCGCGGGAGGCGGCCTCTCGCCGGCCGGCTTCAGCCTCGACGACGACTCGAACGGGACGCTGTCGAACACGCAGAGCTTCAGCAACGTCGTTCCCGGCTCCGGCTACTCGGTCGCCGAGACGGTGCCCGGCGGCTGGGACCAGACGAGCGCCACCTGCAGCGACGGCAGCTCGCCGGCGAACATCGACGTCGCCGCGGGAGAGGTCGTCACGTGCACGTTCGCCAACCGCAAGCGTGCATCCCTGACGGTCGTCAAGCAGGCCCAGCCGAACGACCCGCAGGACTTCTCGTTCACGGCTGCGGTGCCGGGTGACGGAACGCTGAACTTCTCGCTCGACGACGACTCGGACGGCACGCTCCCGAACACGCGCACGTTCTCCAACCTCGTGCCGGCGAACGGCTACTCGGTCGCCGAGACGGTGCCGCCGGGCTGGGATCAGTCGGCCGCGGTCTGTGACGACGGCAGCTCGCCGGCGAGCATCGACCTGACCGCCGGGGAGTCCGTCACCTGCACCTTCACCAACGTCAAGCGCGGGAACATCGTGATCGTCAAGGACGCTCAGCCCGACGACCCGCAGGACTTCACGTTCACGGCCGGAGGCGGCCTGTCGCCCACGAGCGTCTCGCTCGACGACGACTCCGACCCGACGCTGCCCAACGCGCATACGTTCGCCAACGTCCTGCCTGGCTCCGGCTACTCGGTGTCCGAGTCGGTGCCGGCGGGCTGGAGCCTCGGAAGCGCGACCTGCGATGACGGCAGCCCGGTCTCCAACATCTCGGTCAGCGCCGGCGAGACGGTCACGTGCACCTGGACCAACCTGCGTCACGGGCAGATCCGCGTGATCAAGGACGCGCAGCCGAACGACCCGCAGAACTTCTCCTTCACCGCGGGCGGCGGCCTCTCGCCGGCGAGCTTCACCCTCGACGACGATTCCGACCCCGCGCTCTCGAACACCCAGAGCTTCACCGATGTGGCGCCCGGCAGCGGATACACGGTCAGCGAGGCCACGCCCGCCGGCTGGGACCTCTCCAGTGCCACCTGCGACGACGGCAGCCCGACGTTCAACATCTCTGTCAGTGCCGGTGAGGTCGTGACCTGCACGTTCACGAACACGAAGCGTGGTCAGATCGTGATCACCAAGGACGCGCAGCCGAACGACCCGCAGGACTTCTCCTTCACCGCGAACGGCGGCCTCTCGCCGGCGGGCTTCAGCCTCGACGACGACTCCGACGGCACGCTCCCCAACAGCCAGACCTTCAACAACGTGGCACCCGGCACCTACTCGGTCTCCGAGCAGGCGACCAGCGGCTGGATCCAGGACAGCGCCACCTGCGACGACGGCAGCTCGCCCTCCAGCATCGACGTCGGCCCGGGCGAGACGGTCAACTGCACCTTCACCAACAGCAGGCGCGGCCAGCTCGTCGTCGTCAAGGACGCGCAGCCGAACGACTCCCAGGACTTCAGCTTCACGGCCGGTGGCGGCCTCTCGCCCAACAGCTTCAGCCTCGATGACGACTCCGACGGCACGCTCTCCAACACCCGCACGTTCTCCAGCGTGACCCCCGGCTCCGGCTATTCGCTGGCGGAGACCGTGCCGAGCGGCTGGGACCAGACCGGCGCCACGTGCGACGACGGCAGCCCGATCGCGAACATCTCCATCTCGGCCGGCGAGACCGTGACCTGCACGTTCACCAACCGCAAGCGGGGCCAGATCGTCGTGGTCAAGGACGCGCAACCGAACGACGCCCAGGACTTCGCATTCACGGCCGGTGGCGGCCTCTCGCCGGCCAGCTTCAACCTCGACGACGACGCGGATGCGACGCTCTCGAACACCCGCACGTTCGCGAACGTCGTTCCGGGATCCGGTTACTCGCTATCCGAGACCCTGCCGGCCAACTGGTCGCAGAGCGGCGCGAGCTGCAGCGACGGAAGCCCGGTGACGAACATCGACGTCAGCTCCGGTGAGACCGTCACGTGTACCTTCACGAACATCCGCGGCTACCCGCGTCCCAAGGCTGCTACGCCGATCAACGTCCCGTTCGTCAACGCCTACGACGGGTGCGGCTCGCCCAACCGCGCACACGCCGCCCCATTGACGTACAGCTCGTGCAACCCGCCCGTGATGAGCTCGAGCTACCTGACCGCGGGGACGCCCGACGCCAACGCGCAAGTACAGCCAACTTCGTCGGCGAACGCGCTGCTGAAGGTGATCAACGGCGATCCCGCCACGCCCGCGGATGAGGCAGACGTGTCCGTCAACGTGAACGTCGAGGACGTCCGGACGAGCGCCAACATCAACAACGACTACACGGGCCAGCTCGGGCTCGTGCTGCCGCTGCAGATCACCGACCGCGGGCAACGGGCCGAGCGGCGACGGAGATCGGGACGGTGCAGGTAGCCTCGCTCGTGGCCCCAGTGCCGTGCGTGCAGACGTCTGGCACTACGACCGGCGGCTCGTGTCAGGTCGGCGACCACCATCGACGCCGTGATGCCGGGAGCCGTTGCCGAGCTGAAGCGCTCGAACTGGGAGCTCGGGCCAGATCGTGCTCACTGGACGGCGGCGCGGACGGCCTGGTCTCGACGAACGACAACACCGTCTTCGCCCGCCAGGGCGTGTTCGTCCCCTGATCATCGATCTCGCGTACCCTCGCCTGGGTTGAACGCAGTCGTACGGGTACAGGAGGTCGCGGCCGAGCAGGCGGACACCCTTGCCGGCTCGGGGCTGAGACGCTCCCGCGCCCGGCGAGCAGCTTGCGACGTACGCGCTCGAGCTTCGCGGCTGGGCGATCGGCGAAGCCGAGCCGGCGGTCGAGGCGGAGATCATGCACGACGGCCAAGCGCTGCGGCGCGTCCCCCTGGACGTGAGCCGGCCGCGCCTGGCCGCCACCCACCCGAAGGCGAACGGGCGCACGGAGATCGGCTTTGCCACTGCTCAGAGCGCGCTCGCGCTCCCGCCCGGGTTCGAGCTCGAGGTCCGAGTGGTGCTCGAGAGTGGCAGCCGCGCTCCGATGGCACTGCTGCGCGGAACGCGCGAGCCGGTCCGCACCGGTTTCGAGACCGACCTTCAGCCGCTGATGTTGACCACGCTCGGGCGCACCGGGTCGATGGCCCTGATGCGAATGCTGGAAGCCCACCCTGAGGTGCTGGTCTACCGGCCTCACCGGTATGAGCAGCAGGTGGCCGGCTACTGGCTGGATGTCCTCATGACGCTGTCGGACCCGTCGAGCTACATGCGGCAGATCGCGCCTGCGGGCAACCTGGAGAACCCGCTCTGGTGGCTCGGGGCCGACCGCCCCCCGCCGCGCCTGCGCGACTCCGACCTGCAGCGGTGGCTCGGATCGGAGGCGCTGGAGCAGCTCGCTCGCATCTCCCAGGAGCGGATCGCGGCGGTCTATGACCAGATCGCGAAAGGCGCGGACAAGCCCCGCGCCCGCCTGTTCGCCGAGAAGCACTCGCTGCGCACGGCCGCGCTCGGCGCGGAGCTGTATCCAGCGAGCCGCGAGGTGTTCCTGGTCCGCGACTTCCGTGACATGGTCGCCTCGATCATGGATTTCAACCGCCGCCGCGGCGTCGAGGGATTCGGACGCGCCGACGCCGCCGGGGACACGGAGTGGATCGAGGGCCTGGCGGGCTGGTCGACCACGCTGGTCCGCGCATGGGAGCGCCGCCGGGATCGGGCGCACCTGGTCCGCTACGAGGACCTCGTCCAAAGCCCGGTCGAGACCCTCGCGGCCCTGCTGGACCACATCGAGGTCGATTCTTCCCCCGCCCGGCTCGACGAGATGCAGGCGGCGCTGGCCACCGAGATGCCAGAGCTGGCCCGCCACCGCACCCGCAGCGCGTCGCAGTCGGTCGGCAGGTGGCGAGCCGACCTGCCGGATGACCTCCAGGAAGCCTGCGCAACCGCCTTTCGCGAGGCGCTCGCGACCTTCGGCTACGAGCCGTAAACGCCCCGGGCTACCCCTGCGGAACGGTGGGAGGCGGCGTGACGACCTGCCCTGGGAGAGGCGGTGCACACTTCTGCGGACGCGCCTTGCGGTTCGTGCAGTCGAGGCGGTCGTCCTTGCGCCTGTAGGTCCGGATCCGGGCCGGCCCGGCGATCGTCGCCTCGCCCACCTTGCCGGAGGAATCGATCGGAACCAGCCAGTCCTCGTTGGTCATGTAGGAGAGGCTGTCCTTGTTCGGCGGCGTCCCGAAGCCCTCGACCAGACACCTCACCTGGAACGGAATGTCGGGCGGCGGAGCCGGCGTCGGGCCGGTGCAGGCGGCGCGCATCTCGAGCCGTCCCGGCAGATAGCGGTCGCTGGCCTTCCTCGCGGACGCCGCCGCCGACCGCTCCGCGCTCGCCTCCGCGGCGCTCAGCAGTTCGGGGCTGACCTGGTTCTGAGTGGTGGTGCTGGAGTTTCCGTCGTCACCCCCACACCCGGCCACAGCCAGGGCGGTACTGACGGTCACCGCGATGACAGCCAACAGGAGCATCGCGGTCTTCACCAGCCCCGACATGGGCCGGAACCCTAGCGGAGAAACATTGGGGGGTTGCCGCCGTGGTAGGTACGGGTAACATCCTTCGCAGCCGGTCCCGCCTCCGGCGGGCCCGGGCCGGCTCGGCGGCTTTCCGAGCAACTGTGGATTCGCATAGGGGACGGGCTTGAAGGCGCTGATTGAAGATTTCGCGTGCGCTGACACAACGGATGCGCAACTCGCTACGGCCGCTCGGCGCGGCAGCCAGCCGGCATTTGAAGCGCTGTTTCGCCGCTACAGACCTCGTATAACCGCATTCGTCCGCGGCAGCGTGCCGGACGACGGTCGCGTCGACGACGTGGTTCAGGAGGTGTTCGTCTCCGCGCTGCGGAATCTGGGCACGCTCGAGACGCCCGACGCTTTCGCGCCCTGGCTCCACAGGATCGCCCGCAACGCGTGCATCGACCACCTGCGCCGGGTCAGCCGCGAGGAGATCGCAATCGACTCCTACCAGCTCGACGCTGCCGAGAGCCGGCCGCTGCGCCCGCCGGCGCAGAGCATCCACGGGCACGTCTCCAGCAAGGAGGACATCGAGCACCTGCGCCAGGCGTTCGGCGAGCTGCCCGCGGCCCAGCACAAGGCACTCGTCCTGCGAGAGCTCGAAGGGCTCTCGTATGACGAGATCGGGCGGCGCCTGTCGCTGTCGCGCCCGGCGGTCGAGAGCATCCTCTTCCGCGCCCGGCGCGGCCTGAAGGGCGAGTTCGCCGAGATCTCGACCGGCGCCCGCTGCCTGCAGGTACGCTCGGCGATGGCAGGCTGGGCCGAGGGAATCGGCGCCGGCCGCGAGCGGCGAGTCGCGATGCGGCACCTGCGGACATGCCAGGGGTGCCGCCGCGAGGCGGCCGCGATGGGCCTGCACGGGCTTGCGCACCAGGCCGCCCAGGCGGGATCGCTGCGCAGAGTCGTCGATCGCGCCGCGGCGCTCATTCCGCTGCCGGTCTTCCTGTTCCGGCGTGACCCAGCTGCATCCGGCGAGGCCGGGGCCGGGGCCGGGGCAGGCGCATCAGGCTTCTCGACGCAGGCCCAGACGGCTCTCGTGCAGATGAGCGCGGCCGGCCACGCGGGCGCCGACCAGGCAGCCTCGCTGGCACAGAAGGCGGTGGCGGTGGTGGCCACGGTCGCCGTCGTCGGCGGAGGCGGGATGGCGGTGAAGCACAGCGGCATCCCCGTTTCGCTTCCGAAGGTCGTGAGCTCTCACGGCACGAAGCAGGACAGCACGGCCGTGCGCCCCGATGGGCTGCCCGCAGATCCACGCAAGGCCGCCGAGGTGCTTTACGGCGGTCAGGGCCCGCTCCCGGCCGGCGCCAAGAGGCCGGCGCTCGTGGTCCCGGCTCTCGTCGTCAACGCGCTTCCGCAGGCCCCGGTCGGCGGTGACGTGACCGGCGGCCCTCCGGGCCAGCCTCCGGGCACGGCACTCGGCGGCAGCTCACCCGCCGCCGACGGCGGCGGCACGGTGCCGGGATCATCCTCTGACGGCTCTCCTGCCGCCGGCGTCCCGGACGTCTCCGTGCCGGTGACCACCCCGGTGACGGCTGCGCCGGTGGACACTCCGGCCACCAACGGCAATGGGAACGGGAACGCAAACGGCAATGGGAACGGGAAGGCGAAGGGACACGACAAGAACGCCGACCCGGTGCCCGTCTCTGCGCCGCCGGTCACGAACCCGGTGGCCAATCCCGTGCCGCCTCCCGTCGATGTTCCGGCGCCGCCCGTGCTCGACAGCACCGGGGCGCCCGTCGATCCGGCGATCCTCCAGAGCATGGAGGCGGGGAACAGCGGAAAGATCCCGCCGGGTCAGCTGAAGAAGATCACCGGGACCAAGAAGGCCAAGAGCTAGCGCTGCCCGCGCAGGCGCTCGGCGATCGAGCGCGACACGAGCCGCCGGGCTCGTGACCTGATCAGCCCGCCGTCGGCGAGCTTGATCTCGGCTGCGATGGGCGCGTGCAGGTCGAGCCCGCTGCGCTCCAGCTCGGTGACGGCCACCCAGGTGTGGTGCGAGTCGCCCGGCTCGATCACCGCCGGCAGCTCGCCGCCGGGCGGGAACTGCATCAGGTACAGGGACCTGTCGTCAGCGGTGGCCAGGGTCGCCGACACCCACCGTACGGGGTGGCCGGTCTCGTTGCGGACCTCGATGAAGACGGCCCAGCTGCCCCCGCCCTGCTGGTAGACCGGGAGTCCCAGGCGGGCCTCCACCCTGACCCGGCGCCTGCGGCGGGCAAGCGCGGAGGCGATCTGCCAGCCGAGGCTGATCGCGGCGAGCAGCGCCGCGAAACCGGCCAGCGCCAGTGCAAGGTCGGTGTCCTTCACGTCGGTCACGCGGGCGCTCACCCGCCCGGAGCAGACCAGCTGCGGGCACGTTCCCGCGAGAGCGAGCGGGACGGCTGCCGAGGGCGCCAGCGCCCGGCCGGATGGCCGCTCGCCGACGTCCGGTAGCAGGTCGCCGTCGTCGTCGACGTCGTAGAGGCCCGGGATCCCGTCGTGGTCCGCGTCGGTCCCGGCGCGCCCGGGGCCTGCCGCGCGCGCCCGCACGCGGCCGAAGGTGCCGGCGCCGGCAGGCGCGCCACCCCGCGCCACCACTCCGGCGACCGCGGCGCGGTCGCGGCCGCGCAGGAGCTTGTCGGTGCGGGCGAACCCGCGGGCCCGAAACACATGCACGCGACCGAGGTCCGCGCCGGTGCGCACGCCGGTGAGCAGCCTGCTCCCGCGCCGGCCGACGACCACAGGGCCGAAGTAATCGCCGTTGCGGTCCAGCAGGTGAAGCGTCACCCGGCGCGCGGGGGCGTGCACGTGGAAGTGCCGGCGAAGCGCGCTCTTCGCGACTCGCCCGGACGGCGCCAGGGCGATCACGCGGTAGCCGGACGCCGACAGCGTCCCGGTGATGTCGCGGCCCTCCGCAGGCGGGCTGAGGGCGAGTGCCGACAGCGCAGCAAACAGCACTGCGCAGACACCAGTGGCCTGTACGCGTCGCACCTTCATCCCTGCCGCTCAGAGCGGCCCGGGTTGCATCGACGCTGGGCACCGGCCCCTTGAAAGCGTGAAAACGTTCGCCCGTTCCGCAAGGCGTCGTTACGATTCCCATGATGGATCCGGTGGATACGCAGGGGCAGGCGGACGCGCTCGCGACCGCCGCGCGCGAGGGAGATGCCGGGCCGCCAACTCTCGACGGGAAGGTCATCGAGGGCAAGGACGGCTGGCTTTTCGTCGCCTACGACGGCTTGGACGTCATCGGCCAGCACACCGGCTCGGTGCGTCTCACCGAGCGCGAGCTGCGTGACTGGCGGCTGATCCTGGAAAGCCGGACCGCCTGGCTCCAGAAGCTCGGTAGCCACTATTTCTTCATGCTCTCGATCAACCCGCACACGCTCTACCCGGAGCTGCTGCCGGACGAGTACCCGATGGCCAAGGAGCGCACGGTCGACCAGCTGCTCGGCTACATGCGCGACAGTGGCTCGTTCGCGCGGGTCATCTACCCGCTGCCCGAGATCCTCGCCGTCAAGGAGCAGCGCCGGGTTGCTTGCGAGACATCCAGTCACTGGAACGCCGTCGGAGCCTACGCCGCGTATCGGAAGCTGATCGGCGAGATCGGCGAGCGTCGTGCCGGTGTACGTAGTGCCCGAGGAGCGGGTGGACTACTTCGAGTCGGCGCGGTTCGCGGACCTCGGGATCAAGGTCGAGCCACCGCGGAAGTCCGTCATCACCTTCGCCAACGTGGTCGACCAGCAAGCCCGCCTGACCTCGGACAACTTCGTCCTGCGGCGCGGGCGCATCGCCGAGTTCGAGTGTGCGGAGGCACCCGACACGACCTGCATGGTGATCGGGGACTCCTTCAACTACCAGATGATGCCGTTCCTGGCCGAGAGCTTCCGCAAGCTCTACTTCGTGCACCTGCACACGCTCGACCACGACCTGGTCGAGGAGCACCGGCCGGACGTGGTGGTGAACGTCATGAACGAGCGCGGCCTGAGCACGGTGATGTACGACGTGCCGGCACCCAACACCCGCGACTTCGCGGCCGAGAAGACCGAGCGCGGCGAGGTGGACCCGAACTCGAACCGCATCTGGCGCGCGTCGCCGACGGCGCCGGCCGTCGACAAGGGCTGCTGAGCGGAATATCGGGCGGCTGCGCGGCTGCCTGCCAGAGCGCCTGCCTGACGGCAGTCGCCCGTCATTTTTTTCGCTCGGGCAGCAGCCGGTCGAGCAAGAAATTGACCGGCAGCCCTTTGACCGCCTGACGAAGGAGGAACTCCTCGATCCCGCCGATCGCGCCCGCGTTGCGCGCGTCGTCGATCGCCCGGTCGAGGCCCGCCCGTACCGCCTCGTCGACCTGCGCCTGGCTGAGGCCGTGCTCGCGGATGAACCGCTGGCGCCCTCCGGGCGATGCGAGCGCCGTGACCAGCTCCTCACGCGAGACGTCCAGCTTGCACGCTGCCCCATCCGCCGCCGACCGGGCGATCTGGTCCTCGAGCCCCTGCAAGCCCCCGGTCGTTCGCCACTCGCGCGGCTTGCAGGGATCCGCCACCGAAGCCGGCTTGTAGTCGGCACCGCCGGCGGCGACGTACACACCGATCAGCACGAGCGACGCCGTGATCGCCGCCGCCAGCACGGCCGCGCGGCTCCAGACGCCCTGAGCGGTCACAGGTCGAGCTCCCCGCGCCGCGTCAAGATCGGCACCAGGGCAAGCAGCGCCAGGAGCCCGGCCAGCAGAAACGACGTGCTGAAGGCGTGCGTCGCCCCACGGTCGATCTGGTCCTGGAGCGCGATCCGCAACCGGGCCTGAGCGGCCGCCTCGCCGGGCCCCGGCGGATTGGCCGCGAAGGCCGGCCCGATGTCCGGCAGGCGGCCATCCGCCGCACGGATCTGGTCGGCGATCGATCGGCCGAGGTCGACCTTGTGCAGCGTGCGCAACGGCGCATCGATCAGCTTTGCCGTTCCGGCGAGCTGCGCGTCGCGCGCGTTCTGCTCCAGATCGGATGTGAACACCGGCGTCAGCAGCAGCAGCCCCACGACCACGCCGGCGTGGCGCGCGGCGATCGTCCAGCCGCCGTGCAGTGCCGGGGCGGAGCGCCCGCGCAGCGCGACCTGGGTCAGCGCCGAGACGGTCAGGCCCAGGCCGGCGCCGACAAGGACCTGCGGCGCGACGGTCCAGCCCAGGGACGCCCCGGGCATCAGGCCAAGCGCCGCAAGGCCGCCCGCGATCGCGATCGTCCCCGCCTCGATCCTGGTGCGGATGTCGGGCAGCCGGCTCGCGCCCAGCCCCGCGAGCAGCGCGGCCACCGGCATCACGGACACCGCGATGCCGGCGATCCCAGGCGGCTCCCGCCAGCCCTCGATCAGCAGCAGCACGAGCAGGAAGAGCGCCGCCGTCAGGGCGGCGGAGATCAAGAGCAGCGCGAGGTTGGCGGGGATGTGCGGGCGCTCGTCCTTCCCGCCCACCTCGATCGCCCGGGGCTCGATCGCCGGTGCCGGAGTGAATACCAGCGTCGCGGCGATCAGGAGAGCAGCCGGCACCTGAACGATGAAGATCGCCTCCCAGGAGAAGGCTCCGGTCAGCACGCCGCCCAGTGCCGGTCCGACGGCGGCGCCCGTGACTCCCGCGGCTCCCCATAGCCCGATCGCACGCTGCTCGGAACGCTCCAGCGCGACCAGCTGCTCGAGCGCCGTGGTCACGATCACGGCGCCGCCGAGTGCCTGCAGGCAGCGGTTCGCGATCAGGGCCGGGAGCGAGGGCGCCGCCGCGCAGAGCCCGGACGCGATCGCAAAGACGACGAGCCCGGCCGTCAGCGCAACGCCGCTGCGGCCGCGCGTCCAGCGCGCGGCGGGCACGGCTGCGAGCGCCAGCACGAGGTTGAAGGCCGTCAGCACCCAGGCCACCTCGGAGACCGTGGCGTCGAACTCGCGCAGGATGTCGGGCAGCCCCAGTGTCACCACCGAGGAGTCCGCGAGCACGAGGCCGACGGCGGCCGCCAGCGCCGCGCGCCTCACTTCAGCAGGCGCGAGAGACGCCGGTCCTTCAGGACCCGCCCGCCGGTCTGGCAGGAGGGGCAGTAGCTCATCACGTAGTCCTCGTAGAAGACCGCCTCGAGGATCGTGCCGCAGCGAGGGCAGGGCTGCCCCTCGTGCCGGTGAACGGCCAACGGGATCGGCATCTTGTCCGGGATCGGGAGGGTGACGGTCTGCTCGTAGTGGTCGATCGCGCCGCCGAGCTTGTCACGAATCGCCTCCTCCAGCGCCGCGGCCTCCTCGCCGGTGAGGTCGTCGGCCCGCTTGAAGGGCGACAGGCGGGCTTCGTGGAGAATCTCGTCTACCCACGAGCGCCCAATCCCCGTGATCACGCGCTGGTCGCGGAGCACCGAGTGCAGCGGGCGCGAGGAGTCGAGCACGTCTGCCAGCGGCGGCGGGTCGGGCCAGGCCTCCGGGCCCAGAGTGGCGATCGCGTCGTCCTGCTCGACCGCATCCTCGCCCGCGAGCAGCTTCGCCCAGGCGCGCTGGCGCTTGCCGAACTCGCGCAGGCGCAGCTCGCGCCCGTCCGCGAGCCGCACCAGCACCCTCGAGGTGCGGTCGCGCAGAGTCGCCCGTGTGTCGTAGAGCTGGAGCCTGCCCGCCGACATCAGGTGGATGAGTAGGAAAAGGTCGCCCTCGAAGCCGACGACCAGGTGCTTGCCGCGCCGGCCGACGGAGGCGACCTCTTTGCCGGTCAGCGAATCGAGCGGGGGATCGAAGGTCTTGAGCGCGTTCAGGCCGGGCGCTGTGGCCGACTCGACCTGGGCGCCGGTGACGGCAGCACCGATCCGGCGCGCGGTGATCTCGACCTCTGGCAGCTCAGGCATCCCAAAGAAAGCTTCACATACCTCTTAGGAAATGCCCACGGGTCTCTAAGGCCGCGTTAATCCCCCGGACGCACAATGAACTCCGTAGACACCCATAGAGACAGCTCGGAACCCCAACCTCTCGCTGTCTCACACATAAGCAACACCCCTCCCCCCCTCGAAGGCCCGCACACCCCCCGCGGGCCTTCGCCCTTCCCGGGGCGCGTCAGTCCCTGAGGCCCATGCTGCGGCCGACGAGCTCCCGCATGATCTCGTTCGTGCCGCCGTAGATCCTGGTCACGCGGGCGTCGGCGTAGGCCCGGGCGATCGGGTACTCGACCATGTAGCCGTAGCCGCCGTGGAGCTGCAGGCAGCGGTCGGCCACCCGGCCCTGCATCTCGGTGCACCAGAGCTTCGCCATAGCGGCCTCCTCGGCCGTCAGCTCGCCGGCGACCAGCCCCTCGACGCAGCGGTCGACGAACGCCTGGCCCAGCTCGATCTCGGTGAGGCAGTCGGCGAGGACGAAGCGCGAGTTCTGGTACGTGCCGACGGGCCGGCCGAACGTCTTGCGGTCCTTGACGTACTCGAGCGTCCAGTTGAGCGCCGCGCGAGCCGCCGAGACCGCCGCGACCGCGATCGAGAGCCGTTCCTGGGCGAGGTTGGAGACCAGATAGAGGAAGCCGGAGCCGTCTTCCCCGAGCAGGTTCTCCTCGGGGACGCGCACGTCGTTGAAGAACAGCTCGGCAGTGTCCTGCGAGTGCTGGCCGATCTTCTCGAGGTTGCGCCCACGCTCGAAGCCCTCCATGCCGCGCTCGATCACGAGCAGGCTGAGGCCGCGGTGGCCCGCCTCCGGATCGGTCCTGACGGCCGTGATCACGAGGTCGCCGTTGATGCCGTTGGTGATGAATGTCTTGGCGCCGTTGACCACGTAGTGCCCGTCCTCGCGCCGCGCACGAGTGGCGATGCCGGCCAGGTCGGAGCCCGTTCCAGGCTCGGTCATCGCGATCGCCGTGATCAGCTCTCCGGAGGCGATCCCGGGCAGCCAGCGGTCGCGCTGCTCGGCGGTGCAGTACTCGAGGAAGTAGGGCAGGCAGATGTCGTTGTGGAGCGTCATGCCGAGCCCGAAGCCGCCGGCGTCGGCCAGCTGCACCTCCTCCCCGATCACGACGTTGAAGCGGAAGTCCGTTACGCCGGCGCCGCCGTGCTCCTCGGGAATCGACATGCCGAGGAAGCCGTTCCGCCCGGCCGCGGCATACGCCTCCCGCGGCGCTATCCCGGCCTGCTCCCACTCCTCCGTGTGCGGCGCGATCTCGCGGTCGAGGAACCGGCGAAAGCTCTCGCGGAAGGAGTCGTGCTCGTCGTCGAAGAGCGTCCGGCGCATCGGCCGCAACCCTAGCGGCTGGCGCTAAGCCGGCTGCGCGGAGCGGCTTTTCGCGGCTTCGAGCAGCTCGTCGCGCGAGCAGAGCTTCACGCGCGGGCGGCCGTGCGGCTCGCCGAGCGACTTCTCGACGGCGTCGATCGCCTCCCAGCCCACGTAGGTGACGTGGTCGGGCTTGCGCTCGGTGAGCAGCGTCTCGACCGCCGCGGGGTCCGGATCCGCGGGTTCTGGCACCCGGCCGTGCTCCAGATCCTCGAGGATCATCTCGACGGTCTCGTGGGCGTCCTTCTTGTTGGTGCCGATCACTCCGGTCGGCCCGCGCTTGATCCAGCCGACGCAGTACAGGCCTCCGACGTGGTCGCCGTCAGGCTCGTGCAGGACCCGGCCGGCGTCGTTGGGAATCACCGCGCGCCGCTCGTCGAACGGCACGCCGGGACTCGCGACGCCCTTGTAGCCGATCGACCGCAGCACGAGGTCGCAGTCGATCACCTCGCGGCGGTCCGTCGGGCGCGGCCGGATCGCACCGTCGTCGGCGACGTAAAGCTCGTTGTGCACGATCTCGATGCGCTGTGCGCGGCCGTCGCCCTCGATCGCCACCGGCGACACGAGGAAGCGGAAGTGGACGCGCTTGGGGCGTCCCTGCGGCTCCTTGGCGGCGAACTCCCCGAGGATCTCGACATTGCGGCGAGCGGTCAGCTCGCCCTCCTCGTCGATCGAGGCGGCGCTCGCGTCGTCGAGCGTCATGTCGGCGGAATCCACGATCACGTCGGCCTCCTCGAGGTCGGCCATCTCCAGCAGCTCGGGATTCGTGAAGGCTGCCTGCGCGGGGCCGCGGCGGCCCAGGATCACGATGTCGGTGATGGCGCTGGCACGCAGCACCTCGAGGGCGTGGTCGGCGACGTCGGTCTTCGCCAGCTCGTCGGGCGCGAGAGCGAGCATGCGCGCGCAGTCCATCGCGACGTTGCCGTTCCCGACGATCACGGCGGTGCTGCCGGAGAGGTCGAAGTCGAGGTCGCGGAAATCCGGGTGGCCGTTGTACCAGGCGACGAACTCCGTGGCGGGGCGGCTGCCGGGCAGGTCCTCGCCCGGAATCCCCATGTGGCGGTCCGTCTGGGCGCCGCAGGCGTAGATCACCGCGTGGTAGCGGCGCTCCAGCTCGGCATGCTCGATGTCGGAGCCGATCGTCACGTTCCCGAAGAAGCGGAATCCCTGCTTGGCCGCAGTCTTCTCGAACACCCGGGACACCGCCTTGATGTTGGGGTGGTCGGGCGCGACGCCGGCGCGCACGAGGCCCCAGGGCGTGGGCAGCGAGTCGAACATGTCGACCTCGACCGTCACCTCCTTCGCCGACAGCAGGTGTCCGGCCGCGTAGAAGCCCGACGGCCCGGAGCCGACGATGGCGACGCGCAGGGGCTGGTCGAGCTGTTCCTGGTTGAGCCATGGGAATCGAAAAGCGTAGCGGGCGGGGGACAGCTACTGACGACCCCGGCTGCGCTGCAGCTCCTTGCCGAACGCCTCCTCGACCGCCTTGCTCATGCGCTGCTGGAACACCGAAACGACCGCGTCGCTGGCGAGCGGCCGCAGGCCCTCGAGCGCCGCGCGCACGTTCGGCCAGTCGGACTCCGGCTGGCCCGCGCGGTCGAACGGCTTCCACAGGCTGTCGAGGAACAACTTCACGAAGACGCGGCTCATGCCCTCCGCGTGCCGAGTCACCTGCTCGATCGCATCGAGGGCCATCGGCAGCGGGATGCCGAAGCGCACGGCGCTCTCCCCCGCGGCCAGCAACGTGGGGCTCGGAACCTCGTAGCGGTCTCCTCCGACCGGGGTGACGATCCCGAGGCGCTCTGCGCGGGCGATGAGCTTGGGCGTCAGCTCGCCGCCCAGGCGCTCTGCGAGCTCGGCGCCGTCGATCATCTCCGGCCGCTCGCTCTCGAAGGGCGTCATCAGGGCGCGGGCGAAGTCGATCACCTCGTCGCCAGACGCGGCGTCGTCGACCAGATGCTTGATCGCCGCGAGATTGAATCCCGCCGCCTGCATCTCCTGGATCAGCCGCAGCCGGGTGACATGCGCGGGCCCGTAGTAGCCGGTTCGCGCCCGCAGCTCCGGCGGCGGGAGAAGGCCGCGGCTCTGGTGCGCGCGGATGTTTCGCACCGACATCCCGGTTTCCTGAGCCAACTGCTCGATCGTCAGCGCGCCCTCCGCGACCGGCCTGTCTGTGACCGGTCTCACATCCTCGACGGCCTGAAGAGGTTGCTTCGCCATGGGAGGAAGTGTAACGTCGAGTTATGTTACATCGATCAGGGGTACATAAGTACATGACACCCACTGGAGGCACGAAATGTCGCCACGCCGCAGCCGTCGCAGCATCGCCACCGCTTCGTTCTCGCTGATCTCCCTCGCCTCGCTTTTCGTGGCTTCTCCCGCATTCGCGGAGACGGCCGCCAAGCCGGCCGGCGGCGCCGCCGTGGACCAGATCGCGATCGCGACGATCGGGGCCAGCGTGCTGACGACGATCCTCCTGCTGCTCTGCGCCGGGCACCGCTCCGGCCGCATCTCGCTGCTCGGGCGCGCCGCAGCCGCCGCCGAGCGCGCCACAGGGCTGCCCGGCTGGACCGCCCTCCCCTCCGCGCTCGCGACGCTTTCGCTCCTGACCGCCCTGTTCGGCATGTACTGGGACGTCGCGCTCCACATCGACGTCGGGCGCGACACCGGGCCGCTGACGAACCCGGCCCACTACCTGATCCTGGTCGGCCTGTTCGGGATCTTCAGCGCCGGGTGCATCGCCGTGTTCCTCCCCCGTGAGCCGATCGGCGGAAGCTCGCGTGCGGATCACCCGCGACTGGCACGCGCCGCTGGGCGGACTCCTGATCTGCGCGGCGGGCGCCTTCGCGCTCGCCGGGTTCCCGCTCGACGACGGCTGGCACCGGCTGTTCGGGCAGGACGTGACCCTCTGGGGTCCCACGCATCTGATGCTGATCGGCGGCGCCGTCATGACGCTGATCGGGATCGCGGTCCTTCAGGTCGAGGGCGGGCGCGCAAAGGGCACCAGCCCCGCAGGCGACGAGCACCTCGGCTGGCTCATGGAGCTGCGCCGCTACTCGATGGCGGGCGGCCTGCTGATCGGCCTCTCGACCTTCCAGGGCGAGTTCGACTACGGCGTCCCGCAGTTCCGGCTCGTGTTCGGCCCGGTGCTGATCATGTTCGCCGCGGCCGTGGCGCTGGTCGCGATGCGCATCTGGCTGGGTCGCGGCGCCGCGCTCGGCGCCGTGGCGTTCTTCCTCGTCATTCGCGGCACGATCACGCTCGTGGTCGGGCCGGTGCTGGGCGAGTCGGTCGCCCACTTCCCGCTCTACATCGTCGAGGCGCTCTGCGTCGAGGGGGTCGGCCTGGTCGTTCCGCGCGAGCGGCCGCTTGCGCTTCGCCCTTCTCAGCGGCGCCGCGGTGGGGACCATCGGACTCGCCGCCGAGTGGGCGCTGGTCGCACGCCTGGAGCCCGATCCCCTGGCCGGCATCGATGTTCCCCGAGGGCGCGCTGCTCGGGTTCGCCGTGGCGATCGGCGGAGCCCTGGTGGGCGGCTGGATGGGGTCGCACCTCGCGGCCGAGACCCTGCCGCGCACGCGCTCCATGCGGGCCGCCGCGGTCACCGGCGCGGCGGTGCTAGCCGCGGTGACCGGCTACTGCCTCTACACGGTTCCGGAGCACGGCGTCCGCGCCGACGTGACGCTCGCCAACGCGCACTCGGGGCCGGGCGGCCAGCGCACGGTGAACGCGACGGTCCGCCTCGACCCGCCGGCCGCTGCCGACCACGCCCAGTGGCTCACGGCGACCGCGTGGCAGGGCGGCGGACTGGTCGTCGACCGCCTGCGCGAGACCGCGCCGGGCGTCTACCGCACCACCAGGCCGATCCCGGTGCACGGTGACTGGAAGGCGCTGATCAGACTCCACGACGGCCGCTCCCTGATAGCGGTGCCGATCTACCTGCCGGCCGATCCGGCGATTCCGGCTCCCGGCGTCGCCGCCCAGCCGCATTTCGACCGCACATTCGTCTCCGACCACAGGATCCTCCAGCGGGAGCGCAAGCAGGGGACGTCGCCCGCCCTGACCGTGGCCGCCTACGCGGCGGTGCTCGGTCTCGCGCTGGCGATTCTGGCGGCGCTCGCCGCCGGCCTGCACCGCCTCGCAGTCACGACCGGCGCCGGGCCGGCCGCCGCGCGCCGCGAGCGGCGGTGGCGACCGCGCCGGTCGCTGTGGCGCACACGCGCGGCGTAGCTCGCGGCGTCTGCGGGTAGCTCATCTCCGTGGACGAGGAACATCACGACACGGAAGAGATGCGGTCGGAGCAGGCGGCCCGCGAGGCGGCCGAGAAGCGGCTCGCCGAGCAGGCCGCCACGGAGGACGAGGCCGACCAGCACGCGCGGCGCGCGCAGAAGTCCGCGTACCTGAAGGAGAAGCTCGCCGAGCGCGCCAAGTCCGAGCGGGAGTAGATCAGTCGCCCGTGGCGCGTCCTGCGGGACTGGCTCGTGAATTGGTTCGTTGATGTTTTTTCTGGGCTATAGGCCAGAAAAGAGAGCAACGAACCCGAGGGTGCACATCGCCAGCGGTGGAGCAGCTCACCAGGGCTTTGTTAGCATGGCTATCAATTAGCCCGGCTACCAAAAGCGCCGTCCCCAAGGACACCGAGGACTTCACTGCGGCGTGGGCCGACTTCCTGGCTGCGCTGCGCCGTTCTCGCGCCAGGCAGTCGAACGACCCGACGGCGCCGCTGACTCTCGCCCAGTACCACCTGATCGCTGCCCTGGAGCGCTCGCCGTCGCTTTCCGTCGGGCAGCTCGCCGAGGCCTCGGGGGTCAGCTCCCCGAGCGCCACCCGGATGCTCGACGGGCTCGAGCGCGACGGGCTGATCGAGCGCACGCCCTCGGCGCGGGACCGGCGCTCGGTGTCCGTCAGCCTGACCGAAGCGGGCCGCCAGGCGCAACGCGCCGAGCGGCGCCGGCTGGAGCGGAAGCGCCGCGCGCTCGCCGAGCAGCTGACGCCGGCCGAGCGCCGTCAGGCCAACGCGCTGCTGCGGCGCCTCGCCGCGCTGATCGACGAGCTGTGATGGACGAGACGCGGCCGGGATACCTGCTTTCGACCCGCCAGACGCTGCTTGCGTTTGCGGGCGTGATGCTCGGCATGCTCGTCGCCGCGCTGAACCAGACCATCGTGGTCACCGCGCTGCCGACGATCGTCAGCGACCTCGGCGGAGCGGAGCACTACTCGTGGGTCTTCTCCGCCTACATGCTGGGCGCGACGGTCACGGTGCCGGTGTACGGGCGGCTGTCGGACATCTACGGGCGGCGGCGCTTCTTCGTGCTCGGGATCGTCGTGTTCGTGGCAGGGGGTGTCGTCGGGGCAACGGCCCAGTCGATGACCCAGCTGATCCTGGCGCGGGCGATCCAGGGTCTCGGCGCGGGCGCGCTGATACCGCTGGCGGTGATCGTGATCGGCGACCTCGTGCCCCCGTCGGAGCGCGGGCGCTGGCAGGGGCTGACCGGCGCGACCTTCGGGCTCGCGTCCATCCTGGGCCCGTTCACGGGCGGCTGGATCGTCGACCACACCAACTGGCGCTGGGTGTTCCTGGCCTCGATGCCGGTCGCCCTGCTTGCGCTGGCCGTTGGCTGGCGAACGCTGAAGATCCCCATCCACCCCGACGCCAGCCGCAGCGTGGACTGGCTTGGTGCGGGCCTCTTGATGTCGGGCGTCTCGATCTCCCTGCTGGCGACCGTGTGGGGTGGCACCGAGTACCCCTGGGGCTCGGCCGAGATCATCGGCCTCTACGCCGCCGGAGCGGTCCTGCTCGGCGCGTTCGCCTGGCAGGAGCGGCGCGCCGAGACGCCGATCGTCCCGGTGCGGCTGTTCCGGAGGCGGACTTTCTCGCTTGCGAACGCGGCGGCGTTCTCGGTCGGCGTGTCCATGTTCGGGGCGATCATGTTCGTGCCGCTGTTCGTGCAGGGGGCGATCGGCGCCTCTGCGACCAACTCCGGCATCGTGCTGACGCCGCTGATGCTCTCGCTGATGACCACCAGCGTGCTCTCGGGGCAGGTCGTCTCGCGCACCGGCCGTTACCGCTGGGCACTGCTCGCGGGGCCGGTGGTGATCGCCGTCGGCTCCTTCCTGCTCAGCTCTCTCGACGCCGATTCCTCAACGCGCTCCGCGCTGGTCGCGACGGTCGTGCTTGGCCTCGGGCTCGGGCTGATCCTCCAGAACCTGGTGCTCGTGGTCCAGAACACGTCCCCGGCACGCTCGCTCGGAGCGGCGACCAGCGCCACCCAGTTCTTCCGCTCCGTCGGAGGGACGATCGGCGTGACCGTGATGGGCGCGATCCTCACCGCGGGGCTGCCGCCGGGGACCGAGAGCTCACTGGGCCAGGTGGGCGCGACCGGCGACACCCTCGCCGCCCGCCAGACCCTGGCCGATGCGATCCACCCGGTGTTCCTGATCGGGATGCCCCTGATGGCCGTCACGCTGCTGCTGGTCTCGCTGATCCCGGAAGTGCCGCTGCGGCGAGCGGTCCGCGACGACGCGCCCGCGCCGGCCCCCGCATGATCGGGGCCCTCCGGCACGCCGCGGACCTGGCCCTCTACCGGGCCACGCGCTCGGCGCACGAGCGCGAGGACCACGCCGCCCTCGCGGAGCTCGAGGTTCAGCCGCAGGCGCTCGGCCTGGCGCCGGGCGTCGGGCTGGAGTGGCTGGGCGTGGCCGGCTACCGGATCACGTTCGAGGGCCGGTCGCTCCTGCTGGACCCCTACTTCTCACGCGTCCCGTTCCGCAACGTCGTGCGGCGCATTCCCGCTCTACCGGACCCGCAGCTGATCGATCGCCACGTTCCGGCCGGCGAAGCGGTTGCGGCGGTGGCGATCGGCCACACGCATTTCGACCACGCCGTCGACGCGCCGGCGATCGCGCGCAGGCTGGGATGCAAGGTGTACGGATCGGCGTCCCTCGCGGCGCTCATGCGCCTGCACGGCCTCGGCGACCAGGCGGTCGAGGTAACCCCCTATCGCGTCTACGAGGCGGGTCCGTTCGACGCTCACCTTCGTGCCGAGCGTGCACTCCAAGCTGCTGCTCGGGCTCCGGATCCCCTACGACGGTGAGCTCACCTGCGCGCACCTCGACGGCCTCGCGCCGAGCGCGTACCGCTGCGGCCAGGTGTGGGGAATCCACATCGCGGTCGGCGGCATGACCTTCTATCACCAGGGGAGCGCCGACCTCGCCGACGAGGCGATGCGCCACCGCGGCGTGGACGTCTTCCTGGCCGGAGTCGCCGGGCGCAGCGTGACGCCGCGGTACTGGTCGCGGATACTCGGCAAGCTCGATCCGCGCGTGGTGGTGCCGAGCCACTACGACGACTTCTTCCGGCCGCTCGGCGACCCGATGGGATTTGCCGCGAACGTGAAGGTCGCCGCCGTGCCGGCGGAGGTCGCGGCGGTGAGCCGCGACGCCCGCGTCGCGGCTCTGCCGCTCAGACAGCCGGGCTGAACCGGCTTCAGTCGTCGCCGCCGCGCCCACGGCCGTGGCCGTGGTGTCCGCCGTCATCGCCGGCGGTCTCGTTCTCGACCTCCTGGCCATGCTCCTGCTCGACCTCCTGGCCGTGCTCGGCTTCGACCTCGTTCTCGAACTCGGCCTCGCCGCGGCCGCGCCCGCCTCGTTCGTCTCCGCTGCTCACGGATGGCCCGGAGTTGCTCTCCGGGACCGACGGTGTCGCGACACCCGAGCCGGAGCCGGAGGATGTGGAAGCGTGCGAACGGCCACGCCGCCGGTGGTGGTGGACCGCCTCAGTGGTGGTCGTGCCCTGCTCGACCGTCCTCACATGGTCTTCCTTCGTGCCGGTGGTGCTCACCGACCCGCCCGTGTTGCTCAGCGACCCGCTGTTGCCGTTACTGGCGAGGGCGACGGCGGTGAGGACGCCAAGCGCCGCCAGCGTCACCGCCCCCGCGATCTTGAACCGTGCCTTCTTCATGTCCCTCCCGCTCCCTTGCGTAGACACCGCTGCGTTTCATTTGACGTCTTCGATGGTGCCCGCGCTGCTGGAAAAGCCGTGGAAAACCCAGGCAAAGACTCGGTAAAACCCGCGTCCGGCGTGCTTCGGCGCCTCTACGATTGCCCACATGGAACGGTCCACGCCGCCCGCCGCCCCGCGAATCCTGTTCGTCGAGGACGAGTCGTCGATCTTCGAGCCGTTCTCCGGCGCCCTGCGCCGGGCGGGCTTCGAGCCGACCGTGGCGGAGACGGCCGGCGACGCCCTCGCGCTGGCCGACCAGATCCGGCCCGACCTGGTCCTGCTCGACCTGAACCTTCCTGACGGGGACGGCCTCGACGTCTGCCGGGAGCTGCAGCGCCGCTCGGACGTGCCCATCCTGATCCTGACCGCGCGGGGCACGGAGACCGACAAGATCATCGGCCTCGGCCTGGGCGCGGACGACTACGTGGTGAAGCCCTTCAGCGGCGACGAGGTGATCGCACGGATCCGCGCGATCCTGCGCCGTTCGCAGGGCGGCGAACGGCCGCCCGCGCCAGCCGTCATCGGAGAGCTCGAGATCGACCGCGGGGCGCGACGCGCGGTCCTCGGCGGCGAGGAGCTGTCGCTGACGCGCAAGGAGTACGACCTGCTCGAACGCCTGGCGCGCGATGCCGGTCGTGTGGTCACCCGCGAGGAGCTGATGTCGGAGATCTGGGACGAGAACTGGTTCGGCTCGACGAAGACGCTCGACGTCCACGTCGGCTGGCTGCGGCGCAAGCTCGGTGACGACCCCTCGGTGCCGCGCTTCATCCACACGGTGCGCGGGGTCGGATTTCGCTTCGCCTCTCCCGAGGAGGTAAAAAAGTAAGCCTTCGCGCTCGCCTGCTGATCGCGCTGGCTTACGTTCTGCTGCTTGCGATCGTGGCGCTCGAGGTGCCGCTCGCGCTACAGCTCGGCCGGCGCGTCGACTCTGAGGTCCGCTCGCAGGCGACGAGCCAGGCCGACGTGGTGGCCGCGACGGCCGCCGCGCAGACCGGGCGATCGCGGCAACGCGCGCTCGACCGGCTCGTGCGCACGGCTGCCGCGGCGGTCCGCGGGCGCGTCGTGATAGTCGACCGCAGAGGGAGGCTGGTCGCCGACAGCGCCGGCCCCGGTGCACTTGGGACGACCTTCGCGAACCGCCCGGAGATCGCCGCGGCGCTGAAGGGAAAGAGCTTTCAGGACCGGCGCCGTAGCCAGACGCTCCGCGCCGAGATACTCGCGACTGCCGCACCGGTGGTCCGCAACGGCAGGATCGAGGGCGCCGCGCGGGTGACGCAGAGCGTCTCGGCGGTCAACCGCTCTGTTCGCCGAAACGTATTGGGCCTCGCGCTGATCGGATTGTTCGTCCTGGTGCTCGGTCTCGCTGCGGGGGCTTTCATCGCCGGTCAGGTGGTGCGCCCAGTCCGCCGCCTCGACAGCGCCGCTCGCAGCATCGCGGACGGCGACCTCGAGGTGCGGGCGAGGGTCGAGGGCAGCGCGGAGCAGCAATCCCTGTCGCGATCCTTCAACGAGATGACCGACCGGCTGAGCCGGGCGATCCGGGCCCAGCAGCGCTTCGTCGCCGACGCCTCGCACCAGCTCCGCACGCCGCTGACCGGATTGCGCCTGCGCCTCGAAGAGGCGCGCGCGGCCGGCGTCAACGAGCGCGCGAACCACGAGCTCGAGCAGGGCGAGCGCGAGGTCGAGCGCCTCGCGAGGACGATCGACGAGCTGCTCGTCCTGAGCCGCGCGGGCGAGCACGACGCGCCGGGCGAGGCCGTCGACCTCCGGCAGGCCGCGCTCGACGCCGTGCAGCGCTGGCGCAATACCGCGGAGGAGCACGGCACCAGCCTCGAGATCGTGGGTGACGGGCACGGCATGCTGACCTGGGCGGCGCGCGCCGACGTGGACCGCGCAATCGACGCGCTGGTGGAGAACGCCGTTCTGTACTCCCCCGGCGGAAGCACCATCACCCTCGCGCCCGGGCGCGGGAGGATCGACATCGACGACGAGGGGCCGGGTCTGGGCGAGGGCGAGGAGGAAGCGGTGTTCGAGCGCTTCCGCCGCGGCCAGGCCGGCAAGCGAGGTCCTGCCGGCACGGGGCTGGGGCTGCCGATTGCGCGCGAGCTCGCGCGCCGCTGGGGCGGAGACGCCTCGATCGCGAACCGCGACGGCCACGGCACGCGCGCCACGCTGCGCTTCCCCCTCTTTACGAACTCTTCACCAAGCGATCGTTAGCTTCGATTCCGTGAACCGCAACACGATCATCTGGATACTGGTCGGACTGCTCGGCCTCACGCTGACGGTCGGCATCACCGCTGCCGCCAGTCGGCTTTCCGGACAGCACGTCGGCCTTTCCTCGGAGCCGATCTCCGCCGGGAGGGATCTCGCGCCGCAGGCCGACAGGAGCGCAAGCGAGCGGGCCTCGAGGCGCGCCGCCCTGCGCCGGCAGCGCGCGCGTCGCGCACAGCGCCGCGCTGCAAGCAGCCCACCTTCCACCACGACCACGACGAAGACCACAACGACGACTCCTCCACCGGCGCTGACGGGGACAGCCGACGATCACGGCGGGAGCAGCGGCGGCGACGATGGCAGCGGCGGTAGCGGTAGCGGCGCGGTAGCGGCAAGGGGCGCGGCCGCTCGGGCGACGACTGACGGCTCCTCGCCGCCGATCGCCCCTTTCACCTTTGTCGATCCGTGAGATGCTTCCGCGCACGTGAACGTCCCGGAGATGACAGCGCTCGAGCTCGCGGCCGCGATTCGCGCCGGCGACCTGTCGGCACGTGAGGCGCTCGACGGGTGCCTCGCTGCGGTCGACCGCACCAACGACGAGGTCAACGCCGTGATCTGGCGCGACGACGATGCCGCCCGGGCGACCGCCGACGCCCTCGACGGCTCCGCTCTGCCGTTCGGCGGCGTGCCGATCCCCGTCAAGGACCTCAACTTGGCCGTCGGGTCAGCCGGCCTACTACGGCTCGCGGGGCGCACCGGAGGGACCACGCGACGAGGACGAGGCGGTGATCGCGGCGTTCCGCCGCGCCGGCTTCATCCCGACCGCGCGGACGAACGTGCCGGAGTTCGGCCTGATTCCGATCGCCGAGAACCTGCGTTTTGGTGTCAGCCGCAACCCGTGGAACACCGATCACACCCCGGGCGGCTCGAGCGGCGGCGCGGCGGCGGCGGTGGCCGCCGGGATGTTCCCCGCGGCGCACGCGAACGACGGCGGCGGCTCGATCCGCATCCCGGCGTCGTGCTGCGGCCTCGTGGGCCTGAAGCCGAGCCGCGGGCGGGTACCCAAGGCGGTGCAGTCCTGGGAGGGCGCGGTGGTGGAGGGCGTCGTCACCCGCGACGTCGCGGACACCGCAGCGATCCTCGACGAGATCGCTGCCGACGACGCGGCCGCGTGGATGCGGCTGCCGGCGCCCGAGCGCCCCTACTGCGACGAGGTCGGAGCGGACCCGGGCAGGGTGCGCATCGGGCTGATGGCGACCGGGCCGCAGGGGCTCCCGATCGACGACGAATGCGCCACAGCCGCACGCAACGCCGCGCGGGCGCTCGAGCAGCTGGGCCACGAGATCACCGAGGTCGACGTTCCCACGCTGTCGGAGGAGTTGACCCCGGCGTTCATCGTGCTGAGCCGCGCGGGCCTCGCCGACTACCCGGACGTCGATTGGACCAAGGTGGAGCCGCACATCGCCGCGCAGCACGCGTCGGCGGAGGCCGTGTCGAGCCTCACCTACATCGAGGCCGGCCGCATCCTCCAGCTGGCATCGCGCGAGCTCCTCGGGCGCTGGGACGACTTCGACGTCCTGGTCACGCCGACGATGGCGATCGTGCCCCCCCGTGCTGGAGAGATCGTTCCCAAGAGCCATGCTGCGCCCGAGGAGCCGGTGCTGGAAGTTATCCAGCTCGTCGCCTTCGCGGCGTTCGCGAACATCACCGGGCAGCCGGCCATCTCACTGCCCCTGCACTGGAGCGCCGAGGGACTGCCGGTAGGCGTGCAGCTGGTCGGGCCGCCGGCGGGCGAAGACCTCCTGCTCCGGCTCTCGGGCCAGCTCGAGCAGGCGCTGCCGTGGGCGGACAGGCGCCCGCCCGTGTGGGCCGGCCAGGAAGCACCCACCGGCTGAGCCGGCGCTAAGCGCCGCCGGCTACCGTCCCGGTCGAGCCCGGCGGCCAGAAGGGCCACTCCTCGAAGCTCGTGCAGCGGCCTTCCGCGTCGAGCGTGACGATCCAGAGATCCCGGTAGTGCAGCGGCCTCGGTTCGCCGTAGCGGACCTCGACGCGCGCGACGCCGGTGTCGCCCTCGACCGCGACGGGCTCGCTCGTGATCGTGAACTGCTCGTCCGGGCCGCCGCGCTCCTCTTCCCACATCTTCTGGATCGCCTCCAGGCCGCGGTGGGGTTCTTCGAACGGCGCTGTGCCGTAGACGGCTTCGGGAGCGAACAGCTCCGCCAGAAGGTCTGTCCCGGGAGTCCGCCAGGCGCGCTCGTAGGCGGCGATCCAGTCGCCCAGCTCGCGGCGCGTCACGCGGCCTCGGAGCGCACCGCGTCTCTGAGCGCCTCGAGGCTCGAGTACTTCGGCTTCCACCCCAGCTCCCGCTTCGCCTTGGTCGAGTCGACGATCAGCGGGTGCGTCGCCGCCTCCGCCCAGTCGAAGGCCGCGGGCCGGCGGGGCAGCCGGACGAGCGCCGAGGCCGCCGCGCGGGTCGCGCGTGCCGGCACCGGCAACGGGCGAAAGCCGAGCTCGCGCATCACGTCCGCTCCGCTCAGGTAGCCGTCGCCCGACAGGTTGTAGGTCCCGGCCGGCCCACCGAGAAGCGCCTTGATGAACGCCTGCCCCACGTCGTCCTCGTGCACGAACTGAACCGGCTGGGGCACCGGCACGGCCGGCAACGCGACCGGCAGCTTTCCGACCAGGCCGGCCATGCCGTGCGCGATCGGGCGCAGCGCCCGCGGGACGACCTCCTCGGCACCGCCAGTCGTGTGCGGCCCGACGACGATCGGCGGTCGGAAGAGCGTCAGCTCCACCTCGGGGTGCGCAGCTGCCGCACCGTGCAGGCGGCGCTCGATCGTCGCCTTCTCGCGCGAGTAGAACATCCGCTTCGAGCCGCGCGCGGGCCAGTCCTCGGTGATGCCCATCGGGTTGTCGGAATGGAAGCCGTATGCCGCGACCGAGGAGGCGTACACGAACCGCCGCACGCCGGCGTCGGCCGCCGCGCCGAATGCGTTCATGGTGCCGTCGATGTTGATCGCCTCCAGTGTCTCGCGGGAGGCGTTGCCGTAGATCGCGAACGCCAGATGAGCGACGGCGTCGGCGCCGGCGAACGCCTCCGCGAGCGTGTCGCGGTCGCGCACGTCGCCGCGCCGGTACTCCATCTTGGTCCAGCCAAGGGCCGCCGGATCGAAGGGACGGCGCGCGATCCCGACTATTCGCCCCACGCGCGCCGACTTCTGGAGCAGCGGAACGAGCCCGTGCCCGAAGGTCCCGGTGGGGCCCGTGACGGCGATCGTCAGCTTGCGAGGGCGGCGCTGCTGCGGCACGACGCCACCCTAACTGGCGCACGCCTCAGGCGTGCACGGAGGGCCGGCGCAGTGCCGGCCCTCCGCACGCCACGGAATTCCCTCCCTACGGGAGGAAGACGCCCTGCTGCTCGAACAGGGTGTTCGGGTCGTCGGTGGCGGCCTCACCGTCGGCACCGCCGTCGTACACCTGCACCTTGTCGAGCTGCCAGATCGAGCGTTCGCCCTCGGGCGTCGAGCCCGGGATGATCGCGTCGAAGCTGGTGTTCGTCGAGCACGTCGCGCCGACGGTTGTGTCGGGCGTGTCGGTGCACGGGACGGCGAACGGGAACTCGAAGTCCCCGACCGTCCCAGATTCGTTCGACCCCGGTCCGGTCGCCCCATCGGTCAGCCGGATCGTCGTCCTCACCTGCACCTCGCCGGTGTAGTCGGACAGGTCGGACTTCAACCTGACGTCGGTGATCGAGACCTTGACTCCGATGTCCGCCTCGTCAGCGGGCGTGTCGGGGTCGCCCGGCACTGCCCTCAGCTGGACGGAGCCGACCGACTTGGCCGGTTGCAGGTTCGCGTCCGGCGAGCCCACGGTCAGGTAGTCGGAGGCCTGCTCCGGCGGGTTGCAGGAACCGAACGACAGCGGGTCGGAGTGGACCCGGTTCGGGACCGTGCACTCCTTGTAAACCGGCACGAGCGGCGCGTACAGCGGCGTGGCCGCCTTGGGCCGCGGGTAACCGGTGTTGGCGAAGTAGTCCCGCGCGAGCATGTAGCCCGGCGGCACCACCTTCGGGGACGGGTCCTCGACCAGGCCGCCGAGCGACCCGGGTGAGTCGAGCACCGGCAGCCGCAGCTGGAGGTTCTCGACCGTCACGTTCTGCTGCCCGTTCGAGGTGCGGCCGTAGCTGTTGCCCGCGACCGTGTTCGAGTCCTTCGGCAGCAGCTCCAGCTTCACCACGTGACCCGCCGCGAACTGGTAGGTGTTCGGGTGCACCTGGAACACCTGCTGGACCGGGCTCGCGCTGATCGCCGGGCGCCAGAGGCCTCGTGCGACCAGGGCCTGCGTGTTAGCACCCGGATCGACGTCGAGCAGCCTGACCGCGATCTGCGAGTTGGACCCGGGCGACGTGATGTCCGCCACGACGGTAGCCGAGCCCCCGAGCGTGTAGCCACCTGCGGGCACGGGGTCGGACCGATAGGTGGCCGTGTCGGCCTGGTCGGTCGCCGAGCTCGTCGCACATGCGCCCGGACCCGTGAGCGGGTCGAACGGCGCCGCGATCGCAGTGCTTCCCGCCGTCGGCAGGATCGTCTGGGGAGCGATTCCGTCGATTCGAATCTCGCCCGGTGCGTAGTGCGCCCAGTCGGAGGACTGGATCGGGGAGCCCGATGGCGATGCGGTGGGACACACCGTCGGGATGCCGGTCACACCGTGGAACGGCACGCTGCCCTCGCCCTTGACGTAGTAGTCCAACCACGCCAGCTCTTGTGCGGTGCGCACGGCGATGTCAGCCACCTTGTTCTGACCGCGCTGGTGTCCCAGGCTGGCGAAGAACAGGGAGATGTCCGCATTGGGGTACTGCGTCCTGGTGCGGTTGTAGTAGCGGATCGCCTCGTCGGCAGGGAACAGGTCATCGGTCCAGCCGTTCGAGATCAGCATTGGAGCTGGTGGCTCCGAGTGGTCGATGTAGTAGGACGAGTGATGCGTGGTGAGCTCGTCCCGGATGTCGGCGAACGTCGGGTTCGGGACGCCGAATGCGTCGTCGTACGGCTCGCCCGCGTTGAAGGCGGTGTGCCAGTTGCGCAGGTCCGCGTCCGGGTTGAGCCCCGCCGGCGCGTAGTTGAACGACAGGCCGGAGTTGTAGAGCCCGTTCTCCCACGAGGACTTCAGCACACCGGTGCGGCCCTGGTAGGGAGCGTCGTAGACGTAGTCGAGCGTGCCTCCGTTCGGGACGAGCGAGTTGGGAAGGTCTGTCCACGGGATCTCCGGAGTTGCCGCCGCGATCTGCATTGGCGTGCCGTTCGGGCTCTGCCACGCGGTCAGGGAACCGTCCGGAAGCATGATGCGGTTCTTCAGGGCCCCGAGCGCCATCGAGAGCCCGCCGCCATAGGAGCCGCCGATCGCGCCGATCTGGGTGGGCGAAATGCGGCCCTCGTCGGCCAGCGTGCCTGCCAGCTCCTGGGCGTCGCGCACCTCATAGCGGGTGTCCATCAGGCGGACGTAGCCGTTGTTGCAGGGCGCCCCGAGCGCCGTGCGCGACGCCGCAGTGCCGCAGGACTGGCCGAAGCCACGTGTGGTCATGCTCAGCGTCGCGTATCCCTTGTCAAGAAACGGCTGCATGCTGGCCAGGCTGAGCTTCGAGCCCGCGTAGCCGTGGAACAGCATGATCAGCGGATAGGGACCGTCCGGTCCGGACGCGGGCTGGGGCGGGAAGGCGGCGCGGATGTCGATGGGAACTCCATCGAACGCCGGCACGGTGCTGCGTGCGGTGCCGTCAGGGTTCCCCGCGATTGTCTGATCACAGAGGCGCACACCGCTCCCCTGCACCGCACACGGAATCGGCGAGGCCGTCGATGACCACGGCGAGTCATTGAAGACGCTCGTGATCGTCGCGCTCGCAGGAGCGGCGCTCATCAGTAAGGCAACGACGGTGCAGGCAGCGACCAGTAGGCCAGCGACCTTCCGCCCAGGGCGGTGCGGCATCTTGTTCCCCTTCCCCTCGATTTGATCGCTGACGCTTCGTCACTGACGCTTCGTCGACGACCGACCCGGCGAGGCTAGCGCGCCGGGCGTAGCGCGTCAATCAGCCGAGCGATGAGAAGACAGCCTCGAGCAGCGCGCGGTTGCGAGGGTTCTGCCAGCGAGGGCCGAGCTGTTCATCACATAGCCGAACGCGAGCCCGCTGTCGGGATCGGCGAACCCGAGCGAGCCGCCCGCGCCGAAGTGGCCGAAGGCGCGGGGGTTGGGGCCCAGCGGCCGCTCCGGCTGCGTGAGCTGGAAGCCGAGGCCGAACCGGGACGGTCGGCCGAGCACGAGGTCCGGACCCGCCGAGGCCTCGGCGATCGCGTCGTCGAGGGTCCCCCGGCGATCAACGTGCGCCCCGCGTCGTGCGCTCCGCCGATCAGCGCGTGTAGACGGCGGCGAGCGCCCGTGCGGTCGCCGTGCCCGTTCGTCGAGGGCATCACCGCCGCGCGCCACGCGCGCGTGTTGACCGACGCCGACGCCCGAGAGGCCCGGCGGGTTCAAGTAGAGTTGCACGCTTCGAGCGGAGCGTCGGTCCGCCGGGCGGCCGACGTCGCGCGGAGGCGAACCCGCCAGATGCGTCGGCGACGCGTCCTCCTCCGCGCCGGACGCCGAAGTGGAAGTCCGCCCCCAGCGGCCCCGCGATCTCCTTGCGGAGCAACGTCCCCGACGCTCGCCCCCGTAACCCGGCGGACGACCTCGCCGGCCAGGAACCCGAACGTGTTGACGTGGTAGCCGTGCCGGGTGCCGGGCTCCCACCAGGGCTCTTCGCCCGCGAGCGTTTCCGCCATCAGCTCCCAGTCGAACATCGCGCCCGCCGGGAGCGCCCGGCGGATGCCCGGCAGGCCGGCGTGATGTGACAGCAGGGTGCGAACGCTGATCGCGCCCTTCCCGTGCGCGGCGAACTCCGGCCAGTAGCGCGCGACGGGCGCGTCCAGGTCGACGACGCCACGCTCGGAGAGCATCAGGACGCAGACGGCGGCCATCGGCTTGCCGGCGGAGAACACGTCCACGAGGGTGTCGCGCTGCCACGGGCGGGTGCCGGAGACGTCCATCCACCCTCCCCAGATGTCGACGACCGGACGGCCGTCGACGATGACGGAGACCGCGGCGCCGAGCTCGCCACGCTCGCGGAGATTGCCCTCGAGCGCTTCGCGGACCCGCTCGAAGCGCGGCTCGCAGAAGCCGTCCACCGGCGCGGAAATGGACGGCTCAGGCATCGTGGATTCGTAACGGTAGTCCACCGGCGGGCGCTCGCACTGGGGTTGACGCGCCGTCATGGCGACAACAGAGCAAGAGGTCAGCCCCCTTGCTCAATCGAATATTGCCTTTTGCCGTAGTGGTCGCCGGCATCTGCGCCTTCGGCGCGCCGGCTGCTGGCGCGTTCGGCGCGGGCGGCGCGAAGGGGAACGGCAGCTCGACCTCCGCCTCGCTTTCCGCCGACGGCCGCATCCTCGCGTTCCTGTCCGGCGCGTCGAACCTCACTCCGGACGACGCCGACACGTTCGAGGACGTGTTCGCGCGGGACACGCAGACTGGTGAGACCGTGCTCGTCAGCCGGGCCAGCGGCCCGAAGGGCGCGAACTCAAACCGCTTGTCGGAAGGCGCATCCGTCTCAGCCGATGGACGCTTCGTCGCGTTCATGTCCGCGGCCACGAACCTCCATCCGGCTGACCCGGACTCGGTGGCCGACATCTATGTGCGCGACACGCTCACCGACACGACGATTCTGGTGAGTCGCGCCACAGGCGCAGCCGGCGCGAAGGGGAACCTCGGCTCCGACAGCCCCGTAATCACACCCGACGGCCGCTACGTCGTCTTCCAATCGCAGGCGACCACCCTCGACCCGGGCGACCGCGACACGTTGCTGGACGTCTACGTGCGCGACCTCCAGGCCGGGACGACCACGCTCGTCAGCCGCGCGACGGGAATCGCAGGCTCGAAAGGGAACTCCGACTCGATCCACCCCGACATCTCCGATGACGGGCGCTTCGTCGTGTGGGACACCACTTCCAGGAACCTCGATCCGGCGGACATCGACGGCAGCCCCGACGTGTACGTACGTGATCTCCAGACAGGCGTGACGCAGCTCGTCAGCCGCGCCACCGGGGCGCTGGGGCCGAAGGGCGCCTATGCCAACGCGAATCAGGGATCGGCGAACGCCTTCATCTCGGGAGACGGCCTGAAGGTTGCCTTCGGGTCGAACGCGACGAACCTCGATCCCGCCGACACGACTGCGGTCGCCGACACCTACGTGCGCGACCTCGAAACGGACGTTACGACGTTGCAGAGCGTGAACGGGGAGGTCAAGGCGAACGGCGCCACGACGCCGACCTTCCTCTCGCAGGACGGGCGGTTCATCGGGCTGCGCTCGAACGCCACGAACCTCGATCCGGACGACGTCTCCACGAGTGAGAGCGCCTACGTACGCGACGCCGAGGACCCGGTGACCGTGCTCGTCAGCCGGGCCACCGGTGGGACCGGGCCGAACGGCAACGGCGCCAACTCGGTGCCGACGGCGATCACCGCGGACGGGCGCTTCGTCGCGATCGCATCGGACGCTTCGAACCTGCATCCGGACGCCTCGCTCACCGACGGCCTCGACATCTACGTGCGCGATCTGGCCGTCGGCACGACCTATCTCGAGAGCCGCGCCACGACCGCTCGCGGATACCAGGTTCCACAGGCCGGGGTCACGTTGGTCGTCGCGCCGCTGGTGCCGGCGTACGTGCCGTGCTCCGAGCCCAACAGCGTGCACGACGCGCCGCTGTCGATGGATTCGTGTGCTCCCCCGGTCATGGCGTCCGATCAACTGACGTTCGGCACGCCGGACGCGAACGGGCTCCCCGCCAAGTCGGCCGGCAACGTCCGGCTGCGCGCGACACCGGGCGACCCCGCGACGGCGGCCGACGAGGCGGACGTGTCGCTCACGGTCGACATCACCGACGTGCGCCGGCGGGCTGGGCTCGACGACTACACGGGTGAGCTGGCGGGAACGGCATCCGTCGCGCTGACCGATCGTCTCAACGGCACCTTCCGCACGGAGTCCGCGACGACGGTCGTCTTCGAGCTTGCGTTCCCGGTCCCGTGCACGAGCACGGACGATCCCTCGATCGGGTCGACCTGCTCCATCAGCACGACCGCCGACACCGTCATTCCCGGCATGGCTCCGGAGTCGCAGCGCTCGATCTGGGAGCTGGGCCAGGTACGCCTGTTCGACGGCGGCACCGACGGCCTCGCGTCGACCCCGGACGACAATACGCTGCTCGCCGTCCAGGGCCTCTTCGTGCCTTAGTCGCCGAAGTCGATCACGCTGCGGATGCCGTCCTGGGCCTCCATCAGCTCGAAGCCGCGGTTGACCTCGTCGAGCGTGAGCCGGTGCGAGATGAACGGGTCGACGTCGATGTCGCCCGCCGAGGTAGCGCTCGACGAGCTGCGGCACCTGGTCGCGTCCCTTGACGCCGCCGAACGACGAGCCGCAGACCCGGCGGCCGGTGATCAGGAAGCGCGGGACGATGTCGAGCGTCTCGCCCTTGCCGGCGACGCCGGCGACCGTGCACGAGGCCCCAGCCCATCCGCGCCGACTCGACCGCCTGCCGCATGACGTGCGACGTTGCCGGTCGCCTCGAACGTGTAGTCGGCGCCGAAGCCGCCGGTCATCTCGAGGATCCGCTCGACGGCGTCCTCGCCGCCGACGAACGTCTCGGTCGCGCCCTGGCCGCGCGGCCAGCTCGAGCCGGTCCTCGGAGAGGTCGACGCAGACGATCCGCTCGGCGCCCTGCAGGCGGCAGCCGGCGACGGCGCCGAGGCCGACCATGCCCGCGCCGAAGACGACGCACGTCGAGCCGGGCTCGACCTTGCGCCGTGTTCATCGCCGCGCCGAGCCCGGTCGAGAGGCCGCACGCGAACAGGCAGCGCGCGTCGAGCGGCGCCTCCGGCGATGACCTTCGCGAGCGCGATCTCCGGCATGACGGTGTACTCGGCGAAGGTCGAGGTGCCCATGAAGTGGCGGATCGGCTCGCCGTCGCGCGACAGGCGCGTCGGTGCCGTCGGGCAGGTAGCCCTTGTTCTGCTGCTCGCGGATCGCGAGGCAGAGGTTCGTCTTCGGGCTGCGGCAGTGGACGCACTCGCGGCACTGCGGCGAGAAGAGCGTCACGACGTGGTCGCCGGGCGCGACGAGCGTCGACGCCCTCGCCGACTCGTCTCGACGACGCCGGCGCCCTCGTGGCCGAGCACGGTCGGCGCGTAGCCGGACGGGTCGGCGCCCGACGCGGTGTAGAGGTCGGTGTGGCAGACGCCGCAGGCGACGAGCCGCACGAGCACCTCGCCGGCCGCGGCTCGGCCAGCTCGAGCTCCTGGACCTCGAGCGGCGCTCCGAACTCCTCGAGCACGGCAGCGCGAATCTCGCATCGCGCGTGAGTCTACGTTCCCCGACCGGTCAGGAGTCGCAGGCGGCGGCTCGCTCCAGCAGCAGTGCTCGCTCAGGCAGGTTCTCGGTCAGCGAGGCAGCCCGCTCGAACTCCGCGCGCGCCTCCTCGGCTCGGCCGAGCTTCGCGAGCAGGTCGCCGCGCACGCTCGGCAGCAGGTGGTAACCGCGCAGCGCGGGCTCGTCGGCGAGCTCGTCAGCGAGCGCCAGCCCGGCCGCCGGCCCGTCGGCCATCGACACCGCGACCGCCCGGTTCAGCTCGACGACCGGCGACGGCGTCGAGCGCGGCGAGCGTCGTCGTAGAGCGCGGCGATCCGCGGCCCAGTCGGTCTCGTCGGCCGTCGCGCGCCCGCGCGTGGCACGCGGCGATCGCGGCCTGCAGCGCGTACGGCCCGGGCGCCCCGCCGCAGGCGCTCGGCGCGGTCGAGCGCACGCGAGGCCGCGGCGGATCAGCAGCGGGTCCCAGCGGCCGCGGTCCTGCTCGAGCAGCAGGATCGGCTCGCCGCCCGGGCCCGATGCGCGCGCCGGGCGCGCGACGCCTGGATCTCCATCAGCGCGACCAGCCCGTGCACCTCCGGCTCCCGCGGCAGCGAGCTCGGCCAGGATGCGGCCGAGCCGCAGCGCGTCCTCGCACAGCGCCGGCCGCATCCAGTCGTCGCCGGCGGTCGCGGCATAGCCCTCGTTGAAGATCAGGTAGATCACCTCGAGCACCGACGCGAGCCGCTCGCCGAGCTCGTCGCCGCGCGGCACCTCGAACGGCACGTCCGCGTCGGCCGAGCGTCGCGCTTCGCGCGCACGATCCGCTGGGCGATCGTCGGCTCGGGCACCAGGAACGCGCGCGCGATCTCGTCGGTCGTGAGGCCGCCGAGCAGGCGCAGCGTGAGCGCGACGCGCGCCTCGGTCGAGAGGACCGGATGGCAGGCGATGAACATGAGCCGCAGCAGGTCGTCGCCGACCTCGTCGTCGAGCTCGCGTCGACGTCCGCGTCGTCGAAGCCCTCGAGCGTCGATCTCGAGCTCGCGCGCCGATCGCCGCGTGCTTGCGCTCGCAGCGCTCGTCGCGGCGCAGCTGGTCGATCGCGCGGTGCTTCGCGGTCGCCATCAGCCACGCGCCCGGCTTGTCGGGCACGCCCTGATCGGGCCACTGCTCGAGCGCCGCCACGAGCGCGTCCTGCGCGAGCTCCTCGGCGACGCCGACGTCGCGCACGAGCCGCGCGAGCCCCGCGATCAGCCGCGCCGACTCGATCCGCCAGACGGCCTCGATCGCCCGGTGAACGTTGTGTGTGGTGTCGGACGAACGTGCCATTGACCAGCGGCCTCCCGCTCGGGAGGATGGCGTCACACAGCCTAAGAGGGAGGTACCTCATGAGGTTCTCCAAGACACACCCGGTCATCCGGACACTTCTGCTGGCGGCTGTTCTGGCGGCCATGGTGCTCGCAGTCACCGCTCCGCCAGGCGAGGCAAGCCACGCATCCGTGACCGGCACGGCTCGTCATCTCGGCGCGGACCCGCCGTTCCCCGTGATCCAGGTCCACGTCAACGCGTTTGCCGATGCGACCGGCTTGAACCCAAGCGGCAAGCTGTCAGTCGATGCCGAGGACATCCACAGCTACACGGGCGACGTCACCTGCCTGGGCATCTTCGGCAACCAGGCGACGATCGGGATCCGGATCGTGAAGTCCTCAGATCCGACGCTCGTGGGCCAGGGAGAGCTCTGGAACATCGTCGACATTGGATCGCCCGGCGACTCGGATCAGATCGCGGGCTTCGAGATCACGCCGGCGCCGCCTCTGGTGTGCCCGCCGCTTTTCTTCAGCGTCCCGGTGGTATCGGGCAACTACGTGATTCACAGCGGGGGGTGAACCTGCGAGCTACTGCTCTAGAAGCCCAACGGCTTCGATGGCTTCGGCGTGGCTTGCGAAATCGCGGAAGCTAAGAATCCTGCCGTCTCGAAACGTGGCCAGTTGCGCGATCTCAGCGCTGAGGTTCAATCCGGTGATCCGGCCCGTTCCGGTGAGTTCGCCCAGCGCGAGGACCGAATCGCCGAGGTCGCGGATGTCGTCATATCGAGCCTTCAGTTGGAGGTCGACCTTTGAAGCTCTGCCAGGCCTGCCGGATTCCGGCGTGCCCTCGAAACTCCTCCAGGAGCGCGGACCACTGGACCTCGGGGTCGAAGCACCCGATCCAGGCGTCGAAGTCGTTGCGATTCCACGCTTCGAAGCGGCGCCGCACGATCTCCACGTTCTCCTGCGACATCGCCTACTCCGGACAGCCCCACGGCTTGGAGGGCTTCCGCCTTGTCCGTGTAGGTCATGAGGCGAACGAGCTCCCCGTCTTGCCACTCGCTCACCCAGGTAAGCGGCACTCGGACCTCGAGTCCACTCGCCCTCCCCTTTCCATGCAGCTCCCCGACGGATATCGCTCGGTGACCTACCACCCGTGCGGCGGCCTGGCTCACATGCAGCTCCTTCCAGGCCGCGTCCGCATCCCGAAAATAGCTCCGAAGACCGTTATGACCTCGGTAGGTGGTCGTCTCGATCAGGCTTGCGAGGTAGGGAACGAACTCGAGGTCTGGACTCGTCAGCCTCATCAGCGTGTCCATATCGCGCTCGTTGAACGCTTTAGACCACCGCCGCACCAGAACCTCAGTGCCTTCCTGCGACATCGTCCGCGCAGTATCCCGCAGGCTCAGGAGTCGGCGGGAGCGTCCCCGTGTACTGCCGCCAGCGCCGCACGGCGACTGTTGTAACCGACGCCGCGGGCCAACCTTCCGTCTCGGAACCACCAGGCGCTGCACCACTCCATGTCGAACGGCGCGCCGGAGGCGGACCCCGTGCCCACCAACCGGTTGTGAACGACCAAGTAGTCCTCGGCGGCCTCGACGATCTCGGTGATCTCGAAACGCGCGTCCTCGTCCAGCACGTCGAAGAAGTCGTGCTGCCATTCCCGCGCGCCGGATGCCCCCCGGTACGTCTTGTCCGTGACGGCGTTACTCGCGTTCACGATCTCGAAGTCGTCCGTCAACAGCGCCTCGGCCACCTCCCGGGCGTTCACCGCCTCGACGATCGCATTGAGGATGCGCAGCTTGTCGTCCGTCGGGACGGTCGGGAGTGCGGTCGGTCGATCGTTCTGCTCAGACAGCCCCACGGCTTCTAGGGCTCGTTCGTGATCCCAGAAATACTCGACCATCACGATCTTGCTGTTGCGAAACGTCATGACGGTCGTGACTTCGAGGTACGCGTCAGGGCCACGACCGACACCGTGCCATCGCTGCCGGCAGACGATCCGGTCGCCAGCATCTGTCAGGCTGATCTCCTCCAATTCACCGGCCTTCCAGGTGCCGCGCAGTTCTTCCAAGAACCGCAAGACGGCCTCCCGGCCGAGATGCGGTCCGGCCTCCGGCCAATCCTCGCGCGGTTCGCATCACGGCACCCGGGTCGTACATCTCCCGGAGGCGTGCGGAATCCGCCGCGGCCCATGCCTCATTGGAGGCTCTCATGATCTCCACGTTCTCCTGCGACATCGGCTACTCCGTAACGACGGGGGCGTCCGAGGCGAGGCCGAGGTCAGCGAAAGCACGCTCGCGGCCGTAGTAGACGAGGATCTTCGTCACCTTGCCGTCGCGCACGTGAACCACCTGCGCATGCTGTGTCGACAACGCGTCCAGCTCCAGCCCGCTGGCCTTGCCGCGCCCGCTGGCGTGGATAAGCACCAGCACGCGTTCGGCTTCGAGCTCACGGTACTCCTCCACATCGCCCCGGTAGCGGTCCCAAGGGCTCAGCATGTCACGCATGGCCTGCGCCAGTCCGGCGAGCCCCTTGTAAGAGGTCGGCTCAGGCCCATCGACGATCACGTACTCGATCTCGGGGTGCGCCCACCCGGCATCGCTGAAGTCGCCGCGCTCGCGGGCGGCGAAGATCGAACGGACGAGTTCCACGTTCTCCTGCGACATCGCCCGCCCAGTATCCCGCAGGCTCAGGAGTCGGCGTGAGCGTCCTGCTCCGAGAGCCCCACGGCTTCGAGGGCTTTGGCGTGGTCGAGGAACCACTCGATCTTGACGATGCGCCCATCTCGGATGGTGGAGATCGAAGTCAGGCTGGAACGCAGGTCGATCCCGCTCGCCCGGCCCCTGCCTCCCCAGTCGGCCAGAGTCACAACCCGGTCGTCGCCCACCGGGAAGACTTCCGTGATCACTCCCCCGCTTGCGCCCCCTTCCCCAGTCCTCTTCGATTTCAGCGAGGAAGCGCCTCAACTCCTCGCGACCGCGAAACGGGTTTGCCTCGGGAAAAGACGCGTCAGGGCGTGCTTCCACGTCTTCTGCAAAGAAGTCGAGGTACGCCTCGCGGTCACCGTCGACGTAAGCCCGGTAAGCGGCACGCACGATCTCCACGTTCTCCTGTGACATCGCCCGCGAGTATCCCGCAGGCTCAGGAGTCCGCGTGAGCGTCTTGCTCCGACAGCCTCGCGGCTTCGAGGGCTTGGTCCTGGTCCGTGAGGATGCTCCACGCGGCCAGCTTTCCGGCCCGCCATCGGCACACCTGCCAAGCCGTGTCCTCGAACGGCACCTCGCTACCCGCGCCATGCCCCAGGGCGCGGACGGCTGCGACTGTCACGTCGCCGTGATCGCGCATCTCCACAACCTCGGCCTTGTAATCGGGCCAGGTCTCGAGCCAGTTTTGCCACCAGCGGCGGACTCCGTCGTGACCTCGTAACCCGCCCTCGATAGCGACGATGCGCGATGCGATCTCGACTTCGTGGTCCATCACAGCCAGAAAAGCATCGAGGTCGCGCCGGTTGAAGGCGTCGTTGGCTCGGTAAAACAGTTCCACGTTCTCCTGCGACATCGCCCGCGCAGTATCCCGCAGGCTCAGGAGTCGGCGTGAGCGTCTTGCTCCGACAGCCCCACGGCTTCGAGGGCTTCGGCCCGTGTGTCGAAGTGGGCCCACCAGAAGCACCTCCCGTGCCGCCAGCGAGCCACCTGCCAGACCACCTGCTCGATCGGGGTGTCGCTACCCGCGCCGTGGCCACGAGCGCGCCCGGCCGCGAGCGTCAGGTTCTCTCCGATGTCGTGCACCTCATGAAACTCGACGCTGAAGTCGGGGACAGCGCCGAGCAAGTCCGTCCACCAGCGACGGGCTCCGTCGTGGCCGTGATAGCCGCCTTCCATCCCGCCCACGCGCGGGATGGCCTCTATGTCTTCGTCCATCAGGGCCAGATAGGCGTCGAAGTCACGCCGGTTGAAGGCGTCCGTCAGTCGGTGCTGCAGTTCAACGTTCTCCTGTGACATCGCCTACTCCGAGAGGCCAACGGCAGTATCCCGCAGGCTCGAGTCGGCGGAGTCGGCGTAGGCCCACGGCTTCACCGTCCCAAAGGCTCAGGAGTCGGCGTGAACGTCTTGCTCCGACAGGCCCGCGGCTTCGAGGCCTCGAGTCCCGTAGCTTAATCAGACGCTCTTGCCACGCACGTCCCTACGCCGAGACTGGTTCGACGAGCGACTCCGCTTACCTTCGCCCGTCCCTGCACGCGGGTCGAACGACAACTGATGTCGCTCCGCGAGAAGCCTGCGATTCCAGCGGCAGTCTCCCACGGCGCGTCCACGTCGCTCCGAAGGCCCTCGCCGTGACCGTCGAAGGCTCCCACCCATCGGCAATCGGACTCACGGACGAAACTCGACGTCTGGGTCGCAGCAGCGCGAGCACGGCGTCCCAGTCCCGCGGTTCGAGGCCTCGAAGACGCGCCGCACGATCTCCACGTTCTCCTGCGACATCGCCCGCGCAGTATCCCGCAGGCTCAGGAGTCGGCGTGAGCGTCTTGCTCCGACAGCCCCACGGCTTCGAGGGCTTCGGCGTGGCATCGAAGTACCCGATCGCACGCGACCGTGCCGTCTCGCAGTCGTGGAAGTTCCGCATGCGCCGCTCGAGTTCGACATCGACGCGCTCGCTCCGCGCCCCTTGCCGCGACGCAGGACGAACGCAGCGATGACTCGATCGCCCAGCGTCGAGGAATCTCGTCTCGATCTCGCATCGGAAGCGTCTTGAAGTCTCGGCCAGTTCCATCGACTGCGCGTAGCAGCGTCCCGCCCGCGTCCGGTCCCGGGCTCCGGCGAGCGCCGGGCTCGAGCCACTGCGATCCTCGGGGTCGATGTATCCGCGAAGGCATCGCGTCGGAGTCTCGGCCGATTCCAGCGCGTCGTAAGCGCGGCGCGACGATCTCCACGTTCTCCTGCGACATCGCCCGCGCAGTATCCCGCAGGCTCAGGAGTCGGCGTGAGCGTCTTGCTCCGACAGCCCCACGGCTTCGAGGGCTTCGGCGCGTCGAGAAGTACTGGAGCGCGATCGATGCGCCTTCGCACGTGCCGACACGCGTGAGCCGTAGCAGATCGGCCTCGACGCCGCTGCGCCCCGGCAGTGCGTGGACCGAAGAGCACGACGCACGTCGATCGCCAAGCGTCGATGAATTCGTCGGGCTCGTCTGCCGAATCGATCCCAGGTCTCGAGGAATTCGCTCCGTACCAGCGGCGGATTCCGTCGTGTCCGCGATAGACGCCTGCGCCTCGGGCCGACCACCGCGACGAGTCGCCACTCGACGTCCGGGGTCGTGAGCTCGACCAGGCGTCCAACTCTGCCGCGTTGAACGCTTCATAGCCGGCTCGACGATCTCCACGTTCTCCTGCGACATCGCCCGCGCAGTATCCCGCAGGCTCAGGAGTCGGCGTGAGCGTCTTGCTCCGACAGGCCCACGGCTTCGAGGGCTTCCTGCCGCTCTTGGTACATGGTGACCCGCTCGATTGCTCCGTTGCGGATTGTCCACACAAAGGTGACCACGAGCAACCACCTCGATCCCGCCACGCCCCTTCAGGTGCTGGGTCAAGGGCACTACTACGAGATCACCGGCTTCGATGAATTCGTGGGGCTCCAGCCGAGCGGATTCCCAGGTCTCGCGGAATTCCCCCGACGACTCGCCGAACCTGATCAAGTCCGAAGACGCCGCGCCAAGGACCGACTGCCCGCGAGAAGTCCAGCTCGAAGCCCGGAGCCGCGTCTTTGAAAATGGCATCCCAGTCCTCGCGGTTGTACGCGTCGATGTTGGCCTTGACGATCTCCACGTTCTCCTGCGACATCGCCCGCGCAGTATCCCGCCTGCGGTGCGCCTGCCTATGGCAGCGCCAGCACAGCGGCACCCCGCGCGCAGCCCCCTCGGCGGAGTGCCGGTGGTAGCAGCGCGCGGCCGAGTCGCCGCGGAGCAATGCGCCGCACGGCAGGGCGGCGGGCAAGCGCGCCCGACAGGATTCGAACCTGTGACCTTCGGTTTCGTAGACCGACGCTCTATCCAACTGAGCTACGGGCGCTCGCGGCCCCATATTAGAACTACCGGAAGGAGCCCCGAAAACCGACTCTGTGCCGGGGTCCCCTGCTACGGTTGACACAAGGTGAGGGCGAGGGTTCTTGGGGCTGCTTTGATGGCGGCGCTCCTGGCCGGAGCGCTCTGCTCGAACGCGCAGGCGATCTCGGTATCGATCACCGGCCCCGAGGAGACCGTCTACGACTACAGCACGCAGGCGTGCGATGCGATCGACAACGCGGACGGCACCGCGAACGCCTTCCGTGACGGCCTCGGGCGCCTCCAGATCATCATGTCGCAGCCGTTCAACCGCCGGCTGATCGGCACCAACTTCAACAACCTCACCCACGACTGCAGCATCTCCATGGGCTCCGACCAGAGCCCCTTCCCGTGGGACTTCAACGACGCCGAGTGGATCGCGTCGACCTGGGCCCAGCCCGACGGTGACGTCTACGGACTGGTGCACTCCGAGTACCACGGCCTGAGCCACCCGGGCTGGTGTCCCGGCGGCGTCTTCATCAAGTGCCGCTACAACACGGTCACGCTCGCCAAGTCGACCGACAACGGCGACACGTTCACGCAGGCGCCGGCGCCGAACCATCTGGTGGCGGCCTTCCCGTACCCGTACTTCCCCGACCAGCCCGGCCGCTACGGCATCTTCTCGCCCAGCAACCTCTTCGAGAAGGGCGGCTACCTCTACACGTTCCTGCTGCTCTCCTCCGGGTTCAAGGAACAGGCGCCTGGCGCCTGCCTGATGCGCACCCGCGAGCAGGACCTCGACGATCCCCACTCATGGCGGGCCTGGGACGGAACCGGGTTCAACTCGCGCTTCATCAACCCCTATCTCGACTCGCCGGAGCCGATCAGGCGCCACATCTGCCAGCCGGTCGACCCCGACAAGATCGGGACGATGCAGCGCTCGATCGTCTTCAACACGCAGCTCAACAAGTACATCCTGGTCGGCGTGTCGGCGAAGTTCGACTCCGTTCGCGGCGAGGACGTCACCGGCTTCTACTACTCGACCTCCGACGACCTGATCCACTGGACCGAGAAGCAACTGATGATGGAGGTGGAGACGCAGCAGTCGCACCTCTGCGGTGACCCGGACGTGCGCGTCTATCCGTCGCTGATCGACCACGACAGCCCGAGCCGCAACTTCGAGACGATCGACAACACCACCTACCTCTACTACACGGTCTGGCACTACACGCCTCAGTGCACGGCGGGGAACGACCGTGACATGGCCCGCATCCCGATCCAGTTCTCGCCGTGAAGCGCGCGCGTTCTCATAGCGGCCGCGCTGCTGGGGCTCCTGGTCTGGGTCGCGAGCCCCCGCCGGGGCGAACCACGGCGCGCCCACGGTCCTCAGCCTGGGCGCCATCAACGGCAACGGGGCCGAGCCGGCGATCCTCAACGGCTACTCGAGTGACGGGACGAAGGTCTGGTTCTCCACGGAGGAGCCGCTGGTCGCCGGGGACACCGACACGCTCGCCGACATCTACGAGCGGGCCGGCGGCGTCACCACCCAGATCTCGGTGGGTCCCAACGGATACAACGGGGACTACGTCGCGGGGTTCAAGGGTGCTTCGGAGGACGGTAGCCATGTCTTCATGCAGACGAACGAGCCGCTGGTCGCCTCGGACACCGACGGCAACTGCGGTATCGGGGACGTCTTCACCGGTCCCTGCTACGACGTCTACGAGTACTCGAACGGCACCACGACGCTCGTATCGGGCGGCGGGAACGGGTCGTTCCACGTCTCCTTCCGAGGCAACTCGGCGGACGGCAGCCGCGTGTTCTTCCGCACCGAGGAGCAGCTGAGCCCGTCCGACACGGACGACGAGGGCGACATCTACCAGCGCTTCGCCGGCAACACGACGCTCTTGACCACGGGACCGAGCGGCGGCAACGGGCCATTCGAGGGTCACTGGCGCGGCTCCTCGCGCGACGGCACGCACGTCTTCTTCGACACGGACGAGTCGCTCGTCCCATCGGACACCGACACCTCGTCCGACACCTACGACCGCTCCGGCAGCACCACGACGCTGCTGTCCACCGGGCCCGGCGGGCGGGAACGGCGCCTTCGATGCCGCCTTCCGCGGATCGTCGAAGGACGGGTCGCACGTGTTCATCGAGACCGACGAGCGGCTGGTCGCCTCGGACACCGATTCCGCCATCGACGTCTACGACCGCTCCGGCGGAACGACGACGCCGATCTCGACCGGCAACGGCTCCGGCGACTCGCTCTACGAGGGCACCTCCGACGGCGGCACGCGGGTCTTCTTCACGACCACCGACCAGCTCAGCCCCTCGGACACCGACAACCAGCGCGACGTGTACGAGCGCTCGGGCGGAACTTCGACGCTGATATCCACCGGGCCGACGGGCGGCAACGGCTCCGCCGAGGCGATCTTCGAAGGAGCCTCCGCGGACGGCTCCGTGGTCGTGTTCGGCACCAACGAGTCGCTGGTCGCGGCCGACACCGACGGGCGCTTCGACCTCTACCAGCGCAGCGGCGGAACCACGACTCTCGTGTCCACCGGCAGCGGGTCGTTCAACGGCAGCTTCGACGCTTACTTCCGCGACCTGTCATCCGACGGCAAGCGGGTGATCTTCGAGACCGCGGAGCCGCTCGAGAGCTCCGACACCGACATGTTCCCCGACGTCTACGAGCGCTACTCGAATGCGACCACGCGCATCTCCACCGGCGCCTCGGGCGGCAACGGCGGCCAGATATCCGTCTTCACGGGAGCATCCGACGACGCGACGCGCGTCTTCTTCCAGACCGGCGAGCAGCTCGACGCCGCAGACACCGACTCACAGTCCGACGTCTACCAGGCGGCGGTCACGTCGAGCTACGCGCGGCCGAAGGCGGCGACGCCGTTGGTCGTGCCGCTGGTGCCCTCCTATCAAAGTTGCGTCACCACGAATCGCACCCACGCGCCGATGCTCAGCTACGCCTCGTGCAACCCGCCGGTCCAGGAGACCACGCGACTCCAGGTAGGCACTCCCGACGCCAACCAGGCGCCCGTCAAATCGGTGAGCACCGTCAAGTTCGTCACGCAGATCGGGAATCCATCGACTCCTGCCGACGAGGCGGACGTCGCGATCGTCGCGGACGTCAACGACGTCTACACCAAGCCGCCGAACACCGCCCCGCTGGTCGACTACACCGGCGAGGTGGGCGTGCGTGTCGACCTTCAGCTCACCGACAAGTCGAATGGCTCGGTACCGCAGGACCCGGGCACCGTCACCAATTTCCTTGCCGGCTTCACCGTTCCATGCGCCGCCACGGCTGACACGACGGCCGGCGCTTCCTGCGTTCTCTCCACGACCGCCGACACCCTCGTGCCGGGCATGGTCAAGGAGGGGGCGCGCACGATGTGGCAGCTGGGGCAGGTCTTCGTGACGGACGGCGGTGCCGACAACCAGGCGCTGACGGACCCGAACTCGGTCTTCATGCGCCAGGGCATCTTCGTCCCGTAGGGATGGGCAAGGCGGAGGATTTCCGCGCCCTCCACGAGGGTGAGCCGTTCGTCATGCCGAACCCGTGGGATGCCGGCTCGGCGCGGGTCCTTGCGGCGCTCGGCTTCCCGGCGCTGGCGACTACGAGCTCGGGATTCGCATTCACGCTCGGCCGGCTGGATGGCGGCGCGACGCTCGATGAGCTGGTGGAGCACGTCGCGACGATCGACGAGGCCATCCCGCTCCCCGTTTCGGCCGACATCGAGAACGGCTACGGCCGGGAGCCCGCGGACGCTGCGACGGCGGTCACGCGCGTGGCGCAGGCCGGCGCCGTCGGCGGGTCGATCGAGGACTGGGACGCCGAGAACGGGATCTACGAGATCGGCCTGGCCGCCGAACGGATCGCGGCTGCGCACGAGGCCGCGGCCGGGTTCGACTTCCCCTTCATGCTCACCGCGCGAGCGGAGAACCACATCCGCGGCAACCCCGACCTGGACGACACGATCGCGCGACTGCAGGCATACGAGGAGGCGGGCGCGGACGTCCTGTACGCGCCGGGCTTGAGAACCGTGGAAGAGATCCGCACGGTGTGCGAGGCGGTCTCGAAGCCGGTGAACGTGCTCGCGCACCCGAAGCTGACCATGTCCGAGGTCGTCGAGGCGGGCGCGCAGCGGATCAGCCTGGGCGGGTGGCTCGCCTGGATCGCAGTCGGCGCGATGGCCGAAGCCGCCGAACGTATCCGCGACAAGGGCGACTTCTCCGTCCTGCACACGCAGGTGCGGATGCAGGAGTGGCTCGGCTAGTTCCCGGCGCTAAGCCGCGTAGCGCTGCTCGGCGCGCGCCCGGCGCTTGGCGGCCTCGACCTCGCGGTTCTTCGGAGGCGCGTTCGCGACCAGCTCCGCCAACAGCTTCGCCGTCGCCTCGGTGACCTCTTCGACCGCACGATCGAAGGCGGCCGCGTTCGCCTGGGAGGGCTTGGTCGAGCCGCTCACCTTGCGGACGTACTGAAGCGCGGACGCGCGCATCTCCTCGTCAGTCGCCGGTGGTTCGAAGTTGTGAAGTGTTCTGATGTTTCGGCACATGCACAGAGCGTAGCTGCAGGCCGGCCGAGCAGTATCGTGCTCCCGGTCGATCGAGGAGGGGATCTTGGAAGCTGCAAGTACGAGCAACGGGACGGTCCTGGTCACCGGCGGGTCGGGCTTTCTCGGCAGCTGGTGCCTGGTGGAGCTGCTGCGGCGCGGCTACGACGTGCGCACCACCGTGCGGGACGCCTCGCGGGAGGAAGAGATCCGCGCGATGATCGAGCCGGAGGTCGACGCGGGCGACCGGCTGTCCGTGCACGTTGCCGACCTCACCGACGACGAGGGCTGGGACAGCGCCGTTCGCGGGTGCGACTACGTCCTTCACGTGGCGTCCCCGTTTCCACCGGAGCAGCCGAAGGATCCTGACGAGCTGATCGTTCCGGCCCGCGAGGGGAGCCTGCGTGTTCTGCGTGCCGCCCTGGACGCGGGCGTCAAGCGCGTCGTGCTGACCTCGTCCGCCGTGGCGATCGCCAACAGCGGAGGGCCGCCGGTATCGGGAGAGGTCGTTCACCGAGGAGGACTGGAGCGACCCCGCAAATCCCGACCTGACTCCCTATGGCCGATCCAAGACGATCGCCGAGCGAGCGGCTTGGGACTTCGTGAACGAGCGCGGCGAGGCGAGCCGGCTGGCCGTCGTGAATCCCAGCGCGATTCTGGGACCGGTGCTCAGCGACGACCGCTCCTACTCCCTGCAGGCTGTCGAGCGGCTGCTGGGCGGAGCCCCGGGCATACCGAGGATCGGCTTCAGCTTCGTCGACGTGCGTGACGTCGCGGATCTGCACATCCTCGCGATGACGGCTCCCGAGGCGGGCGGCGAGCGCTTCCTCGGCGCGGGCCCGTTTCTGTGGATGAGCGACGCGGCACAGATACTCCACGATCGCCTCGGCCCCCGAGGGGTCAAGGTCACCACCCGCAAGGTGCCCAACTTCGTCGTGCGCGGGATGGCGCGGTTCGACCCGAGCCTGAGAACGGTGGTCGGCGATCTCGGGAAGCGGCGCGTCATGTCTTCCGAGAAGGCGAAGGCCAAGCTCGGCTGGTCGCCCCGGCCGATCGAGGACACGCTGGTGGACACGGCCGAGAGCCTGATGCGCGTCGGCGCCGTGGCGGCCCCTGCCTAGGCAGGAACGCGCTTGGCCCACATCCGCCCGACCTGGCGCATCAGCGCCGGGTAGACGATCAAGTGGCGGAACGGCCTGATCGCCGCCATGTAGGCCTTCCCGAACCGGCCGCGTGGCTTGACGTAGACGGCCATCTGCCCCTGGTAGGCGTCTTCGCCCTGATCCACCCAGGCGAGGTGCATCACCCCGTGCATCGTCTGGTTCGACACCTCCGCGGCGAACTCGGTGTCCGTCCGATATAGGGGCGTGAAGGGCAGCGAGGCGAAGTGCACGTCCGTAGCGGTGTCGCGCAGATCGTCGGGCAGCCGAGCGCTCAGTGAGGTCTCGCTGGTGCCGGGGATCGGCAGCCTTCCGTCTCCACCACCATCGACCGGCTCCGAGATCGTGCCGAGGCCGAACCAGCTGCCGAGGCGATCGCGCATGTCCCAGAGCAGGCGAGCCGGGGTGGACTCCGTGTCGGCCGGATCGGAGGAAACGATGATGTCGACCAGCTTCTGAAAGTCGCCGGCACTCCCTTGGACGGGTAGGGCCCACGCATCCTCGACGATGAAGTCCGGCGCGATCTCGCGGATGCGCCACGGACGGGACTCGTGTGCCGAGTTCGGGATTCTCATGACGGCCTCCTATCCATACGCTGTCGTATGGATCCTAGGCTGGCCGGTTGCATCTGTCAATACGGTGGCGTATAGATACGTGCATGGCCAATGTCCGTACTCCACGCGGCGCCTGGGTCGACGCGGGGCTGCAGGCCCTGGCGGCGGGCGGTCCCGATGCCGTGCGAATCGAGGCGCTGGCCGTCTCCCTGGGAGTGTCCAAGGGTGGCTTCTACTGGCACTTCGCGGATCGGCAGGCCCTGCTCGACGAGATGCTCGACAGCTGGGAGAAGACCGTCGTCGAGGACGTGATCGCGCGCGTCGAGAGCCAGCCGGCCGACTCCCGCGCCAAGCTCCAGCACCTCTTCGAGCTCGCGCCGACGGTTGACTTTCCAGTCGAGCTGGCGATTCGCGACTGGTCGCGCCGTGATCGCGACGTCGCCAAGCGGATGCGAAGGATCGACAACCGGCGCATGGACTATGTGCGTTCGCTGTTCGAGGAGTTCTGCCGGGATGAAGACGAGGTCGAGGCACGGAGCATGCTGGCGTTCTCGTTGTTCGTCGGCAGCTACTTCGTGGCGGCTCGGCACGCCGGCAGGACGCGCGGCCAGGTCGTGCAGCTCGCGATCGACCACTTGCTGAGCGAAGCGTGGAACTGAAGCGCCCGGTACTCCTCTACGACGGAGACTGCGGCTTCTGTACGAGCTGCGCGCATTTCCTCGAGCGGATCGGGCCGGACGCAGACATCGTGCCATGGCAGTTCGCCGATCTCGGCGCGCTCGGGATCACCGAGCAGCAGGCGAGCGATGCCGTCCAGTGGGTCGAGGCCGGCGGGACGGTCCGCTCGGGCCACGAGGCGATCGCCGCGGTGCTGAGCACCGCCGGCCGGTTCTGGAAGATCCTCGGCCGCGGGCTCGCGCTGCCGGGGGTCTCGTGGGTGGCGGGCAAGGCCTACCGGCTCGTGGCGAACAACCGGTACCGGTTGCCCGGCGGGACGCCGGCCTGCCGCGTCCGCCCGTAAGACGGTGCGGAAGCGGAGAGGGTGGGATTCGAACCCACGTGGGAGGTGTGAACCCCCCAAACCGCTTAGCAGGCGGCTGCCTTCAGCCTCTCGGCCACCTCTCCGGATATCAGCCGCTCCGGGAAGCGGCCGCTGCGGGTCATTCTAGGCTGCCCCGGCCACGCGCTCCGGGCGCGTGTAGACGTTCACCGTGCCGCCTCGGGCGAACCCGCACAGCGTCAGGCCGCGGTCGTCCGCCAGCGAGACGGCGAGCGACGTGGGCGCTCCCGACCCCGACGAGGATCGGCGCGCCTGCGACGGCGGCCTTCTGCACCAGCTCGAAGGACAGACGGCCGCTGACGCACAGCACTCCGTCATGCAGCGGAAGCATCTCCGTCGAGCAACGCCCGGCCGACGACCTTGTCCATCGCGTTGTGGCGGCCGACGTCCTCGCGAACCAGCAGCGGTGCCCCAGCCGCGTCGAACAGGCCTGTCGCATGGGTGCCGCCCGTGCGCTCGAAGCTGGGCTGCGCCAGACGGTCGGGCAGCCGCGCGAGCAGCTCGCGCTCGGCCACCGGGCCCTGCGGCAGCGGGTCGCTGCGCACGGCCACCTCTTCCAGCGCACCCTTGCCGCAGACCCCGCAGCTCGACGTCGTGTAGAAGCTGCGCAGGCCGGGGTCGCGCGTCAGCGGACCGCGCACCTCCACGACGTTGGCCGCCAGGTCAGCGGCCGGCCCGGCATCGTGCGGCCCGGTCGATCAGGCCCTCGCCGTAGAGGAACCCCAGCGCGAGCTCCTCGTCGTGGCCCGGCGTGCGCATCGTCACCGCAAGCGGCTCTCCGTCGACGCGGATCTCGAGTGGCTCCTCGACGGGACCCGAATCGGCGACGCCGTCGTGCGTGACCACGGCGTGCATTCCGCGCAGCTGCACCGGCTCAGATGAAATGCAGCGTCTCCTCGCCGGCCTCGACCGGTTCCTCGCAGGTGGGGCAGTACCAGCGCACCTCGAGCGGCGTGCCGCACGCCTCGTGGCGAGGCGGATCGGCCTCGGCGGAATGCCGCGCGCCCCACCCGGCGAGCAGTCGCATGCGCGCCCGCCAGCTCGCGGCCTTGCGCCGGTCAGCTCGTACACGAAGCGCGGCGGGCGCTGCGAGTAGGGCTGAGCGACCACCAGGCCCTCCTGCTCGAGGTGCCGCAGCCGCGCGGCGAGGATGTTGGGGGCGATGCCCGCGCTCTGCTCCTGAAGGTCGTTGAAGCGCCGCGGGCCCGTCCAGCAGGGCGTCGACGATCAGCAGCGTCCAGCGGTCACCGACCGCCGCAAGCGCCTCGGCAAGGGGAGAGCGCTCATCGGGCGTCACGCGCTGGATCGTAGCTTGCCGGAGGGCGACGATTTGCTCACTGTGGTAGTGTGTCGCTTGCAATCTGCAAGTTACACCTAGGAGAGCGCATTTTGAACAGCCTTGACCGAGCTTCAGACCGACATCCGGCGCATCGCCGAGCGCATCGGGCCGGCCGTCGTCGGCTTCGGCCGCGGCTGGGGCCGTGGCAGCGGCGTGGTCGTCGCGCCGGGGCCGCGTGATCACGTGCGCCCACAACCTGCGCGGCGAGCGCGTTCACCGTCTCCTTCGCGGACGGTCGCCGCGAAGAGGGCGACGTGAGCGGGACCGCACGCCGACCTCGACCTCGCCGTCGTGACGTCGACACCGGCGACGCCGAGCCGGTGGTGTGGGATCCGGCGGCCTCGGACGCTTTGGCCGCTCGGCACTGCCGATCGTCGCGCTCGGCAACCCGGGCGGCCGCGGACTGCGCGCGACCCCGGGTTCGTCGCATCCGCGGGCCGCGCAGCTTCCGCGGGCCGCGCGGACGCCGGATCGCGGATGCGATCGAGCACACCGCCCCGCTTCCGCGCCGGGTCCGGCGGCGGCCCGCTGGTCGACCTCGAGGGGCGCCTGCTGGGCCTCAACGCCGTGCGCCTCGAGGGCGGCCTGATCCTCGCCCTCCCCGCCAACCAGCTGCTCGCGGACCGCGTCGAGAAGCTCGCGCGCGGCGAGCACTCCGAGCCCGTGCGGCTCGGCGTGGCCGTCGCACCCGCGCACGTCGCGCGGCGACTGCGCCGCGCGGTCGGGCTGCCCGAGCGTGCCGGCGTCCTCGTGCGCGGAGTCGCCGACGACAGCCCGGCCGACCGAGCCGGCCTCGCGCGCGGCGACCTGATCGTGAGCGCGGGCGGGACACCGGTCGACGGCCTCGACGCGCTGCTACCACGGGCTCGACTCCGCGGACCCGGCGCCAGGCCTCTGACACTCGGCCTGCTGCGGGGCGCGGAGGAGCTCGACCTGACCGTGAGCTTCGATGCCGCAGCGGAGGAGGTCCGATGACGACCGCCGAGACGGACCGCGAGCTGCAGGAGCGGGAGCTGGAGGCCCTCGACGCCTACTCCCGCACCGTGGCGGGCGTCGCCGAGCGCGCTCGTCTCCGTCGCGTCGCGAACCTGCGCGTGACGCGCCAGACACGCGCGGCGGGCGAGTGCCGTCCGGCGCGGGCAGCGCGGTCGTGCTCACTCCCGACGGCTTCCTGCTCACCTCGGCACACGTCGTCGCCGGCCGCATCGCCAGGGCCACGCCACCTTCGTCGACGGCCGCGAGTTCGGGTTCTCGCTCACCGGCCGCGACCCGCTCTCGGATCTGGCCGTCGCTGCGGGCCGATGCCACCGACCTCACGCCGGCCGTCCTCGGCGACGCGGAGCGGCTGCGCGTCGGCCAGCTCGTCGTGGCGATCGGCAACCCGCACGGCTTCGCCGGCTCGGTCACCGCCGGCGTCGTGTCCGCGCTCGGGCGCTCGCTGCCGGCCCGGTCGGGTCCGGCGGTGCGGATGATCGACAACGTCATCCAGACCGACGCGGCGCTCAACCCCGGCAACTCCGGCGGCGCGCTCGCCGACGGACGCGGCGAGGTGGTCGGCGTGAACACCGCGGTCGCGGGCGTCGGGCTCGGCCTGGCCGTGCCGATCAACTCGGCGACGCGCGGGATCATCGGCGCGCTGATGAGCGACGGCCGCGTCCGGCGCGCGTATCTCGGCGTCGCCGGCGGCCCGCGGCCGCTGCCGCCCCGCGCGCAGCGCCGAGCTCGGCCGCGACGCCGCGGTGGAGGTCGTCGAGGTGGTGCCGGGCAGTCCCGGCCGACCTCGCCGGCCTGCGCCCCGAGGACCTGATCCTCACGCTGGGCGGCGCTCAGGTCGAGGCGGTGACCGACATCCAGCGCCTGATGGTGGCCGAGCGGATCGGTCACGCGATGGACGTCGAGGTGCTGCGCGGCGGCACTCGCAAGCGGGTCACGCTGACGCCGGAGGAGTTGCGGGGGTAGCCTTTCCGGGGAATGGAGACCGCCGCCGTCGAGACCTACGCGCTCCCGCAGGAGTTCATCGACTTCCGCGACACGATCCGCCAGATCGTCGACGAGCGCGTGCGCCCGCGTGCGGCGGAGATCGACGCCACGGGCGAGTACCCGTGGGACATCCGCCAGCTGTTCGCCGAGCAGGACCTGCTCGGGCTGCCGTTCCCGACCGAGTACGGCGGCACCGGGAACAGGCACCCTGATGCTGCAACATCGCTGTCGAGGAGGTCGCGAAGGCCTGCGCCTCCTCCGCGCTGATCCTGATGATCCAGGAGCTCGGCACGCTGCCGATCCAGCTGTTCGGGTCGGACGAGCAGAAGGAGCGCTTCCTCCCGCGCTGCGCGTCCGGCGAGTGGTCGCCGGCCTTCTGCCTGTCGGAGCCCGAGGCAGGATCGGACCCCGGCGCGATGCGCACAACGGCGCGGCTCGACGGCGACGAATGGGTGATCAACGGGACGAAGAACTGGATCACCAACGCCGGCATCGCCGACTTCTACATCGTCTTCGCGGTCACGGACACGCGAGACGCGCCGGATCAGCGCGTTCATCGTCGAGAAGGACCGGCCGGGATTCTCGATGCCGAAGCTCGAGCACAAGCTGGGGATCCGCGGCTCGCCCACCGGGCAGCCCGTGTTCGAGGACGTGCGCGTCCCGCAGGAGAACGTCGTCGGAGCCGTCGGCAAGGGCCTCTCCGTCGCGCTCGGCACCCTCGAGCGGACCCGCCTGGGGGCCGCGGCTCAGGCCGTCGGCATCGCGCAAGGGGCGATCGACTACGCGGTCGGATACGCGCGCGAGCGCATCGCCTTCGGCAAGCCGATCATCGAGCTGCAGGGGCTGCAGTTCAAGCTGGCCGACATGCAGACGAAGACGGCCGCGGCGCGCGAGCTGCTCTACAAGGCGTGCTCGATGGCCGACCGCAACGAGCCCGCGCTGGGCATGTACAGCTCGATGGCGAAGCTGTTCGCCTCCGACTCCGCCATGGAGGTGACCGTCGAGGCGGTACAGGTGCTGGGCGGCTACGGATACGTGACGGAGTACCCGGTCGAGCGCATGATGCGCGACGCGAAGATCACGCAGATCTACGAGGGAACGAACGAGATCCAGCGGGTCGTCATTGCCCGCTCCATGAAGTAGCCGGCGCCGCCGGGTTAAACGTTCCCGACCGACCCCTGCCGTGCCTGTGAGGGCACGTGCTCGCGGCCGAGTAGCCTGCGCCGCAGTCGCATGGGCGGTGACTGCACGATGGGGCGGAAAAGGCCGCGGGCCTTGAGCTCGAACCGCAACCGCCAGTCCCCGGGGCCGATCAGCTCGCGCTGGAGCTCGAAGGGGTTCCAGCTGCCGCGCACGCCGGCCGTCGACGCGCTCTCATAGCCCGCTTCCTCGGCCGCCGGCAGGCAAGCCGGCGAGTAGTGGCCGTAGGGGTAGGCGAAGCTCTTCACCGGCTGTCCGATCATCTCCTCGAGGAGACGCTTTGACTCGGTCAGCTCGCGGCCCGCCTGTTCGCGGTCGGCGTGGGCGAGGTCGGCGTGACGGACGGTATGCGAGCCGATCTCGATGTGGTCGTGCTTCGCGGTCTCCTCCAGCTGCTCGCGGGTCATGATTCGCACACCCGAGCCCGGCTCCAGCCACGGATGCGGCTGCCCAAGCAGCCCAGGGCACACGTACAGCGTCGCCGGCACGCCGAGCGATGCCAGCACGCCCGGCAGCACGGTCGCGTTGTCCTCGCTGCCGTCGTCGAACGTCAGCGCGCAGATGCCGCGCGGCGGGCGCCCGTCGCGCATCTCACGGACGAACCCGGCGGCTGTCAGGAACCGGTAGCCGCGCTCGCGCAGGCTCGTGATCGCCTGGCGAAGCTCGTCGACCGGCACGACGAGGCCGTCCGGGTCCTGCTCACGCGGAACGTCACCAACCGCGTGATAGGCGAGCACCACTGGGGGACGCATGCTCTGAGTGATCGGCCGCATCGCCCGCAATCCTTACATCCGCGCGCGGCTGCCCAGTCCCCGAAATGCCCATCAGCCGGCCGAGACGCCCCGCGTTGGCGTGCAGCTCGAAGTCACGTGTCACGAGCCGGCGCGCGGCGCGGACCCGGTCCATGCAGGCGCCCGGATCCTCGATCGTGTGCTGCAGCGCGGCGCGAAGGCCGGCCACGTCGCCGGGGTCGGCCAACAGGCCGGTCTGCCGGTCGCGAACGAGCTCCGGTATGCCCGACAGGCGCGACGAGACGACCGGGACGCCGGCCGCCATCGCCTCCATCAGCGCAACCGGAATGCCCTCCATGTCGCCGGTCTCATCCGGGACGCTCGGCAGCACGAAGATGTCCGCGGTGTGAAGCATCTCGGCGACCTTCCGCTCCGGAAGGCTGCCGTGGAACCGCACGCGGTCCGCCACGCCAAGCCGCTCCGCTTCCATCTCGAGGTGCTCGCGGAGCTTTCCGGACCCGACCAGGTCGAGGTGGATCCGGTCCATCCTGGGCCCGGCCGAGATTGCCTCGAACAGGTACCGGTGCCCCTTCTTCTCCTCGAGCGACGCCACGCACAGAGCCCGCACCGGCCCGGCCGGCGGCGGCGCGGCGGGCACGAAGTCGTAGTGGGCCAGCTCCACGCCACAGTGGATTACGCGAACCGGGGTGACACCCGTCCCGATGTCGTCGATGAACCGGCGGTTGTACTCAGAGATCGCGACGACGAACTCCGCATCGTCGATCCTCCGCCGTAGGCCGAGCTGATGCACATACACGTCGTGCGCGTGGACGGTGAAGGAATACGGGATGCCGGATACGCGGTTGCAGAGCCACGCGCCGAGCGCCGGATAGGTGGCGAAGTGCGCGTGAACGTGGTCCGCCGATCCGGAGATCTCCGGTACGTGAGCGGCCGCGGCGGCGAAGGCGACCAGCGCCCGGCCGAGCAACTTGGGGTGCTTGATGTAGTCGGCGACCACCGACCCGAGCGCTCGGGTGGTGCGTAGCGGATGCCGCCCGAAGCACCAAGCCAGACCGCGCAGCGCACGCATCGGGCTGCTGCGCCGGACGCGCGGCAGCCAGCGCAGCGCCGCCTCGTGCCGGGCGCCGGGGGGTGCGGGGAAGAGGTAATAGAGCCGGGCGTCGACCCCGGGGCGTGCGGCAATCTCATCCAGCTCGCGCAGGATGAAGGTCTCGGTCGTGACAGGGAACCGAGAGACGAGGTAGGCGATCCGGCGCCGCCCCGCAGTGGGCTGTTGTGCGAATCCGTTCTCCATACCCCCTCCATGGGGCACTTCCCATGGTAGGCCTATTTGTGCGTTTCGTGCGACTAATGCGACTCGACGAACAGGTCTGTCTGGAGCTCCGCCTCGGCGCCGCCGTAGGAATAGACGCTCAGGTCGTCGATTCCCTCCTCGGCGAGAACGTCCTCGGCAAGGAAGAGGTTCCCCGTAGTCGCACGGCTTGAACGTGTGACGATCGCGTGCGCCGCGTCGGCCATCAGCTCCGGGCGGCGCGAGCGCGCCATCGCCTCGTCGCCGCCGAGCAGGTTCTGCACGGCCGCCGTGGCGATGATCGTGCGCGGCCACAGCGAGTTGAACGCGATGCCGTCGGCGCGGAACTCCTCCGCCATCCCGAGGGTGCAGAGGCTCATGCCGTACTTGGCGATCGTGTAGCCGACGTGGTGCTGGAGCCACTTCGGGTCGAGGCTGAGCGGCGGCGACAGCGTCAGGACGTGCGGGTTGTCGGAGCGCTTGAGGTGCGGGACGCACGCCTTGCTGACCACGAACGTGCCGCGCGTGTTGATGTCCTGCATGAGGTCGTAGCGCTTCATCTCGATCGCCTCGGTGCCGGCCAGGTTGATCGCGCTCGCGTTGTTGACGCAGACGTCGATCCCGCCGAACCGCTCGACCGCCTCGGTCGACGGCCGCGAAGACCTGCGCGTCGTCGCGGATGTCTCCGACGATCGCCAGCGCCTTTCCACCGGCCTCCTCGATCTGCTCGGCGGCCGTGAAGATCGTGCCCTCGAGCTTCGGATGCGGCTCCGCTGTCTTGGCGATCAGGACGACGTTGGCGCCGTCACGCGCCGCGCGCACCCCGACGCCAGCCCGATACCGCGGCTGCCACCGGAGATGAGGACGGTCTTGCCGGACAGGGAAGCCATGACGGGAGCCTATCCGGGCGTGTAGCTCGGCTCCTACGGGACGAACACTCCCTGAGTGAGGAAGAGGCTGTCGTCGGCGGGCGTATCGCCGTCGCCGTCGAGGCCCCCGTCGTAGACCTCGACCGCACCTGTGCGCCAGATGGCGCGCGCGCCCTCGGTCGCGGCGCCGGGGATCAGTGTGTCGGCGGTGGTCACGAGGTCGCAGCTGGCGCCGATCGACGTGTCGAGCGTCGCCGCGCATGGGATGGCGAACGAGAGGTCGAACTGCTGTGCGGTGCCGGGCCCGATGCCTCCAGTCGAGGGCGTGTTGATCTTGTCGGTGACCCGCAGGGATATGCGCGCCTCGAGCTCCCCGTTGTAGTCGGACAGGTCGGAGGCGTTTCGGATGTCGGTCATCGAGGCCACGAGGTTGACGTCCGCCTCGTCGGCGGGCGTGGCTCCGTTGCCGGGGATGACGGCCGCTTTGACGAGCGACACCGACTTGGCCGGCTGTCCATATTGGCGTCCGGCGTTCCGACTGTGAGCCGGGACGAGGTCTGGGTGGGCGGGTTGCAGGAATCGAACGGGAGCCCCGGGGCCGTGCTGGCGGTTGGGACTCGAGCATGCCTGGTAGGCGGGCACCAACTGGACGTTGAGCGGCGTCGCGGCCTTTGGCCGCGCATAGACGGCGGAGAGGCGGTTCTCCAGAGTCGTGATGAGGTCCTGGAGGTCCCGGAGGTAGAGGTGGGCACAGTACGAGCACGCGGTTGGCCGGTCCGGGTCGAGATTCGTGGCATCCGAGTTGAACGCGACGAAGCGCCCGTTGTCCGAGAGCGCGGTAGACCATCCGAGGTTCTCGCCCCCGGCCGCCTTTGGGCCGGTCGCTCCGCTGGCCCGGCCGACCAGCAGCGTCGTGTTGGTCTGGAGGTCGCGGACGTAGGCGTCGAACCGGGAGTCGGTGTCATCGGGGCTCAGATTCGTGGACGGGGAGGTGAAGCTCACGAAGCGGCCGTCGGTCGAGAGCCCGATCCGGGTAGCGAACCCGAAATCCTGCCGCGCGCCGGCGTTCCCCACCGGTCCGGCGACGCCGCTCGCACGGCTGACAAGCGTGGTGGTGGCGGTCTGCCGATCGCGCAGGTAGATGTCCCAGGCGCCGTTGGTGTCGGCCGGGTCTATGTCCGTGTACGTGCCGAAGGCGACGTAACGCCCGTCGAGCGAGATCTCCGGCGTGTGCGAGTCATTGGCCGTGTTGATTCCATTCACACCGCTCGCGCGGCTGACCAACTCGGTCGTGTTGGCCTGCATGTCCCGGACATAGACGTCGTAGTTGGAATCGGTGTCGTCCGGACTCAGGTTGGTGGCCTTGGAGGCGAACGCGACGTAGCGGCCGTCGCCGGAGATCGCGGGCCGGTTCGACCGGTCGTTCGCGGCGACGCCGCCGGCACCGTCGGCGACGTCGGCGCGGGTGAACGAACCTGTCTGAAGGTCCTTGACCCAGATGCTCGATCCACCGCCTGCGCACACCGTGCAGGAGTAGTAGGAGTCGATCGCCACAAACCGCCCGTCAGCGGATATCTGCGGGTTCTGTGCGCGGTATCCGGCAGGCGGCGGCCCCGGACCGGGCGGCGTTACGCGGGTCACGCTGCCTGTGATCGTGTCGGTGACCCAGACGTCGCCGCCAACTGAACCGTTCATATCGATGAAGGTGACGTATCGCCCGTCGCCCGAGATTGACGGCCAGTACCCGACTTGCGCGTTCGGGCCGGGTTGGATGTTGGCGCGTACCGTCCGGCCGGAGTCGAGATTCCGAACGTAGACGTTGTCATCGTTGTCTTCCCAAGCCACGAACCGGCCATCGTTTGAGAGCGACGCAGTTCGGAACGCTCCGCTCGTCTGGCACGCCGCCGGCGCCCTGGCCGTGAGCTGACGGCACCTCGAGTAGGCCGGTAAGCAATCCGACCAGGGCAATCAGCGCCCCTGCTGTTTTAGACCTCACGCACACGGCAAATCCGCCTCTCCTGGTCCGATACCCACCCTAGCCGGTGCGATACGCTTTTCGGGCGCCAACAGGAGCCGCAGCTCGCGCAGCATCGGTCCCGTGTCGAGCGAAGACGTCCTCATACGTGTACCGGCGCTGGTCGTCTCCGGTGTACCGGCGTAGGTCGTCTCCGCGAGCATGCGCCTCCCGCTCGCAGCGGTGGTCCTGCTTCCAGGAGTGGAGGGAGTTGTGGTACGTGAAGCTGTCCAGCTCGACGGTGAGCCGGTATTCCGGCAAGCGGAAGTAGACCCGCTTGCTTGCCGGCATGGCGATTGACCTCGGGCGGTCGGCGGAGCAGGTCAACTCGTGGGACCGTCGCGTCTTGGCTCCCGCGACCCGTCGCTTTCGTCGAAACCGTGACCTCGGGATCTGGCGGCGCAGCCTTCAGGATGCCGAGCAGGATCCAATGAATGCAGGAGCAGCGTGCCCTTCCGGACCCGTCGCTGGATTGCGGCGTCCGAAAAACCCGCATCGAGGAGCTGCCTTCGGGTAACCACTCCATGCTGCGCGAAGGCGATTCGACCGAGCTCCTGCTCTGCTGTGGTCGATTGAGGTCGCATACCGACTTCAATGCACCACGGCTCCCGGGCTCGCCCCGGCGTCAGCTCTCTGGTGCGGGTCTTGGGAGAGTTGTGACTGCTACGGAGCGCGCTTCAGGAGTCTGGCCGAAAAAGATCTGCGCCGCTCTTGCCGCACTAGGGTAGGCTCATCCACGGGAGACGTATGGGGGGGTTTGTGTGCAGCGGGAGTCGTAGTGCGGTGATCGCAATCACCGCGATGCTCGCCATGGTCGCGAGCGGCGCCTTGGCGCATTCGGCCAATGCGTCGACGATCTCCTACGACTCCGCTGACCAGCGCGCGGTCTACACCGGCTCTCCAGGCGAAACCAACTTCCTGACGGTCACCCAGGGCGGCGGCGACTACGTCTTCACAGAGGCCGGCAACGTCACGGTCACGGACGGCGATGGAGCCGGCGGATGCTTCGTCGACCCGATCGCAACAAACGTCGGGCGCTGCCCCTCGGCAGTCGTGCAACGGATCGAGGTCGCGCCGGAGACGGCAGCGACTGGATCCGGGTGCAGACGGTCCCTCCCGACGGAACGATCCTTGCCGGCGGTGACGGGCACGACATCATCGAGGGCAGCGACGGTCCCGACACGCTGCTGGGCGACTCCGGCGCCGACCGGCTGATCGGGAACGCGGGCGACGACACCTTCGACACCGGCCACGGCGGATACGACCCGAACTCCAACGAGTGTCAGATCGGGATTCCGCCGTTTGACCCGCCGCTGTGCCAGGACGAGACCGACGGCGGAGCCGGCTTCGACACGCTCACCTATGCGAGCCGCGACTACCCGGTCTACATCGACGCCAGAGCGCAGAGCCAATCGGGGTTCGCGGGCCTCGGCGTCGACGATCCGAAGCCTGAGTGCATGTCGGACCAGAACGCGGGCAGCAATCCCAACTGCGAGGTCGACCAGGTGTCCGCCTTCATCCGCGCCGAGCCGATGGAGAAGCTGGTCGGCACCCGGTTCAACGACACGCTCGTCGGCAACAAGCGCGACAACACGCTCATAGGGGGAGACGGCGCCGACGTCCTCTGCGGTGAGCTCGGCATCGACACGGTCGACTACTCCGATCAGACCGCGGCGGTCAACGTCTCGCTCGACGGCACCCTGCCGACCGATCCGCGTCTGGTTACGGGTGGGGCCCTGGCACGCCAGGACTGCAGAGGCATCGACGCTCAGAACAACCCCATTCCGCCCGGTCCGAACGCGCCACGCGACTGCACGCCCAACGACGGCAACGCCAACGACGGTCCGCTGAACGCACGCGACTGCGTCGGCGAGGACGTCGAGAACGTGATCGGCGGGAGCGGGAACGACACATTCGTCGGCAATAGCCCCGATCCGATCTACCGCGAGGCGCCCGTGGTCGAGCCGAAGGGCGCCAACGACTTCGTGGGCGGCCCCGGAGACGACTCGCTCCAGGGCCTGTACGGCCCGGACGTGCTGATCGGCGGTCCCGGAAACGACACCGTCACGTACGCGGAGCGCGGACCGGGTGAGGCGCTCTCCCTGACGATCGACGGTGCCGGCAACGACGGCTCCACCGACTCCACCGGGCTTGCCAGCGATCTGAACCCTTCCAACGGCACGATGGATCAGATCGGCCCAGACGTCGAGAACGTGGTCGGCGGCGCCGGCAACGACGTCATCCGCGGCAGCGCGGCCGACAACAGCCTCAAGGCCGGGGGCGGCAACGACAGCGTCGACGGCGGGTCAGGCGTGGACACGATCGAAGGTGCCGGCGGCGACGACTCGCTGCACGGCGGCGCGGGCAACGACAACGTCGCTGGCAATGACGGCAAGGACGTGCTGGCCGGAGACGAAGGAGATGACACCCTCAACGGCGGCGGGGACAACGACCTTCTGCACGGGGGCATCGGCGCAGACGACCTGAGCGGAGGTGACGGCGTCGACACCGCCGACTGGGCGGGTGCGACCTCAGGCGTTTCCGTTTCGGTGGATGGCGTCGCGAACGACGGAGAGGCAGGCGAGCACGACAACGTCTCGCCGGGCGCCGGGCCGCCCGACATCGAGGGCGCCAACGGCGGACTTGCCGACGACCATCTCGCGCTCGGCGCCGGAGACGGCATCATCGCCGGCGGGCCCCGGCAACGACTACCTCGACGGCGGGCCCGGCGCTGACTCGATCCAGGGCGGCGCAGACCTCGACACCGTCGACTACTCGAGCCGCTCCGGCCCGGTGAGCGTCGACGTCAACTCCCCCGGCGGCGACGGCGAGGCCGGCGAGAACGACGACGTCTCCTCCGATGTCGAGGAGATCCTCGGCGGCGGCGCCAACGACATGCTCGTGGGCGGCCCCACCGCAAGCATCCTGTTCGGCAATGGCGGCGATGACCAGCTGTTCGGCAACGGCGGCGATGACCAGCTGTTCGGCAACGGCGGCAACGACGGGCTCGACGGCGGAGCAGACAACGACACTCTCGACGGCGGCGACAACAACGACAACCTCGTCGGCCAGGCCGGGAACGACACCCTGCTCGGCGCCGGCGGGGACGACGGGCTCGACGGCGGGCCCGGCGCCGACGCCCTTTCGGGCGGCGCCGGGACCGACACTGTGTCGTACGCCAGCCGCACCAAGGACGTGGCCGTGAGCTTCGACGGCAACTCCGACGACGGCGAGGCGGGCGAGAACGACATCGTCAAGGTGGACGTCGAGAACGCCATCGCGGGCTCCGGCAACGACCTGATCGTCTCGAAGAACGGCCTCCCGAACTCCGTCTCATGCGGTCGCGGGAGGGATCAGATCGCTGCGGACACCTTCGACGACATCGGTGCCGACTGCGAGCAGATCATCAACACCAACCCGTGCAAGCCGTCGACGAGCCCGGCGCAGATGAGCTCCAAGGGCGTGGTCACGATCAAGGTTTCCTGCAGGGACGACGCAAGCGGATCGGTTCTGCTCCAGACCTACCAGGCGAAGAAGAGCTCCAAGAAGTCTCCGCCCAAGAAGATCACGCTCGGCCGCTCGTCGTTCAAGCTCAAGGCCGGCGGCAACACGAAGGTCAAGGTGCGCCTCAAGAAGAGCGGGCGCAAGCTCGTGAACCGTCGCAAGAAGGGCCTGGACGCGCGGGCGATCCTGACGGTGCGCCAGAGCTTCGGCGTGCGCGCGCTGAGCCTGAAGAACGGTGACAAGGTCACGATCAAGGCGAAGAAATGAGGGCTGCTGTCCTGAAGGCGTTCCGAATGGGGTGGAAGCCGAGCGGGTTTACGTTCGGGGCGATCGTCATGGCCGTGCTTGCGTGCGCCACCGCGGCAAGCGCCGACCCGCGCGTCCCGAACATCAGCGTGACCAACCTCCGGGTGGAGCGGTCGACGACCCAGGCGGGCGGCCACCCCAACACCAAGCTGATCTTCGAGTTCTGCGACCAGGGCGTGCCGATCCTCAGCGCCACGAATACGGCGCCGATTCGGATCACGGTCGCCGACCCGCTGTTGATCGCGGGAAGCTCGTACGTGCGCGGGGCGGAGGGGAACACAGCGGCGAACGGACAGTGGGCAGCTCAATCGGTTGGAGGCAGCACCACGCAGTTCGATCTGATCGGGAGCGACGGCACGCACAGCGGCACATACGTTCCGAGCAGCGGCAAGCTGCGAGCCACCGTGGATACGCCCAAGCCAACCTGGCTCGGTTGCAGCGCGAATCAGATCAGCGCCAACGTGCGGGACTTCACGCTGAAGCTGCCGCCCGGCTTGCTCGGCAACCCGACCGCGCTCCAGGCTTGCTCGGAGCAACTGTGGGTGGCCATCGCGTGCCCGCCCGAGACCATCGTCGGCTACTCCTGGACCGCGGTGCACCAGAGCATCTCCAGGGACACGATCATCGGCGTTCCCACCCCGGTCTACAACGTCGCGACCTTCGGGCTGGAGCCGGCACGGCTGGGAACGACCATCTTCCCATCGGATCCCGCTGGGCCGTTCCCGATCACAATCGGCATCCGCACGAGCGGCGACCGGGGAATCGATTCGACCTTGATCAACGTTCCACGAAACCTTGGTGGCTTCGGTGGGACCCCGATCGACATCACCACGGCCCTTTGCGGGCGGGTGCCGACCTGTACGGCCCAACAGGATCCGCGCAACGACCTGACGCTCAACAGTGCCGACTACGATCACAACGCCGCCACGCAGCCGTTCTTCACCAACCCGACCTCGTGCGAGACGAAGGACGTTGGCTTGACCGCTCGCTCGTGGCGCTCGCCGGAGGCACCTACGCCGGCCAGCGGTCAGCCGGACGGAACGAACCCGCCGCTACAGGACTCGACATTCACGACCCCGATCACGACCACGGGATGCGAGAACGTGCCCTTCGACCTCGACTTCGACGTCGACCCCTCGGCCCAGGCCGACGGCGGAACCACCGACGCAGGCAAGCCGAGTGCCCAGGACGTCGTGCTCTCCTACCCGCGCGAGGCGACCTGCCCGGCCGAGTCGGTCGAGCCCGACTGCTGGTACGAGAACGAGGACCCTTGGCAGGCGCAGCTGAAGGACATCACGCAGTCGCTGCCCGAGGGCCTGCGGCTGTCGCCCGGCGGCGGTGTCGGCCTCGAGGGCTGCAGCTACGAGCAGTTCGGCGTCGACTCGACCGGCAAGCAGGTCAACGACGACCCGGTCCAGTGCCCGGTCGGCTCCCAGATCGGCACTTTGACCGTGCGCAGCCCGGTGCTCCAGGACGCCGTCGGTGGCCAGGTGTTCTTCGGGCCGATCACCGCTCCCGGCCGTGCGACCGCCGACAACCCGTGGAAGATCTTCCTGCTGATCGAGGGCAGCGGCCTGCGCATCAAGCTGGCCGGCGACGTGACCGTCGACGAGGACGGCAAGGTCTCGAACGTGTTCGTGAACCAGCCTGAGCTGCCGTTCGGCGAGCTGAAGCTGCGCCTCAAGGGCGGCGACCACGCACCGCTCGTCAACCCGGACACCTGCGGCACCCACAACGGCCACGCGACGCTGACCGGCTGGAACGGCAAGACCCACGACGCCACGCCGTCGCTGGACATCACGGGCAACTGCCCGCCGGCCAACCCGGACGACGTGCCGTTCAATCCGACGATCGAGGATGCGTTCGGGATCCCGAAGACCGCCGGTGCCTACTCGACCTCCAAGATCATCTTGACGCGCCCCGACGCCAACAAGAACATCCGCAACATCAAGCTCTCGCTGCCGGCCGGGGCGGTTGGCTCCCTGGCCGCGGTGCCGAAGTGCCAGCTCTCCGACGCTCGCGCGGGTAACTGCCCCCGGACACTCGCGTCGGCACGGTCAAGAACACCGTGGGCTTCACCGAGGGCAGCGCGCTTGTCGCCGAGGGCGGCCTCTACCTCGGCGAGGCCGCCCAGCCCGGCGACGCTGCCTCGATCGTGATCAACGTGCCCGCCAAGTCGGGGCCGATCGACCTCGGCAACGTGATTCTGATCTCGCGTGTCGTGCTACGCCCAGACGACATCGGCGTCGACATCTACACCAACGACGTCCCGAAGATGTTCGGCGGCGTGCCGCTGCCGCTGCGCAAGATCGAGATCACCGTGGACCGGCCCGGGTTCTTCCTGAACCCCACAGGCTGCGAGCCGCGGCCGCTGATCGCCACCTTCGACGCCTGGGAGGGCGGCCAGAGCACCTCGACGATGAACCTTCAGGCCGAGAACTGCGACGCGCTGCCGTTCAACCCTAACCTGCGCCTGATCGCCGGCGCGCCCGGCCTCACCGGCAAGGGCCAGCACCCGCCGCTGACCGCGATCGTGACCCAGGCGCCCGGCGAGGCCGCGATCAAGCTCTCCAAGACGGTGCTGCCGGACATCCTGCGCCCGAACTCGCCGGTGCTGAACGAGCCGGGCGGACTCTGCGCGGAGGCCCAGTTCGTGCTGCGCCAGTGCCCGGACAAATCGCTGGTCGGTAATGCGCGCGCGATCACGCCGATTCTGCCCTTCCAGCTCTCCGGCCCGGTCTACATCGTCCAGCAGACGGTCGACCCGCTGCCGCGTCTCTACGTGCTGCTGCGCGGAGGCGGCTTCGAGGTGGCGCTCAAGGCGCGCAGCTTCTTCACGGGCATCCGGACCACGACGTTGTTCGACAACACGCTGCCGGACACGCCGCAGAACTACTTCCAGCTCAACATCAACGGCGGGCAGCGCGGCATCCTGAACAACTGGACCGACCTCTGCAAGTCGTCGCCGCGGGCGTTCGACCAGAGCTTCGTATCGCACAGCGGCAAGACGGTCGTGCAGAAGCCGGTCCTCGAGGTCGCCGGCTGCGACGACCCGCTCCTGCGCGCCGCATTCATCAGCCCCAAGTCGGTGCGCGTCAAAGGCAACACGGCGCGGATCCGGGTCAGCTGCAGGCGCGTGGTGTCCTGCAATGGGACGCTCACGCTGAGCTCGGTGAGGAAGGTGCAGACCTCGCGGAACGGCAAGCGCCAGTCCAAGATCACGTTTGGAAAGACCAGCATCAAGATCGCCTCGCGCAAGGCAGCCACCGTGAAGGTGAAGATCGGCAAGAAGGGCCTTCAGGCGCTCAAGATCGAGCGGCGGATCCGGGCAACCGTCTCTGCGAAGCTCACCGACGCACGCGCGACGTCGACGCGCCTGACGCTCGTCAAGTAGCGAGCGCGCCGCAAAACCCGCATCTCGAGCGGGTTCGACTTCGGTCAGCGGAGGGGGTGGGATTCGAACCCACGGTCCCGGTTGACCCGGGACAACGGTTTTCAAGACGAAGCCGATACCTAGGCCGATTTCGCACTATCGCGCGCGAACTCGCGGCCACAGACAATGGTGCGCGCCACGATGCGCGCCACCTTCCGGGGGACTGACGGTTGTCAGGACGCCGCAGGGAAGCACGATGTGCGTCATGCTGAGGTCACTGGCCCATCCGCTGGCCCATTGGAACTCGAATCCGCTTGCTGATGCGGGTTTGAGCGAGTCCACACGGAAGTACCAAGTCTCGCGAGCGTCCCCGGCGTCCGCAGCCTCAGGAGCCGGCGTTTGCGTCCTCCTCCGATAGGCACAAGGCCTCGAGGGCGCTTCGTTAAAAGGAGCGGTCGCGGCGTACACGTCACTTTGGATGTCCCTCGCTCGTCGTTTCCGTCGTCGTTCGAGTTACTCCAGGCGAGCCTCGACGCGCGAGGGGCCCAAACATTGCTAACCGTGCTGTCCTTCGTCTTTCGCCGGGAGGGCTGTGAAGTCCAGCCGAATGGTCCCGTTGCAAGTCGCGACCGCTACGTCACCGTACCGCTGGAAGCCAGGTTTGGGAAGGGCAGACCCCCCCCCCTGATTGGCGCGTGCACCCGACACCCCTGAGCTGTTCCATCCGGTCCACACCGGGGCAAGACAAGAGGAAAGTTGGCATCGACGACGGGAGTCCGTCGGTCGGAACGGCCGAGGGGCGACCAGAAGGGGGGCTCTCTCGACCCCCGCCACAACAAGCATTCCTCAAGAGCGGCTGTCGCTCCCACAGATGTTCCAGTTGGCGTGTGCCGACGTTCATCCGCTTCGCTGCGATGAGGTGGTCAGCTCGGCAAGCCGCGAGACGTTGGTTGCCCTCGCACGCGAGCACGGAGAGCGCGCGCACGGCTTTACCTCGGTCTTCTACACCCCCGCCAGGCTCGCCGCGGCGGGGCAGGCGGTCAAGGCGCGATGAGCACCGAAGACGCGCTGCAGGGCGGTCAGCTCGCGGCCGCGATCTCGAACACCGTCGTCAAGATGCTCGCCCGCACGACCGGCCGCGGCCCCAACTAGGCGAAGACGACGCTCGGGGACAACGGCGTCTTCGTCGTGCTGCAGGACAGCCTCACTCGGGGCGAGCAAACGCTTGCGGATGCCGGCGAGGGCGAGGCCGTGCTGGACCTCCGCAGGCGCTGGCAGCGCGTCATGAAGGAGGAGATGAGCCTTGAGATCGAGCTGCTCACGGGACGCAAGGTGATCGGCTTCATGAGCGACAACCACATCGATCCCGACCTCGCGGTCGAGGTGTTCGTGCTCGAGCCGTTGCAGCCGGACGAGGGCGCAGGCGAGTGATGAGCACCGGCTCGAGTCTCGACTATCAGCGGGACATCATGCTCAGTGCCCTCGCGTAGCGTCCAGCCCGGGGCCTGAGGGCCCACCCGCGCCGTCCTTCCGGGAAGGCGAAGTCCGGGGGCGTGGTCCCGTTGAATGTCGCGACCGCTGCGTCAGCCTACTGCTGGAAGCCAGGTTTGGGAAGGCCAGACTGATGCACGCTTCCACAAGATCGGGGCGGCGCTCCTCATCGGTCCTCTTGCCCCGTCGGTAGGGGAAGAAGGACCTCCGCGTTGGCCATTAAAGGCTCCCCTAAGGCCAGCAGTCCGTCCGAGGCACACCGCCCCGGTAGGCCGTTCTCTACCCGCCGAAGTGAGCGACTAACCCTGTGACTTCACCCGCGCGGTATCCCGCGACCGGGGGGCGGTGCGAATGCCAGCCCGAGCGAGCGTGTGACCGCCGGTTCGCAGACTGCGAAGAACAGCGGCGGAATCTGAAAACGGGACACGAGGACTAGCCGTGGATGACCTCAACGCCACAGCCGAGCGGAGTTCAACCGGGAGCCGCTGGTCGACTCCAAGCGTGCCAGCCCAGGGTGTCGCCGTGGTGGAGGATCTACGTCCAGGCGTCGATGGTCGCTGCGCGGTGGCGCCGCCAGCTTCCCGCGAACCGGGCGAGTCGTTTGACGAAGGACTCGCGCGGCTGTTGCGCGGTGGTTGAGGGGTTGTATCCGCCGTTCAGCCGGTATAACGACCGCTCATGGAGGCACAGCCCCGCGTCCGCCACTTGATGTCCACTCACTTGCCGTGGCTGTCGGACACCGAGTCGTTGAAGGCTGCGCTCGCTCGCAGGGTGAGCGACGCTGAGGAGCCGACAACCGGATCCGTGCCCCCGAGCACCACGCGCACCGGGTCGAGCCGCCGGGAGAGGCTTCTCGGCGGAGTGCGTCGAGCGAACCGCAACCCGAGGCTGCTCGAGGGCGCGCGGCAGATGCGTCAGTGGCTACCGGGGGACGACCGGGTCGGCGATCGTCTATCCACCGCGCGGGGTCGCCCCGCCGACTTGGCCGTTCGCCAGCTCGTCGGGCTCAGAAGCAGATCGCAGGGCCTGATGGGCGAGCTCAGCCTTGGTGCGCTGCAGCTCTGGCAGGCGTTCGCGCGAGTTGCAGGGCCGCGGTCGAGGCGAGGTCGATGTCGCGGTCATGTTCACCGACCTGGCCGGCTTCTCGAGCTGGCCGCCCGAGGCCGGCGACGAGCAGGCGATCGGGCTGCTGCGCGAGGTGAGCGAGGCGATCGAGTCTCCGGTCCTCGAACACCGCGGGGAGATCGTGAAGCGGCTCGGTGACGGCCTGATGGCTGCTTTTCGTGATGGGGAGAGCGCCGTCGCGGCGGCCCTCGACGCGCGCGAGCGGGCGGCCCCGATCGAGGTCGGCGGATATCGCCCGCGGCTTCGCACCGGCATCCTCCACCTCGGCCGGCCGCGCAAGGTCGGGGGTGACTATTTCGGAATCGACGTCAACATCGCGGCTCGCCTCGCCGAGGCCGCCAGGCCGGACGAGATCCTGGTCTCCGAGACCACACTCCCCGGGCTCGACGCGGACGGGGTGAGGGCGAGGAGGCGCCGCTTTCAGGCCAAGGGCGCGCCGCGGGACCTCGCCGTGCATTCCGTGGAGCGTGCCGCGTAGCGAGGCCCTCGGGCGAGGCGCGCGACTCGCAGAAGTTCGGCTCGCCGCAGTCCTTGAAGGGGTGATTCGACTACGGGCTCAGTGCCGGGTGACGGTCAGCGGCTGACCGGAGTCGGCGGACGGCGCCTTCGACGTGGAGTCGAGGCAGCCAGTCGAGCCAGGTCGGCAGGTACCAGTTGCAGTCGCCGAGCAGCGCCATGGCCGCCGGCACCAGGACGGAGCGGACGATGTGGCGTCGAGGAGCACGGCCACGGCCAGCGCCGAAGCCCATCTGCTGGAACATCACCAGGTCGCCGTGGCGAAGCCGGCGAACACCGCGACCATGATCAGGGCCGCGCCGGTGATGATGCCGCCCGGTCGAGCGCGACGCCGAAGCGACGACTCTCGGTTGTCGCCGGTCTGGTCGTAGCGCTCGCGGATGCGGCTGAGCAGGAAACGTGGTAGTCCATCGAGAGGCCGAAGAGGACGGCGAAGAGGAAGAGCGGCACCCAGGCCTCGATCGGTCGACCTGCTGGAAGCCGAGGAGGTCGCGCCGACCCCTTCTGGAAGACGAGCACCAGCAGGCCGTAGGCGGCCCCGACCGAGAGCAGGTTCATGACGATCGCCTTGAGCGGCGACCACGATCGAGCGGAAGACGACGTCAGCAGCAGGAAGCTGAGTCCGAGCACGAAGGCGCATCACGATCGGCGCCCGGTCGCTGACGACGTCGAAAAAC
>CAWAUD010000004.1:0-222522 GCA_963785085.1 uncultured Solirubrobacterales bacterium | reverse complement strand
TTGGTCCCCCGATGGCTCGCGAATCGCCTTCGAAAGCGATCGGGACGGCCACTCGGAGATCTACGTCATGAACGCGGACGGCAGCGATGAGACGCAGGTGACGCACGACGGCGTGGGTTCCGCCTACCCAACGTGGTCGCCCGATGGGACGCGGCTCGCCTTCGTGCGCGTCCGAGCCCAACCACCGACCCTGCACGGCAGCGACATCTACTTGATCGATGCCGACGGCACCAACGAGACGCCACTGATTGCCGATGGGACCAGGAACTTCAACCCGTCATGGTCTCCGGACGGCAGCCAGCTGGCGTTTGATTGGCTTCAGGACTGTGACTGCCCCCGGCGGGTCGCTGTCATCAACGTCGACGGGACGGGATTCCACGACGTCGGCCCCACCGGTTCCTCGAACCCGGATTGGGACCCGAGTGGACAGCAGATCGTTTACGGGCTGCAGAACGGCCTCTGGATCATGAACCGCGACGGATCCGGAGCGCATCAGATACTCAACAGCACGAGCGTCGAGCCGGCGTGGTCCCCCGACGGCAAACGGATCGCCTTTAAGCAGCTCCTGCCGCCAAATAACCCACCAGACATCCACCTCATCAATCCGGACGGAACGCGAGAAATCGCTCTGACCGATCCCGCCGCGGACCTGATGCCGGCCTGGCAGCCGATCCTCAAGGGCTACGCCCGCCCCAAGGGCGCCGGCACCCTGTACGCGCCGCTGGTCCCCGCCTACAACGCCTGCACGTCCCCCAACCGCCAGCACGCGGCGCCCCTTCAGCTTCGCCAGCTGCAACCCGCCCACGCAGACCTCGACCCAGCTGACCGTGGGGACTCCGGACGCCAACCTGAAGCCCGCCGCCTCGGTCGCCTCGCTTCGGATCGGAGTGATCCCAGGCGCCGCGGGCCCACCGGACGACGCCGAGGTGAACCTGATCACCTCGATCACCGATGTCCGCAACGCCTGCGACCTCACCGACTACACCGGCAACCTCGAGATGCGAGTCCCGCTTCGGATCACCGACAAGTCCAACACCCCGTACCCCGGCGGACCGGGACCGGGCACCGCCCAGGACTTCACCTTCGCCTGGAACGTCCCCTGCACCGCCACCGCCGATCCCAACATCGGCTCGACTGCTCGCTCGCCACGACCGCCGACACGCTGCTCCCCGGCTCGGCGCTCGAGGGCCGCCGCGCGATCTGGCAGACCCAGGAGATCGAGGTGCGCGACGGCGCCGGCCACCCGTTCATGCGGCAGGGGGTGTTCGTGCCATGACGAAAACGCGGCTCTTCCTCTTGGTCGCCGCCGTCGTGCTCGGCGTGCTCGTGCAGGCGGCACCTGCTACCGCCACGAGCCTGAAAGTCGTCGTCGTGAACCGGGTCGCCAAGGACCCGCAGGACTTCACATTCCATGCGGCCGGCGGTCTCAGCCCGGCTGACTTCGTGCTCGACGACGACGGCAACGCAGACGGCCTCCGGTCCGTCGGCAGCTCTTCTTCGGCATCTCGCCGGGCGTCTACTCGGTCAGCCAGGACACGCCCGCGGGCTGGGAGCCGGCGACGACGTCCTGCTCGGACGGGTCGAGTCCTTCGAGCATCGACGTCGCGTCCGGAGAAGACGTCACCTGCACCTTCACGAACATCTCCTCCGACGCCGCGCTGGTCCAGTTCAACATCGACGCGCAGCCGGACTCGTCGCAGATCTTCTACGTTCCGTGGCTTGCCGTATCCCGTGTCTGCCTCAACGATGACGGGCACGGGACACCGGGAACTCACCGACCCGCCGGACCAGGGCGGCATGTATGTGCGGCCGGGGACTTTCAAGCTGAGCCAGGACCCGGTCAGACGGCTGGCAGCTGAACTCCGCCACGTGCTCGGACGGATCGCCGGTCTGGGCGGTGCAGGTGCATGGCGAACGAGAGCATCGTCTGCACGTTCGTGGACCAGGCGGGCCCGACCGGAAGAGTCACGGTCGTCGAGCGACTCGCGAGCCGGACGACCCGCAGATCTTCTACTTCACCGGCGTCTGGAGGCCTGAACGGCGTGCAGGAGCTGCCGCAGTTCCAGCTCCGCGACCCGGCGGCACGGCCGGCATCTCGAGACGAAGCGCTTCCAGGTGCGCGCCCGGGCTCCGGCTACGGCGTGTCCGAGCAGCCCGTGAGCGGCTTGGACCTGATTCGCCACTTGCTCCGACGGCTCCCCCGTGTCGAACATCGACGTCTCCGCCGGCGAGAACATCACCTGCACCTTCACTACAGCGCAAGCCGGGGTCAGCTCACCATCAAACAGGACACCCAGCCGAACGATCCGCAGGACTTCCACTACACGATCGACGGCGGGCTGAGCCCCTCGAGCTTCACGCTCGACGACGACGGCGACGACTCGAACGGCACTTCGAGCACTCAGACGCTTCTCCAGCGTCCCGGCCGGCGTCTATCAACCTCCAGCAGCAGGCGGATCCCGGCTTGGAGCCGCTACATCGGGACGTGCTCGAACGGGTCACCGATCGACCGGATCGAGATCCACGGCGGTCGAGAACACCACCTGCATGGTGCGCAACATCCCGGCCGGCACGCCGCCACCGGCATCGTCGCTGGGCGCGGGAGGCGTGACGCCGGCCAACAACTCGAGCGAGCACCTGGCGCTGTCTCGGCGAACGGCCGCTATGTCGTCTTCGAGTCGTACGCGACCAACCTCGTCGCGCGTCGATTCGGACATAACGCCCGACATCTACTGGCGCGACCTGCGAACGGGCGAGACGAGGCTGGTCAGCCGCGCCACCGGGCCAGGGTGGCCAGAAGGCGAATGACGACTCGCTGCGGCCGTCGATCTCGGCCGATGGAAGGTACGTCGCCTTCGACTCCAAGGCGACAACCTGTCTCCGGACGATCCGGCTACAGCGTCCTTCGACGTCTACGTCCGCGACATGGTCGCCGGCACCACCACTCTCGTGAGCCGGGCACCGGTGCGGCGGGCGCGAGGGGAACATCGGCTCACGTGCAGGCTCCGTCGATCTCAGCCGACGGGCGCTTCATCGCCTTCGTCGAGCGCGACCAACTCTACGACGCCGGTCCGGACACCAACATCGACGTGACGACATCTTCGTCCGCGACCTGCATGCGAACACGACGACCTTGTCGAGCCGGGCGTCGGGCGAAGCCGGCGCCGATCTCCAACGACTCGTCCGAGCGATCGCGTCGATCTCCGGCGACGGGCGCTACGTGGCGTTCCACTCCGCCGCACCAACCTCGTCGCCCGCCGACCTGGACGGCGACTGCGACATCTTCGTCCGCGACCTCAGTCCAACACGACCATCGCTGGCGAGCCGTGCGACCGGGGCGAACGGCGCGAAGGGATCCAACAACTCGAGCGTGCCCGTCGATGTCCGGCGACGGCCGCTACGTGGCGTTCTTCGTCGGATTCGGCCTCGACCCCGGCGACGCGCAGGACACCGGATGTCTACGTTCGCGATCTGCAGACCGAACACGACGACGCTCGCGAGTCCCGGCTCGCCCCTCGTGGTCGTAGGCCAGTTCGACCCGGGGCGCCTGCGATCTCGCCCGACGGCCGCTACGTGGCCTACGACGCGCTAGGGTGGTCCCGGCCCAGAGTCGCAGGTGTACCTGCGCGATCTGCAAGCGCAGACCACCGAGCCTGATCAGCCGTACTTCCGGGAACACGTGGCGACGTCGGACGGGACGCATTCTGGCCGTCGGTCGCGACCGGCGGGCGCTTCGTCGCGTTCCTCTCGGAAGCGGACAATCTGGCGCCCGACGACCTCGGCGGGCATGAGGACCTCTTCGTCCGCGACACCGCAGGAGCAACGTCACCTCCCTCGAGTCGCGCACGTCGCCGACCTACCCGCGCCCCAAGGCCGCCACGCCGATCTACGCGACGCTGGTGCCCGCCTACGACGACTGCGCAAGCCCCGAACCGCGCCCACGCGGCCCCGCTGTCGTTCAACTCGTGCGCCCCACCGAGCCCAGAGCTCGCCGCGCCTCACGATGGGCACCCCGGACGCCAACGGCCAGCCCGCCAAGGGCGTCGCCTCGCTGAAGACGATCGTCTCGATCGGGCAACCCCTCCACGCCCGCGGACGACGCCGACGTGCAGTTCACGACCTCGGTCACCGACGTGCGCAAGACCTCCGACCTCTCCGACTACACCGGCGAGCTCGAGGTGCGCATCCCGCTGCAGGATCACCGACAAGTCCAACACCCCCTACCGGGCGGCCAGGGTCCCGGCACCGCGCAGACTTCGACCTTCACCTGGACGTCCCCTGCTCCGCCACCGGCGACCCCAACATCGGCTCGACTGCTACCTCGTCACGACCGCCGACACCCTGCTGCCCGGCTCGGCGATCGAGGGCCGCCGCGCGCATCTGGCAGACCGATCAGATCGAGGTGCCGGCGACGCCGCCGGTCCAGCCGTTCCTGCGCCAAGGGGTGTTCGTCCCCTGACGCCACGCCGCTAGAATCTCGCCGCTCGCCCCGGCGGGCACCTCATCCATGGAAGCCACCGCCGACACGTCCGCCGACGCGCCCGAATCGCGGCGCAAGATCCGCGTGGTCGTCGCGAAGCCGGGCCTCGACGGGCACGATCGCGGCGCCAAGATCATCGCCCGCGCCCTGCGCGACGCCGGCATGGAGGTCATCTACACCGGCCTGCACCAGACGCCGGAGCAGATCGCCGAGACCGTGATCCAGGAGGACGCGCATGCCGTGGGCCTCTCGATCCTCTCCGGCGCCCACATGACCCTGGTCCCACGCGTCACCCAGCTGTTGCGCGAGAAGGACGCCGGCGACGTGGTCGTGATCGTGGGGGGAACGATCCCCGGCGACGACATCGCCGAACTGAAGGAGGCGGGCGTAGCAGAGGTCTTCACGCCCGGCGCCTCCACGCAGGAGATCATCGAGTTCGTGCGAGGCGCAGTTTCCGACCGCTAAAACCGCAGTAGCAAGCCGGTTACGGCCAGATTGATCCGTCAGTCAGTTATGATTTTGGCCCCAGCAGCCGCTCCTCCCGACCCTGACCGGGATGCGGCCTGGCCCGACCCAGGAGGCAAGCTTTGAAGATCTGTGTACTCGTCAAAGAAGTGCCTGACGCCGCCGTGGAGAAGCGGATCGACCCGGGCACCAAGCGGCTCGACCGCTCCGGCGAGAAGAACCTGAACCCCTTCGACACCCACGCGATCGAGGCCGCCATGCAGATCAAGGAAGGCGGCGCGGTGCCGGTCGAGGAGGTCGTCGCGGTCACGATGGGGCCGGAGTCCTCCGTGCGGGCGCTGCACAAGGCGGTTTCGCTCGGCGCCGACCGCTCGGTCCAGCTGACCGACGCGACGCTGGCCGGCTCGGATGTCTGTGCCTCGGGCTACGCGCTCGGGCAGGTGCTGAAGAAGGAGAGCCCGGACATCGTGCTGCTGGGTCAGCAGTCGGATGACGGCGAGTGCTACACGATGGGCGCCGTTGTCGCCGACCACCTGCAGATGCCGTCGCTGACGCAGGTGATCAAGATCGACGTCGAGGACGGCAAGCTCGTCTGCGAGCGCCAGGCCGAGTACGGCTACGACACCGTCGAGGTCGAGCTGCCGGCCGTGATCAGCGTCGGTGACGCGATCAACGAGCCGCGCTACCCGTCGCTGAAGGCGATCATGGGCGCGAAGAAGAAGCAGCTCGACACGCTGTCCGCAGCGGACGCCGGCATCGAGGCGGACCGCGTCGGCGAGAACGGCTCCCGCACGCAGGTGCTGAACCTGAGCCCGCCTCCGGCGAAGGAGAAGGGCACGATCATCGAGGACGAGGACACGAACGAGACGGTCGAGAAGATCGTCGCCTGGCTCGACGAAAGGAAGCTGATCTAGATGGCGGGCATCCTGGTTTACGTCCTCCACGACGACGAGGGCAACTTCAACAAGAACTCATTGGGCGCCGTCTCGGAGGCCTCCAAGCTGGCCGGCGAGCTCGGCACCCAGGCCGCGGCGCTCGTGGTCGGGGATGTCTCCGACGAAGCCGCTCAGAGCCTCGGCGCGTACGGCGCGACCAAGGTCTACCGGGCCAAGAACGTGCCGGAGGGCCTGGCGCAGCCGATTGTCGACGCGATGGCCAAGGTGATTGCCGACGAGGGCTTCTCCTACGCGCTGTTCGGCGGCGGGCTGCTCGGCTTCGAGATCGGAGCCGGCCTGACCGCGCGGCTCGGCGCCGGCGTGACGATGGAGGTGACCGACGTCAAGGTCCAGGACGGCAAGCTGGTCGCCGAGCGGCCGATCCTCCAGGACTCCGAGATCGCCGACGTCGCCTACGTGGGCGAGCCGGGAATCATCATCGGCCGCCTGAACGCCTTCGACGTAGTGGAGGGCAACGGTGCCTCAGCGGAGGTCGCCGACGTGGACGTCGAGCTCTCGCCGTGGTCCACCAAGGCGAAGATGCGCATGCGCGGAGAGCAGCGCGGCGCGGACGTCAACATCGAGGACGCCGACGTTCTCGTTGCCGGCGGTCGTGGCCTCGGCAAGGCGGAGGGCTTCCAGGAGCTCTGCGAGCCGCTCGCCCAGGCGCTCGGCGGCGCGGTCGCCGCGACGCGCGCGGTCGTGGACGCCGGCTGGTATCCCTATGCCGCGCAGATCGGCCAGACCGGCAAGACGGTCGCGCCGAAGCTCTACCTGGCGGCCGGGATCTCCGGCGCGATCCAGCACAAGGTGGGCATGCAGTCCTCGGAGAACATCATGGCCATCAACAAGGACCCGAACGCGCCGATCTTCGAGTTCGCCGACTTCGGCGTGGTGGGCGACCTGCACAAGATCGTCCCCAAGCTGACCGAGGCGATCAAGGCGAAAAAGGGCGGCTGAGCTGAGCCCGAAGATCGCTCCCGCAGAGTTCCCGCCGCCGGTTGACGACGCGGCCGAGTTCGTCGGCCCGCCGACCGACCCCGAGGACGAGCGCATCGAGGTCGGTGTGGCGATCGTGGGCGGTGGCCCGGCCGGGCTGGCGTGCGCGATCAAGCTGACCCAGCTGCTCGAGAACGAGCCCGAGCTGATGGAGAAGCTGGGCGAGGTCCCGGTCGCGGTGATCGAGAAGGGCACGCGCCGCCGGCGCGCACCTGCTGTCCGGCGCGAACATGCGGCCCTCGGCGATGCAGGAGCTGTTCCCCGACCTGCCGCCCGAGGAGTGGCCGGTCTTCGGCGAGGTCCACAAGGACGCGGTCTACCTGCTGACGTCCAAGCAGGCGCTGCCGCTGAAGCCGATGCCGCCCAACTTCCGCAACCACGGCAACTACGTCACCTCGGTGGCGCAGCTGGGCCGCTTCCTCGCCGAGAAGGCGGAGGAGGCGGGCGTCTACCTGCTGTCGGAGACCGCGGCGACGAAGCTGCTGGTCGAAGAGCGGATCGTCGTGGGCGTGCGCACGGGCGACAAGGGCCGCGGCACGCGACGGCGAGCCGCTGCCGAACTTCGAGCCCGGCTCCGACGTGATGGCGAAGGCGACTGTCCTCGCGGAGGGCACGATCTGCCACCTCACCGACGCGGCCCTCGACTACTACGACCTGCACGGCGAGGACCCCCAGCGCTGGGAGCTCGGCGTCAAGGAGGTCTGGGAGGTCACCAAGCCGCTCGACCGCGTGATCCACACGATGGGCTGGCCGCTGCGCAAGGGCGCGAAGTACAACGAGTTCGGCGGCTCCTTCATCTACCCGATGGGCGAGGACAAGGTGTGCATCGGGCTCGTCGCGGGCCTCGACTACACCGACGCGACCTTCTCGGTCCATGACGCGCTCCAGCTGTTCAAGACCCACCCGTTCGTGCGCGACATCCTCGAGGGCGGCAAGCGTGTCGCCTGGGGCGCCAAGACGATTCCCTCCGGTGGCTACTTCGCGATGCCACGTTCACTGGCGGTGCCCGGAATGGTGATCGCCGGCGACGCGGCGGGAATGGTGAACATCCCCGAGCTGAAGGGCATCCACTACGCGATGCACGCCGGGATGTACGCGGCGGAGGAGATCGTCGCGGCCCTGAAGCAGGACTCGATCAACTTCGAGGCCTACGACAAGCGGGTGCGCAAGAGCATGATCGGCGAGGACCTGTACCGGTCGCGCAACATGCGCCAGCCGTTCTCCAAGGGCTTCTTCGTCGGCGGCGCGATCGCGAGCGCGATGACGATCACGCGCGGCGCGTTCCCGGGCGGTCACTGGGACCAGGAAGATGACGCCGAGAACAAGATGTTCATCGGCAAGGCGGGCGAGATGTACATCAAGCCCGACGGCAAGTACACGTTCGACAAGCTCTCGTCGGTCTTCCTGTCGGGGAACGCGACCCGCGACGACGCGCCCAATCACATCCGCGTGCAGACCGAGGTGCCCATCGAGGTCGCCCAGACCTGGGTGTCGATGTGCCCGGCGCAGGTCTACGAGATCCCCGAGGACCAGCTCGAGGCCGCCATGCAGTCGAACGGCGACGGTGAGCGCAAGGTCGACGTGCACGTGACCGCGTCGAACTGCGTGCAGTGCGGCGCGATCACCGCCAAGGGCGGGCGCCTGACGCCCCCCGAGGGCGGCGACGGCCCGCTGTACACGCAGGTCTAGCCGCCGAGGCGCTTGCCGCCGGCTGAGGCCGGTTCTAGACTCGGACCTTCACTCCGGGGGTGAGAGGCGTGGGTCGCAATCGCTGTGATAGTGCCGTGCTGGCGCTGCTGGCCTTGCCTGCCTGCGCGCAGGCGACGTCTCCGGGCCAGAACGGGCGCATCGCCTACGAGCAGTTCAATACGGGGACAGGTCGATTCGATATCGATACCGTCGAGCCCGACGGCAGCAACCCGCAGGCAACCATCGTGGGTGCGAACGACTCGCACCGGCCGGCCTGGTCGCCCAGCGGTCAGCGCATTGCGTTTGACCGATTCACGGGAGGTCACCAGCAGGTCCTCAGTGTGCTCTCCGACGGCAGCGGCCTGGTGCAGCACACGAACGAGGATGTCTATGGCTCGAGTAGCCGACGTGGTCGCCGGACGCCCAAGACTGGCGTTCTTCCGGAACGGCGACATCTTCATTCGCGAGCTCGGCACGGGGCAGGAGACACGGGTGTCGACTTCGACGACTTCGAGGCGATCATCCAACCGGATTGGTCGCCCGACGGCTCGAAGATCGCGTTCCAGCAGGAGCAGTGGTTTCAGTCGTGCGACGACGCTGGTGAGTGCTTCACAGGCCCCGACCGCCCCGACATCTGGTTGTTGAACCTGCTTGACGGCACACTTACCGCGCTGACGACGAACGACTCCGAGCGTGAACCCTCTTGGTCGCCCGACGGAGATCGCATCGTTTTCGGCTCGAGCAGTAGCCCCGAACTATCCGGCTAATGAATGAGGACGGCGGCAACAACACGTTGCTCGCTTCCCCACCCGCGGTCACCGATTACTCACAGCCGGACTGGTCGCCGGATGGGACACGGATCGCTTTCGTCTCGTCGACGTTCGGCTCGGGCGCGCAGATCTACACGATGAACACGTCCGGGGGGGACATCCAGCAGGTCACCACAGATGCAGCGGGCAAACAGTTCCCCGACTGGCAGCCCCTGCCCGTCAACACTGCCTCCGCTTACGCCGAGCCCCAAGGCCGCAACGCCGACCTACCTTTCGCTGGTCCCCGCCTACGGCGACTGCACGACACCAAACCGCCAGCACGGCGGCGGGCTTTCCTTCGGCTCCTGCGCGCCGCCCAACCACCTCTCACCAACGCTGACCGTCGGAGTGGGTGACGGCAGCCCCGCCTTCTCGCGCTCGGTCGGGTTCGTGCGCCTGAAGGCGCTCCCCGGTGCGGCCGGCGCCCCGGACGACGCCGACATGGCGATCCGGTTGTCGCTCACCAACGTGATGCGAAAGTCGGATCTCTCCGACTACACCGGCGAGCTGGGCCTCGACCTCTCGCTGCAGCTGACCGACCACGAGGGCGCGGTCTCGCAGACCACGATGGGGTTCGGCCTGTCCGCCACCGCGCCTTGCACCCCTACCGCCTCGACGATCGACGGCGCAACCTGCGACCTCAACACCACCGTCGAGGCCCTGATCCCGAATGCAGTCACCGAAGGAGCGCCGGGAGACCTTCGCCCTCGGCCCGATCAAGGTCCGCGACGGCGGCCCCGACGAGGACGCCGACACGCCGGCGGGTGACGGAGTGGTCGCGACGCAGGGGGTGTTCGTGCCGTGAGGCGTTTCAGATGGTCGGTCGCAATCGGCCTTCTCGTTGCGGCCGTCGCGAGCACCGATGCGGAAGCTGCGTTTCCGGGGCAGAACGGGCGGATCGCGTACTCGCTGGCGACCACCTCGACCGATGGCATTTTCACGGTGTTGCCCGATGGAAGCGGACAGACGCAGCTCACGAATGGTCCTGGCTACGACGACGAGCCGAGTTGGTCGTCCGATGGCACGAAGATCACATTTTCTTCCACGCGGGACGGGAACTCCGAGATCTACGTGATGAACGCGGACGGATCGGGCCAGGTCCGTTTGACAAACAATCCCGCGTATGACGCGCAGCCCGCCTGGTCGCCTGACGGCACTCGAATCGCCTTCGAATCGAGGCGCGACGTGCCCGCTTCATCCAGGCGGTCGGAGGTATATGTGATGAACGCCGACGGGACCAACCAACAACGGATCACCAACTATCCCTACGACGATTCCGAGCCGGCCTGGTCTCCCGACGGAAGCCGGATCGCCTTCAGCACCGAAAGGGCACCGACTGGGCCGGCTGCCGAAATCTGGACGATGCGCCCGGACGGCAGTGATCTACGCGAGATCACTCATGGCGCTTCGTGCTTCGGGGGCGATCGATGGCATTACACGCCGAATTGGAGTCCCGACGGAAGAAAGATCGTCTACGTCGAGCTGACCGACACATGCGATGCGGGGGACGGCTTCCGGACCGCTCACGTGGTGGACGCGGACGGGTCCAATCCGACGCAGATCACGCCTCATGGCCCCGAGCAAGACTGGACGCCGGTCTGGTCTCCCGACGGAACGCGGATAGCCAGTTCTTATAGCGGCACCATCATGAACGCCGACGGAAGCAACCGGATCCACACGCAAAGCTTCGACACGAACCCCGACTGGCAACCTCTCCCCGTCAACACCCCCTCCACCTACCCCCGCCCGAAGGCCGCCACGCCGACCTACCTGTCGCTAGTCCCCGCTTACGGCGACTGCACGACACCCAACCGCCAGCACGGCGGCGGGTTTTCCTTCGGCTCGTGCGCGCCGCCCAACCACCTCTCACCAACGCTGACCGTCGGAGTGGGTGACGGCAGCCCCGCCTTCTCGCGCTCGGTCGGGTTCGTGCGCCTGAAGGCGCTCCCCGGTGCGGCCGGCGCCCCGGACGACGCCGACATGGCGATCCGGTTGTCGCTCACCAACGTGATGCGAAAGTCGGATCTCTCCGACTACACCGGCGAGCTGGGCCTCGACCTCTCGCTGCAGTTGACCGACCACGAGGGCGCGGTCTCGCAGACCACGATGGGGTTCGACCTGTCCGCCACCGCGCCTTGCACCCCTACCGCCTCGACGATCGACGGCGCAACCTGCGACCTCAACACCACCGTTAAGGCCCTGGTCCCGAACGCGATCACCGAGGGGCTCGGGACGATCCTCGGCCTCGGCCCGATCAAGGTCCGCGACGGAGGCCCGGACGAAGACGCCGACACGCCGGCGGGCGACGGAGTGCTGGCGACGCAGGGAGTCTTCGTCCCATAGCGTGCGCGGCGTGCCGCTCGCAGTAACGACATTCCAGCTGTCTCTGCACCTGATCGCGGCCGCTGTCTGGGTCGGGGGCGTCGTGTTCCTCGGGATTGCAGCCACGGCAGCGCGCAAAACCGTCTCGCCTCGGGAGCGAATCGCGCTCTTCAGGGCGATCGGCACGCAATTTCTCAGGACCGCAGCCGCCGCGCTGGCGGTCCTGATCGCCACCGGGACCGACATGGCGGATGGGACCTACAGCGACCGCCTGCGCCAGAAGCTCGTCGTGGTCGGCATCGCGGTGGCGCTCACCGCCTACCACTCGTTCTTCCAGGGCCCGGCGCTCTCGCGGCTGCGCGAGCAGGCCCTCGACCGGCCAGACGACGCGGAGCTTGCCGCCCAGGTCCGCCGTCGCTCGGCGCAGGCAGGGGTCGTCCAGGTCCTGATCCTCGTATCCACGGTCGCAATCCTCGTGATGGCGGCGCGTCTGACGACCTGAGCGGGCGCCCTTTACGCGCTTGCTAGGCTGATTCCAGAGCCATGAAGACAGGAATCCACCCCGAATACGTAGAAGCGCACGTCACGTGTACCTGCGGGAACGAGTTCATGACGCGCTCCACCAAGCCGGAGCTGCACGTAGAGATCTGTTCGGACTGCCACCCCTTCTACACCGGCAAGCAGAAGCTCGTGGACACGGGCGGTCGCGTTGAGCGCTTCCAGCGCCGCGCGGCCAAGCGTAAGTCCTCCTAGGCCGTCTGGCCGAAAGTGTGGGGGCCGAGGTGGTCCGCCGCGGCTACGATGGTCCGGCAGGGAATTGCACCGATGAGCGCTGAGCCGACACACACGCCGCTGCCCGACTCCCAGTCGGAGTCGAGTGCGGCCCTGGCTCCAAAGCCAAAGGACGCCCCGATCGGCGGCCAGGCCGTGCTCGAGGGCGTGATGATGCGTGGCATCGGCACCTGGGCCGTCGCCGTGCGACTTCCGCACGGCAAGGCGGCCACCGGAAACGGTGTTTCCTCCAACGGCGCCTCGGCCAGCTCGAATGGCGCCACGCCCTCTCCCAACGGCGCAAACGGCTCTCACACCGCGGCGCTCGGCGAGGGCTGGATCGAGGCGGCTCCTCCTGAGATCGGGCCCGATGGCGAGCCCCTCGGCGAGATCGACATCCATCGCGAGCAGTTCACATCCGCGCTCAAGCAGCGGCGCTGGATGCGGCTACCGATCATCCGCGGGGTCGTGGCGCTGTACGAGTCGCTCAAGATCGGCATGCAGGCGCTCGGCATCTCCGCCAACTCGCAGCTCGACGAGCCCGAGGACGAGATCGGCGGCAAGACCTGGGGCTTCACCATCTTCCTGTCGCTCGCCTTCGCGATCGGCCTCTTCTTCGTCCTGCCGGTGACCATCGCGAACTTCTGGAAGGACGACGTCGGGAGCTCGGTGACGTTCGTGTTGCTCGAGAAGCTGATCCGGATCTCGATCTTCCTCGGCTACCTGTGGGCCATCTCGCGGATCCCGGATTTGCGCCGGGTGTTCGAGTTCCACGGCGCCGAGCACAAGGCGATCTCCTGTTACGAGGCCGGGGACCCGCTCGAGCCCGAGTACGCGCAGCGCCAGAGCCGCTTCCACATCCGCTGCGGCACGAGCTTCCTGCTGATCGTGATGATCATCGGCGTCTTCGTTTTCGCCCCGATCGGCCGTCCCGCACTGCAGTGGCTGATCCTCTCGCGGATCGTCGGCCTGTTCGTCGTCACCGGGATCGCCTACGAGATCATCCGCTGGGCCGGCCGCCACCGTCACAACCGCTGGGTGCGCGGCCTGATGTGGCCCGGACTTCAGCTGCAGCGCCTGACCACGCGTGAGCCCTCGCTGGACCAGCTCGCCGTCTCCATCGCCGCCCTCAATGCAGTGCTCGAGGTGGAGGACCCGTCCAAGTTCACGGACGAGGACCGGCTCGGCATGGAAGTCGTGGCCTGAGGCCCGGGCAGGGCCATGGCATCCGACTCACAGGTGATCGAGCGGCTTGCTGAGCAGGTCGAGCACCGCTACCAGGAGCTGAACGAGCAGCTGGCCGACCCGGAGACGATGGCCGACCGGGCGCGCTACACCGAGGTCGCGCGCAGCCACCGCCAGTTGGAGGAGGCGCACAAGATCGTCGAGGAGTACCGGCGAGCCAAGAGCGACGCCGCCGGCGCCGAGGAACTGCTGGAGGGCGGCGACGGCTCCATGGAGGCGGACGACCGGCGCGAGTTCCAGGAGATGGTCGCGACCTCACGCGAGGATATGGAGGAGCTCGCCGAGCGGCTGCGGCTCGCAATGGTCGAGCGGGATCCCAACGACGACAAGAACGTGCTCGTCGAGATCCGGGCCGGCACCGGGGGAGACGAGGCGGCCCTGTTCGCCGCCGACCTCTACCGGATGCTGACCAAGTACGCGGAGCGGCGCGGGTTCAAGACCGAGGTCATCAGCCAGAGCCCATCGCCGTCCGGCGGCTTCAAGGAGATCACGTTCGCGATCAAGGGCGACGGTGCCTACTCGGTGTACAAGTACGAGGCCGGAGTGCACCGGGTGCAGCGAGTGCCGCAGACCGAGTCCCAGGGCCGGATCCACACCTCGACCGCCACGGTCGCCGTTCTGCCGGAGGTCGAGGAGGTCGAGGTCCAGATCGACCCGAACGAGCTCCAGGTGGACGTGTACCGCTCGTCGGGCCCCGGCGGGCAGTCGGTGAACACGACCGACTCCGCGGTCCGCATCACGCACAAGCCGACCGGGCTCGTGGTCTCGATGCAGGACGAGAAGTCCCAGCTTCAGAACCGGGAACGCGCGATGCGGGTGCTGCGGGCGCGCCTGTACGAGCTCGCCCTGCGCGAGCAGCAGGCCGAGCAGGCGGCCGACCGCAAGGCCCAGGTGGGAAGCGGCGAGCGCTCGGAGAAGGTCCGCACCTACAACTATCCCCAGGGGCGCGTCACCGACCATCGGATCAAGCTCACGACGCACAACCTCGAGGGCGTGCTCGAGGGAGATCTCGACGAGCTCTCGGACGCTCTGGCTGCGGACGAGCGACGGCTCAAGCTCGAGGCCCAGGCGGCCGCCTAGCCGGCGCGGGCGCAACGCGTTGCAGGCCGGCTCGTCCATACGCGACGCACTCTCGGCATCGACCGAGGCGCTCGACGCTGCCGGATGCGACACGCCGCGCCTCGACGCCGAGCTGCTGCTCGCTCGTGCGGCCGGGGTCGATCGCGCGTCTCTGCATGCGAACTCCAACGGCGAGCTGACGCCGCCGCAGGCACGCGAGTTCTCGGAGCTGGTTCGGCGCCGCGTCCGGCGTGAGCCGGTCGCGCAGATCCTCGGCACCGCATATTTCCGCGAGCTGGAGCTGCTCGTCGATCACCGCGTGCTCGTGCCGCGCCCGGAGACCGAGCTCCTGGTCGAGATGGCCGAGGACGGCCAGCGCGTGCTCGACGTCGGCACCGGCAGCGGGGCGATCGCGCTCGCGATCGCGCAGGAGCGCTCCGGGGTGCGGGTGACCGGGATCGACAGCTCGCCGGATGCGATCGACGTCGCTCGCGCGAACGCCGAGCGGCTGGGCCTCGACGTCGAGCTGATGATCGCCGACCTGATCGTCGGCGGCCCCTATGACCTGATCGTCTCGAACCCGCCCTACGTGCGCGAGTCCGACTGGGCCGGCCTGGCGCCCGAGATCACGCTGTACGAGCCACAGGAGGCGGTGCTGGGCGGGCCGGACGGCCTGGACATCGTCCGGCGTCTCGTGCCCGAGGCCGCGGCGACCCTGGTCCGGGGCGGACTGCTCGGGGTCGAGATCGGACAGGGCCAGTCGCGCGCGGTCGAGGCCCTCTTCGAGAAGGCAGGGCTGCGGTCGATCGAGACGAAGCGCGACCTCGCCGGGATCCCGCGCGTCGTCACCGGCCGCCGTTGACGCCGGAAGACGTTCTCGACTTCGAGCGCGCCATCCGGGAGGGCGGCATCGCCGTGTTCCCGACCGACACGGTCTACGGGATCGGCTGCCGCCCGGATGACGAGGCGGCTCTGGCGCGGGTGTACGAGCTGAAGGGACGTGCCCCCGAAAGGCCGTCGGCGACCATGTGGTTCGGGCTCGAGGCGGCGCTCGAGGAGCTGCCGGGTCAGCCGCCCCGCATCCGTGGAGCGCTCGAGCGCTTGCTGCCGGGACCGGTGCTCGTCGTTCTCCCCGGAGGCAACGGAGTGCGGGTGCCGCTGCTCGACCGGAAAGCTCGTGCCGCTCGCCGCGGCCCGGGTCGCTGTCGTGCAGACGAGCGCCAACCTCACGGGGGACCGTGCCCCACGTCGCCTCGCTGACGTTCCCGGCCGACTACGGGAGGCCGCCGACGTCGTCGTGGATGGGGGAGAGCTGCCGGGAACGCCGTCGACGGTGGTCGACCTGACGCGGTACGAGGACGAGGGACGCTGGGAGGTGCTGCGCGCCGGGGCACTCGGGTCGGCGGCGTTGGTGGAGCTTCTCGGCGATCAGCCCTTGTAGGAGACCACCTCGTCGACCCAGCTGCGAATACCGCCCAGCGTCGGGTCGTAGGTGTAGGTGCCGGTCGAGGGGACGATCCGGTACGCGCCGTGAATGCCGGACTGGGTGAACGGCGGCGGCACGCCGCAATCGGGTGATACCGAGGCCAACGCGTTCCAGCCACCGGGCTGGGTTACCGAAGTTAGGTCCTCGTTCGACGACGGAGCCCACGACGAGGTCGTTGGCATGGGTCGTAGTCACGGACGCACTTGGAGTGGCGCTGTTGGCGCCGGCCGAGTTGGTTTGGTCCACTCGGGCGGTCGCGTCCACGCCGCGGAACTCTGACACCGACCGTTCCGTTGGTGTCGATGTCCGGATGCGTCACAGTGATCGTGTCGCCCGGCGCCAGCGCGGTGGCAATGTACGCGCTGAATATCTGCGCCTTGACACGCCCCTGGGTGTCACTGATGTCCAGCTGGTAGACGTTCCCCTGGGAGTCGCTCGCGCCGGTGGCGAAATTGAGCGTTCCCCGATCGCCGAACGCAGCCTGAACGACCAATGTGTCACCGGCCTCCACGCCGGCGGCCGGAACCGTGACCGTGTCGGAAGTGCCCGCCACACTCGGCGGTTCCGACGTTCCTAACAAAAGCCAGGAAGGTCGACGCCGAGGTGAACGAGTTGCCGGAATTCGACGTCGTGCCGGAGAACGCGGCGAACGTCGCCCCGACACCGGCCAGCGTCAGGAAAACGGCGATCGCGAGCCCCGCGCGGCGTATGACCGTGCGTCTCATGTAGGTCGTATCGGCCGCTCATGCCCGGAATTGAAGCGCGGACTCAAGTCTGGCCCTGACGCAGCCGATTCCACTCCTGCGGCCCCGCTTCGCGAGGCCTGCCGCATGCCCCCGCTTCAACGGATTCGAAAGGACCGTCAAGAGATGGCCGACAAGTCCCGCAAATTCCTGCTGAGCGCCCTCGTGGTCGCCGTCCTTGGCTCGATCGCCGCGTTCGGCGTGTTTGCGGCCTTCTCCCAGACGACGGTCAACTCCGGCAACTCGTTTGCCGCCGGCACGGTCACGATCGGCGACAACGACGCCGGCTCGGCGCTCTACAACGTCTCCAACCGCAAGCCGGGCGACAGCGTCACGAGCTGCATCCGGGTCACCTACAGCGGCACGCTCGCCTCCGACGTGCACCTCTACACGGCTGACCCGATCGGCGCCATCGGCCCCTACGTGAACCTCACGATCGACGCCGGCACCCAGCCCGCGGCGGCCTTCCCGAGCTGCACCGGCTTCACGGCCGACGCGGGCGGGCCGATCTTCAACGGCACGCTGGCCGGCTTCGCGGCCGCCCGCAACTCCTACGCCAACGGAGTGGTCGACTACCCCGGCACGGTCGCCACCAGCTGGAGCCCCGGTGACGCGGTCGTCTACCGCTTCACCGTCTCACTCCAGGACAACAACTCCGCTGCCGGGCTTGCCTCGGGCAGCCACGCCTTCACGTGGGAGGCCCGGAACCAGTAGGCAGAGGGTGGCGGCTCCCGAAGCCGGGCACCCGCCCCTCTGCGTACCTTCGTGAGAAGCTCGCCGGCGACGGCGTCGCACGCGCCATGGGCGTCGCGCTGGGCCTGATCGGCGCAACGCTGCTGTTCTCCACGGGCAACGTGCTGCCGATCCCGAGCCACCCACCGGCGATGCTGGACATCCAGGCTGTGCCCACGGGTGAGCTGGGATTCGATCGCCAGCGGCCGCTGATCGACGTCCGCGACCTGCGGCCGGGGCGCACGTCGCCCGGCTCGTACGGGGCGACGACGTTGTCGAACCTGACCGGCAAGCCGATGCACGTCGAGTCCCGCCTGGTGACGGCCGGTCATGACCTCGACAACATCGTGCGCGCTCGGCTGATGCTGGGGAACCGCGTGATGGCTACCGGCACGCTGGCGCAGCTGCGCTCGTGGACGCACACCGGATTCGTGTTGCCCGTGGGCGGGCACAAGCCGCTGCGGATGATCGCCTGGATGCCGCAGGGCGACGACGTCCGCTTCGAGGGCCTGGCCGCCAGCGCGCGGCTCGAGCTGCGGGCGAAGGCGGCCGCGGTCCGATGAAGCGGCTCACCCGCTCTCGGCGCTATCTCGCCTCCATCATTGTGCTCGGTCTGGTCGGCCTCGTGGCCGGCGCTCGGGACCTACCCGGCGTTCTCGCAGAGCGCGACCAACCCCGGCAACTCCTTTGCGGCGGGCACGGTCACGCTCTCGCGACAACGACTCCGGTGCCGCGGTCCTGTCGCTGAGCAACGCGGTTCCGTTCGATGCCGACACGGGCTGCATCCGGGTCACCTACAGCGGCTCCCTCAGCTCGACGGTCCGCCTGTATGGGAGCTCCTCCGGAGCGCTTGTGCCGTATCTGACCTTGACCGTCACCCGCGGGACCGACTCGTCGCCGTCGTTCCCCTCGTGCGCCGGCTTCACCGCTGACGCAACCGACTACATCGGCGCGGGCGCGGGCGTCGTCTACAGCGGGCCGCTGAGCGGCTACCCGAGTTCGTACGGCGCCGGGATCGTCGATCCGATCGCGGGCTCGCCCGAGACGTGGACCACCTCGGAGAACCACTCCTACCAGTTCCGCATCGAAGTGCTGAACGATCCCACCGGCCGCGGCAAGTCCGGCAGCGCCTCGTTCACCTGGGAATCGCGAAACACATGACCGCCGCCCGCACAGCGCTCCGCCCGGTGGGCGTGACCGTCTTCTGGGCACTTGCCACCGTCACCGTGATCGTCGTCGTCACCCTCGCGGTCGCCGCCGCGCTGGGCAGCAGGTCTTTCACCGTCATGTCGGGCAGCATGGAGCCCGCGATCAGCACAGGCGACGTGATCGTCACGAGCCGGATCGCTCCCTCGGAGGCACGCGTGGGCCAGGTCGTCTCCTTCCGCGACCCCAGCGGCACCAAGAAGCTGATCACGCACCGCGTGCGCCGCATCCGCAACGACGGCCGCTCCTACCGCTTCTCGACCAAGGGCGACGCGAACAACACCCTCGAGCGCTGGTCGGTTCCCGCTGACGGGACCATCGGGCGCGTCTGGCTGCGTATCCCGAAGCTCGGCTACGCGCTCGCGCAGACCAGGACGCCGCTCGGGCGGATCATCCTGGTCGTGATTCCAGCGGCGCTCCTGGCGATGCTCGAGCTGCGCCACATCTGGCGCCCCACCAGGCGGCCGCGCACCACCCCGGCCACACCTCCTCAGGTCTGAAATCGCCGTACCCGCCGCCTAAAGGCGGCTCGTCGAATAGCCGATTCCACTCCTGCGGCCCCGCTTCGCGAGGCCTGCCGCATGCCCCCGCTCCAACGGATTCGAAAGGACCGTCAAGAGATGGCCGACAAGTCCCGCAAATTCCTGCTGAGCGCCCTCGTGGTCGCCGTCCTGGGCTCGGTCGCCGCGTTTGGCGTGTTTGCGGCCTTCTCCCAGACGACGGTCAACTCCGGCAACTCGTTTGCCGCCGGCACGGTCACGATCGGCGACAACGACGCCGGCTCGGCGCTCTACAACGTCTCCAACCGCAAGCCGGGCGACAGCGTCACGAGCTGCATCCGGGTCACCTACAGCGGCACGCTCGCCTCAGACGTGCACCTCTACACGGCTGACCCGATCGGCGCCATCGGCCCCTACGTGAACCTCACGATCGACGCCGGCACCCAGCCCGCGGCGTCCTTCCCGAGCTGCACCGGCTTCACGGCCGACGCGGGCGGGCCGCTCTTCAACGGCACGCTGGCCGGCTTCGCGGCCGCCCGCAACTCCTACGCCAACGGAGTGGTCGACTACCCCGGCACGGTCGCCACCAGCTGGAGCCCCGGTGACGTGGTCGTCTACCGGTTCACCGTCTCACTCCAGGACAACAACTCCGCTGCCGGGCTTGCCTCGGGCAGCCACGCGTTCACGTGGGAGGCCCGGAACCAGTAGGCAGAAGCGTGGGGAGCAGGATTCTGTTCCCCCTTACCGCGATCGTCCTCATCGGCGTGTTCGCGGCGCTTTCGCTTGCCGAAGTTGGAACCGACTCGGGGACCGGAGTGGACGGCAAGCTAACTGACGACGATGGCGGCGCGCCGCTCTTCAATGCCCCGGCACTGCACCCCGGAGAGCAGGTGAGCAGCTGCATCGAGATCAAGTACAGCGGCACTCAGGACGCGCCGGTCAAGCTCGCCGGGCGCGGTTCCGGTGGGCTGGACCAGTACATGGACGTCGACGTCGAGCGGGGCACGGGCGGCGGCTACCACAACTGCGACGGGTTCACCGGCACGAAGATCTTCACCGGGACGCTGGCGGAGTTCCTGCGCACGAGCGACAGCGCCGACAGCGCGATTCCCGCTTGGACCGCAAGCGACGGGGAGCCGTCACGGACTTTCCGCATCTCGGTCGCGCTGCGCGACGTCCCCCAGGCCGAGGGGCAGACCGCTTCCGTCGACTTCGAGTGGTCCGCGCCCGGTCAGGAGGTGCCGGTCACGCCTTCGAACCCGTCCGACCCCTCGAACCCGGCCACCCCGCCGGTCGCGGGAACCGCGCCGAAGACGAAGTCGCCTGCGGTCACCGACACGCCTTCCGGCGACTCACACACTCCGCACGTCAGCGGCAGCCATGACTCCGGCCCAGCCGGAAGCGGCAGCGGCCCGGCCGCCGACGACGGCAAGAGCTTCCTCGACTCGGTCAAGGACATCGCGGTCGGCGCCGGAAAGCGGGTCGCCTTCCCGAGCCATCCTCGCGCTGCTCGGCTTCCTGTTCATCCTCCTGCAGAACCGGCTCGACCGCCGCGACCCGAAGCTCGCGATGGCGCCGCTCAACAAGGACAGCGACCTGCTTCCGTTCGGGCAGCTTCCGTGGGCAGGCAGCTGATGAGAGTCCGGACGGCCGACTACACCGCTGACCTGGTCCCGCTCGACGAGCGCATGCGCTACATGCGGCTGTTCCGCCTGGGCGCGGCCGTAGCTGTCTTCCTCTCGTGGGCGCTGCTGCCGGACTTCCGGCAAGTCTCGATCGTGGAGCTATCGATCAGCATCGGCGTATACCTGGCCATCACGCTCGGCGCCGAGGGCATCTGGAAGCTGAGCAAGCGGCGCGCCCTGCCGCTGTTCGGCGTGATCCTGATGATCGACGGCGTCTTCCTGGCATGGGTCACCTACGCGCTCGCCGGGACCTCGAGCCCCGTCCGCTTCCTGATCCTGATCCACCTGATCACGGTCGCGCTGCTGGCGTCCTATCGGACGGGACTGAAGCTGGCGCTGTGGGACACGCTGCTCCTGCTGATGACCTTCCACGCCCAGGAGGGCGGCCTGATCCCGACGCCGACGGGCAACAACGTCGCGCTGGGCGACACCGAGTTCCGCCTGCTGGTCAGCTACATCATCGTGTTCTGGGTCGTCGTGCTGGTGACCGCCGCGTTCTCCGCGGTGAACGAGCGCGAGTTGCGCCGCCGCCGGTACGACCTCGAGGCGCTGGCGAAGTTCTCGCTGCACCTGGAGACCGTCACGAAGGGCACCGATGTCGCGGAGATCCTCTGCGAGCGGGTCGCGGACGAGTTCGGCTTCCAGCGGGTCCTCATGTTCGGCGCGCGCGAGGGAGACATCTTCCTCATGCACGCGCTGGGTGCGGCGGATGTCTCGGAGGACGCGCCCCGACCCGGTGAGGGGCAGTTCCTGGCCCGCATTGCGGCTTCGCACGAGACGCTCCTGGTGTCGAAGTTCGACGCCGAGGAGGACCCGGGTCTCGCGGCGCTGATGCCAGGCTGCCAGAACCTCGTGATGGCACCGCTGAACGCCGAGGGCCGCTCGGTCGGCCTTCTGATCTGCGAGCACGGAATGCGAGAGCGGCTCGCGCATCGAGCGACGCGTCATATCGACGCTGGAGCGCCTCGTGTCCCAGTCGGCCCTGGCGCTGCAGAACGCGTGGCTGCTGGAGATGCTCGAGCGCTACGCCTCGACCGACGGCCTGACCGGCATCGCCAACCGCCGCAGCTTCGAGGAGGCGCTCGGCCGCGAGGTCGCCAAGGCGATCCGCACCGACGGCCCGGTCAGCCTCGTGATGCTCGACATCGACCACTTCAAGCAGCTCAACGACGTCCACGGGCACCTGGTGGGCGACCGCGTGCTGCGCCGCATCGGCGAGATCCTCGACCGCGAGGTTCGCGGCGGGGACATGGTGGCGCGCTACGGCGGCGAGGAGTTCGTGATGATCGTCAGCGGCCTCGGCCAGGCCGACGCCGTCGCCGCGGCCGAGCGCCTGCGCACCGCGATCGAGCTCGACGACTCCGAGCCCCGCGTGACGGCAAGCTTCGGCGTCGCCACCTACCCCGACGACTCGATGGACGGCTCTTCCCTGATTGAGGCCGCCGACACCGCGCTCTACTCCTCCAAGCGCGAAGGCCGAAACCGAGTGACCGCCGCCGGCAGCCTCCGCGTCGACGCCCTGGCCGAGCAACCCGAGGGCGTCTAACCCACCGCGGCCACGATCCCCGCGTCGAGCGCGGGGCGCTGGTGCTCCTTCAGCCGCCGCCGGACTCGCCAGGCCGCGCCGGTGAAGGCGTGGTTCGCGACCGTCGCGAAGCCGATCTCGTCCTGGCGGAGCGCGAGCAGCAGGTGGGCGATCCGGTCGCCGCGCGGGAGGTCCGGGTCGGTCGCCCGGACGCAGAAGCAGTGCACGCGCCAGCCGTTGGGCCGCACCAGCAGCGCCCCGGCTTCCCCCACCAGCCAGGCGCCCATCCGTCCGTGGTGCAGCGCCAGTCCGGTCTCGGACATCAGCCGCCGTGGCTCGTGATCCAGAAGGTCGCCCAGCAGCCCCAGGGCCGTGCGCTCGGGCTCGACGCTCCCTTGGCGCTCCAGCGGGAACGCCACCCGCGCGCCGCGGTGCGCAAACAGCTCAGGGATCACCAATGCGTGCGCGAAGCTCCACATCGCCACGGGGAAGAGCAGCGGCTCGATCAGCAGGAGCGCCACGCCGATCACGATGAAGGGCGTCACGTACACGGCCGTGTACGCGGTCGAGATCCGGCCGCGCCGCGTCAGCTCGGCCTCGTCCATCGGCCGCCGCCACCACACGTCGGCCAGCTCGGGCAGCGAGCGCCCGGGTGCTACACGCAGCTCCTCCAACTCCGACTCCGGCTTCGCCGCGGCCTAGCCGCCGGCGATCGGGCGCCGGAGCATCACGAGCTCGACTCCCGGTGGAAGTTCCTTGACCTGCTCGAGTGAGCCGTCGGCCAGCTGTGCGACCCCCATGTAGCCGCCCGCCAGCTGCTCCTCGAAGAGCGTCGCCGCGCGGCCGTGCGAATCGGGGTCACCCGGCGACCACTCGGCAAGCTCCGTGTGCCCTGTGCGGTCGAGACGAACGAGACGAGCCATCCTGCCCTCCTCCGTAAGCGGAAAACCAGTAGGAAGGCCAGGATACGCCCCTCTGCAAAGCTGTTCGCCATGCCTCTGACGGACCCGCCCGCCGAGTACCTGTACGCCCATCGCTGGAAGATCTGGGGCGTCGTGATGATCGGCCTGTTCATGGCGCTGATCGACGTCACGATCGTGAACATCTCGATCCCCCAGCTGCAGCAGGACCTCGACGCCCCGGTCGAGACCGTCTCCTGGGTGCTCAACGCCTACAACATCATGTTCGCGGTCCTGCTGGTCTCGATGGGCCGGCTCGCGGACCAGTTCGGCCGGCGGCGGTTCTTCCTGATCGGGATGACGGTCTTCACGATCGGCTCGCTGCTGTGCTCGCTCGCCTGGTCCATCAACGCGCTGATCGCGTTCCGCGTGCTGCAGGCCGTCGGCGCGGGCATCCTGGCTCCGCTCGCGCTGGCGACCACCGCGCTGGTCTTCCCGCCTGCCCAGCGCGGCCTGGGGCTCGCGATGATGGCGGTCGTCGCCAACGCCGCGGCGGCGCTCGGCCCGCCGATCGGCGGGGTGCTGATCGAGTTCGCGAGCTGGCATTGGATCTTCGCGATCAACGTCCCGATCGGAATCCTCGGCATCGCGCTCGCGCTGCGCATCCTGCCGGAGACCCACGACCCGTTCGCGGGCACCAAGGTCGACTGGTGGGGAATGATGACGGTCGGCCTGGCCGTCTTCTCCCTCACGTTCGCGCTCGTGAAGGGGAATGACTGGGGCTGGGGATCGACGCGCACGGTCGGCTTGTTCACCGCCTTCGTGCTGCTGTCGCTCGCCTTTGCCCTCACCCAGCGCTACGGCCGCTACCCGATGCTGACGTCGTCGCTCGTCCGCAACCGCCAGTTCATCGGAGCGAGCATCAGCCTGCTGCTGTTCGGTGCTCGTGATGATGGGAACGCTGTTCATGATCGTCCTCCTGTTCGTGAACCTGTGGGGCTACAGCGAGCTGAAGGCGGCGCTCGCGGTGACGCCGGTGGCGGTGATGGCGATGCTCGTCTCCCCGTTGGTCGGGCGCTTCTCCGACCGGCTCCAACCCCGGGCCTTCGGCGTGCCGGCGTTGGTCGTGATGGCGGTCGGCGTCTACTCGCTCTCCACGCTCCCGGCCGAGCCGGACCTGCTCGGTGCGGCCTGGCGGCTGGCGATCGTCGGAGTCGGCGTGGGCGCCACTTTCCCGGCCGTTTCGATCGGCTCCATGGGGTCGATCCGCGGCCAGGAGCTCGGACTTGGGTCGGGCATCGTGAACATGGCGCGCCAGGTCGGCTTCGCGATCGGCGTCGCCCTGTTCGTGGCGGTCTTCACAGGCGCGGCTGACGCCGGCGCCGGTCACGCGGAGCTGCGCGACGCCTACGCCGACACCTTCCGGGTGGGAGCGTTCGTCGTCCTGCTGGCGATCCCGTTCTCGCTCACGATGCGGCGCAAGCCGTCCGACGTGCAACGGGAGCAGGTCCCGGAGGCCCGGGAAGCGGCGGTAGTCGCCGCGGCAGGCTAGGTCTTCCTATCTTTATAGTCACGCGCCATGGCCGAACTGGACCCGAACTACTTCAACGAGCCGCTTTCAGCGGTCGATCCGGAGATCGCGGACGTCCTCAACCGCGAGCTGGAACGCCAGCAGGGAACGCTCGAGATGATCGCCTCCGAGAACTTCGTTCCGCGGGCGATTCTCGAGGCCGCCGGCTCGGTGCTGACCAACAAGTACGCCGAGGGTTACCCCGGGCGCCGGTACTACGGCGGCTGCGAGTGGGTCGACGTCTCCGAGCAGCTGGCGATCGATCGCGCGAAGCAGCTGTTCGGCGCCGACCACGCGAACGTTCAGCCTCATTCCGGCGCGCAGGCCAACAACGCCGTCTACATGGCGCTGATCGAGCCGGGCGACCGGATCCTCGGGATGGAGCTGGCGCACGGCGGCCACCTCACCCACGGAATGAAGCTGAACATGTCGGGCAAGCTCTACGAGGTCGCCAGCTACCAGGTCCGCAAGGACGACTACCGCGTCGACATGGAGCAGGTCGAGCGCCTCGCCAAGGAGCACCGGCCGAAGGTGATCGTCGCCGGCTGGTCGGCCTACCCGCGCCACCTCGATTTCGCCGAGTTCCGCCGGATCGCGGACGAGGTCGACGCGAAGCTGTTCGTCGACATGGCCCACTTCGCAGGGCTCGTCGCGGCCGGTGAGCACCCGAGTCCCGTGCCCCACGCCCACGTCGTCAGCACCACCACCCACAAGACCCTCTGCGGGCCTCGCGCGGGGCTCATCCTCTGCACCGAGGAGCTCCAGCCCGCGATCGACAAGGCCGTCTTCCCCGGGCAGCAGGGCGGGCCGCTCGAGCACATCATCGCCGCGAAGGCCATCTGCCTGAGGATCGCCTCGAGCGAGATCTTCCGCGAGCGCCAGCGCCAGACCATCGCCAACGCGCGCGCCCTCGCCGCCTCGCTCCAGGAGGGCGGGCTCGACGTGCTCACCGGCGGCACCGACGTCCACCTCGTGCTGGTCGACCTGGGGATGGACGGGCTGAACGGCAAGGAGGCGGAGGACCGCCTCGCCGAGGTCGGCATCACCGTGAACCGCAACGCGATCCCGTTCGACCAGCGGCCGCCGATGCAGGCCTCCGGCCTTCGGATCGGGACGCCCGCGCTGACGACCCGCGGCATGGTCGAGGACGACATGCGCGAGATCGGCGACGTGATCTGCTCCGCGCTGGCGCCGGGCTACGACGACAGCCGCCGGTCCGAGCTATCGGACCGCACCCGGGCGCTGATGGAGCGCTACCCGCTGTACGAGAACCTGGCCGCCGCCGTCTAGCCCGGACTCAGGGGAAGAACAGCCCGCTGACCGCGAAGGTCGTGTTGTCGCCCAGGGTGGCGGCGGACCCGTCGCTGCCCCCGTCGAGCAACCGGACCTGGCCGAGCTCCCATACCGCGCGCTTCTTCTCGACCACCGCGCCCGATCCGATGATGGCGTCCAGTGTCGAATTCAACGAGCAGGTGCTTCCCACCGTCGGATCGCTGGTGGCCGCGCACGGGACTTCCGCCCTGACCGGATAGCTCTCCACTGTCGCTCCGGCCGCGCCACCGTTGTTGCGGTCGGTGATCTGCACGTTCACCTCCAGCAGCAGGTTGCCGGAGTAGTCCGCCAGCGAGCCCGAGCAGCCGCCGCTGCTGCCCGCGCACCGAACGTCCGTTTCGCTCACCGTCACCGCGCCGTCGAGCTGGTCACCGGCCGTCGTGGAACATGGTGGGACCTCTCCCGACGCCCCGCCGTCGCAGAAGACCCGTACCTTCACCAAGCCGGACGATTTGGCCGGCTGGCCGTTGAGATCCGGGGTCCCGACCTGCAGGAATCCCGAGCTTCCCACCGCCGGCGCGCAGGATGGCTTGGAGATCGGCGGCGCGTGTGTGGCGTTCGGAGTCACGCACGAATTGAGCGCCGGCACGAGCGGCACCTGGTAGGGCGTAGCGCCGGCGGGCCGCGGATACCCAGTGGGCACGGGCTGCCAGTCGGGAGCCGTGTCATTCGCCGTGTTGGACGTGAGCGGGACGTTGGGAATCAGCGTGTAGATCTCGTTGTCCCCGTCGAAATCACTCTGCGCCACTCCGTTGCCGCCACCGGCCGGGGCCGCCGCCGGGAACAGCTCGTTGCTGGTCAGTGCGATGACGCTCGTCTGGCCGCTTCCGTCGGCGTTCATCTTCCAGATGTCGTGCTGGTTGCCGGGCACCCGATCGGTCGCGAACCCGATCTCCTTGCCGTCCGGGCTCCAGGTTGGCAGGGCGAATTCGTGATCGAGCAGGGGATCGAATGCCAGGTACTCGATGTTGCTGCCGTCCGTGTTCATCTTCGCGATGTCGAAGGGCCCATCGGGGTTCGTCTGGAAGGCGATCTTCGTTCCATCCGGGGACCAGGCCGGAAACCCATTCTCGTAGTCGAAGGTGAGCTGAACGACCCCGGTGCCGTCCGCGTTCATCTTGTAGATGTGGTTTCGGCCGTCGCGATTGGACGTGAATGCGATCTGCGTGCCGTCGGGCGACCAAGCCGGGTCGGCGTCGAACCCGGGGTCGTTCGTCACGCGGGTTTGACCGCTCCCGTCGGCGTTCATCTTGTAGATCTCGAAATTGCCGTCGCGGTTCGAGACGAAGGCGATCTTCGTGCCGTCGGCAGACCACGCCGGGTCCGTATCGCGTGCGGAGTTGTTGGTCAGACGCGTCTGACCCGCACCGTTGGCGTTCATCACGTAGATCTCGTTGTTGCCGTCCCGGTCGCTGGCAAAGGCGATCTTGCCGTTGCCCCCCGGAAAGGCGGCCATTGCAGGCGCCGCGGCCGCTGCCATGTGGAGCGAGGCGATGATGCCGCCGGCGACCATCAACTTCCTCATAGCGCCACGCTAAGACGACGGCCCCACGCGTTCAAGCGAACTCAACGAGTCTTCTACCACGGTTGGCTCCGAAACCGGGTCTAGGCTCCGGGGCGCGTGAAGATCTGGATAGACATGACGGCGCCGGCGCACGTGCTCGTGTTCCGGCCGCTGATCCCGCGCCTGCAGGCGGAGGGACACGAGGTCGAGGTGACCGCCCGCGACTACGCGCAGACGCTCGAGCTGCTGGAGCTGCACGGTATCGCCGCACACGCCCTTCGGCCGCCACGGCGGCGCCTCGCGCGCTGCGCAAGCTCTCGCTCGCTGCTGTCCCGCACCAGGGCGATGCGCAAGTTCGGCGCGGAAGCGGACTTCGACCTGGCGCTGGCGCACGGATCGAACGACCTGGCGCTCGCGGCGTGGAGGCTGAAGATCCCGGCCGTGAACATGTTCGACTACGAGTTCGCCACGCTCCAGCACAACGTCGGCTGCCGGCCGGCGCGGCGGGTGATCGTCCCGGACACGATCCCGCCCGAGCGGCTGCGGCGTTACGGCGTCGGCCCGGAGAAGCTCTTCCAGTACCCCGGCCTCAAGGAGGAGTACTACCTGGCGGACTTCGAGCCCGACACCGGGCTTCCCGCCCGCCTGGGCCTCGACTCCGGCCACATCCTGGTGGTCGTGCGCCCGCCGCCCGACGTGTCGCTGTACCACCGCAAGTCGAACCCGCTGTTCCCGCAGGTGCTGACCCACATCGGCAGCCGGCCGGACGTGCAGGCCGTCGTGCTGCCGCGCACCTCCGAGCAGCGCGAGTACGTCCGCTCGCTCCAGCTGCCGTCGGTGTTCGTACCGGAGCATGCAGTCGACGCGCAGACCCTGGTCGCGCTGGCCGACCTCGTGGTCTCGGCCGGAGGCACCATGAACCGCGAGGCGGTGGCCCTCGGCACCCCGGTCTACACGACCTACGGCGGTAGGCTTGGCGGCGTGGACGAGGCCCTCATCCGGGAGCGGCGCCTGCGCCCTCTGACAGACCCGCGCGGCCTCGAGCTGGTCAAGCGGGCCGGCGAAGGAACGCGCACGAAGCGAGATCCCGCCCTCCTCATGGAGATGATCCTGGGAGCGGTGCGGTGAAGCCTGCCGTGCGCCCTGCAGCAGACGCCGACGCGCCCGCGGAGATCCAGAAGCCGCCGATCGTCCCGCCGGAGCAGCGCTCTGACCGTCCGCGCCAGTCGCTGGCCGAGCGCTACGCCGCGATGGCGCACGAGGTGCCGCATCCGCGCGGCGTCGACATCGGGCTGCGCGCGCTCGACCTCACGATCACCGGGATCGCGGCGGTCATCCTGAGCCCCTTCTGGCTGCTGTCCGGACTCGCGATCCTGGTCACCACCGGGCGTCCGGTGATGTACCGCGGCGCGCGCGTCGGCCGGGCCGGGCGGATCTTCACGATGTACAAGTTCCGCACCCTGCGCCCCGACGCCGAGACGCGCCTCGGCCCATATCTCGGGGACGAGTTGACGCGGCTCACCGCGACCGAGGTCACGCGCGTCGGGCGAGTCCTTCGGTTCACCCATTTCGACGAGCTGCCGCAGCTGTGGAACGTGATGCGCGGAGACATGAGCGTCGTGGGCCCGCGCCCGATCCGGCCGGCCTTCTTCGAGGAGCTCTGCGAGCAGATCCCGCAGTACTGGCAGCGACTGGTGGTCCAGCCGGGCATCACCGGCTTCGCGCAGCTGCGCGTCACGCGCGAGACCCTGTGGTCCGAGAAGCTCGCGCACGACCTCGAGTACATCGCCGACCGCTCGGTGCGCCTGTACCTGCGGGTCTGCGTCGCGACCGGCTGGCGGATCCTCAGCAGCCCCCTTCGCGCGCTGAAGGCTCACTAGCCATGTGCGGCATCTGCGGGCTCGTCCTCCTCGACGGGGGAGACGCCGACCCCGCCGTCGCGGCGGCGATGAACGACACGCTCGTCCACCGCGGCCCCGACAGCGCGGGCTCGTTCACCGAAGGACCCGTCGCGCTTGCGATGCGGCGGCTGTCGATCATCGACCTGGCCGGCGGCGACCAGCCGATCGGCAACGAGGACGGCCGCGTGCAGGTGATCCAGAACGGCGAGATCTACAACTACCGCGAGCTGCGCCAGCGCCTGGAAGCGTCGGGTCACCGCTTCCGGACCGACAGCGACACCGAGGTCCTGGTCCACCTGTACGAGGAGCACGGCCCCGGCTTCGTCGAGCACCTGCGAGGCATGTTCGCGATCGCCGTGTGGGACCGGCTCGAGCGCCGTCTCGTGCTGGCGCGGGACCGGTTCGGCATCAAGCCGCTCTTCTACCGGGTCGCGGGCGGAACGCTCTCGTTCGCCTCCGAGCTGAAGGCGCTGCTGCGCCAGCCGGGGTTCTCCCGCGAGGTCGACCTGGATGCGCTCGAGGCCTTCCTCGCGTTCAACTCGATTCCGGCGCCGCTGACGATCTTCACCGAGGCGCGAAAGCTGCCGGCCGGCCACCTGCTGGTGTGCGAGCGGGGCGACGTGTCGATCCGCCGCTATTCGCGCCCGCGGCCGGCGCCGCCGGAGCGGGTTCGCGCCGGAACGGAGGAGGAGCTGGCGGTCGAGCTGCGCGAGCGCCTGCGCGACTCCGTGCGCGCCCACCTCGTCGCGGACGTGCCGGTCGGCGTGCTGCTGTCGGGCGGGATCGACTCGGCGGCGCTCGCCGCCCTGGCCGCCCACGAGAGCGGCGAGCGCGTCAGCACCTTCTCGATCGGGTTCGAGGAACGCTCCTTCGACGAGCTGGACCGCGCGCGCCTGGTGGCGAAGCGGTTCGGCACCGACCATCACGAGCTGATCGTGCGGCCCGACGCCGCCGAGCTGCTGCCGAAGCTGGCCGAGGCGTTCGACGAGCCGTTCGCAGACTCCTCCGCTCTGCCGACCTATCTCGTGTCGCAGCTCGCCGCCGGCACCGTCAAGGTGGCGCTGTCGGGCGAGGGAGGCGACGAGCTCTTCGGCGGCTACCAGACCTATGTCGCCGACGCGATCGCCCCGCGGGTCGGTCCCCTGGCGAGCGCGCTGCGGCCGCTGGTCGAGATGCTGCCCAGCTCATCGGCCAAGGTGAGCTTCGACTACCGCGCGAAGCGCTTCGCCCGCGCCGCGCACCTGCCGCCGCTCGAGCGCCACCACGCGTGGAAGGAGATCTTCTCGCCCGAGGCGCGCGCCGCGCTGATTGCTCCCGGCCGGCGGGGGACGCTTGATCCGCTCGACATCTACCGCGCCCGCTACTCGGAGACCGAGGGCGTGGACGAGCTGGCGCGGCTCCAGGACGTCGACACCGGGATCTATCTGGTGGACGACCTGCTCGTGAAGACCGACCGCGCGAGCATGGCGCACTCGCTCGAGGCGCGCGTGCCGTTCTGCGACCAGGCGGTCGCCGAGCTCGCGCTGGCCCTGCCGCGGTCGATGAAGGTGCGCGGCTTCTCGAAGAAGCGCCTGTTGCGCAAGGCGGTGTCGACGCTGCTCCCGCGCGAGATCGTGCACGGCCGCAAGCAGGGGTTCTCGATCCCCGCCGCGGCCTGGCTGCGCGGCGATCTCGAGCCGTTCGCGCGGGACGTGCTTTCGCCGGCCGCAATCGAGCGGCAGGGGTGGTTCCGGCCCGACACGGTTCGCGCCCTGCTCGACGCCCACGTCGAGCGCCGCGAGGACTACAGCCGCCAGCTGTGGGGCCTGCTGGCGTTCACGCTCTGGCACGATCGCTACGGTGTCGGGGCAGGAGCACAGCCCGCCGCAGCGAACGCGTAGCCGGGACCTTGCACACCCCATCCGGGGGTAATACAGCGACATGCCGAATCTCTCCGACGCCTTCCTCGCCTTCGGGCTCGCGCTGGTCGTGACCTGGATCTCCACGCCGGTCGTGAAGTCCCTCGCCTGGCGGATCGGCGCGATCGACGAGCCGCGCACGCGCGGCCTGCACCAGTTCCCGACGCCCCGGCTCGGCGGCCTGGCGATCCTCGCCGGGATCCTGGCGGCGGGGCTGATCTTCATGCCGCACGGGCAGCAGACCACCGGCATCCTGGTCGGCGCCACGGTGATCGTGGCGGTCGGAATCGCCGACGACCTGCTCGACCTGACTGCCGACGTGAAGATTGCGGGACAGGTGCTCGCCGCAGTGATCCCCGTGGCCGCGGGCGTGCGGGTGGAGACCATGACGCTCCCGTTCCTCGGGCACCTCGACCTCGGCGCGGCGTCATATCCGCTGACCGTGGTCGGGATCGTCGCGGTGATGAACATCGTGAACTTCATCGACGGCGTGGACGGGCTCGCCGCCGGCGTCTGCACGATCGCGGCACTCACGTTCGCCGCGATCGCCCTCTCCCTCGACCGCAACGCGGCGGGCGTGCTGGCGATGGTCACGGCAGGGGCGTCGCTCGGCTACCTGCGACACGGATTCCATCCTGCTTCGATCTTCCTCGGCGACTCGGGGTCGAACCTGCTCGGCTACATGCTGGCCGCGATCGCCGTGCAGGGCGCGCTGAAGACGAACGCCGTGATCGCCCTGGTGTTCCCGCTCGTGATCCTGGCCGTGCCGATCCTCGACTCGAGCTTCGTGATCGCCAAGCGCATCAAGTACGGCAAGCCCGTCTACATCGCCGACAGCTGGCACTTCCATCACCGCTTCGCGAACATCGGCTTCTCGCAGCGGCGGACGGTGCTGTACCTCTACGCGTGGACGCTGGTGCTCGCGCTGCTCGCGCTGGCGCTGCGGTTCATCCCCTACTCGGACAACCACGGGCACCTGCACGCAGGCTGGAGCATCGCGCTGGGCGGGATCGCCGCCGCCGCCGTGGCCGCGAGCGCTTACCTGGTGCTGGTGCTGGAGATCCTCAAGCTGAAGCGCTTCCGCCAGTTCCAGCTGCGCCGCGCCAGCCAGCTGTCCGGCGAGCCGCCGCCGGACGAGGCGCAGATCGAGGCCCGCGTCGCGCACGAGCTCGAGACCGGCGAGTTCGACATAGTCCGCCCGGAATGATCCGCCGCATTCTTTTCGCCGCACTGCTCATCGGTGCGGCGCTTCCCGGAGTCGCGTCGGCCGCGGACTTCCGCGGCGGCGAGGACCACATCGTGATCACGGGCGACGTGTTCATCGAGCGCGGGGAGGAGGCCGAGACCGTCGCGGTGGTCGACGGCGACGTCGACATCCGGGGGACGGTCACGGACGACGTGATCAACCTCACCGGGCACACCCGCGTCTCCGGCCACGTCGAGGGCGACGTGATCTCGATCACCGACCGCGCGCACATCCAGCGTGGTGGCCGCGTCGACGGCGACGTCATATACGTGGAGGAGAAGCCGCTGGTCGATCCCGGCGCGCACGTCGGTGAGGTCCGCAAGGTGAACGGGGATGAGTGGTTCTCGCCGCTGCACCTCTTCATCGCGTCCATCGCCATCTGGATCGCGATGTCGGTCTCCACGCTCCTGCTCGGGCTGGCGCTGCTGTGGGTGGCGCCGCGGGCGGCCGAGGCGGCCTACGCGGTGGCGGGCCCCTACGTCGGGCAGTCGATCGCCGCGGGCCTCGGTGCTCTGATCGGGTTGCCGATCCTGGCGTTCCTGCTGATAGCGACTCTCGTCGGCCTCCCGCTGGGCCTCGTGCTGCTGCTCCTGCTCTTCCCGCTTGCGCTGGTCGGCTACGTGACCAGCGCCTGGCTGCTCGGACGGCGGATAGCCGGCCCGCCCCGCGGGCGCTTCATCTCCTTCCTCGCCGGCTGGGGGATCCTGCGCGCCGTGGCGCTCCTCCCGTTCGCCGGAAGCGTGGCCTGGGTCGCTGCGGCTGTGTTCGGGATCGGGGTGCTGGCGGTCGCCGCGTGGCGAGCAAGGCCGGGGCCGCCGGTCGAGCCGGCACCCGCGGCGGCGTGACGCGCACCGTCCGCGGCACGGTCGAGTTCCTCTGGGAGGACGCGGACGGAGTCCTGGTCACGCTAGACCCGGAAGACCCCGACGACCCGAACACCTTCCAGGTGCCCGCCGAGCTCGGCGCGACGCTGGACGAAGGCGACCGAGTCGAGATCGTCTACGAGCCGGTCGAGCACGAGGTCGTAGATCCAGACTCTGGGCCGTCAGAGAGCTATCGGGCTGCAGTCCGAAGCATCAGGAGTATTTGACTCTGCCGTCTGCCGTCTGCCGACTCGCTGCCGACTGCCGACTGCCGACTGCCGACTAAGCCCTCCCGTACACCGGCACCGCCGCCCCGCTCGTAGCCGCCGACTCTTCGGAGCACAGGAACCGCACGACCTCGCGCGATCTCGGCGGGCTTCACCCAGCGGGAGTGGTCGGCGTCCGGCTGCGCCGCGCGGTTGGCGGGGGTGTCGATCACGCTCGGGAGGATCGCGTTGCAGCGCACACCCTCGTCGCGGTACTCCGCGGCGACCGTCTTGGCGAATGCGATCACGGCGGCCTTCGACGACGAGTAGCCGGCCGCGCCGGGGAAGGGCTGGAGCGCAGCCCGCGCCGAGACGCAGACGATCGAGCCGCCGCCGCCACGGGTCATGCGCGGCAGGGCGGCCTGCGTTACGAGGTACGCGGGGCGCAGGTTGAGCGTGAAGAGCCGCTCGAAGTCCTCGACCGGCGTCTCGTGCACGCGCGGCCCGGCCGCGTAGCCGCCCACCAGGTTGGCGACCGCCCGCAAGGGCGCGCCCTCGACCGCGCAAGCTGCGTCCACCGCCTGCGCGACGGCTTTCTCGTCGAACAGGTCGGCCTCCACGAGCTCCAGGCCGTCGCGGTCTCCCAGCCGGTCGGCCTCGCCCGGAACGACCCAGGTCGCGACCACACGCCAGCCGGCCTCCAGGAAGGACTCCACCACGGCGCCACCCAGCGCCCCGGTTCCTCCCGTGATCAGCACAGTGCGGTCCACGTCGTTACTGTACGGCCACGCCGCTCGGGGGAGGAGCACCAGCCGGCCCCACCCGGCGCCTGTGGCCACTGTTACAAACTTGTTACAAAGTCCGGAATTTCGCTATAGTCCGGCCTGTCGCTGCCCCCGGATCGACAACGGTCGAGAAGGGTGGAGAGCGCCTCCCGAAGCCTCTCTTCGGCGGGGGTCGCTCTCAAAGGAGCAGGGTGGGCGTAGAGCCGCCCACTGCTGCCTGTCCGCGAAACCTTGATGACCAACCCATATCGACATACCGATGAACACGAATCCCGCCGCCGCCGGGGGACTACTGATTGGCACCGTGATCTTCTGCGCAGCTATCGGGATCGGCATCGGTGCGCTGATCGGTGCGGCCGGCCCCCTGGCCGTGGCGGGCGCGTTCGTGGGGTTCGGATTGGGGATGTGGCTTGTCTACCGTAGGTTCAGGGACCTCTGAGATGTCACGGGCGGCCGGGCAGCTTCCGCCGCTGCGGATCCCCCTGTGGATCCGGTACTTCGACCTGATCGTGCTCGTGGCCGCGCTCCCGTTGTTCGTCTTCGCCGGCCTGCCGATGGCGGCCTACATCGCCGGCGGCGGGGCGTGGATCGTCCAGCGCGCCATTCAGGTGACGCTGTACCGCCGGGCCCGCGCGGCGGGTGACGTGCGCGTCGCCGCAGGCATCACGGCGGCCAGCATGATCGGGCGCAGCTGGCTCTGCGCCGGCGCGATCTTCGCGGTCGGCCTGGCGGCGGGCGACGACGCCGGCCTGTCGGCGGCGCTGCTGGTGATCGGCCTCTTCACCGTCTACTTCACGGTCAACATGATCACCCGGCCGATGGAACGTGGCCAGGGAGGTGCTCGATGACGACCGCCGCTCCCGCTGCCGGCGCCACGCCTCCGCCGCCGGAGCGCAAGGGCATGAGCACCGGTCGCAAGGTGCTGCTGGGCTTCGGCGGCATCGTCCTCGCCGCGATCCTGTTGCAGCTGATCTTCGGAAGCGGCGGCAAGAACGACGCGTTCAAGCCGCAGAACGAGTTCAAGCTCGACCCCTGGATCTCGATCCACATCGGCGCGCTCGACATGAGCATCAACAAGGCGGTCCTGTACCTGTTCCTGGCATCGGCCTTCACGATCGGCTCGACGCTGTACATCTCCAGGCGCATGCAGCAGCGCCCGAATCGGCTGCAGACCGCGGTCGAGGCCGCCTACAGCCTGATGAAGGACAACATCGCCGGGGGCAACATGGACCGCAAGACGGCGACCAAGTGGTTCACCTTCATTGGCGCGCTGTTCCTTTTCATCTGGTTCTGCAACATCCTCGGCTACCTGCCGTTGCCGACCAACACCGAGCACAAGGTCGACATCTTCGGCGCGGAGATCCCCTCGTTTGCGCTGTACGCGGCCACGGCGAACATCTCGGTGACGCTGGCACTCACGTTGGTCGTCTGGTCCATCTACCACATCGAAGGCGTCCGGGCAAAGGGCTTCATCGGCTACCTGAAGAGCTGGATCCCGGCCGGCGTCGAGGGCCCGGCCGTCGTGCCGATCTTCATCATCGAGGTGATCTCGCACTTCGTCCGGATCATCTCGCTGTCGGTGCGATTGTTTGCCAACATCCTCGCCGGCCATCTCCTGATCCTGTTCATGGGCGGAGGCCTGGTGGTGCTGCTCGGCCTGGCCTGGATCGGCCCGATATCCCTGATCGCGGCGATCGTCTTCTTCCTCTTCGAAGTCGTGCTGATCGCCACCCTGCAGGCCTTCATCTTCGCCACCCTGACCGCGATCTACATCGGCGGAGCCGTGGGCGAGAGTCACTAGCCGTCGAACCAGCCATGACCTTGAACACGTTCAACAACCGAAACTAGGAGGAACCGTGGACCCCGGAGTTCTCACAGATGTGGTGTCGGTGGCACAGGCCGCTGACCCCAAGGCATACGGGACCGATGCCGGGAAGGCGATCGCGCTCGGCGTGGGCGCCGGCCTCGGCACCATCGGCCCGGGCATCGGCGTCGGCTATATCTTCGGCAAGGTGATCGAGTCGGTCACCCGCCAGCCCGAGATGCGCGACGAGATCACGAGCATCCAGTGGCTCGGCTTCGCGCTGACCGAGGCGATCGTGTTCTACGCGTTCATCTTCGGCCTGATCGCGTTCTTCCTCTAAAGGCGAGTCGATGCTGGGAACGTTGTTGACATCCGTACCGCTCGCCGCCGAGGACAGCGGCGGCAACTTCCTCGTCTCGCCCGCCGTCGGGCTGATGATCTGGACGCTGATCGCCTTCGGCGTCGCCCTCTGGGTGCTGGGCAAGTACGCCTTCCCGCGCATCCAGGAGGCGCTCGACAAGCGCCAGAAGGCGATCGAGGACGCGATCGCCCACTCCGAGCAGGCGCGCGCGGAGGCGGACAAGCTCCTGGAGGAGTACCGCACCCGGCTGCGCGAGGCCCGCGAGCAGGCGGAGGAGATAGTGGTCCGCGCGCGCAAGGCGGCCGAGGAGCACGAGCGGGAGTCGCTGCAGGCCGCGCGCCAGCAGCGTGAGGAACTGCTCGAGCAGACCCGTCGCGACGTCGAGTCCGAGATCCGTGCCGGGATCCAGCAGATCCGGGCAGAGGTCGCCGACCTCACGGTGCTCGCCACGGAGAAGGTGACGCGCAAGACCCTGTCGGCCGAGGACCAGCGGCGGCTGGTCGAGGAGGCGCTGTCGGAGATCGACTTCTCGGCCCTCACCGGCGAGACGCAGAACGGGAAGGCCTAGGTTGGAGGAGATCGCACAGGTCTACGCGCGCTCCCTGTTCGAGGTGGGAAAGGAGCACGGCAAGCTGGATTCGATCAAGTCCCAGCTGGGCCAGTTCGCCGATGCCGTGGAGCAGAACCGCGACCTGGCGGTGTTCTTCTTCTCGCCCTACTTCGCCACCGACGAGAAGAAGGAGGGCCTCCGCAAGTCCGTCGAGGGTGCCGAGCCGGAGTTCCAGAACTTCCTCGAGCTGCTGATCGAGAACCACCGCATGCCGGTGCTGTTCCGGCTACGGCGCGAGTACGACGTCCTGTGGGACCACGAGAACCGGCGCCTGCCGGTGGAGGTGACCACGGCCGTAACGCTCGATCCCGCGATCGTCGCCGAGCTGGGCAGCCGGGTCGGCCAGCAGACGGGCCAGAACGTCGACGTCAGCAGCAAGGTCGACCCAGACATCCTGGGCGGGATGGTGCTCCGCGTCGGCAACTCGATCCTGGACGCGTCGATCCGCCACAGACTCGACCAGCTGCGCAGAGAAGTAGCCAAAGCCACTTAAACGACTTGGGAAAGCCCCGCTAGAGGAGACACATGCAGATCAAGCCCGACGAGATCACCAGCATCCTCAAGAGCCGTATCGAAGGCCTTGACGTGGGCGGCGCCGACCTGACCGAGGTCGGGACCGTCCTGTCCGTCGCCGACGGCATCGCGCGCGTTCACGGGCTCGAGAACTGCATGTCGCTGGAGCTGCTCGAGTTTCCCCACGACGTCACGGGGCTGGCGCTGAACCTCGAGTCCGACAACGTCGGCGCCGTGCTGTTCGGCGACTGGGAGGAAGTGGTCGAGGGAGACACGGTCAAGCGCACCGGCAGCCTGCTCGACATCCCCGTCGGAGAGGCGCTGCTCGGCCGCATCGTCGACCCGCTCGGCCGTCCGCTCGACGGCAAGGGCGACATCGAGACCACCGAGACGCGGCCCGCCGAGTTCAAGGCCCCCGGCGTCGTGCAGCGCCAGCCGGTGAAGACCCCGGTCCAGACCGGCCTGAAGGCGATCGACGCGATGATCCCGATTGGCCGCGGGCAGCGCGAGCTGATCATCGGCGACCGCCAGACCGGGAAGACGGCGATCGCGCTCGACACCATCATCAACAACCGCGACAGCGGGCTGATCTCGATCTACGTCGCGATCGGCCAGCGGATGTCGACGGTCGTGCAGCTGGCCGAGACGCTCGCCGAGCACGGCGCGCTCGACACCACGATCATCGTCGCCGCGCCCGCCGACGAGGCCGCGCCGATCAAGTTCATGGCGCCGTACGCCGGATGCGCGATGGGCGAGTACTTCCTCTACAACGGCCGCGAGGCGCTGTGCGTCTACGACGACCTCACCAAGCACGCCTACGCATACCGCCAGATGTCGCTCCTGCTGCGGCGTCCGCCGGGCCGCGAGGCCTATCCGGGCGACGTCTTCTACCTCCACTCACGACTCCTGGAGCGGGCGGTGAAGCTCAACGACGACCTCGGCGGCGGCTCGCTGACGGCGCTGCCGATCATCGAGACGCAGGCCGGCGACGTGTCCGCCTACATCCCGACCAACGTCATCTCGATCACCGACGGCCAGATCTTCCTCGAGCCGAAGCTCTTCTACTCGGGCGTGCGGCCGGCGATCAACGTCGGTATCTCCGTCTCCCGCGTCGGCGGTGACGCGCAGCTCAAGCCGATGAAGAAGGTGGCCGGCCGGCTGAAGCTCGACCTGTCCCAGTACCGCGAGCTGGAGGCGTTCGCGCAGTTCGGCTCCGAGCTGGACGTCGATACGCAGCGCACGCTGGCGCGCGGCGAGCGGCTGGTGCGGACCCTGAACCAGAAGGAGCGCGCGCCGCTGCCCGTCGAGGACCAGGTGATCCAGATCTACGCCGCCACGAACGGCTACCTCGACAGGATCAACGTCGACCGCGTGGAGGAGTTCCTGCTTCAGCTCACCGAGCGCGCCCGCGCGGAGAAGCAGGACCTGCGCAAGAAGATCGCCGACAACCAGTGGGAAGACGACATCGAGGCGGAGGTCGACGGGTTCGTCAAGGACTTCGCCGAGGACTTCGGCTACGACCTCGACGAGGAAGGCCAGCCGCAGGAGGAGGGCGAGACGCCGGCGCCGGCGCTGAGTGGCAACGGCGCGGTCGCGGACGGCGGCGCGCCGGAGACTGAGCCCGAGCCGGAGGCAGCGGCGGTCTAGCAGGCCGGCCGCACACCGTCATGGCCCAGAAGGACCTCAAGCAGCGCATCGGCAGCGTGAAGAACATCCAGAAGATCACGCGTGCCATGGAGATGGTCGCGGCGGCTCGCCTGCGCCGCGCCGAGCAGCGGATCGAGTCGCTGCGTCCCTACGCGGCTGCCATCCGGCGGATGACGCGCCAGGCGGCGGAGGCGGCGGAGAACATCCCCAGCCTGCCGATCCTGCAGGAGCACGAGAGCATCGAGCGCGTGGGCCTTTTGTTCGTCACCGGCGACCGTGGCCTGGCGGGTGCGTTCAACTCGCAGATCCTGCGCGCCGGGCTGCGCACGGCGGCGGAGCACGAGGCCGGAGGACGGACGCCCGTCTACTACGCGTCCGGCCGGCGCGGCCAGTCGTCGCTTACCTTCCGCAAGCTCGAGCCTGGCGGGCGGCTATGTCGGCTTCACGGATCGCCCGGCGTACGCCAACGCGCGCGAGATCGCCGGGGACCTGATGAGCGCCTACGTCGACGGCCAGGTGGACCAGGTCGAGATCTTCTACAACGGCTACATCTCCCCGCTCACGCAGGAGGTGCGCCACGAGACGCTGCTGCCCCTGCAGCACGCGAGCATCATGGAGACAACGGAGGGCGAGGACTCCGACGAGGACGATTTCCGCGGTCTGGTCGAGTACGAGCCGGATCCCGAGGCGATCCTTCACCGGCTGATCCCCGACTACGTGGAGATCTCGTTGTTCCGCGCGCTGCTCGAGTCGACCGCGTCCGAACACGGCGCCCGCATGACCGCGATGCGCAACGCCTCGGACAACGCCGGCGAGTTGATCGAGACCTTGACCCTGCAGGCGAACCGCGCTCGGCAGGCAGAGATTACTCAGGAAATCATGGAGGTCGTCGCAGGCGCGGAGGCGCTCGGATGAGACGGCAGACCGCAGACCGCAGACGGCAGAGGAGCTGACTTTGGAAGCAGCAACGCAGACGCAGAACACCGGCCGCATAGAAGAGATCCAGGGCGTCGTGATCGAGGCGGTGTTCCCCGACAAGCTGCCCGAGATCAACCACGCGATCACGATCGACCGCGGCGAGGAGGGCATCCTCGTGTGCGAGGTCCAGCAGCACCTCGGCGACGACCGCGTGCGCGCGGTCGCGATGGACACGACCGACGGCCTGGCCCGCGGCACGAAGGTGCTCGACACCGGCGGGCCGATCACGGTCCCGGTGGGCGAGGCGACGCTCGGGCGGATCTTCAACCTGCTCGGCGAGCCGATCGACCTCGGGCCCCCGGTCGAAGTCGAGGAGCGCTGGCCGATCCACCGCGACGCCCCGGACGTGGCGGACCTGATGCCGACCACGGAGATGCTCGAGACCGGGATCAAGGTCGTCGACCTGCTGGCGCCCTACGCCAAGGGCGGCAAGGTCGGCCTGTTCGGCGGCGCCGGCGTCGGCAAGACCGTGATCATCATGGAGCTGATCAACAACATCGCCAAGCAGCACGGCGGCCTGTCCGCGTTCTGCGGCGTGGGCGAGCGCACGCGCGAGGGCAACCAGCTGTGGCTGGAGATGACCGAGTCGGGCGTGCTCGACAAGACGATGCTGGTGTTCGGCCAGATGAACGAGCCGCCCGGAGCCCGCATGCGCGTCGCGCTGTCGGGGCTCACGATGGCGGAGTACTTCCGCGAGCAGGGCGGCCAGGACGTGCTGCTGTTCATCGACAACATCTTCCGGTTCGTCCAGGCAGGCTCGGAGGTCTCGGCCCTGCTCGGCCGGATGCCCTCGCAGGTGGGCTACCAGCCGACCCTCGAGACGGAGATGGGCCAGCTTCAGGAGCGGATCACGTCGACCCGCAAGGGCTCGGTCACGTCCATCCAGGCGATCTACGTGCCGGCGGACGACCTCACCGACCCCGCGCCGGCCTCGGTGTTCGCCCACCTGAACGCCACGACGACGCTCTCCCGGGCGATCTCGGAGAAGGGCATCTACCCGGCGGTGGACCCGCTCGACTCGACGTCGACCATCCTCAAGCCGGAGATCCTCGGCGAGGAGCACTTCAACGTCGCCAACGAGGTCAAGGAGATCCTCCAGCGCTACCGCGAGCTCCAGGACATCATCGCGATCCTCGGGATCGACGAGCTCTCCGACGAGGACAAGCTGACCGTGCAGCGAGCGCGCAAGGTGGAGCGCTTCCTGTCGCAGCCGTTCTTCGTCGCCGAGGTGTTCACCGGCCGCTCGGGCGAGTACGTCCCGATCGCGGAGACCATCCGCGGCTTCAAGGAGATCATCGAGGGCCGCCACGACGAGGTTCCAGAGCGGGCCTTCTTCATGAAAGGCGGCATTGATCAAGTACTCGAGGATGCAAAGAGTTGAGGTCTGCCGTCTGCCGTCTGCCGTCTGCCGTCTAGATGGCCGACCACGCTCGTTCCAGGCCGACGTCCTCACCCCCGAGGGCCTTGTCTTCTCGGGCGAGGTCGAGATGGTCTCGACCCGTACGGAGGTGGGCGAGATCGGCGTGCTGGCGAACCACACGCCGCTGCTGGCGATGCTGGCGCCGGCCGACCTGCGCCTGCACATGGGCGGAGGCGACATCAAGCACTTCGCGCAGGGTGAGGGCTACATCCAGGTGCACTCCAACCACGTGCTGGTGCTGGTCGAGGACTGTCACGACCCGTCGTCGGTCGACCAGGCCGAGCAGGAGGAGCGCCTGCAGAAGGCGCAGTCGGTGATCGACGAGCTGCACGGCTCCCACGCCGAGCCCGAGGAGAGCGCCCGCTACCAGCAGGCGCTGCGCGACAAGCGCCGCGCCGAGACGTTCCTGCGCATCGCCCGCGGCGAGTAGCGGCCGCTCCCTCGCGGGGGGGAGCCGCGGAGGCGCATAACCTTTCAGCGGCTAGCCGAAATTGCCGATGCGCCGCATCGCCGGTGTGGCGAGGCGCGAGCGGCAGGTGACGTGCAGCAGGATCAGCGCTCCGGCGAAGATCAGCAGGTCGCCCACGCTCAGGACGTTGCCGATCGGCCACGGGCCCGGGATCGGAATCACGTCACCGAGCGGCAGCAGCCGGGGATGAGCGAGCGCGGCGGAGTTCGCGAAGTCCTCTGACTGCTCGATCCCGGCAATGCGAAGCGCTGCCGACGCCGCCGGCATGACGCCGCCGTTGGCCGCGATCACGATCATGTTCAGGCCGGCGCCGATCGCCATGATCGGGATGCCGACCAGATGCCGGTTGGCGATCAGGAACAGGACGACGAGCGCATAGGACGCCACGTGGAGTGCCACGTGGACGCCGTGACTTCCACCCGGGAGCACGTTGACAATCAGGACCTGCAGCGCCGCCGCGCCGATCGCCGCCCAGACCGCCCGGAAGTCGAGCTCTGCCAGAGCGCTCAGGCGCCCGCCGGCGAGCGGGACGCTCGCCACGCACAGGATCGCCACGACGACGAGCAGCATCAGGCGACCCCTGCCGTGACCAGTGGCCGCGGGGCGACCCTGCGACACGGACTCGCACCAGCGGATGAAGTCTTCGTGCGGCACCGCGCGGCTGATGTAGTAGCCCTGCGCCAGGTCGCAACCCAGCTCCAGCATCCGGTCGAGCATGTGGGCGTCCTCGATCCCCTCGGCGACCGTGCGCAGCCCGAGGTTGCGGGCCAGCTCGATCGTGGACTTCACGATCACGGCATTGCGGCGGGTCGGCGTCCATCTCCAGGACGAACGACTTGTCGACCTTCAGCTCCTTGATCGGGAGGTCCGTCAGATAGGCCAGCGATGAGTAGCCGGTGCCGAAGTCGTCGATCGCGAACGTCACTCCGGCGGCGTTCAGCTCGCGCATCGTGGCCTTCGCCATCTTGGGATCGACGATCAGTGAGCTCTCGGTGATCTCGAACGTCAGCGCGGAGCCGCTCACGTCATGCGCGTCGAGCAGCTGCCGCACCTCGATGGGGAACGCCCGGTCGAGCAGGCAGTGCGCCGGGATGTTCAGGGACAGGGAAAGGTCGTGCCCAGCCGCAGCCCACCGCTTCAAGTCGCGCAGGCCGATGTTCATGACGTTGCGTCGTCAGGTCCTTGATCAGGCCGGTCTGCTGGGCGACCTCGATGAAGTCGGCGGGCTCCAGCAGGCCGCGCACGGGGTGGTCCCATCGGACGAGCCCCTCGGCCGCGACCACGCGGCCGGTGGCGACGTCGACCTGCGGCTGGTAGTGCAGGACCAGCCTGTCCTCGATCAGCGTCTGGCGAAGCTCCGACACGAGCGCCAGGCGAGCATGGCTGTGGTAGTCGTCCTCGGCCCGGTAGGTGACCATCGAGTGGCGGGTCTCCTTGGCGCGGTACATCGCGACGTCGGCCCGCTGCAGCAGCGTGTCCACGTCGCGCCCATGGTCGGGATACCAGGCGATTCCGGCACTCGCGTCCAGCTCGATGCTGATCCCGTCGGCCTCGAACGGCGCCTGCAGCGCCCGCTTCAGGCGCAGGACGCAGTCTTCGACGACGGCCTCGTCAGCGTCGCGCATGAAGAGCGCGAACTCGTCGCCGCCCAACCGGGCCGCCAGGTCGTGCTCGCGGAAGGAGGTTGAAAGACGGGGACCGACCTGCTGGAGGACGAGGTCGCCGTGGTGGTGGCCGAGCGTGTCGTTGACCTCCTTGAAGCGGTTGAGGTCGACGAGGATCACCGCCGCCCGTCCGACCATCGAGTCGTGCAGCGCATGCCCGACCGACTCATGGAACCAGCGCCGGTTGGGGAGCCCGGTGAGGCTGTCGTGGCTGGCCTGGTGCTCGGCCTTCTCTGCGCGGGCCGCCTGCCGGCCCGAGGTGTACACCCCGAGGAGCGGGACGAAGAAGAGCGGGAACAGCAGCGGGCTGAAGTCGAGGATCGTCGACGACGATCGGCGCGAGGCAGAGCAGGACGGCGCCGACGGAGATGCTGAAGACGAGGTCGCTGCTGAGCGCCGTGAGCATCGGAGTGCCCTCGTAGAGGCTGGTTGCACGCGTGACCAGCAGCAGGTTGACCAGGTAGAAGGCGATCGCCCCGACGAACGTCGCGAGCACCTCCTCGGGCCCGAACCGGGGGCCGAGCGGCGGCTCGAACCCGAACGTGAGATAGATGGCGGCCGCCGCGGCCATCAGGGTCAGCGCGTACTGCCCGATGTTGAAGCCGATCCGCCAGAAGGGCTTCCGTGCGATGCCGTCCTGGACCGCGGACGCGAAGGCCTGAGCGACGATGGCCGGGATCAACCCCACCGCGAGCAGCAGGGCGAACGAGAACATCGTCGAGATCGTCACCTCGCCGTCCCCGGAGGGGCGTGGGATCTCGAGCGGCAGCAGCTCGCCGATCACCACGGCGACCGCGAGCGCCCAGAACGCGAATGTGCCGAAGTTGCTCGCGCCGTCCGGGTCGACCGCGACGAGCAGGCCGAAGAGGGCGACCCCGAGCGTCATCACCGAGAGACAGAAGACGTGAACCGGCTGTATCGGTCTTATGGTCATCGTCGGCCCGTCGGCGATCAATCAGTCGGTTATGAAAAAGCGAAAGACGCTCCAGCCGATCAGCTGGAGCGCCTCACCCGCTTACCTGCACTACTAGAACTTGTGGGCGGCCCCAGAGTCCACGACGATCGCAACCAGCGCGACAATCGCAGTCATCAGGCGGGCGTTCCGGAACTTGAAACGAGACAACTTGGTCCTCCTTGACCTTGATTTACCGATAGGCGCCTGAATCGACGCCATGAGTCGGCAGCCGAGCCATCTCACGGGAGTTGTGAGACCTCTTGCTTTGCGTCCCCGCCTCACGACGGGTTTGCCTTGAGCGACCCAAGTTGCAAGGGCTTTATCGTTCAAAAGGCCCGCGTACCTTTAGCCCATATAGGTAGAGGCGAAGCTTACGGGTGGGAGCCCGGAGGCTAGGCTAGCCCTGGCGCAGCTCGTCCACGTGCCGCGGCACCGCCGAGACCGGCCGCGGCGGGGGACCGATGTAGATCGCGGTCGGGCGGATCAGCCGGCCCTCGCGCTTCTGCTCGAGGATGTGCGCGGACCAGCCGGCGACGCGGGCGCAGGTGAACATCGGAGTGAAGAGGTCGGCGGGAACCTGGGCGGTGTCGAGCACCACGGCCGACCAGAACTCGACGTTGGTCGCCAGCACGCGGTCGGGCTTTCGCTCGTGGAGCTCCTTCAGGGCTGCCTGCTCGAGCGCCTCGGCCACCTCGAACCGCTTCGAGCCGATTTCCCGCGCCGTGCGGCGCAGCACCCGGGCGCGGGGGTCCTCGGCGCGGTAGACGCGGTGCCCGAAGCCCATCAGCCGATCTCCGCGGTCGAGCGCGGACTTCACCCACGCCTCGGGGTCACCGGTCTTGTCGACCTCGTCGAGCATCTGCAGCACCCTTGAAGGGGCGCCGCCGTGCAGCGGGCCGGACAGGGCGCCCACCGCCGACGAGAGAGCCGCGGCGCCATCGGCGCCGGTGGAAGCGACGACCCGCGCCGTGAAGGTGGATGCGTTCATCCCGTGCTCGGCGGCGGAGATCCAGTAGGCGTCGATCGCCTTGACGTGCATGGGGTCGGCCTCGCCGCGCCACCGGATCAGGAACCGCTCCGGAATCGACTTCCCCTTGTCGACGTCGGCCTGCGGCACCGGCGGCTGACCCGGCCCGCGCGCGGACTGCGCGACGAAGGAGAGGGCCATCACGGAGGCGCGCGCCAGGTCGGTGCGGGCCTGCTCGTCGCTGATGTCGATCAGCTGGCGGAGGCCCCATTCCGGGGCCAGCATCGCGAGCGCCGCCTGCACGTCCACCCGCGGGTCGCCGCTGCGGACGCTGAGGGGATGCGGCTCGGCCGGCGGAAGCCCCGGCAGGAAGGCGCCATCCACCAGCAGGCCCCAGACCTGCTCGAAGGGCACGTTGCCGACCAGGTCCTCGATGTCCACGCCGCGGTAGCGAAGCGCCGAACCCTCCTTGTCGGGCTCGGCGATCTCCGTCGCGAAGGCGATGACGCCCTCGAGGCCGGACTGGACCTGGGCGGTGGGGTCGGTTGTTGGAGGCGCAGTGCTCACCGAACCTCAGGATACGCTTTGGGCGCGGTGTCCCACCGGACGGTGACAGCCCTCACGGAGCGCCTGGTCGCCTATGACACCTCCACCCCCGACGGGGTGAAGGAGGCTGCCGGCTTCGTAAAAGGCTGGCTGGACTCGCGCGACATCGCCGTCGACGAGATCTACGTCCGCGGCCTGCCGGTGCTGGCGGCGACGGTTGGGCCGGAAAAGGGCCCCACTGTGGTCTTGCACGGCCACCTCGACGTGGTTCCCGCCCGGTCGGAGCAGTTCACCCCCCGGATCGAGGGCGACCGCCTCTTCGGCCGGGGCGCCTACGACATGAAGGGGGCGCTCGCCGCCATGATGGACGCCCTCGAGGACCTGCGCGAGCAATCCGGCGTCCGGGTGGTGTTCGCCGTGGTGCCGGACGAGGAGTCGGAGGAGGAGTCCGACCGGGGCACGGAGCACCTGATCCGCAACGGCATCGGCGGTGACTTCGCGATCACGGGCGAGCCGACTGAGCTGCACATCGGCGTTCAGGCGAAGGGCGTCCTGGCAATGCGCCTGGTGGTGGCGGGCACCTCGGCCCACGGAGCGACGCCCTGGCTCGGAGACAATGCCATCCTGAAGGCGCTCGACACCTTCCGCTCCATCGAATCCCTGCCGTTCGCGAGGGAGAGCTCGGATCTGTTCGACCGGCCGTCGATCAACCTGGGCCGCATCCTCGGCGGCGACGCTCTCAACAAGGTGCCCGACTCGTGCGTCATCGACGTGGACATCCGCTATCTGCCGGACCAGGACCCCGACCAGATCCGCGATCAGGTCGGCCAGCTGCCCGACGTCGACATCGTGTCGCAGTTCCGCCGCCAGCCGGTGATCGTGGACCGCAACGACCCCTTCGTGCAGGTGTTGAGCGAGTGTGTGTCAAAAGTGCTGGAAGCGGAGACGATGAGCGTGGGGCGCGACGGCGCATCAGATGCGATCTGCTTCATCGGCGCCGGGATCCCGGCGGTCGAGTTCGGCCCCTGCGGGGGCGGCCACCATGGCCCCGCCGAGTGGGTCTCGCTGTCCTCGCTCGAGAGCTACCGGACCGCACTCGTGGACTTCATCAACCTGGTTCCGAAGCGGCTCACCGAGCCGCACCTGCGCATAGCTTGAGCGGGAGGCACGCATGCTGAAGCGCTCGCTTCTCGCGGCGCTCGCGATCGTCGCGCTGTCGGCAACGGCGACGACCGCCAGCACCCTGCTGTTCTTCGACCGCACGGTGGCGAAGTTCCGCTCCGTCGACACCGGCCACGAGCTGACCCCGGTCCTGAGCGGCAAGCCGCAGACGATCCTGCTGGTCGGCTCCGACCGCCGGCACGGCGACAAGAAGCTGGGACTCAGGCCGCGCTCGGACACCATCATGATCGTGCGCCTGGACCCCGGGAAGGGCGTCGCGCTGCTGTCGCTGCCACGGGACCTCAAGGTCGACATCCCGAACCACGGCACCGACAAGATCAACACCGCCTACACGTTCGGCGGCCCCAAGCTGACGATCAAGACCGTCAAGCAGCTGACCGGCCTGGCGATCAACCACTACGTCGACGTCGCCTTCCACGGCTTCGCCGAGGGCGTGAATGCGATCGGGTGCGTCTACGTCGACGTCGACCGCCGTTACTTCAACGACAACTCGGGCCTGGGCCCGGGCGCCAACTACGCGGTCATCAACGTCAAGCCCGGCTACCAGAAGCTCTGCGGGCAGAAGGCCCTCGAATACGTCCGCTACCGGCACACGGACACCGACATCGTCCGGGGCGCACGCCAGCAGGACTTCCTGCGCCAGGTACGTGGCCAGGTCACGGCCAGCAAGCTGATCGGCAAGACCGGGAAGCTGATCGACATCTTCGCGAACAACACCGCCTCCGACATCAAGTCGAGCAGCGCGCTGCGCCGGCTTCTGGCGCTGATGCTCGGAGTGAAGGACAAGCCGATCAAGCAGGTCAAGTTCCACGGCCGGCTGGGAGAGTCGTACGTGACGGCCAGCCCCGCCCAGGTGAACGCCGCCGTGCGCCAGCTCCTGTACGTGAAGAAGGACAAGGGCGCCCTCTCGGGACAGCGCAAGCGCGATCCGCTCGCCCGCCGGCAGAAGCGCTCCTCGTCAGGGGTGAAGCTGATCGACGCCACTGTCGCGAGCCGCCAGCAGGCCCAGCTGGCGGGGCCGCACGTCGGGTTCCCGGTCTACTACCCGCGGAAGCTCGTGCCGATGTCGTCCTTCGTCGAGGACGGCCCGCGCACCTACACGATCGAGGACCGCGGTGGCGGCCGCCACCGCGCGTACAAGATGGTCATCTTCACCGGCTTCATCGGCGAGTACTACGGCGTGATGGGCACGTCCTGGCACGACCCGCCGATCCTCGATCACCCCTCGGAGGAGCGGACGATCAACGGCCGCAAGTACCTGCTCTTCTACAACGGCGACCGCCTGCGGCTGGTGGGCTGGAAGACCGACAACGCGAGCTACTGGATCTCCAACACCCTGCTGCAGAACGTCACCGCCAAGGAGATGCTGGCCGTCGCGCGATCGCTGACCAGGCTCCGCTAGGCGCTGACATATCCTCAGTTCATGAGTGACCGTGCGCCGATAGGCGTGATCGGGGTCGGCTGGGTCGGCCTCGTGACCGCTGCCTGCTTCGCCGAGCTGGGCCACGAGGTCTGGTGCCGCGACATCGACTCCGCCCGCTTGGAGCTGCTGCGCGGCGGAACCGTCCCGTTCCACGAGCCTGACCTGGCCGAGCTGATCGGCCGCAACTCCGAGCGGCTGCACTTCGAGAACGACCTCGAGCCGGTGCTCGAGCACACTCGCCTTCTGTTCGTCTGCGTCGACACGCCGCCCACCTATTCGGGCGACGCCGACCTCTCGCGGGTCGAGGCTGTGATCGAGGCGTGCCCGCCTCCGACCGCCACGGCATCGTGATGAAGAGCACCGTCCCGGTGGGAACCGGCGCGAGCGTCCGGCGGCGCCTCGAAGAGCTCGGCAAGGAGCAGCTCGGGTATGCGTCGAATCCCGAGTTCCTGAAGGAGGGCTCGGCAGTCGTGGACTTCATGAACCCGGACCGCGTCGTGGTCGGCGCCGACCCCGCCTCCCCGTGGGTGGCGGACGAGGTCGCGAAGCTCTACGAGCCGCTCGACTGCCCGATCGTGCTCTCCGACGTCGCCTCGGCGGAGATGATCAAGCTCGCCTCGAACGCCTTCCTCGCCACGAAGATCAGCTTCATCAACGAGATCGCCAACGTGTGCGAGGAGACGGGCGCCGACGTCTCGCAGGTCGCCCTGGGCATGGGCTACGACCCGCGCATCGGCGACCGCTTCCTGAGCGCGGGAATCGGGTTCGGCGGCTCGTGCTTCCCCAAGGACGTCTCCGCGCTGAAGCAGCTCGCCGGCAACTCCGGCTACCACTTCCAGCTGCTGACGGCCGTGATCGAGGTGAACGAGCTCCAGAAGCGGCGCGTGGTGAGCAAGCTCAAGCGCCATCTGGGATCGCTCGTCGGCAAGGAGATCGCCCTGCTGGGCCTCGCCTTCAAGCCGAACACCGACGACATGCGGGAGGCCTCGAGTGTCGTCCTGGCCGCCCGGCTGCAGGGCGAGGGCGCGCTCGTGCGCGCCTACGACCCGGTCGCCGAGGAGGCTGCGCGCGGCCTGATGCCCGGGGTCACGATGTGCGATTCGGCGCTCGACGCCGTGCAGGGCGCCGATGCGGCCGTGATAGTCACGGAATGGCCGGAGTTCACCGAGCTCGACCTGGACGAGCTGCGCGAGCGGATGTCCAACCCGGTGATCGTGGACGGCCGCAACGTCCTGGATGCCGCGCGGCTGCGGGCCGCGGGCTTCGTCTACGAGGGAATCGGCCGGTAGCCCCGGCGCAGTCGTGCAGGCACTGATCCTCGCGGGGGGAGAGGGGACCAGGCTTCGCCCCTTGACGTACACGGTCCCCAAGCCGGTGCTCCCACTGGCAAACCGCCCCTTCGCCTCGTACATGCTCGACTGGCTCGCCGAGCACGGCTTCGACGACGTCGTCATGTCCTGCGGCTTCCTGGCCGACGAGGTTCGCTCCGTGCTCGGCGAGGTCGCGCACGCGGACGGCCTGAGCCTGCGCTACGTGGAGGAGCCGGAGCCGCTCGGCACGGCCGGCGCCGTGAAGTACTGCGAGGACGTGCTGGAGGAGCGCTTCGCGGTCCTGAACGGCGACGTGCTGACCGACATCGACGTCGGCGCGCTGTGGCGCGGCCACGAGGAGCGCGGCGCGCGCGCCTCACTTGCGCTCGTCGCGGTGGACGATCCCTCCGCCTACGGCCTGGTGGAGATGGACGGGGACGGCGCGGTGCGCGAGTTCCGCGAAAAGCCCGAGCCCGGCACGGTCGACCGCGGCCTGATCAACGCCGGCGCCTATGTGCTCGAGCGCGAGGTCCTCGACGGCGTCGCGACCGGCCGCCCGGTCTCGTTCGAGCGCGAGGTGTTCCCGGCGCTGGTGGGCAACGGCCTCTACGCCGCCGAGCTGGAGGGCTACTGGCTCGACATCGGCACGCCGGAGCGCTATCTCCAGGGAACCAGGGACATCCTGACCGGGACGGTCCACACGGCGGTCGGCCCGCTCGACCCGCCGGTGCTGGTGGCCGACGGCGCGGGAGTGGCCGATGGCGCGGACCTGGGCCGCTGCACCGTCGTCGGCGAGCAGTGCTCGATCCAGTCCGATGCCGTGCTCGATGGCGCCGTGCTGCTGGCGGGGGTGAACGTCGGGCGCGAGGCGGTGATCAAGGACAGCATCGTCGGCGCCGGCGCCCGGATCGGCGCCGGAGCGCGGGTGGAAGGGCTTTCGATCGTGGGCGAGGGCGCCTCGGTCGGCGAGGGCGAGAAGCTCGACGGAGAACGGGTCGAGGGCTAGCAGCCCTCTAGACTCCACCGCGTGTCCGGCCTTACCGCCGAGCAGATCGCCGCCGTCGACAGCGCCAACCAGGTTGCCGACATCCTGGCGATGCCGCAGCAGCTCGAAGACGCCCTGTGGCGGGTCGAGTCCGCGGGCATCGAGCGCTCGCTGCCCAGCCTCGGCGGCCTGACGCCCCTGATCGTCTGCGGAATGGGCGGCAGCGCGATCGGCGGCGACCTCGCCGAGGCGGCGCTCGCCTCGCGCCTGACCAAGCCGCTGCGGACGATCCGCGGCTATGAGCTGCCGTCGTGGACCACCCGCGACTCGGTGATCCTCTGCGCGAGCTACTCCGGCAACACCGAAGAGACCCTTGCCTGCTACGAGGCCGCCGGCGTGATCGGCGCGGCACGCGTCGTGGTGACGACGGGCGGCCGGCTGGCCGAGCTGGCCCGCTCGGACGGCGTACCCGTGATCCCGCTGCCCGCGGCGCTCCAGCCGCGCGCGGCCGTCGCCTACATGCTCGTCTCGGTGGTGGAGGTCGCCCGGCTGGTCGGCGCCGCCCCCGGGTTGCGCACCGAGATCGACGCCGCGGCCTCCCACCTCCAGGACCTCGCGCGCGAGTGGGGCCCCGACGCGGATTCGGACAGCCTCGCCAAGCGGGTCGCCCAGCGCGTCAAGAAGACCAGTGTGTGCGTGTACGGCGCCGGCCCGACGGCTTCGGTCGCCCGGCGCTGGAAGACGCAGATCAACGAGAACGGAAAGGTCCCGGCCTTCTTCGCCGAGCTTCCCGAGGCGAACCACAACGAGATCGTGGGATGGGAGGGAGCCGCGGAGATCGGCCCCTTCACGGCGGTCTTCCTCGAGGACGTCGACCAGCACCCGCGCGTCGGCCAGCGGATCGAGCTCACCTCGCGCCTGGTCGAGCCCAGCGCGGCCGGCGTCCTGCGCCTGGAGAGCCGCGGGGACAACCCCGTCGAGCGACTGCTCTCGCTCGTGCTCCTGGGCGACCTGGTCTCGCTGTACCTGGCCGTGCTGCGCGACATCGATCCCTCGCCGGTAGAGGTGATCGAGCGCCTCAAGGCCGAGTTGGCGAAGGAGCAGGTAGCCTAGGCAGCTCGCCGCCGCACGCGCACAGCTGCGCGCGGCGTTTTCTCACGTAATCGACTGGATCCAGGGGAGAACGCATGACGACCGCCTCCAAGAACTACGACGTCGCCGATCTGGCGCTGGCCGACGCCGGCCAGGCGAAGATCGAATGGGCGGACCGCCACATGCCGGTGCTCGCCTCGATCCGCGAGCGCTTCGAGCGCGAAAAGCCGCTCGACGGCGTAAAGCTCGGGGCCTGCCTGCACGTGACGACCGAGACCGCGAACCTCGTCCGCACCCTGCAGGCCGGTGGCGCAGAGGTGGCCCTGTGCGCTTCCAACCCGCTCTCCACCCAGGACGAGACGGCGGCGGCTCTCGTCGACCGCTACGGGGCCGAGGTCTATGCGATCAACGGCGAGGACAACGAGTCCTACTACGCGCACATCAACGCCGTCTGCGACAAGCACCCTCAGATCACGATGGATGACGGCGCCGACGTCGTCAGCGTGCTGCACGGCGAGCGCAGCGACCAGCTGTCCGAGGTGATCGGCGGCACGGAGGAGACGACCACCGGCGTCATCCGCCTGCGCGCGCTGGAGGCAGAGGGCAAGCTCGGCTTCCCGATCATCGCCGTCAACGAGGCCAACACCAAGCACATGTTCGACAACCGCTACGGCACGGGCCAGTCGACGCTCGACGGCATCATCCGGGCGACGAACGTCCTGATCGCCGGAAGCCGCGTCGTGGTCTTCGGATACGGCTGGTGCGGGCGCGGGCGTCGCGATGCGCGCCAAGGGAATGGGCGCGCACGTGATCGTCTGCGAGGTCGACCCGCTGCCGGCCCTGGAGGCCGTGATGGACGGCTTCGAGGTCATGCCGGCGGCCGAGGCCGCCCGCGAGGGAGACCTGTTCATCTCCGTCACCGGCGACATGCACGTGATCGGCGGCGAGCTGTTCGAGAACATGAAGGACGGCGCGATCGTCGCCAACTCCGGCCACTTCAACGTGGAGATCGACATCCCGGCGCTGGAGAAGATCTCGTCCGGCAAGCGCGAGGCGCGCCCGCTGGTCGACGAGTACGAGACCAAGGACGGACGGCACATCTACCTGCTCGCCGACGGGCGGCTGGTCAACCTCGCCGCGGCGGAGGGCCACCCGGCGGCGGTCATGGACATGAGCTTCGCCAATCAGGCGCTGTCGGCCGAGCACATGGTCAACAACGCCGACAAGCTGGAGAAGAAGGTCTACGACGTGCCCGAGGAGATCGACAAGAACATCGCGCGCGCTGAAGCTCGACACGATGGGCGTGCGGATCGACCAGCTGACTGCCGAGCAGCAGAAGTACCTGACTAGCTGGGATCAGGGCACTTAGGCGGCAGTCGGCAGACCGCAGACGTGCGGAAACTGCGGGATGCACGGCACCGGATGAAAGCAATGGTCCTGGCAGCGGGACTGGGAACTCGCTTGCGGCCGATTACCTATGAGCTGCCCAAGCCGATGGTCCCGATCCTGGGGCAGCCGGTGATGGCGCATGACCTGCGGCTGCTCGCGGCGCACGGGTTCGGCGACGTGATCGCGAACCTGCACTACTTCCCGGACCAGATCAAGGACACGTTCGGCGACGGCTCCGCCCACGGCGTGCACCTTGACTACCGCTTCGAGCCCGAGTTGCTCGGAACGGCCGGCGGCGTGCGCAACGTCACGCGACCACTTCGGCGACGAGACATTCCTGATCGTCTCCGGCGACGCGCTCACCGACGTCGATCTCACGGCCCTGTGGGAACGGCACCGCGCGCACGGCGGCATCGCGACGCTGACCCTCAAGCGGGTCGAAGACACCCGCGAATACGGCGTCGTGATCGTTGACGAGGACGGCCGCATCCAGGGATTCCAGGAGAAGCCCGACCCGGCCGAGGCGCTCTCGGACCTCGGCAACTGCGGCATCTACGTGTTCGAGCCCGAGATCTTCGACTACTTCCCCGACCGGCCGTTCGTCGACTGGGCGCAGGACGTCTTTCCGGCCCTGCTCGCCCAGGACGTCGCCTTCTACGGCCACGAGATCGACGACTACTGGAACGACGTGGGATCCATGCACGAATACAGGCAGGGCAACTTCGATGCCCTGGCCGGCATCGTGAAGCTGTACGGCGACGCCGCGTCCTCGTCCGGCTCACGCGTGGACGACTCGGCGATCGTCGAGGGCGACGTGTTCATCGGCGACTCCTGCACCATCGAGGCCGGCGTGCGCCTGACCGGGCCCGTGGTGCTCGGCGACGGCTGCCGTGTCGGCGAGGGATCGGCGATCCGCGAGTCGATCGTCTGGCCGCGCACGGACCTGCCGCCGGGAACGGTCCTGATCGATGCCGTGACCGGGACGAGCCCGCTGGCCGAGAAGCTCCAGCCGGCGCTACGGCGCTAGTTCCGCCCGCTCACGTCTTTGTTGCTCCCGCTCGGATGACTCCATCATCCGCGCGAAGGCGATCGTGAAGAACACGATCAGCACCAGCGACTGCTCGAGCGACATCACGATCCCGCCCATGTTGATGTCCTGGAGCGGCGTCAGCCCCCAGGCGGGTTCGGTGTGCTTGTAGTGGTCGTAGATGACGTTCGGCGTGAACGTCAGGACCGCGCCCAGGAGCCCCATGAGCAGCTTCGCGGCCACGACGTAGCCGACCGCCCACGGGCCGGTGAGCCGGTTTCGCGGCGGAACGGGCTCGATCAGGAACCACCAGAAGGCCAGGCCGGTGGTGAAGAAGCAGGCATGTTCCAGCGCGTGGACCCAGGGGTTCGACAGCGCCGCGTCGTACAGGGCCGGCACGTGCCAGAGCCACATCATCCCCACGTACATCGCCAGGGCGGTGGCCGGGTGCGCGATCGGCCCGAGGCGCTCCTCGACCGGCCGCAGCCTGCGCACCGCCGGCCGTAACAGGGACCGGGTCAGGCCGACGAGCAGCAGGATCGGCACCAGGTCCGCCAGCAGCAGGTGCTGGATCATGTGCGCCGTGAAGAGCCGGTTCTCGGCGAGCGTCTCGAGCGGCGGGACGAGCGCCACGACGGCCAGCGCGAGACCGGCGTAGAAGGCGCCGCACCGCAATGCGTTCGGACCGCCGCTCGAGCGGCCGGGGTGGAGGCGCAGGTCGCGCACCCGCCACGCATATACGGCGCCCGCCCCCAGGATCGGAACCAGCACGAGCATGCGCGGAAATTGTGGCACCCGCGTGCTGACTCGTGCGAAGCGCCTTGGCACTGTGGGAGTCATGGCCAAGGCGGCGTTGCGAGTCCTCGGACAGATCGTCGTTCCGCCGGCGTGCGCCGCCTGCGGCACGCTCCAATCGCACGGCGACGCCGTGTGCCTCGGCTGTCGCGCGCAGCTGGTGGCTCTCCCGGCAAGCCGCTGCGCCCGTTGCGGTGCTCCCTCCGGCCGTGACGCCCCTTCGTGCCCCGAGTGCCGCGGGCGGCGGTTGGCCTTCGCGTCCGCCTGGGCGGCGTTCGCCTACAACGCGGCATGCCAGCGGCTCATGGCGGCGCTGAAGTCGCGTGGCCGGGTGGCCGTGGCGGGGTTCATGGGCGCGGAGATCGCCGCTCGGGCCCCGGCCGCGGCGTTCGCGGGCGCCACGGCGCTGGTCCCCGGCCCCGCTCACCCCCGGCGGCGGCTGCGCGACGGCTTCAACCCGGCCGCGGAGGTGGCCGCGCACGTGAGCGCGGCGACCGGGGTGCCCGTCGTGCACTTGCTGCGCCGCTGCGGCCGCGCTCCGCCTCAGGCTCGTCTCGGGCGCGAGGAGCGCCTGCGCATGGCTCCCGAGGCGGTTGGGCTGCGGCCTGGGCCCGGTCCCCGGCGGTCGTCTGGTGCTGGTCGACGACGTCTACACGACCGGCGCCACGGCCAATGCCTGCGCGAATGCCCTGCTGGCGGGCGGGATCGACGAGGTGTCCGTCCTCTCGTTTGCACGGGCCATACGCACTAGCATCTAGTTGCAGATAGCCGACCAGGAAACTGGAGCCGATCGAGGAAGGAGGCCGCGGTGAAGATAGAGGTGAGAGGTCGCAACACGCCCGTCACCGACGGCATTCGAGCTCACGTCGAGGACCGGTTCCGCAAGGTCGCCAAGCAGGTGTCCGATCTGGCCCAGCTGGACGTCGAGCTGCTGGTCGAGAAGAACCCCGCGATCGCCGAGGACAAGATCGCGGAGGGGACGCTCTTCCTGAAGGGCACGACGCTGCGCGCACGCGAGGCGTCGGCTGATCTCGAGCATTCGATCGACCTGTGCGCGGACAAGCTGGCGCGCCAGGTGAAGCGTCACCGCGAGAAGCTCCGGGGCCGCCGCGAGGGCGCGCCGGGACGCGCCGCAGAGGCGACTCAGTAGGCGCACAAACCGCACTGGGGCCGGGTGCCCCATTGCTAATCTGAGAACTTCGTGGCCCGCAAGCTCATAGACCGCGCGCTTCGCATGGGCGAAGCCGGTCAGTTCAAGAAATACGAGAAGCAGGTCGAGCGCATCAACGCGATCGAGCCTGAGATGGAGCTCCTCGAGGACGAAGAGATCCTGGAGGAGGCCAATGCGCTGCGCGAACGCGCGCGCGACGGCGAATCGCTCGACGACCTGCTGTTCGAGGCCTTCGCGCTCTGCCGCGAGGCCGGCAGGCGCGCGCTCAGCATGCGCCACTTCGACGTTCAGCTGATCGGCGGCATGGTGCTGCACGCCGGCTCGATCGCCGAGATGAAGACCGGCGAGGGCAAGACGCTCGTCGCGACCCTGCCCGTGTTCCTCAACTCACTGGGTGGCGGGAGCGTGCACCTCGTGACCGTCAACGACTACCTCGCGCGCCGCGATGCCGAGTGGATGGGCCCGCTCTACGACATGCTGGGCGTGAAGGTCGGCGTGCTCCAGAACATGCAGTCCTTCGCCGAGAAGCAGATCGCCTACCAGGCCGATGTCACCTACGGCACCAACTCGGAGTTCGGCTTCGACTACCTGCGCGACAACATGGCCGGCTCGCTGGAGGAGGTGGTCCAGCGCGGCCATCCGTTCGGGATCGTCGACGAGGTCGACAACATCCTGATCGACGAGGCGCGGACGCCGCTGATCATCTCCGGCGCTCCGGAGGCCGCCGCGGACTACTACCGCCAGTTCGCCCGCCTCGCGCCCATGATGGTCGGCGTTCCGAAGTCCGAGGCCAAGACGCGGCTGGAGCTCCAGATGGAGAAGGACCAGGAGCCCGAGTACGACTACGAGTACGACGAGAAGCACAAGACCGTCGCCCCGACCGAGCGCGGCGTCACCAAGGCCGAGAAGTTCATCGGCGTCGAGAACCTCTACCTCGCCGAGCACGGCAACCTCGTCAACCACCTGATCCAGTCCCTGAAGGCGGAGGCGCTCTACAAGCGCGACACCGAGTACGCCGTCATCGACGGCGAGGTGATGATCATCGACGAGTTCACCGGGCGCATCCTCGAGGGCCGGCGCTGGTCCGAGGGGCTCCACCAGGCGGTCGAGGCCAAGGAGAACGTCGGCATCCGCGAGGAGAACCAGACGCTCGCCACGATCACGCTCCAGAACTACTTCCGGATGTACGAGAAGCTCGGCGGGCATGACCGGCACGGCGCTCACCGAGGCGCAGGAGTTCATGAAGATCTACAAGCTCCAGGTGGTCGACATCCCGACCAACCGCCCGATGGTCCGCGCCGACCAGAACGACCAGATCTACAAGACCAAGGACGGCAAGTGGAACGCGGTCGCGGACGAGATCGCCGCTCGCCACGAAAAGGGCCAGCCCATCCTGGTGGGAACCATCTCCGTGGAGGTATCCGAGTCGCTGTCGGACGTGCTCAAGAAGCGCGGCATCAAGCACGTGGTCTTGAACGCCAAGCCCGAGCACGCCGAGAAGGAGGGCGAGACGATCGCGGAGGCGGGCCGCATCGGGGCGGTGGTGATCGCGACGAACATGGCCGGCCGCGGCGTCGACATCCAGCTGGGCGGCAACCCGGAGCACCTGACCCACATCGAGATGCGAAAGCTGGGCGTCGAGCCGGACGACGACTCCTGGGCCGAGACTTTCGAGGACATGGCCCCGCGCATCCAGGAGCAGGTGAAAGAGGAGCGCGAGCAGGTGCGCGAGATGGGCGGCCTCTTCATCCTCGGCACAGAGCGCCACGAATCGCGGCGCATCGACAACCAGCTGCGCGGCCGCTCAGGCCGCCAGGGCGACCCCGGCGAGTCGCGCTTCTACCTCTCCGCGGAAGACGACCTGGTGCGCCTGTTCGCCGGCGACCGGATCTACCGCATCCTCGACCGGCTCGGGCCCACCGACGAGGACGGTCGCGAGCAGCCGATCGAGGCCAAGATGCTCTCGCGCACGATCGAGAACGCGCAGAAGAAGGTCGAGGAGCAGAACTTCCTGATCCGCAAGCGCGTGCTCGAGTACGACGACGTCCTCAACCAGCAGCGCACCGTCATCTACAAGTACCGGCGCGAGATCCTCGAGGGCCGCGACATGTCGGTTCCCGCCAAGGAGGAGCTGCGCGGGGTGTTCGAGCGGATCGTCCTGGAGTACACGCCCGGCGACTTCGTCGAGGAGTGGGACGTCGACGGGCTGTTCACCCAGATCGAGCAGGTCTTCGACCCGAGCTTCGGGCCCGGGGACGCCGAGGAGGAGGCCTTCGACCGCCAGGAGATGATCAGCCGGCTGCACGAGGACGCGCTCGAGTCCTACGGGCGCCGCGAGGAGGAGCTCGGCGAGCAGCTGATGCGCCAGCTGGAACGGGCCGTGCTGCTTCAGATCATCGACGAGCGCTGGCGCGAGCACCTGTACGACATGGACTACCTGCGCGAGGGCATCCACCTGCGCGGCTTCGCCCAGAAGGACCCGCTGGTCGAGTACAAGAACGAGGGCTTCACGATGTTCCGCGAGCTCATGAACTCGATCTGGGAGGACTTCGGCCGCTACATCTTCCACGTCGAGGTCGAGATCGAGCCGGCGGCCGCGGAGATGATGGCGATGGGCTCTTCCCGCGCCGGCTGCTGCGAACGTCACCTATTCCGGCGGCGGCCCGGAGCAGCCCTCGGCGCTCTATGACGCCGCGGAGCAGGCCGGAGTCGCGACGGCGACCGCCGAGGACGGCGGGATGGAGTACACCCCGCTGCCCGAGGTCGAGACGCGCCACGTCGACGAGCGCGAGCAGATCGGGCGCAACGACCCGTGCTGGTGCGGCTCGGGCAAGAAGTACAAGAAGTGCCACGGGGCCTAGGCGGACCGATGGCTGAGCAACAGGCACTCGAGCAGATTCCCGTGCGGGTCTCCAAGCTCCGCGACCAGCTGAAGCTGCTCGCGGACTACCTTTGACCCCGCTTCCCTAGAGCAGCAGGTCAGAAGCTCGAGGGCGAGATGCAGCAGCCCGGCTTCTGGGACGACCAGCAGCGGGCGGCATCCGTGTCTCGCCGAGCACAGCCGCCTCAACCGGCGGCTCGAGCTGTTTCGCGGGCTCGAGACCGAGATCGACGACCTGGAGGGTCTCGCCGCGCTCGTGGACGAGGACGAGTCGCTGCGCGACGAGCTGACCGAGCAGCTCGCCGGGATCGAGCGCCGGATGGCGGAGTTCGAGGAGCAGCGCCTCTTCCGCGGCCGCTACGACGCGGGCGACGCCGTCGTGGCGGTGCACAGCGGCGCCGGCGGGACGGACTCGCAGGACTGGGCCGAGATCATGCTGCGGATGTACCTGCGCTGGGCCGAGCGCCGCGGCTTCGACGTGGAGATGACCGAAGCCTCAGCCGGGGGAGGAGGCCGGCATCAAGTCCGCGACCTTCATCGCCCGGGGAGAGAACGCCTACGGGCTCTTCTCGGCCGAGAAGGGCGTCCACCGGCTGGTGCGGCTCTCGCCGTTCGACGCGGCGCACCGGCGTCACACGAGCTTCGCGCTGGTGGAGGTCAGCCCGCTGGTCGAGGGCGACGTCGACGTCGACATCGACGAGTCCGACCTGCGGATCGAGACCTACCGCGCCTCGGGAGCCGGGCGGCCAGCACGTCAACAAGACCGACTCGGCGGTGCGCATCACCCACATCCCGACGAAGACGGTCGTGCAGTGCCAGAACGAGCGCTCTCAATCGTCGAACAAGCAGACCGCGATGAAGCTCCTGAAGTCGAAGCTGGTCGAGCTCGAGGAGCGCCGCCGCCGCGAGGAGCTCGCGACGCGAGAAGGGCGAAGCCCAGGATGTCGCCTGGGGATCGCAGATCCGCTCATACGTGCTGCACCCCTACACGATGGTGAAGGACCACCGCACCGGGTACGAGATGGGCGACGCCCAGCGCGTGCTCGACGGCGACCTCGACGGCTTCGTCCACGAGTACCTGGTGCAGAGCGCGGGGGCTGACGGAGGCAGGAACGGCGGCTAGACGTCCGTGACGGGCTCGAAGTCGACGCGCGTCGCCAGCCGCGTCTGACCCGAGGCCGTCTCGTACTGCACGTCGACGCTGTCGTTCTTGCGGTACGTGCCGCGCACGCCCAGCAGCAGCATCGTCCAGTTCCAGATCCCTAGCCGTCCCTCCTTGGCCAGCGGGCGGTCGAAGATCAGCTTGTTGCCGGCGACCTGGTAGTCACGGCCCTCCTCCTGCTCGACGCTGTTCAGCCAGACGCGGAACGGCGGGCGCGCGCCACGAGGCAGAACCGCGGCGGATTTCTGAAAGGCGGCGGGAGCTTCCGCGGACATGGGCTGAGAATATCCCGGCACCTTGGATCTCACTCCCGAAGTACAAGACCTGATCTCACGCGCCCTCGCGGAGGACGTCGGTTCCGGGGACCTCACCACGGAGGCCCTGGTCGAGCCCGGCCGCCGCGCCCACGCCCGCATAACCCAGAAGCAGCCGGGCGTGATCTTCGGACTGGACGTCGCGGAGGCCGTCTTCCGCCGGCTCGATCCGGCCGTGGAATGGCGCGCGGTGCGCGAGGAGGGGCGCTGGCTCGACGACCCGCCGGAGACGATCGCCGAGCTCGAGGGCGAAGCGCGTGCGCTGCTCACCGGGGAGCGGGTGGCGCTCAACTTCCTCCAGCGGCTTTCGGGAATCGCCACGGCGACCGCTCTCGCCGTGCGCGAGCTGGAGGGGACCGGGGTGGAGGTGCTCGACACCCGCAAGACCACTCCTGGTCTCCGCGCGCTCGAAAAGCAGGCGGTCGCGGCCGGGGGCGGCCGCAACCACCGCATCGGCCTCTTCGACGCGATCCTGGTCAAGGACAACCACATCGCGATGGCGGGTGGGGTGGGGGCTGCAACGCGGCTGGCGCTGGAGCGGCGCCCGGAGGGCGTCCCGGTCGAGGTCGAATGCCGCAGCCTGGCCGAGGTCGAAGAGGCCCTGGAGGCCGGCGCGGAGCGAATTCTGCTGGACAACATGACGCCGGCCGAGGTAGCCCGCGCGGTCGCTCAGATCGGGGGTCGCGCCGTCTCGGAGGCCTCCGGAGGCATCACACTTCAGAATCTGAAGCAATACGGTGAATCTGGCGTAAACTTCGTGTCGATGGGCTCGCTGACCCATTCTGCACCTGCTCTCGACCTCTCCCTGGAACTCGTGCCATGAAGACCCTCCCGATGCTCCCAAACGCCCCGTCCGCCCCCGGTCCGGCCGTCATCGAGGACGTACCGGCCCTCCACGAGGAGGTACGCGCCCTCGCCGCCGAGAAGAACGCGGTGATCCTCGCTCACAACTACCAGCGCCCCGAGGTGCAGGACGTGGCCCATTTCGTCGGCGACTCGCTCGGGCTCTCGCGCGAGGCCGCCGCCACCGGCTCGGACGTGATCGCCTTCTGCGGCGTGCACTTCATGGCCGAGACGGCCTCGATCCTCTGTCCCGACAAGAAGGTGCTCCTGCCCGACCTCGACGCCGGCTGCTCGCTGGCCGAGTCGATCACCGCCGATCAGCTGCGCGGCTGGAAGGCCGAGCACCCGGGCGCCGTGGTCGTCATGTACGTCAACACCTCGGCCGAGGTGAAAGCCGAGACCGACTACTGCTGCACCTCCTCGAACGCGGTGAAGGTCGTCGAGCACATCCTGCGCGAGCACGGCCCCGACACCGAGATCCTGTTCGGCCCCGACATGTGGCTGGGCGCCTACGTCGAGCACGAGATCGGGCGCCCGATGCACGTCTGGGACGGCGAGTGCCACGTGCACGCCGGGATCCGCCCGGCGGACATCAACTCGATCCGGGCGAGCGAGCCCGGCGCCGAGCTTCTCGTGCACCCCGAGTGCGGCTGCACCACCCAGGTGATGGAGTACGTCTCCGCCGGCGACGTCGCCGGCGAGGGGACGCACTTCCTCTCGACCGAGGGCATGATGCGCTTCGCCCGCGAGGCCGACCCGGAGGCGCACATGATCGTCGCCACCGAGACCGGCATCCTGCACCGGATGGAGCAGGAGAACCCGGGCAAGACGTTCATCCCGGCCAACCCCGCCGCGGTCTGCCGCTACATGAAGATGATCACGCTGCCCGGCCTGAGGAACGCCCTCCGGGACATGAGGCCCGAGGTGAAGGTTTCGCCGGAAGTCGCCGAGCAGGCCCGCCTGCCCATCGACCGCATGGTGGCCATCGGCGTAGACTGCCGTCTGCCGACTGCCGACTGATTTAGTCCGCCCCGCCGCCCTCGGCGTGTAGTGCCGGGCAGGGCTCTCTGCGCTCCCACAGGTGCCGCAGGGTGTCCACATCGAGGTCGGGGCGATCCTCCAACTGGCCCTCGAGCACCCCGTACCAATCCCATTCGCAGGGGCACTTGGCCGCCACCAGATGCTGCTTGGCGCTGCGCCGGAGGCTGTATAGGTAGTCGTGTGCGGGACCGATCGTGGGCAGCTCGCCAGTCTCGTCGGAGACTCCCGCCGGAAGGCTCTCGTGGTCCCTTGTCCAGGCGGCGACGACGTCGCTGATCGAGAGGGTGCCGATCACCCGCTGGTCTTCGACCACGATCAGGTGCCGGAAGTGGCCGGTGGACATCGTGCGGGCGGCGCGCTCGAGGGTCCAGTCGGAGGTCGCGGTGATCACCTCGGCCGTCCGGAACGCGCCCACGAGCTGCTTGCGGGGGTCGCTGTCCGAGGCCATCGCCCGGCCGATGTCAGCCTCCGTGATGATCCCCGGGTCGGTCGAGTCGGGGTCGATCACGACCAGTGCGGTGATGCCACGGTCGCGCATCATGCGCGCCGCTTCCTCGAGCGTCTGGTCGACGGTGATGTGGACGACGTCATCCAACGCGTCCGCGACCGTCAGCCGCTCCAGCTGATTGACCGGGGGGAACACTCACCACAATTTGGCGGCGTTGCAGGGACAAGTCAAGCGATATCCGTTTACGTCCGCGATTGGTCCTAGCCTGCCGCTCGTGTCGTCCGCCGCTCGCCCTGACGCTTCCCTCCCGGCGGGCGCAGCGGAGACCTCGAAAGTGCCTCATCTGTCCGTGGTGCCGGACGCCCACGCGTCGATCGCCGAGCTCGAGCGGAACGCGACCGTGCTGCGCATGGACTGCGTTCGCATGCTCGCCGTCGCGAAGTCGGGCCACCTCGACAGCTCGCTGTCCAGCGCGGACATCGTGGCGGCGCTCTACCACCGCGTGCTGCGGCACGATCCGCAGCAGCCGCGCTGGCCCGAGCGGGACCGATTCGTCCTCTCGAAGGGCCACGGCGCGCCGATCCAGTACGCCGCGCTCGCCCGTCACGGCTACTTCCCGATGGAGGACCTGATGGGCCTGCGCAAGCTCGACGCCCACCTCCAGGGCCATCCCGACATGACGCGCACGCCCGGGATCGAGGTCTCGACCGGCTCGCTGGGCCAGGGCCTTTCGATGTCGCTCGGCATCGCACTCGCGCTCCGTCTGGACGAGATAGGGGAAGCGCACGTCTTCACCCTGATGTCGGATGGCGACTGCCAGGAGGGCCAGTCCTGGGAGGCCGCGATGGCGATCGCCCACTTCGGCGTCACGAATCTCACCGCGATCGTCGACTACAACCACCTTCAGACCGACGGCACGACCGAAGAGGTCATGGACACCGGCGACGTGCGCGCGAAGTTCGACGCCTTCGGCTGGGACGCCATCGAGATCGATGGACACGACATGCCGGCGATCGTCGAGGCCCTGGAATGGAGCCGCACCTGCGAGCGCCCGGCCGCGATCGTCTGCCAGACGCGCAAGGGGAAGGGCGTGTCGCTGATGGAGGGCCGCTTCGGCTTCCACGGCAAGCCGCCCACTCCGGAGCAGGCTGAGGAGGCGCTGGCCGAGCTGGAGACGCTGCTCGCCGAGCAGACGCAGGGCCTGGAGCGCCGGACGGTGAGCGCGACCCTCGACCCCCAACCGACCCGCAAGGCCTACGGCGACGCGCTCCTCGAGCTGGGGGAGACCCATCCGGAGGTTGTCGCGCTCGACGCCGACCTGTCGGTCTCCACTCAGAGCGCCGGCTTCGGGAAGCGGTTCCCCGAGCGCTTCTTCAACGTGGGTGCCGCCGAGGCGAACATGATGTCGATGGCGTGTGGCCTGGCCGCGACCGGCAAGGTGCCCTACGCGTCGACCTTCGCGATCTTCGCCACGGGGCGCGCGTACGACCAGGTGCGGCTCGGGATCGCGCACAACGAGCTGAACGTCCGGGTCTGCGCCTCGCACGGAGGGCTGTCCCTCGGCGAGGACGGCGCTTCCCATCAGATGATCGAGGACATCGCGCTGATGCGCGCGATGCCGAAGATGCAGGTCGTCGTCCCGGCCGACTACCACCAGGCCTACCGCGCCGTCATGGAGAGCTACGACCGCGAGGGACCGATGTACATGCGCTTCGGCCGCCCGGCGACGCCGTTCGTCTACGACGAGGTGCCGGAGACGCTGGGCAAGGGCATCGACGTGCTGCGGGAGGGCAGCGACATCTCCATCTTCGCCTGCGGCCACATGGTGTGGCGCGCCCTCGAGGCGGCGGACGTCCTCGCGCGCGAGGACGGGGTGAGGGCCGAGGTCCTGAACGTCGCGATCGTCAAGCCGCTCGACTCCGAGGCCGTTCTGGCCTCCCTCGGCCGCACCGGCGTGGCGGTCACGGCCGAGGAGCACCGCAAGGCCGGCGGCCTTGCGGACGCGGTCCGCACGGTCGCGGCGGAGCAGTGCCCCGTCCCGGTGCTTGCGGTCGGGGTCGACGACCGGTTCGGCGTCTCCGGTACCAGCGAAGCGGTCATGGAGCGGTTCGGCCTGACCAGTGCCGGTATCGTCGCGGCGGCGCGCAAGGCCCTCTCGCGCTAGGCGAAAGACCGCCTGCAAAATTGGGGAGAACGCCCATTTTGCGGGTTTTTTGCCAAACTCCCCGCGCATGGCTGCAATCGACGAGGTTCTCTACCCCGGTCGCGCACGGCTGCCCGGCACTGTGAATCCCGCTGTCCAGGTACGCGGAGTGACGGTTGTCTACCCCGGCGGCAACGTCGGGCTCGACAACGTCTCCCTCACGGTCGAGCGGGGCGAATTCGCCTTCCTCGTGGGGGCCACCGGCTGTGGGAAGTCCACGTTCATCCGGCTCATGATTCGTGAGATCGACGCCTCGCGGGGCGAGGTCCTGATCGCCGGGACCGACATCGCGAAGCTGCCCCGCAAGAAGGTTCCCAAGCTGCGGCGGAACATCGGCACGGTGTTCCAGGACTACAAGCTGCTGCCGAACCGCACCGTCTACGACAATGTCGCCTACAGCCTGCAGGTGATCGGGGCGACCCGCGCGAGCATCCGCGAGAAGGTGCCGGAGATCCTCCGGCTGGTTGGGCTGTCGACCAAGCTGCACGACTACCCCGACGAGCTCTCGGGCGGCGAGCAGCAGCGCGTGTCGCTGGCGCGGGCGTTCGTGAACCACCCGCCGCTCCTTTTGGCGGACGAGCCCACCGGGAACCTCGACCCCGAGACCTCCAAGGGAATCATGCAGCTGCTCTACCGCATGAACCGCACGGGCACGACGGTGATCGTCGCCACGCACGACGCCGACATGGTCGACCAGATGCGCCGGCGCGTCATCGAAATGAGCCAGGGGCGGGTCGTGCGCGACCAGCGCGGAGGCCAGTACCACTAGCTCATGAAGCTGGGTTTCTTCCTACGCGAGTCCCTTCGCGCGCTGCGCCGCAACGCGGCGCCGAGCCTGGCGGCGTTCGCGACCGTGCTGATCACGACGCTCGTGCTGGGCGTCTTCATCCCGGTCGTTCGCGCGGCGACCGCCAAGTCGAACGAGGTGCGCAACAAGATCGAGCTCGAGGTCTTCATCGCCCCGGACGCGACCAAGGCCGAGGAGCGAGAGCTCGGGAACATGATCCGCGACCTCCAGCACGTCGACGCCGTCACGTATGTGAGCAAGGACCAGGCGCTGCGGATCCTGCGGCAGCGGCTGGGGAACCGCTCGGACATCACGAACGACCTCCCCGGCAACCCGCTGCCGGCGTCCTATCGCATCAAGCTCGACGATCCCTCCAACGCCGGCGCCGTGAAGAGCTCTCTCGAGCCGCCGGCCGCCAACGGCCAGCCGCGGCCGATCAGCCCGGCGATCGACGAGATCAAGGACCGCGAGGACGACACGCAGAAGATCCTCTCCGCGACCAGCACGATCAAGCTGATCATGGCCGGCCTGGCGGGACTGCTGATCCTGGCGTCCGTGTTGCTGGTGGCGAACACGATCCGGCTGTCGATCTTCGCCCGCCGGCGCGAGGTCGAGGTCATGCGCCTGGTGGGGGCGACCAACTGGTTCATCCGGTGGCCGTTCGTGATCGAGGGCCTGATCGTCGGTTTCCTGGGAGCGCTCGTCGCCGCTCTCCTTCTGTGGCTCGCCAAGGTCACGGTGGTGGATCCATGGTCGGACCGGTTCGCGCTGATCGCCGCCCCCCAGACGATCAACTTCACGTTCCTGATCGTCTTGCTCCTGATCGCGGGAACCGCCGTCTCCGCGCTCGGGTCCGGCATCACGCTGCGGCGGTTCCTGCGGGTCTAGGCGAGTTCCGGCACCCGGCGGGGCCGCGCCGGTGCATCGGTACGATCAGGCGGTGACGCCGGGGATGCGAGAGCGCCCGTGAGCAAGGTGATCGCGGCGCTCGTCGCCGTGGCGATGCTGTGTGTCGGGTTGTATCTCGGCGGCCATCCGGAAAGCCTCCCCCAACCGGTACGCGACGTGTTCGTCGACGACTCCACGTCGCTGCAGGCTCAGGCGCGCGACGTGATCAAGGACAACTTCACCCGCAAGGTGCCCAACGGGCAGCTCGACGACGCGTCGCTGCGGGGGATGGTGCGCACGCTCCACAGCCGCTTCTCGCACTACTTCTCCAAGCGCGAGAACCAGCTCTTCCGTGAATCGACCAGCGGCCAGTTCTCCGGGGTCGGGATGACGGTCACCGAGCGAAAGCGGGGGCTGCTGGTCGTGGGGACCTTCAAGCGCTCGCCCGCGCGGCGGGCCGCCATCAAGCCGGGGGACGTGATCACGCACGTCAACGGCAAGTCGATCGCGGGCAAGCCCGAGGAAGCGTCCACCGCGCTGATCAAGGGCCGGCCGGGAACCTCCGTGCGCCTGACGATCGACCCGCGCACCGGCAAGACCCGCACCGTCCGCGTGCGGCGGGAGAGGATCCTGGTGCCGGTCGCGGAGGGCACGATGCGGCGGGCGAACGGGCGCAAGGTGGGAGTGCTTCAGCTCGCATCCTTCACGTCCGGGGCGCACGGCCAGCTGGGTCAGAAGATCAATGAGCTGGAGCGCAGGGGCGCCCAGGGCTACGTGCTCGACCTGCGGGGCAACGGCGGCGGCCTGCTCGACGAGGCCGTGCTCACCTCCAGCCTGTTCGACCCGCAGGGAGTGATCGTGACCACCGACGGCCGCAAGCGCCCGAAGCGGATCTTCAACGCGACCGGCGAGACCGTCACGAGAAAGCCAGTAGTCATGCTGGTCGACCGCAACACCGCGAGCGCATCCGAGATCGTCACAGCGGCTCTGCACGAGTGCCTGGGCGCGCCGGTGGTCGGGCAGCGAACCTTCGGAAAGGGAGTGTTCGGCCAGGTCTTCGACCTCGACAACGGCGGTGCTCTGGACCTGATCGTCGGCGACTACTTCACCCCAACGGGCAAGAACCTCAGCGGCAAGGGCATCCCGCCCGACGTGAGGGTCGTCGACCGGCCCTCCACCCGCCGGGACGAGGCGCTCGACCGCGCGCTCGCAGAGGTGCCGAAGGCCAAGCGCCGCAACGGCTGCTGATGCCTGACCTGCGGATCCCGGCTGAGCCGCGGGTCGGGGTGCTCGAGCGGCGCGGCCGCTTCACGGTCGTGGAGCCCTTCTTCGAGCGCGGCAAGCGGATGCCGGTGCAGATGCGACGCGGCCCGGAGGCCGCTCCGGGCGAGCTGGTGCTCGTCCGCCCGTCGCGCAACGGCGGCGGACGCGGACGCGTGGAGGTCGTGCGCACGCTGGGGCGGCCGGACGTCGCCCGCGACGTGGTGGAGGCACTGCTGGCGGACCGCGGCTACGACCGTGGCTTCACGAAGCGCGTCGAGACGGAGGCGACCGAGGCTGCCGCTTCCGCTGAGGGCCGCCGCGACATGACCTCCCTGGCGACGTTCACGGTCGACCCCACCAGCGCGCGCGACTTCGACGACGCGATCTCGGCCGAGCACGACGGGGACGGTGTCCGCCTCTACGTGCACATCGCCGATGTCTCCGCCTACGTGAAGCCCGGCGGCGCCATCGACACCGAGGCGGGCGAGCGCGGCAACAGCGTCTACCTGCCCGGGACGGTCGAGCCGATGCTGCCGAAGGCGCTGTCGGCGAATGCGTGCAGCCTCGTTCCCGGCGAGCCGCGGGCGGCGGTGACGGTGGAGATGCGGATGGACGGGCAGGCCAACGTGAGGGGCGCGTCCTTCTACCGCAGCACGATCCGGTCCGACGTGCGGCTCGACTACGAGCAGGTCGACCGCATGTTCGCCGGCTCGGATCAGCCGCCGCAGGAGATCGCCGAGCCGCTCGCGCTCGCCCGCGATGTGGCGCGTCACCTTCACGACCGGCGAATGGCGGCCGGTGGGTTGGGAGTCGAGACTTCCGAGCCGGAGTTCGACTTCGACTCCTCCGGCAACGTCTCGGTCGCCCGTGACGTCGTGCAGACGGAGTCGCACGGCATGATCGAGCAGCTGATGGTCTGCGCGAACGAGCAGGTGGCGCTGCGCCTCGAGACGGGACGCATCCCGGCCATCTTCCGCGTTCACGAGCAGCCGGACCCGGCGGCCATCGAGTACCTGGTCGCGCAGCTCGAGACCCTCGATGTGCCCACGCCGCCGATCCCCAAGAACATGGGCCCAACTGAAGCCGGGCGCGCGGTTGGCCTGATCTCCAACCGGCTGCTGGAGTACCTCGAGTCGCGCGGCGGGCGCGGGCGAGAGGCGCTCACCTCGCTCGTGCTGCGGTCGCTGAAGCAGGCCGTCTACTCGCCGCTCAACATCGGCCACGCGGGCCTGGCGAGCGCCAGCTACTGCCACTTCACGTCTCCGATCCGGCGCTATCCCGACCTGGTGGTGCACCGCTCGCTGCTGTCCACGCTCGGACTCGAGGAGCGCCCCGCGGCACACGGGCTGGACGAGGTGTCGGCTCAGTGCACCGCCACCGAGCGCCACGCGACGTCTGCCGAGCGCGAGGCAGACGACATCTGCCTCGCCTTCCTGCTCGAGCGCGAGCTGGGCGAGCACGGCTGGGACGAGAAGTTCCAGGGCGAGGTAACGGGGGTGATCGGCGCCGGCGTGTTCGTCCGCTTCCGGTGGGGCGGAATCGCTGCCGCCTGCGAGGGCTTCCTCCCCGTGCGCCGTCTGGCGGGCGACTGGTATGACATGAACGAGCAGCGCACGATGCTGATCGGCCGGGAGAGCGGTCGCAGGGTACGTTTGGGCGACGCGGTCGACGTTCGCGTGCGGTCGATCCACGCACCGCGCGGCCGGGTCGACCTGGAGCCGGTGTGAGCAAGAAGTCCAAGGGCAGCAAGTCGAGCGACGGAACGATCGCGGTCAACCGCCAGGCGCGCTTCCGCTACCACCTGCTCGAGAACTTCGAGGCCGGGATCGCGCTGACGGGCAGCGAGGTGAAGTCCGCGCGCGAGAGCAAGGTGAACCTGAAGGACTCCTACGCACTCGTGCGCGACCAGGAGGTATGGCTCCACAACTGCCACATCGCGCCGTACGGTCCGGCCGCGGGCCAGAACCACGAGCCCGAGCGCCCGCGCAAGCTGCTTCTGCACAAGAAGGAGATCCTGCGGCTGATCGGCAAGACCGCGGAGCGCGGGCTGACGCTCGTCCCCGTGCGGATGTACTTCTCGGGGCCGCGGGTGAAGGTCGAGATGGCGCTCGCCAAGGGCAAGGAGCACTCCGACAAGCGCGAGACGATCCGCAAGCGCGACCAGGATCGGGACATGGAGCGCGAGCTGCGGATCCGCTCGCGCTGAACGGTCACGCGAGCTCCGGCACCAAGGAGCTGGGCGCCGACCGTCTCGCGGTGCGCCTTTCAGGATTTATTCAGGCACAGGTGGGACGGTTGGCCGCGTGACGCGCGCGACCCTCGTTCTGTTGGTTGCCGCGGCCGTGCTGGTGGCCTCCTGCGGTGCTTCGGATTCCCCTAACCGGCGTGCGGGGAGGCCCCCGGCGTCTGCGGGACCCCCCGCATCTTTCGCGGTCCGAGTCAACGCCGTGGGGCACCTTCCGGAGCCGCTGCAGCTGCCGGCCGCAACGAGCATCGGCGGAGCGCGCGTATTGGTGGCGGGCGGGCTGAGCTCGACCGACACCTCAACGGACGGAATAGAGGTCGTCGGGCCTTCGGGCTCGGCGCGCACGGTTGGGCGACTGCCTGCCCCGGTCCACGATGCGGCTGCATTCACCGTCGCGGGACGTGCTTACGTCGCCGGCGGCGCCCAGACCACTCCAAGCGCAGACATCCTGCGTGTGGGCGCCAACGGCAAATCCGCCTCTGCCGGCCAGTTGCCTGTGCCTGCCTCCGACGTCGGGGCGGCCGCTGCAGGCGTGGCCGGCTATATCGTGGGCGGCTACACCGGCACCGTTCCGTTGCGCTCCATCGTCGCCTTCCCTCCCGGCAAGCGGGCGCGCGCGGTCGGCCGCATGCCCCGTCCCCTGCGCTATGCGGCGGTAGCGGAGCTCTATGGCTCGGTGCTGATCGCCGGCGGAACGTCTGGGACGTCTGCCCAGCGGGCGATCCTGCAGTTCGACCCGCATACGCGCACGGTGAAGCGCGTTGGCACCCTTCCGGTCCCGCTGACGCATGCGGCTGGCGCCACGCTCGGGGGACGCTTCTTGGTGATCGGAGGCCGGGGCGATGCCCCGAACTCGGCGAGCCGGCGGATCTGGGCCTTCGCTCCAGGGTCGGGCCAAACGACGGTTGCGGGACGCCTGCCGGTCGCGTTGTCCGACCTCGCCGCGGCGCCGGCGCAGGACAGGGTTCTGGCGCTGGGCGGGCGGGACGGCGTGGGGAAGGTGCACGACGAGATCCTCGCCATCCGTGCGACAAGATGAAGCGGCCGTCCATCATGGTTCTCGCGGTGAGCGCTGCGCTGCTGGCAGGCGGGATCAGCGCGTGCGGCAAGGACGGGAACTCCGACCCCGCGCCAGCATCGACCGCCAAGTCGGAAAACGTCCATGCGAGGGCGGCGCGGCACGCAGGTCGCGTGCCGCCGCTCATCTCCAGCCACGACGTCTACGCGGCCGATCGCCCCGGGCGCCTGAGCCCTTCCGCCCGCGGTTACCGGCAGCTGATCTACGTGCCGAACAGCAAGAGCAACACGGTCGACGAGATCGACCCGCGCACCTTCAGGATCGTGCGGCACTTCGCCACAGGCGCGCTTCCCCAGCATGTGACTCCCTCGTACGACCTCAAGCGGCTCTGGGTGGACAACGACGAGGGCAACAGCCTCACACCGATCGACCCCCGCACCGGCCGGCCGGGCAAGCAGGTGCCCGTCGCCGATCCGTACAACCTGTACTTCACTCCCAGCGGCCGGTACGCGATCGTCGTGGCCGAGCGGCTGAAGCGCCTGGATTTCCGTTCGCCCCACACGATGAAGCTGCGTCACTCCCTGTCCGTGCCGACGTGCCCGGGAGTCGACCACATGGACTTCACCGCGAATGGCCGGTATGCGCTCGTGAGCTGCGAGTTCGGCGGGACGATGATCGTCGTCGACATCCCTCGCCAGCGCGTCGTCCGGACGATCAGCCTCCGGGGCTCGGCGATGCCACAGGACGTCAAGCTCTCACCCGATGGCCGCGTCTTCTACGTGGCCGACATGTCCTCCAACGGCGTCTGGAAGATCGACGGTCACACCTTCCGCAAGCTCGGGTTCGTTCACACCGGGATCGGTGCCCACGGCCTCTACGCGAGCCGCGACTCGAAGGTGCTGTACGTGAGCAACCGCGGGGAGGGGACGATCTCTCTCATCTCGTTCCGAAAGCGCCGGGTCGTGAAGCGCTGGCGAATCCCCGGGTCGGCGAGCCCCGACATGGGCGGCGTGTCCGCCAGCGGCCGGGTGCTGTGGCTATCCGGCCGCTACAACGGCGAGGTGTACGCGATCAGCACTTCTTCCGGGCGGCTGATCAAGCGGATCAAGGTCGGGGCCGGCCCGCACGGCCTATGCGTGTATCCGCAGCCGGGCCGCTACTCGCTCGGGCACACCGGCGTCTTCCGGTGATCGGCGCGATCGGGCGCTTAGAAGCGGCCTGGAACGGGTAGGAACCCACTGCTTTGAAGGTCAGGATCTGGGGGATTGCACTTTGCGTCGCGGTTGCCGCGCTGTCGTCGACCGCCGTCGCGCGCGCCGACCTCGCACCCGGCATCTCTCCGCCAGGCTCCAACGACTGGAGCTGCAAGCCGTCCGCGCAGCGGCCGTATCCCGTCGTCCTCGTCCACGGAACCTTCGCCGACATGACCGTGTCGTGGAACCTCATTTCTCCGGTGCTCGCAATGGACGGCTATTGCGTCTTCGCGCTCGACTACGGCAACCGGGGAACGGGGCGGATCGAGGACTCCGCCGCACAGCTCTCCGACTTCGTCGATCGCGTGCTCGCCGCCACCGGGGCCGCCCGGGTGTCGCTCGTCGGCCACTCGCAGGGCGGCATGATGCCGCGCTACGTCATCAAGTTCCTGGGCGGGAAGTCCAAGGTCGAGGATCTGATCGGGCTGGTTCCGTCGAATCACGGCACGACCAACCCGCTCGCGCCACCCGCGGGCGACGTCGGGTGCGTCTCGTGCGTTCAGCAAGCCGCCGGCTCGGACTTCCTGCAGAACCTCAATGCCGGCGACGAGACACCTGGCGACGTCTCCTACACGCAGGTGACGACCCGCTACGACGAGGTCGTGATCCCGTACCGGTCCGCCTATCTCGCGGCCGGGCCACGGACGACCAACGTCACGCTCCAAGACCGGTGCCCGCTGGACCTCACCGACCACCTCGGGATCATCTACGACTCGGTCGCGGTGCGGTGGATGCTGAACGCGCTCGAGCGGCCGGGTCCGGCCGACCCGAACTTCCGGCCGAGCTGCCTTCCCTAAGCGGCTCCGCCGCGCCGGCTACGCGTCGCCGAAGGTGCGCGTGACGTGGGTGTGGTCCATGCCCGCGACAAGCAGTGCGATCAAGCCCAGATAGACGGCGGCGACCATGATGCGGTGGCGCGTCGAGACCTTGTAGTACTCCTGCGCCCCGGGGGACTTGCGGTCCTGCCAGCGGCGCCACGTCTCCATGCCGCCGAACAGAACGATCAGGAGCATGATCGGGTTCGGGAAGACGAACATCAGCGCGACCAGCGCGGCGAAGCCGGCGATCCACATGGTCGGGGAGAGCGCCGCCATCGCGCGCCCTCCGTCGAGCGGCAGCACGGGCAGCAGGTTGAAGAGGTTGAGGAAGAAGCCGGTGAAGGCGAGCGCCTTGAACAGCTCGTTGCCGGTGGAGTCGGCGATCGGGATCAGCGCAGCCGTCCCGAGCGTGCCGAGGACCGGGCCCGCCAATCCGACGCGCGCCTCCGCGAGGGCGTTGCCGCCGAGCGACTTGGCGGAGATGACCGCGCCCAGGAACGGGATGAACATCGGAGCTGAAGCCTTGACGCCCTCGCGCCGCAGCTGGATCACATGGCCCATCTCGTGCACGAGCAGGAGCAGCACGAACCCGGCGGCGAACGTCCAGCCCCAGATCAGCGAGTAGGCAGCGACCGAGACGAGCATCGTGCCCGACGTCGTGAAGATCTTGATCTTCGGCAGCAGGAGCAACAGCAGCTTGGCCTTGGCGCCGATCTTGGCGAGCAACAGCGCAAGTCCGCCGAGCGGGGCGAAGATGCGCTTGAAGTCGAAGCGCTTGCGCCCGGATCCTGGATGGATCGGCTCGTCCGGCTGCGGAGGCAGATCCGGATGCGCCGCGGGGAGGGTGTAGCGGGAGGCTTCCAAAGCTTTAGTTTCTATAGCTAAGATTAGCTCACGGATCCTGAAAAGGACCCAAGTTTCACCTCCACGGGGACGACAGGTTTCGACGTGGTCGGTAAGTGGAGGAGGCTGCAAGCCGAGGTCCCCGGTCGGCCTCGTAAAAAAACCGGGAAACAAAGTACGTGCGGACTCTCACGAGTACGCCCTCGCAGCTGCCTAACGGCTAGCGTGTGAGGAGTCGGTCCGTCCTCGGCCCGTGGGACGGGGTTCCGGCTTCAGAAACGGGCTAGCCCCGAGCGGTCCACCCTCGCCGCTCAGGGGACATCAAGGGGGTTGGCTTCCCGGATGTGCCCGTCGGTGCGGACGCCGGGAGGCGAGATTCAAGCGCCGACTAAGCTTGTAGAGGCTTCCTCTCACGCCACCGCGGACGTGGGTTCGATTCCCACCGTCTCCATTATCCGGCTCCATTCCCCGCTGTAGAGCCAAATCGCCAAATCCACGGCGGGAACGATTACTCGTCGGCCTCCAACACCTCGGCCATGGTGGCGGCCAGCTGCTGATCGTCCCAGCGATTTCGGCGTCGGAGCGCCACAGGGCGAACAGCGTCTTCAGGTCGCGCCGGCTCCACGCTTCCCGATGACGCTGAACAATCTCCACGTTCTCCTGCGACATCGCCCGCGCAGTATCCCGCAGGGTCAGGAGTCGGCAAGCGGGGTCGCAGCGAAGAGCAGACGCCGGGCTTGCGCCCGGCGCCGTTGCTCAGGGGGGCGTGGGCGTTCTGGATGTCCCCCTCCCCGCTGGGGTCAAGACGAGGGAACGGGGAGGGATCTTCCAGGCAGCACCCGAGGCATGCCCAGAATTCCCGCAGGCTCAGGAGTCGGCGCGAGCGTCTTGCACCGACAGCCCAGCGGCCTCGAAGGCAGCCGCCCGGTCGTCACCGAAGTACGTCATCTCGACCGGCTTACCGTCGCGGAACGTCCACACGTTCCAGGTGTGAGTCTCAACCTCGACGCCGCTCGCCTTCCCCCGACCGCTTACCCGAACTAGCGCGAGCACCTTGTCGCCTGCGTCGATCAACTCTTTCGGCTCCTAGCCGACGTGGTCCCCTTCCCACTCTGCCGCTCGCGCTCCGTCCAGGCCCGCATCTGGTCGCGTCCACGCAGAACCACCGGGTCTATGAGCCGCCGCGAGAAGTCGAAAACAAACTCGGGTGGAAGTTCGTCAAAAAATGCCTCGTAGTCATCCTGGCTCAAGCAAGGCGGACTGGCGCCGCACGATCTCCACGTTCTCCTGCGACATCGCCTACTCCGAGAGCCCCACGGCTTCGAGGGCCTCGTCGCGTGTCCTGGAATGTCGTCTGGCGGATGATCATCCCGTCTCGAAACCGCCAGACGTGAGCGGCGGTCGCCTTGCGTCTCGACGCCGCTTTGCCTGCCGATCCCGACGAAGCGCACAGGCACGACGATCTCGTCTCCGGCGACGATGAAGTCCTGCGGTTCGAATCGCATGGCCGCCCATTGCTCCGTCATGAGCGACAAGTTCTCGCGGAAGCCTTCGTGACCGCGATACACGCCTGGGTCGAACGTGCGGCGAGATACGTCGTATTCCACGCCTGGATCGAGGGTCGCGATGACGGCCTCGTGGTCGCCCCTATTGAAGGCGCGATAGCCCTCACGCAGAACTTCCACGTTCTCCTGCGACATCGCCCGCGCAGTATCCCGCAGGCTCAGGAGTCTTACGCTGACAATTCGGCTAAGCCGTCAAGCGTTCGCGACTACCTCGCCGACGGTCATGTCATTGAGGGTCACGCCAGGGTTCGATTCCACGCCTGCCCGCATTTGGTCTGCCGCCGCGCGGGCTGCGTCCTCGGACTCGAAAACGACGACCGATCCTCCTTGGTCCGCTCCCTCAAGTCTGACCCAGTAGCCAGCGACGAAGCCGGAGCTTGGGAAACTCGGGGGACGATCTCCCCGCGCAAGTAGTCCGTCGCTCCCTCAGCGTCGGTAACGGTCACCCTTGTAACGATCGCGTGCATTCCGCTCCTCCTTCGGGGGTTCGAGTCCACACGATCCTATCCCTGCGACATCGCTCGCGCAGTATCCCGCAGGCTCAGGAGTCGGCGTGAGCGTCTTGTTCCGACAGCCCCACGGCTTCGAGGGCCTCGGCGGGGTTCGCATACGCTTCCATTCGCGATGTTTTGCCATCGCGCATGGTCCAGACCTGGGCGAAGGCCATCTCGACCGGCAGCCCGCCGGCCTTCGACTTGCCCCGCTGGCGCACGATCGCCACGACCTTGTCGCCCGCGTCGTGGAACGCGTCCACCTCGATCTCCAAGTCATCCCAAGCCGCAAGCCAGGCGCGCTGGAACGCGCGCGCGCTCCCTCCACGCCCTCGTAGGTTTGCTGCTCCGGCCACTCGCGGAACTTGGACAAGTCCCAGACGAAGTCCGCGGTAGGGAGCGCCACTATAAAGTCGTCGGTTGCGGCAAAACGCTCGTAGCCGCGCCGCACGATCTCCACGTTCTCCTGCGACATCGCCTACTCCGAGAGGCCCAGGGTTTCGAGGGCTTCGTCTCTGTCCTGGTAGAGGCTGATGCGTTCCATTTTGCCGTTGCGGATCGTGAAGACCCACGTAGTTCGAGCCACCGTCTCGATGCCGTCGCGGCCACGGACATGAACCGTATGCGGCACGACCACCTGATCACCCATCGGAATCAACTCGTTGATCTCGATCCACACGGACTCCCAGAGGCCGAGCGCCTCTTTGAAGACCCGGCGTGCCTCGGCGACCGTAAGGATTCCCCGGGTGTCTGCATTCATGGCTCGGGAGTTGTCCCATTTCGAAGCTCGGCGCAGCATCCTTGAACGCAGCGTCCCAATCGCCCCTGTTAGCCGCCTCAACAGCGGCTCGCACGACCTCCACGTTCTCCTGCGACATCGCCCGCGCAGTATCCCGCTACCGGGGGAGGTCATGGGACGGTTACCGCAAAAACGTGGCTATGTGTGGCCCACGCGATCCTCGGAGCCGTCGGGCACGATCACGAACTGACGCGGCGCTACGGGTGAGGCGCCAATAGTCTCCGTGCCATGCCTCGTTTCGCCCAGCACAGCCGGATCCGCGCCCGCCCGGGAAAGCGCGACGAGCTCCTCGCGAAGTTCCTCGAGATCCCCGTCATGCAGGCCGACAACCCGGCATGCGAGCTGACCATCATCAGTTCCTCGCCGGAGGCGGGCGACGTCGTTTTCCTGACCGAGGTGTGGACGAGCGCCGAGGAACATGAGCGCGCACGTCAGAGCTCGGAAGTGCAAGCCTGGGCGGCCGAGATGCCGTCGCTCGTCGACGGCCCGCCGCAGGTCACCCGGCTCGTGATCGAGGGTGGCAAGGGGATCCCCAGCACGGGAGAGCAGCCGGGCGACCCATGACCTCCATCGACCAGCGTCAGCCGCGTGCGGCGTGGCGCTCGATCACAGCCATCGTCGCCGGCGGGTCTTCGATCTGGGGGTAGTGACCGAGGCCCTGCAGTCGGCTGAGTTCGGCGTGGGGGCGTAGCTCGAGCACCGCCTGGAGTACGGCCTCGGTGCAGATCGGGTCCAGCTGCGCCCAGGCGAGCTCGAGGCGTCCCGGCCAGTCGCGCAGCGCCTCGTGCCAGCGCCGCCCGGGGGCGCCAACGCGCTCGTGGTTGTAGAAGATCAACCGATCGAGCAACCGGTGCCCTCCGTTGTGGGCGAGCAGGGACCACTGGTCGGCCGCCTCCTCGTCGCTCAGCGGATGTTCGCGCGAGAAGATCCCCCCGAATTGTCGCCTGAAGCCGAACTCGCTCGTAAGGCGCGCTGCGAGCGGCCCCAGCCGGCTGAGAAGAAGCTTCTGACCCCAGAGCAGGCTCGCCCGCTCGCGCACGAGGCTGGCGTTGAACAAGAGGGTGGAGGCGAGCTCGAATGACAGCCGCCCCTCGATGTCGCGCGCCAGCAGCTCGGTCGCAACCGAGCTGCCCATGTCGTGCGCGACCAACACCACCGGGCCGTCAGCGAAGCGGTCGACGATCGCCTCGGCGATGTCGGCTTGCACGCCGAGCGAGTAGACCTGGTCGCGCGGCTTGTCAGACAGCCCGAAGCCCAGGAAGTCGAAGACGATGAGGTGATGTGCCGGCAGCAAGTCAAAGGCATGGCGCCAGTCGAACGAGCTGGATGGATAGCCATGCAGCAGGACGAGCGGGTGCCCGTCCTGCGTTCCCGGCCGTTCGCGTACGAAGATCTGATGACCGGCGACCTCCGTCATCACGCCCGCTCGACGCCAGTCCGCTGCACGCGGAGTGAGCTGCGTCATCTGCTTTCTTGCTCCATGTCTCGGCCACCAGTCTCGCAACTTGCCTCGTCATGTGGGAGGCTGGACCGCCCGTGAACGACCAGCGGATGGTCAGCGTCGCACTTGCCGATGCGCAGGTTCCAGGTGCCTCGGTCGCGGTGCTCGAACATGGGAGGGTGAAGTGGGCCGCCGCCTTCGGGGTCCGAAGCAGCGGTGCCCCTGACCCGGTGGACAGTCAGACGGTGTTCGCGGCGGCGTCTCTCAGCAAGCCGCCTTTCGCTTACCTCGTCCTGAAGCTGGCCGATCGCGGGGTTCTCGACCTCGACACGCCGCTCTCCCAACTCGACTCCAGGCCGTACGATGCCTACGGGCTGGATTCAGCGGACGACCGCCTTCGTCAGATCACGGCGCGGCAAGTGCTCTCGCACTCGTCGGGGCTTGGTAACTGGGCTCCAGAGGACATCGGGCGCGTCAGCTTCGATCCTGGAGCGCGCTGGCATTACTCGGGCGAGGGCTACCTCTACTTGCAGCGCACGGTCGAGAGCCTGACGGAGCAGCCGCTGCACCAACTTTGCGAGGTAGAGGTGTTCCGACCACTTGGGCTGCAGCTGACCAGCTACGTGTGGCGTGACGACTGGGCAAATCTTGCGACGGGCCATGGCACTTCGTCGACGGGGGGCAATCGCTTTCTGACAGCCTTCAGCGCCTTCAGTCTGCATACGACGGCCGGCGAGTACGCGCAGGTGGTTGCCGCGATGATGAGTGAACGTTGCGCCGCGGAGATGTTCAAGCCGGAGATCGCCATCGACAGTGCGCAGGCATGGGGCCTTGGATTCGGCCTCACCGACAAGGTGTTCTGGCAATGGGGCGACTCCGGCGACTTTCAATCGGTCGTTGTGGGTTCACGCGGAGAGCAGCGCGCCTTCATCTGCCTGACCAACTCGGAGCACGGTCTCCGAGCTTGTGCCGAGATTGCGGCTCGCCTGATGGGAGACGACTACGCGAGGCCGCTTCGCGAGGTGATTGAGCGCGGTGGGTGAGTCAAATCCTCGAGAAGCCCGCGTGTAGTCTCGGAACGCAGTGGAGCGCAAGTGGTGGACGCTGCTCGCGAGCTGCATCGCGATCTTCATGCTGCTGCTCGACGTGACGATCGTGAACGTCGCGCTGCCGTCGATCGAGCGCGACCTCGGCGCCGACTTCAGCGACCTCCAGTGGGTGATCGACGCCTACGCGCTGACCCTCGCGGGCGTGCTGCTGGCGGCGGGGTCGCTGGCCGACAAGGTCGGCCGCAGGCTCGTCTTCATGCTCGGGCTGGCGGTCTTCACCGCTTCGTCGCTGGCCTGCGGGCTGGCTCCCGACCCGCTCTTCCTGCACGTCTCGCGCGCGGCGCAGGGGATCGGCGCGGCGATGATGTTCGGCACCTCGCTGGCGCTGATCGCGCAGGAGTTCCAGGGTCGCGAGCGCGGGACCGCGCTCGGCATCTGGGGCGCGACCACGGCCGTGGCGGTCTCGACCGGGCCGCTCGTGGGCGGCGCGCTCGTGGACGCGCTGTCGTGGCGCTGGATTTTCCTCGTGAACGTGCCGATCGGCCTGGCCGCGCTCGTGGTCGCGCGGCTGCGGTTGCGCGAGTCGCGCGACCCGGCCGCCTCCGGCGTCGACCTCCGCGGCGTGGCGCTGCTGTGCCCCGCGCTCTTCCTGCTCGTCTACGCGCTGATCCGCGGCAACGAGGAGGGCTGGGGGAGCGCCCTCATCGTCGGCTGCTTCGCGGCCTCCGCACTGCTGCTCGTGCTGTTCGTGGTGGCGGAGCACCGCGCCGCCGACCCGCTGCTCGACCTCTCGCTGTTCCGCAAGCCGGCCTTCACGGGCGCCACGATCGTCGGCTTCGCGCTGTCGGCGTCGATCTTCTCGATGTTCCTCTACATCACGCTCTTCTTCCAGAACGTGCTGGGCTTCTCGCCGTTCGAGGCGGGGCTCCGGTCGCTACCGGTCACCGCGCCGATCCTGTTCGTCTCGCCGCTGAGCGGCCGGCTGACGGCGCGCGTGCCGGTGCGGCTGCTGCTCGGGACGGGGCTCGCGTTCGTGACGGTCGGGCTGCTGCTGATGGGGAACCTGTCCGACTCGTCCGGGTGGACCGCGCTGCTGCCCGGCCAGATCCTGGCGGGCATCGGGATAGGCCTGGCCACCCCCGCGCTGGCCTCGACCGCCGTCGGCGTGGTCGGCCCGCAGCTGAGCGGCATGGCGTCGGGCGCGAACAACACGGCTCGCCAGCTCGGGATCGCCACCGGGATCGCCGGCCTCGGCTCGATCTTCCAGTCGAAGATCGAGTCGACGCTCACCCCGCTGGTCGCGGGCATGCCCGCGTCGTCGCACGTCCACGAGCTTGCGCGGGCTGTGGCGTCAGGCGGGACCGGGCGCGCCTTGCAGGCGGTGCCGCCCGCCGACCGCGACAAGGTGGCGGACGCCGCGCACCACGCGTTCGTGACGGGCTTCAACACGATCGCGCTGGTGAGCGTCGCCGTGGCGGCGGTCGGCTCCGTGGCGGGGTATGCGCTGGTGCGGTCGCGGGACTTCGTGGCCGGCGGCGGCCAGGCGCCGGCTCCGCCGGAGCCGGCGCGGACGTAGGCTGAAGCCCATGCAGATCGGCGTCGTCTACCCGCAGATCGAGCTTCGAGGAGATCCGACCGCTGTCCGGCGGATTGGGAGAGCGGTCGAGGACCTGGGCTTTGACCACCTCCTCGCCTACGACCACGTGCTCGGTGCCGTTCACGCCGATCGAACGCCGTCAGCTGACGGGCCCCTACACCGAGCACGACCCGTTCCACGACCCGTTCGTGATGTTCGCCTATCTGGCCGGCATCACCGAGCGAATCGGTTTCGCCACCGGGATCCTGATCCTCCCGCAGCGCCAGACAGCGCTCGTGGCACGGCAGGCGGCCGATGTTGATCTCCTGTCCGGCGGTCGGCTGCGCCTCGGTGTGGGCGTCGGCTGGAACCACGTCGAGTACGAGGCCCTCGGGCAGGACTTCCGCACCCGCGGCGCCCGGCAGGAGGAGCAGATCGAGCTGCTCCGCCGGTTGTTCACCGAACCCGTCGTCGACTTCTCGGGCCGCTTCGACCGGATCGACCGAGCCGCACTCGTGCCGAAGCCGGCGCGGCCCATCCCGATCTGGCTCGGTGGATCTGGCGAAGCGGCGTTCGACCGGGCCGCCCGGCTCGCGGACGGCTTCATCTTCTTCGGCGGCGGCATCGACCACGCCATCGACGCCTGGAACCGGCTGCGCGATCGCGTGCGCGGCCTCGGCAGGTCGGTCGAGGACTTCGGCGGGGACTATGTGGCGCTCCCTCGGGGCGGCGTCGGCGACCTCACGGCGGAGATCGATGCCTGGCGCGAGGCAGGAGGTACCCATGTCTCGGTGGTCACGATGGGCCTCGGCTTGGACTCCGTCGACGGCCACATCGACTACCTCGCCTCGGTCGCAGACGCTTTGCGGTTGCGCTGACAGCCCGCCGGACTGGCTCAGCCGGCGGGGCCCCGTCGCTCTGTGATGACCTCGAGCTCCTCGACGCGCAGGCGGCGGACGTCGAGCTCCTCGATCGTCAGGCTCTTGATCCTCGCTTTGCCGATCGCGAGACGGCCGATCGCCAGGGCGCCGATTGCGCTCGCCCCGACGGCGAGAGCCCCGACAGCGAGAGCCCCGACAGCGATCGGCGCGCGGAGGCTCGGTCCGTGCACGTCGGGCGGCCTGGTACGCCCTGGCCTCCTCTCGACGATCCTGAGTTTGCTTCGCTTGCGCATTGGGCCTCCCTTCGCTTGAATCGGATTCCTCACAATATGAGCCGATGACCGCTCACTACCAACGTCCTGGATGGTTCACGAAGCACGTTTTCAACCCGATCGTCGCGGGGCTGACCCGCCTCGGCGTGAGCCTCGTGGGCTCCCGCGTCCTCGAGGTGCGCGGCCGGAAGAGCGGCGAGTGGCGGGGTACCCCGGTGAATCCCCTGGAGTTTCAGGGCGAGCGCTACATCGTCGCGCCGCGCGGCGAGACGCAGTGGGTGCTCAACCTGCGGGCGAGTGGGGAGGGACGCTTCCGAAAGGGTCGCAGGACGGAGGCGTTCACGGCCACCGAGGTTCCCGACGAGGAAAAGCTTCCGCTCCTCCGTGCGTATCTGAAGAAGTGGGCCTGGGAGGTCGGCGCGTTCTTCCAGGGCGTGGGCGCCGACGCGCCAGACGATGAGCTGAGACGGATAGCGCCCCTGCATCCCGTCTTCCGGGTCTCGCGCCGGCATGAGCCATGATGATGTCCAGATGCAGCACCTAGAGTTCGCGATGCTCGAGCGCGGGTTGGACCAGATCCGCCGCGCGCCGACGGAGACCGGAACGGTCGAGTTGATCGTGCGGCGTCCCGAGGTCGAGGCCCGGGAGGTTCTCTCCGAAGCTGAGCTCGATCCGCTCGAGGGCCTGGTCGGCGATTGCTGGCGCACGCGCGGAAGCAAGGCGACCGAGGACGGCTCCGCACATCCGGACATGCAGCTCACCCTCATGAACGCGCGCATGGCGGCGCTGGTGGCGGGGACGCGCGACCGCTGGCCGCTCGCCGGCGACCAGCTCTATGTCGACATGAACCTGAGCTATGCGAATCTGCCACCCGGCACGCGCGTCGAGCTCGGTTCGGCAGTCATCGAGATAACAGCAGAGCCGCACACCGGCTGCGGGAAGTTCATCAAGCGGTTCGGGGTCGACGCGCAGCGGTTCGTCAACAGCGGCGCGGGCCGCGAGCTCAACCTTCGCGGGATCTACGCAAAGATCCTGGCCGCCGGCACGGTGCGGACCGGCGACGCGATCCGCAAGACGGCATAGCAAGTGCCCACGTTGTTCGAGTTTGCCGGAGGAGAGCCCGCGTTTCTCTCACTGGCGGCTGCGCACCATGCGCGGTGTCTCGCGGACCATGAGCTGAACCACCCGTTCTCGCATCCCGACCAGCATCCCCAGCATGTCGAGCGGCTTGCTGCGTACTGGGCCGAGGTCATGGGCGGGCCGCCGTCCTACTCGCAGTCGTGTGGCGACCAGCCCGGCGTCCTGCATATGCACGCGGGCAATGGGGACATGGGCGATCTCGGCGAGCGCTTCTTGAGCTGTTTCGATCAAGCGCTCGATGACGCCAAGCTGCCCGCGGACCCGGCCTTCCGCGCCGCGATGCACGCATACATGCGCTGGGCCGTGGACGACGTGCTGGCCTACTCACCCAAGGATTCGGTCGTGCCCCCCACCGCGGCGATGCCGCGGTGGGGGTGGGACGGACTGCAGACCTAGGCGGCGCTTCAGACGCTGACCTGCGCACGCTCCTTCGGGTCGATGACCCCGAGGCTCTTCGACGACCTCGAACCTGCCGTTCGTTCGCCTGGGCGATGTACATGTTCATCCGCACGTGGTGCTGGCCGGGCACCATCTCGGCCGGCCCGCCCGGCCCCTCGGCGATCTTCGCGTGGTCCAGCGCCTCGATCACGTCGTCCTGCTCGAGCGAGCCCGCCTCGTTCACGGCGGCCTCCCAGAGCTTCAGGCCGCGGTACATGCCCGAGCACGCGCTGCCGGCCGTGAACTTGGCGCTGCCCGGGAAGCAGCTCGTCGTACCGGTCGAGCAGCTCCTTGCTGAACGGATCGCTCGACGTCCTGGTAGTAGTCGAGGCAGCTGTACAGGCCCTCGACCTGCTCGGCCGGCACCAGGTTCGAGGAAGTTCTCGTCGAAGTACGTGCAGACGATCTGCCCGCCGCGCTTCGTGAAGCCGGCGTCGTGAGCTGCTCGAGGAACGGCGTGAGCCCGGGCGGAACGATCGTGTTGAACACCACCTCCGCGCCGCTGGACATGATCCTCTCGACGGTCTCGCCGTAGTCCGTGTGGTCGAGGGGGAAGTACTCCTCCCCGACGATCGCGCCGCCGTTGGCCGTGACGACCTCGCGGACCTTCTTGTTCAGCACGTGCGGCCAGATGTAGTCGGCCGACGGCAGGTAGAACGTCTTCGCGCCCGTCTGCTCCATCAGCCACGGGATCAGCGGCTCGACCTGCTGCGCCGGCACCGGGCCGGTGCAGAAGATCAGCGGGTCGCACTCCTGCCCCTCGTACTGCTCCGGGTAGATGTAGAGCTTCTTGCCCTCCACGACGGCCGGGCCCTTGATGGCCTGCCGCGTCGAGCTGTAGATGCCGCCGAAGACCACGTCGACCTGGTCCTGCTGGACGAGCTTGGCGGCCTTGGCCTCCGCGACGCTGTCGTCGGTCGCGCTGTCCTCGAGGTACAGCTCGACGCTGCCGGCCCAGCAGGCCGCCCGTCGCGTTGATGTCGTCGATCACCATCTTGGCGACGTTGGCGTTGGCGATGCCCATGAAGGAGAGCGGGCCCGTCTGGTCGGTGATCACTCCCACCTTGATGGGGCCGATGAGTTGCTCGAATGTTGCCATGGCATTCCTCCGTCTCTCGGATCAGTGCGCGCGCTAGGCGTCGTAGCGGCCGCCGGGCTGCGGCCGCCTGGGGCCGGCCCTTGTGCCCGGCCTCCTGCATGATCGGCGGGACCTCGGGGTCGGAGACGAAGCTCTGCCAGCCCTCCTCGTCCCAGTCGAAGAGCACCCAGACCCGGTCGTCCTCGTTGGGGTCGCGAAAGACCTGCGCGCCCTTCGACCCGTGCTGCCGGCGCTTCTCGGCGCCCTTGGTCGAGAAGATCTTCACGAAGCGGTCGAAGTCCTCGACCGTCGTGGTTGCCAGGATCATGCTTTCCTCCTCTGTCGTTCTCGGCGCCGCGACTCGACGCCGATGTTGAGGCGAGTATCTGGCCCGGCCGCGGCCGGCGCATCGGGCGAACGCCCTATGCGGTGTGAACGAGGTCGTGCTCGAAGGCCCAGACCGTCGCCGCGGCCCGGCTGCGGACGCCGGCCTTCTGGTAGACGTGCTGGATGTGGTGCCCGACGGTCTTGGCCGAGATGCCGAGGTCGTCGGCGATCTGCCTGGTTCGACTCGCCGCGCACGAGCACGAGCAGGACCTCGAGCTCGCGCTCGGTCAGCCCGGCGGGCAGCTCGCGCGGTCGCTCCCGCACGCGGTGGCCGGCGGCGCCAGCACCGCGTCGACGGCTTCCGGGTCGAGCCGCCCCTCCTCGGCCTCGCGCAGCAGCTCAGCCTCTGCCGCCGCGCGCATCGAGCGCCGGCCGGTACGGCCGCGCCTCGCGCATGGCCGCGTAGCAGTCGGCGGCGGCGAGGATGCGGGCGGCCTGGTCGAGCGCCGCCCCGCGCGTGCCGCGGTGGTAGCCGGAGCCGTCGAGCCGCTCGTGGTGCGAGCCGGCCAGCAGCCCGATCGGCGCGAGCGCAGTCGGACTGGGCGAATGCGCGCTCGGTGAAGTGCGGGTGCAGCCGCACGCGCTCCCACTCGCCGAACCCGAGCGGTCCGGGCTTCTCCCAGATCGCATTCGACACGCCGACCCGGCCGAGGTCGTGCGCGAGCGCGGCGCGCCGCACGAGCGTGACGGACGTCCGTCGGGAGGCCCATGCGCCAGGCGGCGGCCTCGGCGAGCTCGGCGACGCCCGTCGAGTGCTCGCGCAGCCACGGCGACTTGAGACCGGTGATCGCGGCGATCGCCGCGAACGCCGGCGTCGACCCGCTCGCCCGCGATCCAGATCTGCGGGGACGGCTCGCTCTCGAGCGCCTGCTCCCACATCCGCGCCTCGTCGAGCCCGGCGAGGAGCGTCGTCGAAGTTCCGCACGGCGAGCTCGGCGAGCCGCGGCTCGTACGCGGCGCCCGCCCGGCTGCTCGATGACCGCCGCGCGCCTCGTCGGGCCCGGCGGCGGAGAGGAACAGCGAGATGTCCCTGCGCCACGTGCAGCAGGCGCATCGGCAACGGGATCTGCGTCGCCGGCGACGTCCGGGAATCCCCGCCCGTCCCAGCGCGCGAAGACGTACTCGAGCGCCGCCTGATGCCCGCGCCGAGGCCGAGCCACCCGGCGAACCGCTGCGCCACCTCGCACATCATCGCGAACGCGTCGCGCGCCCGCGGGCCGGCGTTGGCGATCGCGTCCTCGATCAGCTTCGCGCGCACCTCCGGGCGGCCGGCCGACCCCGACGTAGGCCCTGTAGAACGCGAGGACCTCCGCGGGGTTGGTCGGGTCGATGAGGTAGAAGGCGGCCCGGTGCGCGATGTCGTCGCCGTAGAGCTGCGCGGCCTCGTGCCCGTTCGACGTGCAGCCCGAGGCGTGGAGGAGCGCGACGTAGTAGGTGTCCGACGAGCTCCTGCGCCGACGCTCCGGCGAGCTCGCCGAGCCGGACCGCGAGCACGGCGGTGCGCAGCGCGTGCTCGAGCGGCTGCCCGGTGCCGAGGTCGGTCGCGAGCGACAGCGCGCCGACCACCTCGGCGGCGCGGATCGGCCGCTCAACAGATGGCACTGCGGTGACCTCTCCGTGATCCTCAACCGCCACGTCGGGGACCCTACTCCGGTTCCGACGTCAGCCGCCAGCGCGGCAGTTCCGGCTTCAGGGCGAGGGAGGCACGCCCGCCGCCCTAAGCGCCTCGTCACGATCGTCAAAGCCGCGGAAGGCGATCGCCTTGCCGCCCTTCATCGTCCAGACCTCGGCGGCCGCTGCGATCACGTCCGCGCCGCCGCCGCGTGGGCGGCCCAACTGGCGAGTCAGCGCGACGACCTTGTCGCCGGCGTCGATCAACTCCTCTACCTCGATCCGGAACCACTCCCATGACCGCAGCCAGTCCTTGGTCGCGGCTTCGACCTCGCTGAATCCACGGTAAATCCGGTCTCCTGTGAGCCCGCTGAGGGAGGGGTTCCATCTCCACTCGATGCCGGGGTCGAACACTTCCTTGCCGACCCAAAAGTTCCCGTGCGCGACTTCTTCGTAGAAGTGACAAACGGCGGCGAGGTCCTCTTGGGAGGCCATCGCGCTACGTCCCGGCGAGCGGCGGTCCGAGCACTTCCATGCCCGATTCCCCGGCGAACTTCCTGAAGGCGTCGGCGACGCGCTCATCGTCCGGCAGCTCCGAGGAGCGCTCGAAGAACGTCTCCATCCCCGGCGCCGCGGGCGTGAACACCACCAGGATGCGCGCCGGCTCATCGCCCGTGTTCTGCCACGTGTGATGGACGCCTCTGGGGATGAACACGAACGAGCCGGCCGGCGCTTCGTGCAGGTTCTCCTCGAGCCTGACTCGCAGCCGGCCCTGTAGGACATAGATCACCTCGTCCTCGCTCGTGTGGAGGTGGAGGGGCGGCCCCTCGCCCGGGGCCGGGGTGCTCTCGAATGCCGTGAGGGCACCCGTAGTCTCGTCGCCGCGAGCCTTGAACGTCATCGGGCCGCCGACGGGGTTCTTAAGCGTCTGACCGTCACCGGGACCTTGACGAATGCGCGATTCGCTCATCAGCCACGATGAGACTCCGGATTGTCCCGTGGCGATGGACGATCTTCCATTCGCCGTCCTCTCGCCGGTAGACGTGCGTGACCCGGACGGTGACCGGCTCGACCGGGCGGCCGGCGATGGAGCCCTTGAAGCGCTCGAAGCCCAGCACGTAGGCCATGTCTCCGCTGACGCCGACCACCTCGACCTCGAAGCGAAAGTCGCTCACGTTGGAAAAGCGCGACGCAACCCACGGGAACGTCTCGCCGAGCTTGTCCCAGCCGGACTCGCTCATGCCGATGGCCCCTAACAGAGTCACCGGATCCCGCCGCGACCACAGCTCCATGCGCGGTCCGGGATCACCGTGCACGAATGCCTCTTCGGCCTCGGTCTGGCGCGCGAGGATCGTCTTTCGGAACTCCTCGACCTCATCCACGGTGGCCGCAGACTACAGCGGCTTGCCGTTCGCGTCGCACGGCAGCGCGCCGTGGTCTCCGACGATGCGGCGTTGCGAGTCCAGGATGCGCAGCGTCCGTTCCATCGCCACGGGCTTCAGGCCGCCGACGCCGTCGCGGAACGGGTCGTCGAGGAAGCGGATCAGGCATAGCGTGGCCGCGATCACGGCGATCACCGAGCCCATCAGCAGCGCCTGCGTGGTGGCCCGCTCGCCGCTGTCCGCGAAGAACAGCACGAACACGAAGATCACCGCGGTGATGAAGAAGAGGACGACCCACAGGCTCCCGGGGATGACGCCCACCGCGCCGTGAATGCGGTCGGCGCGGGCCTCCTCGCGGTCGGCCGTGCGATCCAGCCACTTGTCGTAGGCGGCCTGCTCGGTGACGCTCCTGGGGTTCGTCACCTTCAGCGTCCTGAACAGGGCGTCGACCAAGGATTCGCGGTGTCCACGGTCTTCTCGTCCGCCGACGCGCAGCCGCGGCCAGTAGCTGACCACGAACCGCGAATAACACACGAGCTCGTGCCCGAAGTCGCGGCGAACGGCGAGCGGCATGAACTGCGCGGTCTCGAACTGTTGCGTCACCAGGCGGGCTTCCGCTTCCGCTCCGCTTCTGGACTGGTCGTAGCTCTGGAAGGCGAGGAAGACGATCAGCCCGAGCAGGACCGAGAAGCCCGTGGCGATCACTCCGAAGACGCCCGCGGCGCGGTCGCCGTCGGCGAAGTAGCTTCCCTCCGGCGCGCGCCGGCGGACCAGCAGCATCGCGGTGATCGCGAGGCCCGCAGCAGAAGCAGTGATCAGCATGGCGACGACGAGGCTGATCGTCACCCCCGGTTCGCGGAGCGGGGTGGCGGCGCAGCGGGCGGTTGCTGCATCGACTCGAGCTGGTCCTTGAGCACGGTGTCGGGGACCTGGATCAGCCCGCGCGTCGGGCGATCGAGGTCCGCGGTGACGAGCAGCAGGAAAGCGACCAGCATCGACGCGAGAAAGATCGCGAGCACGCCCCTGCCGACAATCGCCAGATAGGTTCCGAGCAGCCCGAGGGCGAGGGCGGCACCGAGCAACTCGAGCAGCAGCACGGCGGTCGGGACCCTGTTGCTGAGGGAGGCGACGCGCGTCGTCTCCCCGTCGATCATCTCGTTCAGCGACTCCACATACAGGCGCGGTGCACTCGCGACCGGAGCCCGGTCCAGAGCCGTTCCGGCAAGGCTCCACAGCCTGCGTTCGATCCGCTCCTCGTTCGCGCGAGCAGCATCGGCCTCGTCGCCGCCGGGCACCTCGTCCGAGAGACGGGTCGCGTTGCGCGTGTATTCGACCAGCAGAGGAAGCGAGCGGCTGCGAATCGGCTCCGCCAGCGTCTGAGCGCGCAGGTACGTCGCGTCGATCGCGTTGGCCTCCTTGACGATGTTCGCCCGGCGGTCCTCGTAGCGGGAGACCGCCAGTGAGAGGCCGAAAGCAAGCAGCAGCCCGACAACGCCGAGCAGCGCCGCCTGCAGCACCCCGAAGGGCTCCTTGAGGTCCTCCGAAAGGTGCCGCACGCGGCGGCCCAGGAAGACACCAATGGCCGTCGCTCCGAGGATCGCCGCGAAGAAGAGGAGGCCCAGCTCCAGGCTTGTGAGCCGAAAAAGAAGATGGCGGAGCCTACTTGGCTACCGCCACATATAAGGTCGCCATATGACGGATTCGGTGACGCTCCCGGACAGCGCGAAGCAGCTGATCGAAGCTGGAGCGCTGGGCCATCTGGTCACCCTCAACCCCGACGGCTCTCCGCAGGTCACAGGTGTCTGGGTCGCCGTCGACGGCGATGACCTGCTGACCGCCCACCTCAACCCGAATCAGCGAAAGCTCGAGAACGTCCGGCGCGACCCGCGCGTCGCGATCTCCTTCGAGGGAACCGAGATCCGGCCTCCCGGATTGCGGGAGTACCTCGTCGCACGCGGCACCGCCACGATCGAGGAAGGCGGCGCACCGGAGTTGCTTCAGAAGCTCGCGCACGTGTACCTCGGGCCCGAGGTGCGCTTCCCGCCTATGGACGATCCGCCTCCCGGCGTCCGCATTCGGATCACGGTCGAGCGCCTGAGCGGCATCGGCCCCTGGGCCGACTGACGGGCTGTTAATCCGGGCGTAGGCCCGGTAGCATCAGGAATTCGCTTGAAGCAGGGGAACCTTGGGAGGGGTCAGATGATTCGGCGTCGGAACGCGGTGGCTGGTGCTGTCGCAAAGCTGGTTGTCGCGGCGATCGTCGCGAGCATCGCGATCTTGGCACTGGCGGCCACGGCGCTCGCCGGCGTCATTCCGACCGACAAGGGGCCGGTCCGCGGCACCTCGACCGCGCAGACCAACCAGTACCTCGGCATCCCATACGCGAAGCCTCCCGTGGGCAATCTGCGGTGGCGGGCGCCCAGTCCGGTTCCGCGCTGGAACGGCCCGCGCGACGCAACGACGTTCGCCCCGCACTGCGCGCAGGTCGCGTCCCCCTTTGGCAGCGCCTCGACGTCCGAGGACTGCCTGTACCTGAACGTCTTCACGCCCAACGGCAAGAACGGCAAGGGCCACGCCAAGGACCTGCCGGTGATGGTCTGGTTGCACGGCGGCGGGATGGTCGTCGGCGAGAGCGACGACTACGACCCGACGCGGCTGGTGTCGCAGGGCCGGATCGTCGTGACCCTCAACTACCGGCTCGGCTATCTCGGGTTCCTGGCGCATTCGGCGCTGTCCGCCGAGGCCGGCGCCTCGGGCAACTACGGCCTCATGGACCAGAACGCCGCCCTGCGCTGGGTGCAGCGCAACATCACGAAGTTCGGCGGCGACCCCGACAACGTCACGATCTTCGGGGAGTCCGCCGGCGGTCTGAGCGTGCACTCGCAGCTGGCGTCGCCGCTGGCGGCCGGTCTGTTCGACCGCGCGATCGTGGAAAGCGGGGCCTACTCGCTCCAGCAGCCGTCGCTCGCGACGGCGGAGGGGCGTGGTGCCTCATTCGCCGACACCGTCGGCTGCACCGACCAGACAGCGGCCTGCCTGCGGTCCGTGCCGGTCGAGACCCTGCTCGCCAACCAGCCCACGACCGAAGGGGCGATCGGGCCGAACCAGGACGGGCACGTGCTTCCGCAATCCATCATCGATGCGTTCCAGAGCGGCCAGTTCAACCACGTCCCCGTTGTCGAGGGAACGACGCACGACGAGTTCTCGCTGTTCGCGTATACGAACATCGAGGCCACCTTCGGCAGCTTCATCTGGCAGCCGCAGCTCTACCCGTTCGTGGTGACGACGTTCGTCCAGTCGCTCGGCCTACCCACGACGGCGGCAGCGGTGCTCGCCGAGTACCCACTGCCGAGTGGCGCCACGAGCTCCGCACCCAATGTGATCGCGATCGGGACGGATGCTCTATTCGCCTGCCCAGCCCGCCGGTCCGCGCGTGCGCTGTCGCAGTTCGTGCCGACCTTCCAGTACGAGTTCAACGACCCCGATGCGCCGCAGCCGTTCGTGCCGGCGGCGAGCTTCGACTACGGGGCCTTCCACGCGAGTGAGATCGCGTCGCTGTTCGACTCGACCACGTTGGGCGGACACGCGCCGTTCACCCCCGACCAGGAGGCGCTGGCCGCCGCCATGGTGCGCTACTGGACGCAGTTCGCCGCTCAGGGAGACCCGAACGGGGCCCAGACGCCGCAGTGGCCGGCGTTCACGGCCGGGACCGAGTCTGTCCAGTCGCTGGTCCCGCCGACTCCCAAGACGGTGACCAACTTCGCGGCTGATCACCACTGCGCATTCTGGGACGCGGCTCTGGCGGGCTAACCCGTGTGCTGGTAGGCGCCGATGTCGATGGATCCGGCCGGCGGAAGCGGCGTGCCTGCGTAGTCCTCGAGGAGCCCGAGCGAATCCCCGCGGTTCAATCCGAGGTTGGGGGACGTCACGCGCATGTTCGGATCGAACGTCGGCGGCCTGGAGTCAACGCTGCGCGCGTCCTGGCCCGACTTCGTGCGCCAGCCGGCGAGGGTCGTGCGGCTCCCGTTCCACGCGAAGGACCGGGCGGTGGCGTCGGTTGCGCACGTCCAGTTCGTATCGGAGGCGAGACTTCCGAGGCGCGTCACGTCGTTGACCCATAGCGCGACGCCCAGCGCGTCGGGGTTCGAGTAGCAGAGCAGGTTGTCGCGGACCTCGAGCGAGGTCGCCGCGTTGACGAACACCGTCGAGGCATCTCCGGAGGTCGTGGACCGGCCGGTCTGGACGATCGTGTTCGCCCACAAGCGCGCCCGCGCCGCAGTCGTGCCGGCGGTGAGGAACACCAGGTGCTGCGCGCGGCCGTCGATGACGTTGTGCTCCACCGTCACGGCGGCGGGGTTGTCGCTCAGCACGATGCCGTAGCGGCCGTTGGTCATGCGGTTTCGCCGCACGATGCCCGCGGCACCCGCAGCCTTCAGATTTGCGCCGCCGTTGTCGGCCAAGCGGTTGAGCTGGATCGTCCAGCCACTCGACGCGGCCGCGGTGTAGATGCCGTGCTCGTAGGGGCCAGGATCGCCGTTGCCGGAGATGTCGTTTCCAGCGACGAGCGCGCCCGTGCCGCCGAGCTGGATGCCGTCGCCGCCGTAGATGCCGCCACCGATGCCGTTGGCGCTGATGGTGTTCGCGGTGTAGCGCGCTCCGGACGTGCCGGCAAGCTCCAGAATCCCGGCGCTGCCGTTGGCCGCGATCCTCGACGAGTCGACGACGAGACCGGACGTCGCCTTGACCTGGATCCCGGCGCCCGGGTTTGCAGTCACTTCCACTCGGGTGATGGAAGTGCGGGGCGAGTTGTCGATCCACACGCCCTGTCCGGTCCCGCCACGGATGGTCATGCCGTCGAGGGCGATGTCGGAAACCCCGATCAGCTTGACCGCGTTCGCGGCCCCGTTGGCGTCGAGGACGACGCCCGGCTCTGCTGCCGTGAAGCGGATCGGCGCGGTGGGCGTACCGCTGTTGAGCGGCCTCAGTGTGCCGCGATAGACCCCGTCGAGAATCCGAACCACATCCCCGGCGCGAGCCTGGGCGCCGGCCGGGGCGAGCGTGCACCACGGCGTCACAGCCGTGCCCACCTGCGCGGCCGTGCGCGCGTCGGAGCACGTCGGGTTGGAGGTGTCGACCCACAGATCGGCTCCATACGCCGGGCTCGCGGCGAACGCCGGCAACATCAGAGCTAGGACCGCCAGGACACGGCGGTGAGGCCAGTGCACGGTCGAGGAGATCGGCAGCCGGCGGCCCCGGCTGTACCGCGGGTGCCTCAAACGGACGGTTCTTCGTTATTTCCTGTGGGCCGCCAACTCGATGTCGACGTCGCGAGGGTCGAGCTCCTGGCCGCATTCGGCGCAGACGACCTTGGCGTGAGTCCGGTGTCCGCAGGACCGGTGGCGCAGGCGCAGCCTCTGCTCGCCGGGTGCGGGGCGGTACTCGTCCGCCCAGTGCAGGAGTGCGACGATCGCCCCGTACAGGTCGCGGCCGGCATCGGTGAGGACGTATTCGTACCAGTCGGGATCGGTCCGGTAGCGCCGCCGCTCGAGCAGGCCGTCCGCCACCAGGTCCTTGAGGCGCGCGGCGAGCACGTTGCGCGCTATTCCGAGGTTCCGGACCATCTCGCCGTAGCGGCGCACGCCGTAGAAGGCTTCTCGCATGACGAGGATCCGCCAGCGGTCGCCGAGCACGTCAGCCGCTCGCTCGATCCCGTCCGGGCGACGTGGGTGGTTCGCCCCGCGCAACTGGTTTTTGTCCGCCGGTGGATTCATTGAACAACTAGTTTCGCGATGCTACTACTTGGCCATGACTACCACCCAGAACACCTCATCCGCTTTTGAACATCTGCAATACGCCGAGGACAGGGAGGTCGCATGGATCACCCTCGACCGGCCCGAGAAGAGAAATGCGCTCTCGATCGCGCTCAGCGACGAGCTGATCAGAGCGATCGGCCAGGTCCAGGAATCGACGGCGATCAAAGTGCTCGTGATCCAGGGCGCCGGCGACACCTTCTGCGCCGGTGACGACATCACGGAGATGCACTCATGGGGCGACGCCAACGGCGTCACGCGAAGGGTCCGGCTCTATCAGGCGATGGCGAACGCGATCGAGGAGCTCGACAAGGTGACTGTGGCCGCGGTCGACGGCTTCGCCGTGGGCGGCGGGCTGGAGATCACCATGGCCTGCGACTTCGTCGTCGCGACCCAGCGGGCGGTGTGGGGGATGCCGGAGGTCGACGTCGGAATCACTCCCGGCTGGGGCGGCACCACCCGGATGGCGAGGCTGATCGGCAGGCGGATGACCAAGGAGGTCAATCTCCTCGGCAACCTGCATCCGGCAAGCCGGGCGGTGCAGCTCGGCCTCTGGAACCGGGTCGTCCCCGATGACGGGCTCGAGGCCGAGGTGGGCGCGCTCGCGGAGGTGCTCCTGTCGAAGAACCAGCAGGCCGTGCGCCAGCTCAAGTTCATCATCAACCGGGGCGTCGAGGCCGACCTCTACACGGCGCAGGGCTTCGAGACGCTCTCAGCGGGACTCACGGCCGCCGTCAACGGCGCCTGGGAGGTGCCCGACGCGGATGGCGGCGAGGGAGTCTCGGCGTTCACCGGCAAGGCGCGCCTGTGGCAGCACCGCCGCGGACTGGCCGCCGGGTTCTGGTCGGACGGGCCGGGCACCTAACTCGCGGTCTAACCTCTGATGCATGAGGGAAATCCTCGTGCCCCCATTGCGCGTCGCGGCCGTCGGAGCGTTCGTCGCCGGCCTCGCGCTGATGCTGCTCGATCCCCCGTCGTTCGCGAACGTGCCGAACCTGTTGCTGGTGGTCGCCGGCGCCGGAGTGTTCCTGTTCGTGATGGCATGGATCACGGTGGCGCTGATGGGCGATGAGATGCCGGAGCCCGAGTTCCGGCGGCTCGTCGACCGCAGCGAGGCGCTTGCACAGCTGCCGCCGCCCGACATGCCCCCGAGCGAGTTCGACATCCTCGTGATGGACGCGCTCGACGGGCTTCCCGAGGAGTTCCAGGAGGTGCTCGCGCACACGCCGGTGGTGGTCTCCAACCTCGGTCACGAGCACCACGCCTACGGTCACTACATCGGTGGCACGGTGGCGCGCGACATCTATCCCGACCGGATCGTCATCTACCAGGACACGCTGGAGCGCGACTTCGGCCACAACCCCGAGCTCCTGCGGGCGCAGGTCGAGCGCACCGTTCTGCACGAGGTGGCTCATCACCTCGGGTGGGACGAGCCCGGCGTGCGCGGCCTGGGTCTCTGAGCCTGACGGCGCTCGATCACGTTCTGATCGCGGTCGCGGACCTGGACGATGCCGCGCGGGAGTTCGAAGCTCGGTACGGCCTCGCCTCGGTGGAGGGGGGCCACCATCCGGGCTGGGGCACCGCGAACAGGATCGTGCCGCTCGGCGGCGCCTACCTGGAGCTCGTCGCGATCGTCGATGAGGCTCAGGCGGCCCACAATCCACTTGGACAATGGATCGGCCGGGCGCGTCCCGCTCCCACTGCGCTGCTCGGGTGGGTCGTCCGGAGCGATGACCTCGACCCCGTCGCCGGCCGGCTTGGCCTGACGCCGGTACCCGGCTCGCGAGAGACCCGCGACGGGAAGACGCTGAGGTGGCGCCTCGCCGGTCTCGAGCAGGCGGTGGCCGAGCCGTCGTTGCCCTTCTTCATCGAGTGGGAGGAAGGGACGCCGTTTCCGGGCGACATCGCGGTGCGCCATCCGGCGGGTGCCGTCGAGATCGCCAGCCTGGACCTGACCGGTGACCCGGACCGCCTTCGCTCTCGGCTGGGCGACCATCGGCTGCCGGTCACGGTCAGGCCGGGTGACCCCGCGCTGCGGAGCATCGTGCTGGCCGGATCCGGCAGCGAGACAGTGATCGAGTAGATGGCCGAGGTCCGGCAGGCCGAGATGCCCCGTGACCGGGAGCCCGTACGGCAACTGTGGCTCGACTACCTCACGTGGGGAAACGACGGCTTGGAGGCACGACACGGGTTCCGGCTTCCGGTCGGCGAGACCGTCGAGGGCGACCTCGCCGCCGTCGAGAAGTTCCAGCCGCCCAAGGGCCGGCTGCTATTGGCGGTTGTGAACGGCGAGGCCGTCGCCACGGCGTCGATGCAGCGGATCGGACCGGGCACTGCGGAGGTGAAGCGCATGTATGTCGTGCCGGCCCATCGCCGCGCGGGCCTCGGGCGCGAGTTGCTCGACGAGCTGATCACGGCGGCCCGAGCCGGCGGCTACGAGCGGATCCGCCTCGACAGCCCGCGCTTCATGTCGGCGGCGCATGCCCTGTACCGGTCACGCGGGTTCGGGGAGATCGGACCCTACGAGGAGAGCGAGATCCCGGCCCAGTACCGGGACCACTGGGTCTTCATGCAGCTGATGCTTGCTTCTGCTCCGCGACCCACTTGAGGATCGAGCGGGAATGCGCGATGACCGTCCCGTCCGGGAGCTTGAGCGCCGGCAGCTTCGTCTGACCGGTTGCCGCCTCCAGTTCCTCGCGCGAGCCCTTCCGCAGGAACGGGATCGGGTTCCCGTGCGCCGCGACCACCTTGTCGTACTCGATGCCGGCATCGCGCAGGGCCTCCTGGACGCGGCGGCACGGGTGTATCCGCGGGCCGCCGTCGTCGCCGTGGCAGACAAAGAGTGTCGGCTTCTCGTTCATCGATATCCGGTGGGATCCGCCGGGAGGCCGGCGTCCTGCACCTCGACCATATAGCGCCAGCAGTCAGGCTGGGAGCCGTCCACGTCGGTGAACCCGTATTCCCGCGCCAGCTCTCCGGATGAGAACGAGCCGCCGTTGCGGCGCGTGACGTCAGGATCGCCCGCCAGCGCGGCGACGGCGCGGCCCACGAACAGCGGGCTCTCCGAGATCGCGGCGAAGTGGGGATTGACGGCAGCGCCGTCGCGCCAGTTCTCCTCCGTGACCCCGTAGTTGTCGAGCATCATCTCCGAGCGCATCCAGCCGGGCGTCAGCGCCACCGCGCTGCATCCGTGTGGTTCGAGCTCCTTGCCCTGCGCGAACGCCAGCCGGTTGACCGCATTCTTGACGAGGTCGTAGAAGATCGAGTTGCGGTAGTTGCCGGCGTTGTACTCACGGGTCCCGTCGGTCATCTCGACCACCAGCCCACCCGGCTCGCGGATCAAGAGCGGCAGGGCGAAATGGCTGGTGATCAGGTGGGTGTCCACGGCCAGGCGAAGCATGCGCAGCCCGGCGCCGAGATCGTGCTCCCAGACCGGCTTGTTCCATTCGAACAGGAGCTCTCCGCCCCAGATGTCGTTGACGAGCAGGTCGAGCCGGCCGCTCTCGGAGTCGATGCGCGCGACCAGAGCTTCGACCTCGGAGGGCTCGAGGTGGTCGACCGCGATCGCGATCCCGGTGCCGCCCGCGGCGGTGACGAGCTCCGCGGTCTCCTCGATCGTCTCCGGGCGTCCGTACTCCGACTGCCGTTCCCTGGTGGTCCTCCCGGTGCAGTAGACGGTCGCACCGACCTCCCCGAGCGCCACCGCGGTGCCGCGGCCGGCACCCCGCGTCGCCCCCGCGACCAGGGCCACCTTGCCGGCGAGCGGTCTGGACGTCGACACGCCCTGATCGTGTCAAAAACCGCCTCCGGCCCATTACCTCGAAGGTAGGTGCCCCAGCCAGCGGCGCCGGTAGCATCGTCTTCATGACCGGGCTGGCATCGACGTCCGCGACCGGAGTCGTGCCTCCGCCGCCCCGGATCGGGCCGCTGCTGCGCGACTGGCGCGAGCGCAGGCGCATGAGCCAGCTCGACCTGGCCCTCGGCGCCGGAGTGTCCGCGCGGCATGTGAGCTTCGTCGAGACCGGCCGCTCGCGGCCCAGCGCCGAGATGGTCCTCCAGCTGGCGGCCGAGCTCGACGTCCCGCTGCGGGACCGCAATCAGCTGCTGCTTGCGGCCGGGTATGCGCCGGTCTACGGGCAGCGCGGCCTCGACGGACCCGAGATGGGCCCGGTGAGAGAGGCGCTCGACCAGGTCCTGCGCGGCCACGAGCCCTATCCGGCCTTCGTCGTCGACCGCCACTGGGGCATCGTTGCCGGAAACCGAGCCGTCGGCCTCTTGACCGAGGGCGCGGCGCCGGACCTTCTGCAACCGCCGGTCAACATCCTCCGGCTCGCCCTTCACCCGGACGGCATCGCACCGCGCATCGTCAACTTCGCGCAGGTGCGCGCCCATCTGCTCGGGTCGCTCGAAGCGCAGGCGGTGGCGACCGGTGACCCGGCGCTCGCGGCGCTGCACGAGGAGCTCAATGGGCTGCCGGCCGGTTCGCCTTCCCTCCAGGACGCGAGCGGCGAGATCGCGGTTCCGCTGAGGATCCGATGGCGCGACTCGCAGCTCTCCCTGATCAGCACGGTCACGACGTTCTCGCGCGCGACCGACATCACGGTTGCCGAGCTTTCGATCGAGTCGTTCTTCCCGGCCGATCAGGCGACCGCAGAAGCGCTTCGGGACTTCGCCGCATTACCTCGCGGGTAATCGACTTTCGCCCTCGCCGCCGGTGTACTGCGGCTCATCTGGCGATTTCGACACAGGAGACCGACATGGCCTTCATCGAGACAAGCGACGGCACGAGCCTCTTCTATTACGACTGGGGGTCGGGCAAGCCGGTCGTCTTCATCCACGGCTGGGTGCTCGGCGCCGACATGTGGGAGTACCAGACGACGTTCCTCGCCGACCGGGGCTTTCGCTGCGTCGCATACGACAGCCGCGGATGCGGGCGCTCCGACAAGCCCGGCCAGGGCTACGACTACGACACGCTCGCGGACGACCTCGCGGCGGTCCTCGACCGGCTCGACCTGAATGAGGTCACGCTGGTGGCCCACTCGATGGCCTGCGGATACGTCGCGCGCTACCTGTCGCGGCACGGTACGGACCGGGTGGCGCGCGTTGCCCTGATCGGCGCGATGCCTCCATTCCCGCTCGAGCCGGCCGAAATGGCGACGCGGCCGACGGCAACGTCTTCGAGGGCCTGATGGCCGCTCTGCGGGAGGACCGCCCGCACTTCGTCGCGATCAGCGCGCCCGCGTTCTTCACCGGCAGCGGGTCGAACGGGTCGGTCTCCCCGGAGATCCTCCAGTGGGCGTCGAATCTGTTCATGCAGGCCTCGCCGAAGGCGACGATCGACATGGTGCCGCTGATGGCAGGGACGGACATCCGGCCGGACATCGGGGCGTTCGACATGCCGACGCTGATCGTTCACGGCGACTGCGACACGAACGCGCCCGTCGAAGGAGCCCGGATGGCGGCGCAGGCGATCGAGGGCAGCGAGCTGAAGGTCTACGAAGGTGCGGCGCACGGCCTCTTCTTCACCGAGAAGGAGCGCCTCAACCGCGACCTCGGCGCGTTCATCCAGTCCTAGCCGGTCCTAGTCGGCGGCTCGACAGGGAGCCCGTGACGCAGCAGGTAGCGCCGCTCGTCGTAGATCTGCATGGTCTCGTAGCCGATCACCGCCCAGAACAGGATGTTCACGCCGGCGAGCACCGCGAGCGACGCGAGGCCCAGGCCGAACGGGCAGAGGGCGAGCAACACCAGCGCGAGCGCAAGCCGTTGGCGGTTCACCGTGCCGGCGTTGCGAAGGCGCAGCACAACATGGGCGAGGAGGTAGATCGCGGTCCCGCCGAGCAAAGCAAAACGGTGGACCGAGTCGAGCGGGTCGTCGTAGTGGGCGATCGTGAACTCGAGCCCGAGCGCGATCAGGATGATTCCGGCGACCATGGGCCAGTGGAGGTACGAATAGGAGTCTCGGGCGAGCGCGTTGCGTTCGCGTCCTTCCGGAGCGCGTTCCAGGCGCAGCTTCGTCACGATCGCCACCACGTCGAAGTAGGCCCACCAGACGGCGGACGCGAGCGCGATCCCGAGCACGGCGGCCGCGATCACCCCAGCGTCGAGGCCGATCTGGGCGCCGATCCCGAGCGCGACTATCGACTCGCCCAGCGCCAGGATGATCACCAGGTTGTGCCGCTCCGCGAAGTGCGCGGGCATCAGCCGCCACCCTCCGAGCCCGAAGAAGGCGGGGCCAAGCATGTCGAACGCGATCGCGATCACCCACAGCGCACTCTGTGCGAGGCCATCCAGGGCCGATGCCGCGACAAGGAGGCCGACGGCGATCGGGGCGCTGACCGCGATGTTGAGCACCGATCGCCGTAGGCCGGGATCGTCGCGGCTCGCGATCACGTACAGCGCCAGGTGTCCGATGCGCACGACGCCGTAGGCGATGGCGAAAGCGAGCGCGCGATCGTCGAAAGCCTCGGGGACGCACAGGGCTACGATCAGCATCGCCGCCATTGCCCCGAAGAAGGCGACCCGCACCGCGCCCTCCTCGGGATCGATGACGCTCGTCAGCCACGCGTACGCGGCCCACGCCCACCACAGGACTGCGAGGACCAGCATCCCCTGCCCGACCGACGTCCAGCTCGGGTTCTTGGACATGAGCGCCGTGCACTGCGTGAACCCGAGCACGAAGACGAGGTCGAAGTACAGCTCGAGTGGCTTCACGGTCTCCTGCTGGCGCAGCTCCGCGGTGAATCGCCGCGCGCGGCCGGATCTGGGCTCGGTCGTCATCCGCCGCAGTATCGCGATCGCCGGGCGATGAGTTCACCGGGCCGCTGCAGTCCTATGGGTAGATTGCATTTCCACGCGCCGGACGGGTGCCGGGCATCGAAAAGGGAGTCACACCATGGGACAGCCGGTCGTTCATTTCGAAGTCGTTGGAAGCATCACGATCGCCCTGTTCACCGACCCCGAGGGACACGTCATCGGGCTGGTCAAGTAGCGGCGGCTTGACCGCGTTCGCCGACGTCGTCCAGGCATCGGACCTTGTCGCACAGACGCCTTCGCGCTCGCGGAAGATCGCGATCCTCGCCGGCCTCTTGAGCTCGCTCGAGGCCGCCGAGGTGCCGATTGCCGTCGGCTTCCTCTCGGGCGTGCCGCGGCAGGGGCGTGTCGGCATCGGCTACCGGACGATCTTCGGCATCGAGCACGTGGCGGCGACCGAGCCGACCATCACGATCGAGGAGCTCGACCGGATGATCACCGAGATCGAAGCCGCGACCGGAAGCGGGTCGGCGGCCAGGCGCAAGCAGATCCTCGCGGAGCTGTTCGGGCGCGCGACCGAGCCCGAGGCGGACTTCATCCGGCGCCTGTTCACGGGCGAGCTGAGACAGGGCGCGCTCGCCGGGCTGATGGTCGACGCCGTGGCGAAGGCGGCCGGCGTACCGGGCCCAATCGCGCGCCGGGCGCTGATGCTCTCCGGCGACCTGACCCGGACGGCAGAGATCGCGATGACGGGTGGGGAGCAGGGGCTCCGCGACGTCGGGTTCGAGATCTTCCGCCCGATCTTCCCGATGCTCGCCTCGACGGCGGAGAGCGTCGAGGACGCGGTGGCGAGCTTCGATCGCTCCTCGGTCGAGTGGAAGCTCGACGGGATCCGGATCCAGGCCCACCGCAAGCGGCGACGAGGTGCGCCTCTACACGCGCAACCTCAACGAGATCACCGACTCGCTGCCTGGCGTCGCCGACGCGGTGCGCGCAGCTGCCGGTGAGCCAGGCGGTATTCGACGGTGAGGCCCTGTGGATGGAGGAAGACGCACCGGCGTTCCTGTTCGACCTGCTGCACGTGGACGGCGAGGACCTCCTCGATACGCCGTTGCAGGAGCGGCTGGCGCCGACTGGAGGCGATTGCGCCGCAGCTGAAGATCGAGGGGACGATCACCTCCGACCCGGAGGAGGCGCAGCGGGTGCTCGATGCCTCGCTCGAAGCGGGGCACGAGGGCGTCGTCGTGAAGGACGCAGAGTCGCTGTACGCGGCCGGCCGGCGCGGAAAGTCGTGGCGCAAGGTGAAGCCGGTGCGCACCTACGACCTCGTCGTGCTGGGAGCCGAGTGGGGACACGGACGCCGGCAGGGGCGGCTCTCGAACCTCCACCTCGGTGCGCGCGACGCCGAGACCGGGGAATTCGTGATGGTCGGGAAGTGCTTCAAGGGGCTGACCGACGAGCTCCTGGAGTGGCAGACCGCCGAGCTGCTGAAGCGCGAGACCGGCCGGCAGGGAATCGCGGTCTTCGTGCGACCGGAGCTGGTCGTGGAGATCGCGCTCGACGGAGTGCAGACCTCCACCCGCTATGCCGGTGGAGTCGCGCTGCGGTTTGCACGGGTGAAGCGCTACCGGCCGGACAAGGACGCCGCCGAGGCGGACACGATCGACGACCTGCGGGCGCTGCGTGGCGACGCCCGCGAGGTCACGCGGTAGCGTCCGCGCCGTGGCCGCTCCAGCGACTGAGATCGACGCCGGCGGGCGCGCCGTCCGCGTCTCCAACCCGGACCGCGTGATCTTCCCACCGGCGAACGGGTCGGCGCCGGTCACCAAGCTCGACATCGCCGAGTACTACGTCGTCGGTCGCGCCGGGGATCATGCGCGCGCTCTGCAACCGGCCCACGACGCTCGAGCGGTGGCCCAAGGGCGTGCACCCGGGAATCGTGCTCTCCACCCGCGAGAAGGGCGGCGGCGACGCCTTCTTCCAGAAGCGCATCCCGCGCGGCGCGCCCGACTACGTCGAGACCGCGCGCATCCAGTTCCCGTCGGGCCGCCACGCCGACGAGATCTGCCCGACGGAGATCGCGGTCGTCGCGTGGGCGGCGCAGATGGGCACGATCACGTTCCATCCGTGGCCGGTGCGGCAGTCGGACGTCGACCACCCCGACGAGCTGCGCCTCGACCTCGATCCTCAGCCGGGCACCGACTTCGACGACGCGGTGCAGGGTCGCCGGCACCGCGCGCGAGCTGCTGGACGACCTCGGGTACAGGGGCTTCCCGAAGACCTCGGGCGGGCGCGGCGTCCACATCTACGTCCGGATCGAGCCGCGCTGGACCTTCACCGACGTCCGCCACGCGGCGATCGCGTTCGGCCGCGAGCTGGAACGCCGCCGGCCTGGCGAGGTGACGACGAAGTGGTGGAAGGAGGAGCGCGGGGAGCGGGTCTTCGTCGACTACAACCAGAACGCGCGCGACCGGACGATCGCCTCGGCCTACAGCGTCCGGCCGAAGCCGGGCGCGCCGGTGTCGGCGCCGCTGACGTGGGACGAGCTGACCGAGGTCCAGCCGGAGGACTTCACGGTCGCCACCATGCCGTCGCGCTTCGCCGAGGTGGGCGACCGGCACGAGGAGATCGACGACGGTCGCGCACTCGCTCGAGCCGCTGCTGGAGCTGTACGAGTCGCAGGGTGACGGCGACATGCCGTATCCGCCCGACTACCCGAAGATGCCGGGCGAGCCCAAGCGCGTTCAGCCGAGCCGCGACCGGGACCGGGACCGCGAAGCAGGGGCGACGCCTGAGCGCCGGCGTCAGTTGACGGGCGGTGGGTCCCCCTCGGAGCTTGCCGGCAGGGCGGGATCCCAGCCGCAGACTATGCAGGCGTGCTGGAACACCGAGCGGGCGAACTCGAGGGCGCGCGCGTGCGGGTCTGGATCCGATTGGATGTCGTTCCAGTCGAGTGCGTAGAGCCCCAGCTCGGCGTTCCAGCGAGTGGCCGGCGGTGAGAGCGATGCCTTCGAGAATTCCTCCGGTGCCGGGTGGGCGTACGCGTAGAACGCGGACTCCCCAAGCTTGGCGTCGCCCGGCCACCACCCGATGGCGACCTCCTGGGCGTCCATCGAGTTGCGCGTGATGAAGTCGTTTGCGGGCGGATCCGCGGGTAGCCCCGAGAACAGGTTCACGCTCAGATCGAACGAGCCCCACCAAGCGTTGACCCGGGTGGAGCGCCCGCGGTAGGGCGCGCGGAACTCCGCCAGTACGAGCGCGGCGCGGGTCGCGACGTCGAAGTAGGCCTCGACCTGGCCGGCGTCGTAGGTGGCGTGCTCGTGGTCCTCGTCGAGCGGGACGGCCCAGGAGACCTCTTGCGGGTTGGTCTTGATCTGGAAGTCTCCCGCGAGCTCGCGCAGTGCCGCGAGAAACTCTTGCGTCACTTCGCCAACTGGCCGGTCCGGTGTCAGGGGGACTCGCGCGGTGCGCCCGTCGCTGTGCTCGCCAATCGCCTCATGTGAATGCAGGTCGAGCGCGGCCACGAACGAGCCCGATCCGTCAGGCGCCGGCAGCGGGTTCGTCTCCCAGCCGCGGGCCGTCAAGCGCAATGCCGCGTGCTGGAGCTGCGGCTCGGGCGGCGCGAGGGCGACGGCGAGCTTTCCGAGCACCTGCGTATGGGCGTGGAGCGTGTCGCACGTCGCGCTCCACGACGCGTAGGGAAGTGCGGCGGGCCAGGGTGTCACGGCTAGCCTGCTTCCGACGGAGGCACCCCGGGTGCGTAGCGGTGATGGATCGCAAGTGCGTTGCCGTCGGGGTCCGAGAAGAACGCCTGGTGGCAGACGCCGGAGTCGATGCGTCTGATGCTCGAACTCGACACCGCGCGACTCGAGCTCTGCGCGCGCTCCTTCGAAGTCCTCGACGTGCAGCTCGATCGGATGGTTGTTCGGCTGGAACTGAAGCCCGAATGCGTCCGACTGCATCACGGCAATGGTCAGGTTGCCGGTCTCGAACTCGACCGCGGGCATGCTGCCCCATCGCTTCAACTCGGGGAGGCCCAGCACCCCGCCGTAGAACCCGACGGCGGTGTCGATGTCCTTCGTCGCGACGGTGATGAAGTCCGTTCCGGTGATCAGTGGGCTCGTGCTCATGTCGTCCTTCCTGTTTGCGGGGTCAAAGGCAAGATTTCACATTCGTTGCTTGACACGCATGAAGCGGCCGGGATACGTTCGACCGCCAATCGAGCGGCAGGGGAGAGAGGGGAGAGGAATGAGGAAGTTCATCGCCGCTGCCTGCATCGCCGTCGCCCTGACGGCGACCGGGGCCGTGCCGGCCATGGCCGGCGAGCGGTATGTCGCACTCGGGGACAGCTATTCGTCGGGGACGGGCACGCGCACGTACTTCGACACGGGCTGCCAGCGAAGCGTCTACGCATACCCGTCGCTGGTCGACACCCAGCGCGCCAACACCGACCTGGTGTTCGCGGCGTGCTCGGGGGCCAAGACGGCCGACGTGCTGAACAACCAGGTCTCGAGCGTCACCGGAACCACGCGGTGGGTGACGATCACGATCGGCGGCAACGACGCCGGTTTCTCGAGCGTGATCACGACGTGTGCGCAACCGAGCTGGCTGTCCAACTGCGACGGCGCGATCAACAATGCGCAGACGTTCATCCGCAACACGCTGCCGGGGCGGCTGGACCAGGTCTACAGCGCGATCAAGTCGCGCGCACCGACCGCGACGGTGATCGTGTTGAGCTACCCGAGGCTGTTCATGGGAGTGGACTGCAACCTGGGGACGTTCTTCAGCGGCACCGAGATGACGCGCCTCAACCAGACCGCGGACCTGCTGCGGGACGTCACGAGCGCCCGGGCCGCGGCGGCGGGAGCGAACTTCCGCTTCAAGGATGCGATTCCGTCGTTCGTAGGGCACGCGGTGTGCTCCTCGACCGAGTGGCTGAACGGCCTCTCGAACCCGATCGGCGAGAGCTACCACCCGAACCGCACCGGGCACAGCAGCGGCTACGCGCCGCTGGTCCGGTCGGTGATGGGCTAGGCACGAGGGACGCGAGCCGGGGCGCTGCCGTCGTGCAGCGCCCCGGTCGGGTCCGTTGGTCAGGCGGTCCACTCCGCGCCGGCCTGCGCGTAGCGCAGCGAGCCCGGAGTGGTTAGGTGCTCTCCGGTCTCGAGCAGGGTCTTCAGCCCCGACAGGATCATCGGCCAGCCGCCGTAGAGCTCGCCGTTGGCGCCGTCGCGCAGCTGATCGTGGGTCACGGTCAGGCGGCAGCGAGTCGTCGCCGACCGGCTCGACGTCCCAGGTGACCCGGGACGTGCCCTCGGCCTTGACCTCGTCGCTCCAGAGCGCGTTGAAGCTCTGGACGAGCCGGTGCGGAGGGTCGACCTCGAGGTTCTCACCCTCGGTGATGTCGATTCCCGCGGCTTCAGCGCGGCCGTTGTAGCGAGAGCCGGTCTTCCAGTCGGAGTCCACGCGCACCCCGAAGCTGTAGATCTCCCGCATCTCGGGATCCGTGATCGCCTCCCAGAGCCGCTCCGGGCTCGTCTTGATGTAGATCTCGAACACCTTCTCCATGGTCCTGTCCTCCAGTCTGTGCTTGAGGCCCGTGAGCGCGGCGGCCCAGGGCTCGGCGTACTTGCTCACCCAGCGGTCGTGGACGAGCCGGATAGGGACGGGGTTCAGGAAGTGGAGCTTCTCGCGCCCGCGCCGCTTGGTGGTCACGAGCCCTGCCTGCTCCAGCACCTTGAGGTGCTTCATCACGCCGAAGCGGGTCATCGGCAGCCGCTGCTCGAGCGACGTGAGCGTCTGGCCGTCCTCCTTGAAGAGCTCGTCGAGCAGGCTCCGGCGGGTCGGATCAGCGAGTGCCCTGAAGACCTCGTCCATGGGAGGAGAGTATAGGTGACCATTTGGTCACGTGTGTGACCTTGGTCCTACTGCTGCTTCTGCTCCACCTGGGCACGCAGGCGCTCCTCCTGCTCGCGCAACTCGGGCGTGAACTCGTCGCCGAAGTCCTCGGCCTCGAAGACCTGGCGCACCTCGACCTCGGACTCCTCGCCCATGGGGTTCGGGATGCGCTTGACCCACTCGAGCGCCTCTTCCTTGGACTTGGCCTGGATGAGCCAGTACCCGGCGATCAGCTCCTTGGTCTCGGCGAACGGACCGTCGATCACGGTGCGGTCCTTGCCGGAGAACCTCACCCGTGCGCCCTTGGAGCTCGGGTGGAGGCCTTCGCCGGCCAGCATCACGCCGGCCTTCACGAGCTCCTCGTTGTACTTGCCCATCTCCGTGAGGAGCTCCTCGCTGGGCATCTTTCCCGCCTCGCTGTCGGCGTTGGCCTTGACCATGATCATGAACCTCATCGTGTGTCTCCTTGTCGTCGCGGGAGGGGGCCACCGGCCGCCGCACCCTGGGTTTCTATCGAGACGACGAACGGGAGAGGCCGAAATCGACAAGCCAGTCTCGAACCGCGTTCTCGACCTGATCGAGGCCCGCCTTCAGGCTGTGGTTACCCGCCACGGTGACCACGGTCCGGTTCGGGCCCGGCGACGGATGGCCGAACGGGTCGCTCTCGCCCTGCACGACGAGTACGGGCACTTCGACCGCGTCGAGCTCGTCCTCGCGCGACTTCTCCGGCTTGCCGGGAGGATGCACGGGAAACGCAAGGCAAAGCACCCCGGCTGCGCCGGTATCGGCAGCCGTGCGGCACGCGACGCGAGCGCCCGCGGAACGGCCACCCGTGATGAGTCGCAGCCCGGCCAACTCGTCTGCGCTGAGCCGGTCCATGACGGCGGTCCAGGCAGTATCGAGCTGGGTCGCGGGAGGCTGGGATCGCCTTCCCGCCACCTTGTAGGGCTGCTCCACCAGGGCAACGCTGAACTGTGCTTCGAGCGCCGCCCTGGTGGTCACCATGAGGTCGGGAGCGCTCACTCCGCCGCCCGCTCCGTGGCCGAGGACCAGAGCGCCGGACGCCCGCGGTGCCTGGTGCAGGAGCACCCGGGCCGGCCCGTGGGGCGTCTCGATTTCCAGCAAGGGCTTAGTGGCCCGCCCCGGAGCCGCGCCGTTTCCTGCCGAACGCTCCGAGAAGGGCCACTAGGCGGCCTCGGCGTAGGCCTCGGCGCGCTCCTGTTCGCCCGCCTCGCCGGTTTCAGCACCGGCGCTCTCCTGCTCCGGCTGCAGCACGACCGCTGCGACCGCGATCGCCGCGAGCACCAGCACCGCGCCGACAGTGTAGGCGAGGTGGAAGCCGGAGTTGAGCGCCGAGTCGTGTCGACGCCGTCCGCCTGCAGGGCGTCCGTGCGCGATGTCGCGAGCGTCGCGAGCACCGCGAGGCCGATCGCCCCGCCCACCTGTGTGGTCGTGTTCACCAGTCCCGACGCGAGCCCCGAGTCGCTCTGCGTCGCGCCCGACATCGCGAGCGTCATCAGCGGCCGGGAACGCGAGCCCCGCGCCGATGCCGAGCAGGAACATCACCGGCAGGATGTCGACGGCCCAGGTTGCCGTCGACCGGCGCGCGGGTGAAGAAGAGCAGGCCGGCGGCCGCGAAGACGAGCCCGGCGAGCAGCGCCGCCTTGGCGCCGACGCCCATGATCAGCTTCTCGGCGTAGCCCAGCGACAGCGTGCCCATCACGATGCACGAGGGCAGGAACGCGAGGCCGACCTCGAGCGGGCTGTAGCCGAGGATGCTCCTGCATGTACAGCGCGCCCAGGAAGAACATGCTGAAGAAGCCGACCACCAGCAGGCCCATCACGAGCGTTTGCCCCGGCGACGTTGCGCGAGCGGAACAGGCGCAGCGGCATCAGCGGGTTCGCGATGCGCGCCTGGCGGAGGACGAAGGCGACCACCAGCGCGATCGAGATCGGCCACCCAGCACGAGCGTCTGGGTCGAGCCCCAGCCCTTGTTGCCGGCCTCGAGCAGCGTGTAGACGGCGAGCATCAGGCCGCTCGGTGATCAGCACGGCGCCCGACACGTCGGCGCCCTCCTGGAGGCCGATGCCGGGCCGGTCTCCACCAGGCGCCGTGCGAGCAGCGCGACCGTGATCCCGACCGGGATGTTGACGAAGAAGATCCAGTGCCAGTTGATCGCCTGCGTGATCACGCCGCCGGCAGAAGCCCGACCGAGGCGCCGCGCCGAGGCGACGAAGCTGAAGACGCCGATCGCCTTCGCCTGCTCCCGCGGCTCCGGGAACATCGTCACGATCATTCCGAGGATCACCGCCGAGGCGACCGCGCCGCCGGCGCCCTGGATGAACCGCGCCCCGATCAGCAGCCCCTGGCTCTGCGACACGGCGCAGAGCAGCGAGGCGCTCGTGAAGACCGCCAGGCCGATCAGGAAGATGCGCCGCTGGCCGATCAGGTCGCCGAGCCGCCCGGAGAGCAGCAGCAGGCCCCCGAAGGCGATCAGGTATGCGTTCACGACCCAGGCCAGGTTGTTCTGGGAGAAGCCGAGGTCGTCCTGGATCGTCGGCAGCGCGACGTTCACGATCGTCGCGTCGAGCACGATCATCAGCATTCCCCCGCAGAGGACGTACAGCGCCAGCCAGCGCTTGCGGTCGTTGTTCGTGTCAGTAGTCACGTTGTCGAATCCTCTTCGCTGTCGAAGGTTCCTTATTCACCGATCGGTCGCATCTAAGACCCGGCACCGCCAAAAACTCATCGCCGCCCCGGGGCGGCTGAGCTAGGCGGGCGCCTTCGCCTTGACCACTCGGCCTTGTGCTCCGCTTTGCGGCCTGATAGTCCTCGAGCGCCTGTGCCGAGTCGACGTCGCCCAGCGTGGGGTGCGACGGAACCAGCTCGCGCGCGGCCTCGACGCCGAACCGCTTCGCCAGCACCGCGCCCAGCGCCTTGACCTTCATCTCGCCGAATCCGGGCAGGTCCGACGAGATTGGCGCGCAGCTCGATCGCCGTCGGCGGCGTCGGTCCAGACGCGCGCGGCATCGCCGTCGTAGGTGTCGCGGACGTGGGCGGCCAGCTCCTGCACCCGCTTCGCCATCGACCCGGGGTAGCGGTGGAGCGCCGGCTTCTCGCGAAAAACCGGCTCGAGATCCGTGGTGGCGAGCGTGCCGGCATCGAGCGTGCCGAGCCGTTCCTGGATCACGAGCGGCCCGGAGAAGGCCTTCTGCACGGACACCTGCTGGTCGAGCGCGAAGCCGATCAGGAGCGCCATCGGATCCGATGCGATCAGCGCATTGGCGTCGTCGGATTCCGTGAAGTAGAGACGATCAGGCATCGCTCGATGCTACTAGGCGTTCATCGCCGGCCGAAGCCAGGCGGCGGTCGCGGCGAGCGTCGCCTCGACGTGGGACGGCTGGAACTTGATCTGCCCGTGCGAGAACCGCAACGGCGTCACCCCAGCGGCCGTGTGGACGTGGTCGCGATAGCGGTCCCGCGCCTGCTGCGCCGGCGTGCGGTGATAGCGCAGGCTGTCCGTCTCGACGACCAGACCCAGGTCCGGCCAGTAGAAATCGACCTCGAATCCATTGACCCACTGGAGGGTCAGAGGCTTCGACAGCCCGGCTCGTCGGGCAAGCGGCATGAACAGGCGCTCGAGCTCCGACCGGGTCAGGGTGAAGGTCGCATGGTCAAGCGTCTGGCGCACGATGGCGATCCCCGGCCGTCTTGGCATCAGCTCGAGCGTCGCGCGGAGGGTTTCCGGATCGATCAGATCACGCTGGTCCGCCTCGCTGATCGCCCGCTCCATCTCCGCGGGAGGGAGACGGGTCGCAAGGTCCACCAGTGTGCAGGCAGGAGTCGTGACAGGAATTCCTCGCTGCACAGTTATGTCGTCTGCCGTTAGGCCTGGCCGGCGGTGGACCGTGATGCCCGGCCGGCGGCGCGACCCAGGTCGCGGGACAGAAATCTCGACCACCGAGGATGGGCGGATACCCAGGAGGGCTCCTGCTGCGAAGTGGCTCAGCGCGGCGGCAGGACCGCAGCACAGGACGGCCGCCATCCACTTGCCGTACTGCGATACCTCAGGCCGACCTACGGCGTATACGCCATGCGCCACGGGATGGAGGCGCCCGCGCGCCACGCGGTGCTTGATCGCCTGCGGGTGGAGGCCGAGCTCGAGGAGCTGCCAACGAGCGACCACGCCATGCTGGCGAGCCGCCAGCTCCCAGATCGGCGCCCCCAGCGTTCGATGCTCGATTTGGTAGTCCATGCACTACCAAAAGGAGCAGCGAGCCGATTCTCGCCCCCCGTGCGGCGAGCGCCTAGACGTCGCGGAGCGGCAGCTCGTACTCCAGGAACGTCTCGGCGCGGCCGCCGATCCGGTTGTAGACGGCCTGGGCGCGGTGGTTGTCCGGCGCGGTCAGCCAAGTCACGGCCGGCGCTCCGTGGCTTCGCGCGACCTCGGCCGTTGCGGCGATCAACGCGTCGGCGTGGCCGCGGCCGCGCGCGCGCTCGGCCACGAACAGGTCCTCGAGCACCACGATCCGCGCGCCGCGCAGGCTGGACCACTTCCAGCCGCTGGCGGCGAACCCGACCACCTCGCCGCTCTCCTCCTCGGTCGCCACGAGGAGCAGCCCTTCGTCATCGGGCGCCGCGACCAGCGCTCGGACCATCCGCTCGAGGCCTGCGTCCTCGGGGTTGGAGTCATAGAAGTCGCAGTAGCCGCGCATCAGCGGAATGAGCGCGGGGAGGTCCGCCTCGGTGGCTTCCCTGATCGCCATCTACGGAGCCTAGTCGCCCACCGTCACAGTGCAGGCAACGTTGCGTGTGGTGAGATGGGGGGCCATGTCTGCCGCCGCGCCCGACGTCCTCTACACGATCCCGATCAGCCACTACTGCGAGAAGGCGCGCTGGGCGCTGGACCGTTCCGGCATCCCATACCGGGAGCGGGCGCACGTCCAGGTGATCCATCGATTCGTCGCGATGCGCGTGGGCCGCAGCAAGACGATGCCGGTCCTGGCCCGCTGCGACGGAGGCGTCCTCACCGAGTCCGAGGACATCCTGGCCTACGCGGACACGACGGGCACCCGCGGACGCTCGCCTGTACCCGGACGACCCCGCGGAGCGCGATGAGGTGCGGGCGCTCGAGCGAGACTTCGACGACCGCCTCGGCCCTCACGGCCGGCGCTGGATGTACTTCCGGCTGCGAAAGAGCCGCGACCTCGCCGTCCGGTACGGCTGCACAGGTGTCCCCGCCTGGGAGCGCCGGCTCCTGCCGAGTCGCCTATCCGCTGATGATCGGAGTGATCGACCGCGTGCTCGACATCACGCCCGAGACCGCGACCGAGTCGGAGGAGGTCGTCCGCGAGGTGTTCGACGACGGTCGACGAACGCCTGAGCGACGGGCGCCCGTACCTCTGCGGCGATCGCTTCACCGCGGCGGACCTGACGTTCGCCGCGCTGGCGTCGGCGGTGATCATGCCGCCCGAGTACGGCGTGCCGCTGCCGCAGCCGCACGAGCTGCCCGCCCCGGCGGCGGCGATGGCGAACGAGCTGCGCGAGCGCCCGGCGGGCGCCCACGCGCTCGCGATGTACAGGCAGCAGCGCCGCTAGGCGCTACGCGGGCCCGGCCGGCGCAGCGGAAAACTCGGGTTCCGGACGCCGGGTCAGCGGGGGTACCGGCTGGATCACACGCACTCCGCGGCGGGGAACGATCGTCACGCCCTTGCGCAGGCCCTTCTCGGGCCGGCGGTCAACAGGACGGAGGTCCGTTCGCTCGAGCATGCGCCTGATCGCGACCCGCATCTCGAAGGTGGCGAAGCTCGCCCCCAGGCAGCGCCGTGTGCCGCCCCCGAAGGGCAGCCAGGTGTAGGTGTCCGGGGCGTCGTCGCCAAGGAAGCGCTCGGGGCGGAACGCCTGCGGGTCCGGGTAGCAGTCGCCCCGCCGGTGGATCGCGGCGATCGAGGGATTGATCTCGATGCCGTCCGGGATCAGATAGCGGCCCGAGCTCGAACGGCTCGCCCCGAACGACGCGCCCCACGCCGGGCACCACCGGGCGCAGCCGCAGTGTTTCCTTTACGACCGCGTCGAGATATGTCTCGTCGCCCTCCTTCAACGTGGCGCGCAGGCGCTCCATGACCGGCGGGTTCCGCAGCAGCAGCTCGAATGCCCACGCCAGACCGGTGGCCGTCGTCTCGTGTCCCGCCACGAGCAGGGTGACGAGCTCGTCACGGAGCTCGCTGTCGGTCATGGCGGCGCCGTCCTCGTCGCGGGCGAGCAGCATCATCGAGAAGACGTCGGAGCGGTCCTCGAGGTCCGGCGCGTCGCGGCGAGCGGCGATCTCGGCGTAGATCAGCTCGTCCATCGCGCGCCTGCGCTGCTCGAACTGGCGCAGCCCGGATGGAGCGATGCGGCCGCCGGACAGCAACATCAGGAGCAGGCCTGCACGGCTGGCGACGGGCTCGATCATCGCCCGAATACGCCGCTTCAACTCGTTCTGCCTGGCGCCGCGCTCGATTCCGAAGACGGCGCTCATGATCACGTCGAGGGTCACCGACTGCATGACCGGCAGCAGCCGGAAGGGCTCTCCGACGGGCAGCGAGTCGATCGCCCGGTCCGTGGCCTCCTGCATCACCGTCTGCGTACTCGCGCATCCGCTCCCCGTGGAAGGCCGGCAGCATCAGCCGGCGCTGGCGAAGGTGCTCGGCTCCGTCGAGCAGCAGCACGGAGCGCTCGCCGAGGACCGGCCCCAGCGGGGCATTGGCCTCGCCGGCGCGCAGGCGCTCCGGTGACGCGCGAAACACCTGCTTGACCGTCTCGGGGTCGAACACCATCACGAAGCACCGGTCGAACAGCGTCCCGAAGCGGACCACGTCCCCATAGCGGCGGCGCGCTCCGTCCATGAACTGGCGCGGGAAGAAGACGAAGCCCGCCGTCTGCGCGAAGCGCGGCAGGCGAGGGCCGTCAGGGAAGGTCGGAGTGCCGCGCTCGGGGATGCTAGGCGGCATCGGAGGGTGGCCCGCCGAAAGAGGGCCGGAAGCCGGACCGGATCACGCGGCCCCAGCCGCGTGGGCGCGTCAGCATCTTGAATGCGAGCGGAAGCGGATCGAAGTACGAGACGCGAGACACCGCGAGGCCGTCCCGCAGGATGAACCGGTCGACCGCCGGCCAGCTCAGCTCGCGACCGCCGAAAGTCCCGGCGAGGGTGAACTCGATATAGAGGACGTCGTCGCCCGCGCCCCAGCGGTGGACGGTCGCGCGCAGGTCGGGGATCAGCGCGAACAGGCGCGCGAACGCCGCCCGGGATGCGGCGCGCCCGCGAGTGGACGGCATCATCGGCTGGATCAGGACGACGTCCTCGTCGAGCAGCTCCGCGAGCGCGGCGGGGTCGCATTTCGACCACCCAGCGGCGAACCGCTGCACGAATTCCGCAGCTTCCGAGACCTCCGCGACGTCACGCTGCTCGATCGCCATCACCGCCACCGTAGCGCGACGCGTCGCCGCGGTGAGCGTCAACGATCACTCTGAGGGGATTCGCCGCCTAGAAGATCTCGACGTCGCCCAGCGTGAGCGCCCACCGTTGCGGGCCCGCGATCTCGGGCGCTTCGTCTGTCAGGCGCTTCACGACGAGCGGCAGCCCGTCACGGCGCGGGAGGAAGCCGGCGGTCGCGGCTGCCATGCGCTGCGGCGACGGAGATGGAAAGCGGCAGCAGAGCAGGGGCGCCTGCGTCGCTGCCCCCACGGAGCGCAGCAGGCGTCCCGCGGTCCGGCGGTCGCCGGGCCGGACCAGGAGCTCCTCGATCACCGCCTGCGGCATGCCGCGCGCGGTGCGCATCCGGAACAGCGCCAGGCCCCTGAGTGCGCCGCCCGCCTCCTCGGTAAGTGCGTGGTAGACGATCGGCGCCTCGCCGTATCGCCACCGAAGGTAGGGGACCGAGCGCGCGGTCGTGAGGCGGGCCTCACCTGCGCGGATCTCCTCCAGGAGCTCCGTGATCTGGCGATCATGCGCCAGCTCCTGCGCGGCATTCGGCGCTTCGACCGGCGGCGGGGCGGCGCGGCGGCTCGCCTTGGCCGCGGCCGCCCGCGAGACGGCCACGCGGACCCAGGGACGGATCACCTCCACGACCTCGCGTCCTCCGAGCTTCATGGTTGCCCCGTAGCTCTTCAGGTTGGGAGTGCCGAAGCTGAGCTGCGCACCGGGCGGGAGCAGCTCGCCGGCGACCGTCCGTATTTGAGCGAATACGCCCAAGCGCTGGAGCTCAGGCCGGGTCGCCGCGTCGGCGGAGCGAAAGGCATCGATCTCCCTGTCGCCGGCGGTCAGCCGCCAGGGCATGAAAGCCCGCACTCCGACGATTCGGCCCTCGGCCAGCGCCACGATCACCGTGGAGGCGCCGAAGGGGCTGCGGCGGTGCTTCCAGTCGAAGAACTGCTCCGAACCCCAGACGGCGTCGACGCCCTCGACGACCGGCCAGTCGCCGAGGGCGCCGCGCAGAAGCTGCACCACGGGGCCGACGTCGTCCGGCTCGAAGGCGCGCACGGAAAGCGGCGCGCGCTCGCTGATTCCTGCGTGGGTCATCGGGTCTTCATCGACTCGCGCCGAGGTTCGCTCAACCTTGGCTACGGGTTAGGCTGCGAGGCGGGCGGGGAAGCAGGCCCGCAGTGGATTCGCACGCGAGAGGAGGCGTGGCATGAGAGTCAAGATGACCATCATCGCCCTGGTGCTCGGAGCACTGGCGATGGCCCTCCCGGCGGTCGCCGGGGCACACACCATCAAGGTCTCCCCGGGAGACTCGATTCAGGAAGCGATCGACTCCGCCGATCCCGGCGACACGATCAAGGTCAAGCCGGGGACCTATGCGGAGAACCTCTACATCGACAAGGACGACATCACGATCAAGGGCGCCGGCGCGAGCAAGACCGAGTTGGTGCCACCCGACACGCCCCATCCGACCTGCGGCGCCGACGGCGGCTCCGTGAACGGCATCTGCGCGACAGTCGTCGATGACCAGTTCAACGTCATCAGGCGCGTACAGGACCTGACAGTCAAGGACCTGTCGATCCGGGGCTTCTCAGGGTCCGGCGTCTTCCTGTTCGGGAACGACGGCGCGACGGTCACCGGCGTTCACGCCGAGGACAACGACGAGTACGGCATCGCGCAGTTCGATTCCTCGGACGGCGTCTACTCGTGGAATGTCACGAACGGCAACGGCGAGGCGGGCGTCTACGTCGGCGACTCTCCGAACTCCAACGCCGAGGTCGAGCACAACGCCTCGTACGAGAACCGCGGGTTCGGGATCTTCCTGCGCGACGCCTCGAACGGCGAGGCCGAGCACAACGACGTCTGGGGCAACTGCATGGGCATCCTGGTGCTGAACACCGGTGCCAACCCACACACATGGGAGATCAAGGACAACCGGGCCACCGAGAACAACCTCGCGTGCCCGGGCGATGAAGAGGGGGGCCCGATCTCGGGCATCGGCATCGGCGTCTCGTCTGCGACGGACATCGACATCGAGGACAACGTCGTGCTGGGCAACAAGCCCGGCGGTCCGACGGACTTCTCGGGCGGCATCCTCCTGGTCTCAGAGGGCCCGCCGCTGGCCGACATCAAGGTGGCGCACAACGTCGCGTTCCACAACGACCCGTTCGACATCCTGTGGGACGAGTCCGGGACCAACGTGCGCTTCTTCGGCAACCGGTGCGAGACCTCGAGCCCCGACGGCCTGTGCGAGAGCGGTCACGGGAACCACGGCGATCACGGCGACCACCACGGGCACAAGCACAAGAAGCACAAGAAGCACGGCAAGGGCAAGCACGACGACTGACCCGCTGCAGCTGGTGCGGTGGGGGCCAACGCCCCCACCGCGCTAGCGCTTGAAGCTCACGAAGGCAGGGTTGTGCGCCACCATCAGCCGGCACGGGCCTGCGTCCGAGCAATCCGGCGGGGCGATACACGGCTGCGCCGGCGTACACGGCTCGCCCGGAAGGTTGGCGCCCGACAGCAGGTAGTAGACGGCCGGGCCGTCGACTGCCAGCGCGAGCACCGACCGCACGAATGCGTCCGGCTGGCCCGGAGTCGGCAGCGGGGCCTGCTGGCGGCCACCGGTCGTGATGCGGTAGCGCCGCACGGAGCTCGCGGTCGTGTCACCGAACAGGGTGCGGCCCCAGTAGACCTGACCGGAGTCGACGGACGGCTGGATGATCTCGGTCGCCTGAATGTCACCGGAGCCGCCGAGATCAATGCGGTGCTTGCGGGGGTGCGCGCTCAGCGTCGCGTAGTAGGCGGCGGTCGTCGGGCCGCCCTCGTCGCCGGAGTCCCAGCCGAACGCGAGTCGGCGGCCGGCGAGATCGAGCGAGGTCGGACCGGGCTCGAGCAGCCGCTTGCAGCGGCTCGGCTTGCCGGTGCAGAAACGCTGGGTCGAGCGCGACCCGGCCGGCACGCGCACGGAGCGTCCCGCTCCGGAGACGCCGCGGAAGTAGAGATAGGCGCGCTGGCCCGCGATGCCGTGCTTTCGCTCGTAGACGCGCGCGAATGCGACGCGCGCCTTCCACACGGTCGGCAGGAACTCGCTCGCGGTCGGTGAGTTCGCGACCGCGATCGGCGTCTCGCGCCCGGTGGCGAAGGTGAACCTGTAGATGTCGCAGCCGCGTCCCGTCTCCCACACGGGGAGCTGGGTGATGACGTTGCCGGTCGCCGGAGCGCGCGGCCCGGGCTCCTGGCGGCAGCGGGAGTAGACGGCGACGGTGTCGCCGTTCTCGTCCGGCCCGAGGTCGACGTCGAACGGGACCGAGCGAGGAGCGACCGGCACGACGGAGGGCACGCCCCCGACGCTGGTCATCAGCACGTACGCGTTCTGAGCGGGGTCGAAGGCGCTCCAGGCGATGCGGCCGGCATACGCGCTCACGGGCGTGGGGCGGGTCGCGGTCGTGACGAGGTCGTCCGCCCGCGCGAGCGCCGGCAGCGCCAGGCAAAGCAAGGCGGCTCCGAGCACGGCTGCTGATCTGATGCGCACTTCGCGTATAGGAACACCCGCAGCTCTCAGGGGTTGCGCCGCGTTAGGGTGGCTGCATGCCGGCGAAGCTCTACGCGATGACGCTGTCGCATCCCTCACAGGCCGTGCGGATCGCCCTCGAGCGCAAGGGGATCGAGCACCGCGTGGTCGCCCTGCTGCCGGGCTTTCATCCCGCCATGCTGCGGGCGGCCGGCTTTCGGAGCAATACCGTCCCCGCGCTGAAGATCGACGGCCGCAAGTCGCAGCACTCCGTCGAGATCATGCGGCTGCTCGAGGAGACGGCGCCCGATCCGCCTCTGTACCCCGCGGATCCGGTGCAGAGACGAGCCGTCGAGGAGGCCGAGGAGTGGGGCGAGCGCGAGCTGCAGCCGATCCCGCGGCGCGCGTTTCGGTGGTCCGTCTGGCACAACCCCGAGCTGCGTGTGTGGCTGGCGCGCGAAACCGGCCTGCCGGCGCCGCGTCTGGTCGCGCCGATGAACAAGCCGCTCGCGATCTACTTCGCGCGGCAGATCGGTGCCGACGACGCTGGAATCCGCTCCGACATGGCCCGGCTGCCCGGGCTCATCGACCATGTCGACGAGCTGATCGCGGAAGGAGTGATCGGCGGCCCCGAGCCCAACGCCGCAGACCTTCAGATCGGCACCACGCTCCGCGTGCTCCTGGAGTTCGAAGACCTCCGCAACCAAGTAGAGAACCGCCCCGCAGCGGCCCTGGCAAGAAGAATCCTGCCCAACTATCCAGGTCCAATAGCCAGCTCCCTTCCGAGGGACTGGCTACCGGCCTAAGCCTGCCGCCTGCCGCCTGCCGCCTGCCGACTGCCGACTCCCGACTCCCGACTCCCGACTACAACCCATGATTCGGCCACTCCACCTCCGCCGGATCGCGCGCCCCGCGCTTGAAGGCAGATGCTCCGATGGCCTGAGAGTCGCGGCGCATGAACATCGAGATCGTCATCTCGGCCTCGATGCGCAGCCGCTCCTCCAGCGTGCGGCCGATGCCGCGCACCACGGACTCCTTGTCGCTGCGGATCGCGCCCTGCGGCAGCGCGGCGATCTCGCGCGCCATCTCCTGCGCCCGCGATAGCGCCTGTCCCTGCGGGACGACCTCGTTGACGAGCCCGATTCGCTCCGCCTCGTCGACCTTCACCCGCCGGCCCGTGATCAGCAGCTCCATCGCGCGTCCGTGGCCGACGACCAGCGGCAGGCGGACCGTCATCCCGTCGCCGCCGACGATGTTCCAGCGCCGCTCGAGCGCCCCGAACTCGGCGTTCTCCGACGCGACGCGGATGTCGGCCAGGAGTGCCGTCTCCAGGCCGGCCGCGAACGCGAACCCGTTGACGGCCGCGATCACCGGCTTGAAGACGTCGACGCGCCTCGTGTAGCCGCACTCCCCCGGGGCGTTGTAGATGGAGCGGCGGAACTCCTCGTAGTCGGGCAGCTCGGTGAGCGCCGCGGCGTCGGCGAGGTCCCATCCGGCCGAGAACGTCGTGTCGCCGGCTCCGGTGAGCACCAGGACGAACGCGTCGTCGTCGTCCCGGAACCGCTCCCAGGCGCGGTGCAGCTCCTTGTTCATGACCCGGTTGATCGCGTTGTGCTGCTCGGGCCGGTTGAGCGTGAGCGTCACGACGTGGTCGTCCTGCTCGTAGATCAGGGTCTCGTAGCTCAAGCGGGCCTCCTCCGCCGGGATCTGGTCAGGGGGCCGGAGCATGCCACGCTTCGCGTGGCGCGGCGGTGACGGGGATCACCACTCGGAAGGCAGCGCCTCCGAGCGTCGACTCGCCGACATCGACGGTGCCGCCATGGATCGCGGCCTGCTGCGCGACCAGCGCAAGCCCCAGGCCGGACCCGTGCTCGGACGTGCTGTCGCCACGCACGAACGGGTCGAAGATGCGCTCACGATCGGCAGGCGGAATCCCGGGTCCATCGTCCTCGACGGTGAGCACGAGGGTTCCCGGGCGGGACTCCGAGATGGTGACGGCGACGCGGGAGCCACCGTGACGAACCGCGTTCTCGATCAGGTTGTCGGCGAGCAGGCGCAGCCCGTCCGGCCAGCCGTCCACCGCGAGCTGGCCATCGGGAGCGTGCAGCTCGATCGTCGCGTCCGGGTGGCGCGCCCGAGCGGCCGTCACGGCGGCATCGACCGTGTCCCCGAGGTCGAGCCGCTCGCGCGGAAGGGCTTCCGCCGCGTCTCCGCGTGCAAGCGCCTGCAGCGAGTCGAGCAGCGAGACCAGCCGGACCTGCTCGGCCGCCGTTTCGTCGAGCAGGCGGCGCCGTTGCGCCTCCGGCATGTCGGGGTTACGGCGTAGGGCGTCGAAGTTCGCGCGGATCGACGTGAGCGGTGTGCGCAGCTCGTGTCCCACGTCGGCCGCGAAGCGCCGTGTCGCGGACAGGGCGCGCTCCGTCTCGGAGCTGGAGCGCTCGAGCCGGCCCAGCATCGCGTTCACGCTGCGGGCGACCGCTCCCACCTCCTCGGGTGCATCGCCCTCGGGGAGGCGGTTGGCGAGGTCACGTGTCGTGCTGACCCGCGCCACGGAGTTGCGCAGTGCGTGCAGCGGCCGCAAGGCGGGCGCCGCGAAGAACCACGCGATCAGTGCGGCCAGGACCACGCCGATCCCGGAGACCAGCGCGACCCGGTCGCGCAGGTCGGATATGCGGCTCTCCTGGGCGGCGAGACTCGCGGCAAACTGAACTTGGCCCATGGTCTGCCCCTGCTCGTCGGGCGGCGGGCGCGCATCCACGGTCAGCGTGCGCCACTTCCCGCCACCCGCGTCCACGGTCTGGAATCCGGTGCCGTTCGGAAGCGGAAAGTTCCCGGACGGGACGTCGCCCTGCTCCGCGAGCACGGTGCCGCCCTGCAGCACGCGCACGAACGATCCGCTTTGCGCGAGCAGGTCCTCGTCGGCCTGACGCTCGGTGCGCCCACCAAAACCGTGATCTGCAGGAATTCCACCCGGCGGATGGCCGCCGCCGCCGAACAGGTCGCCCGCTGGTCCGCTCGCCCGGCGTTCGAGGTCGCGGTCCAGGCTGGATCGCTCGTGACTGGCGAATGACGTGACCGTCAGCACCCCGGCCGCTATCAAGACGAACGCGACCGCCGCCGTGGCGGCGGCGGTGACGCGCAGGCGAATGCTGGGGTTGCGGCTCACTAGCTCAGGGGCGCAGCACGAAGCCGACGCCGCGTACCGTGTGAATCATGCGCGGCTCGTCGTCAGCTTCGAGCTTGCGACGCAGGTAGCCGACGAAGACGTCCACGACGTTGCCGTCCACCTCGAAGTCGTAGCCCCACACGCTCTGGAGCAGCTGCGGCCGGCTGAGCACCATGCCGGCATGGCGCCCGAGCTCCTCCAGAAGCTCGAACTCACGCCGGGTGAGCTCGATGTCACGCCCCGCGCGCGCGACCTGCCGGCGAGCCGGATCGATCCGCAGGTCGCCGACGCGCAGCTCCGCGCCTGTCGAGGCGGGCGAGCGCCGCAGCAACGCGTGCAGCCGCGCGACCAGCTCCTCGAGGTCGAACGGCTTCACGACATAGTCGTCGGCTCCCGCCTGAAGGCCGGCCACCCGGTCGTGGACCTCGTCGCGCGCGGACAGGATGCAGATCGGAACGTCGACGCCGCGGGCGCGCAGCCGAGCGGTGACGGTGACGCCGGAGATGTCGGGCATCGTGACGTCGAGCACCATGACGGCCGGCGGGTCGCGGTCCACGAGCTCGAGTGCCTCGAGCCCGCCGCCGGCGGACTGGACCGCGAAGCCCTCGAGGCGCAGTGCACGCTCGAGGGCCACGCGGATCGACTCGTCGTCATCCACCACCAAAACGGTGGGTCCTTCGCTCATCACATGAGCCTACTCGCGGTCTCTTCCTAGAACGCGAGGGTCTGCGGAGCTGCCGACGGAGCCGTGGTGCCGGAGTCGCCGCTGCTGCCATTTGGCGCTCCTGGTGGCGGGCCGCCGAAACGCCCGGGGCCGTCACCGTCACCGTAGCCGGGGCCACCGGGACCATGACCGGGACCGTGGCCGCCATGGCAACCACCGGGGCCGGGTCCGTGGAACCCGATCGGCGCGCAGGCGGACGAATCGATCTTCTTCTGGATCGCGTCGGCCTGGGTCTGCGTCAGCCTGCCGGCCTTCACGTCGGCGGCGAGGCGGTCCTTCGCGACCTCCTTCAACGCCGACCGCACGTCGTCACCGCTCTTGCCGAGCTCCGTGCCGAGCGCGTCGGTGAACTTGGTGCAGGTCGCCTCCATCTGCTGCTTGGTGGGGGGCTGCGTCCTGCTGCGCGAGGGCGGCTTGACGTCGTTGCGCACCGCTTCGAGAGCGCTGCGCAGCTTGGCCGTCGAAACGCCGAGCTTGCCGGCCAGCGCCGACAGGTCCGCACCCGGGCCGGGCCCATGATCCTCGAAGCGCTCGCGCGTGCTCGAGCCCGGACTCGAGCCCGAGGAGCCCGACTTCGAGCTCGAGGACGAGCCGCTCGGGGCCGCCACCGCGATCGAGGCGCCTGCCACCACGCCGACCGCAATCAGCAGCGCGAGCATCCTCCATGGTCCTTTCATCAGCAATCTCCTTTGCTTGTTGGTCCGGCCGCTCGACGACCGGCCGCAGGAGGAGCATCGCCTCCGGCACTGTGAAGCCTCTTAGAGAGCTCTGAGATTTCTCTGAGGATCCGCCGACGGGGCCGACTCGACTTCATCGAGGCGCGCCCACGCGAGTGCGACGACGGGCAGTGCGGTCGACACCACGATCGCGAGCAGCCACAACGTGCGTGCGTCGGATCCGCTGCCGAAGGTGTGGACCACCGCCAGTGCCCATCCGAGGAGAGTGAGGCGGTGGAGCTTCCGCCAGGCCGAGGGGCCGATGCGACGCCGCGCATAAGAGCTCAGGCCTGCGAGCGCCGTGAGCCAGGCGCCGATGATGCCGAGGCCAGTCCACACGGGCTGCCCGTGAACGGCGAACGGCACCGTTATCCCGACCAGTCCCGGTTTCAGGAAGGAGTCGCCCAGCAGGAGCAGCCCGTGGCCGGCGATGGCCAACAGTGCCGCCAGCGCGAACGCCTCGTGGTGATGGCGCAGCCAACCGGCAAGGCCTCTGCGCCGTGGGCGCCCGGCGAGCGCGAGACCGATCCCCGTGGTCAGCGAGAGCAGGACCATCGCAGTCACGCCCAGGGCACGGCTCCCGAGCCAGAAGAAGTGGGCTCCGGGATCGGTGTAGCTCACGCGGCCAGAGTGTCGGCGGTGCCGCCGAAGACCCGGACGGACCCGTCGTCGACCACGATCACGCCGCCTTGGGTGGAGAGCAGCCGGTCGGCGCCGGCGGGACCGCCCAGAAGCGCGATCTTGGCGAGCGTCTCGGCTTCCAGCGCGGTGGCGGCCACCGCCGAGGCCTGGATGACCCCGGTCCACGCGGGCTTCGCCGTCGCCGGGTCGATCAGGTGGTGCGCGTAGCCCTTGCCTGAGCGCCAGATCCGGTTCGAGATGCCGCTAGTGGCAAGGGCCCCGGTCGTCAGGGAGATCACGTGCGCGGGCTCCGGTCGGAACGGGTGCCGGATCTCGATCTCGCGCCGTACGGGATCGGTCCCACCGACGACGAGGTCGCCGCCGGCGTCGACCGCGAAGCTGCTGCGGTTGTTGAGCCGCAGGGCGCACAGGTCGGCGGCGAGGCCCTTGCCGACGCCGCCGATGTCGATTCGCACCCCGGCCGGCCGGCGGACGACGCCGCGCTCCATGTCGACGGAGATCTCACGCCACCGCGACTCGCGCGCCGCGCCAGCGGGGGACCGCTCGGGCGCCACCGCAAGGGCGTCCGCGAGGGACGCGGGCCGTTTCCCGACCCACGACTCGGCATAGCCCGCCCGCTCGAGCGCCCCGAGCACGGTCGGGTCGACCAGGCCGCCGCTCCCCGCGGCGGCCCAGAGGGCCGCCTGAACCGCGGTCAGAAGGATGGATGACGCAGCAAACTCCTCCTCCGCTGACGCGTTCATTCGGCTGAGCTCGCTGTTCGGTTCGAAGCGCGTCAGCCGGCGATGGAAGCCGCGCAGCAACGCTTCGACTTCGAGTGCCGCGAGGCGCGGGTCCGCTCCGTCGCCGGAGGCCGCGCCGCCGATGAGCAGCCGGATGCGCGACCCGAGCAGGTCGAAGCTCCGCTCGAGCTCGCCCGTGCGCGGATCGGGCCTCATGACGCGCCGCTCGAAAGGGGGGCCGACGAGTTGCTGCTGCTGCCGGTGCTGCCGGTGCTGCCCTGACCGTAGTCGCCGTAATAGCCGTACCCGTAATCGGACTGGGTGGAGGGGGAGCTCTGGGTGCGCTGCGTGCTCTTGGAAGTTGTGGCCTTGGAGCGCTCGGCTGCGGCCCGTGCCTTCGGGCCCAGGACGGGATCGTTGCCGTGCGCCATCTCGAGCGCGAGCGCGCCCCACAGCGCGACGGTGGCGACGCCGGCGATGGCCCCGATCCTCGTAAGGGTCTGCCGTACCCGGCGCCGCCGCGGCCCTGAGGGGGAGGAGGGCATGGCGTCATGTTCGGACGCAAGCCTGAAGCCGGCGTGAGAACTGCCTGAGAGTTTTCTGTGGGTGGCCGCTGGACCGGATGGTCCTACGGAACCCGGTGCACCTCGAACAGGTTGGTGCCGAGGCGCTGGCCCGCGAGCCCGGCGGTGACACCGATCAGGTCGCCGGAATTGGCGAAGCCGTAGTTCTTGGCCTGCTCGGCGCAGTCCTCCAACAGCTCCTCCAGCGTCATCGGCTCCTCGTTGTAGCCGCCGGTGACGCCCCACAGGAGGTTGACCCGGCGCGCCGTCTCGGGCCGCGGCGACAGGGCCAGGATCGGCACCTGCGGACGGTGCGCCGACACCAGCCGCGCGGTGCGGCCGCTGCGCGTCGGGACGACCAGCGCGGCCAGCCCGAGTTGGTATGCGGCCGCCACGACCCCGTAGGAGACGGTGTCCGCGACGTCCCTCGAGAGGTGGGCGGTGCGGTTCTGGAGCCAATCGCCATAGGGCAGCTCCTTCTCGGTCTGCTCGGCGATCCGCGCCATCGTGCGGACCGCCTCGACCGGATACCGGCCCACGGCCGTCTCCTCCGAGAGCATCAACGCGTCGGTGCCGTCGAAGATCGCGTTCGCGACGTCGGTCGCCTCCGCGCGCGTGGGGCGCGGAGCCGAGACCATCGACGCGAGCATCTGGGTCGCCGTGATGGAGGGCTTGGAGTAGCGGCCGGCCAGGCTCAGTATCCGCTTCTGGATCAGCGGAATCTGCTCGATCGGCATCTCGATGCCGAGGTCGCCGCGCGCGACCATGACGCCGCCGGTGCATTTCTGGACGATCGACTCGGCGTTCTCGGCCGCCTCGCGCTTCTCGATCTTGGCGATCACGGGCGTGTCGGCGCCGCGTTCGGCGAGGCGGCCGAACACCGCCTCGAGGTCCGACGCGTGACGGACGAAGCTCACCGCGATCAGGTCGATCTCCTGCTCGACGGCGAAGTCGATCCAGGCCAGGTCCTCCTCGCCGACACTCGACGGCGTCGCGTCGACACCGGGCAGGTTGATGCCCTGATGCGATGCGATCGTGCCGCCGGTCTCGACGCGGGTGAGCACGTCGCTGTCGCCGGACTCGCGCACGCGCAGCCTGATCGAGCCGTCCGCGAGGTAGATCGTGTCTCCCCGCGAGACCGCGCCCGGCAGGCCGGTCCACGCGACGCTGAGTGCGTCCTGGGGTCCGTGGGCCGGATCGACGGTGAGGGTCAGGTTCTGCCCGTTGCGGAGCTGCCGGAGGCCGCCGTCGATGCTCCCAAGACGTAGCTTCGGGCCGGGCAGGTCTGCCAGCAGGCCGACCTGCCGCCCGCCGCGCTCGCACGCCCTGCGGACCATCGCCACCAGTTGCTCGTGCTCGTCGCGCGTGCCGTGCGACAGGTTGAGGCGGAAGACGTCGACGCCGACCGCGATCAGCCCCGAGACGATCTCCGGGTTACGGGTCGCCGGGCCGAGCGTTGCGACGATCTTGGTGCGTCTCACTGGTCCTCTAAGTACTCGCAGGTCAGTCGAGGTCGAGGCCGCTGACGAACTCCTCGGCGTCGCTCCATTTGTCCGCAGGGACGCGCAGCGCGATGTCGCCCCGTCCGAAGCGGTCGAGCGGCCAGTCGGATGTCAGCACCACCTCGAACCCCGCCTGCTCTACATGGCGGCGCCACGCCTTCGCGGTCTCGAGATCCTCGAAGTCGCGCACGACCTCCCAGTCGTCGAAGCGCGAATCGTCGACGTGCAGCTCCGAGCCGCGTCCGCGCAGTTGTGAGAGCCAGTTACGCACCGGAGGGCGCCAGGCGGAACTCGTCGCTGAAGTCGTCGAGCAGCGTTGCGCCGAGCGCCTGGTCCACCGTTCCTGCCGCCAGTCCCCAGGCGCGCTCGAAGAACTGCTCGGTGCGCAGGGCGGGCTGCGTCACCCACGCTGCCCTCGTGGTCCCGGGGCTCTCGTTCCACATCGCGTGCACGGCGCCGGCCGGCACGACGATCCGGTCCCCCTGCGACAGCGACCGCCGCGCTCCGTCGATCTCCACCTGGAGCGTCCCCTCGAGCACCTCGAAGTGCTCCTCCTGCCTCGGATGAAAGTGCGACGGAGGCTGTGGGCCCTGCTGCTCCCACACCGACTCGACCTCGAGCAGCTCGCCGCCGGTGTCGCCGGCCGTGCGCCTGAAGATCAGCGTCTGACCGGTGTGCGGATTGCGCAGCTCCTGTCCGGCGGTTGCCATGGCAGAAGTCTAGGATCCCCGCGGCGGAGACGAGACTGCACCCGCCTGGGTCGAGACGAGGAGGAGCGGATGAGGATCTTCATGACGGGCGGCACCGGCTTCATCGGTGGCCGCGTGGTGCGGAAGCTGCGCGAGCGGGGCGACGAGGTGGTCGCGCTCGTGCGCTCCCCCGACAGAGCGGCGGAACTCGAAGCGCTCGGGTGCGAATGGGTCGAGGGAGATCTCTCCTCGGCGGTCGCGATCCGGCGCGGCATGGACCGCTGCGATGCCGTCATCCACGCCGGCGCGATCTACAAGGTCGGCATCCCGGCGTCGGAGCGCACGCACATGGTCGACACCAACGTGCACGGAACCGAGCGCGTTCTCGACGCCGCCATCGAGGCCGGCATCGGCCGCATCGTCTACGTCTCGACCGTAGGCGTCTTCGGCAACACGCGCGAGCGGATCGTCGACGAGACATACAAGCGCGACGACCAGGACTTCCTCTCCTGCTACGACGAGACGAAGTTCCGGGCGCACGAGCTGGCACTCGACCGCATCGCGAACGGCGCGCCGATCGTGATCGTGCAGCCGGCGGGCGTCTACGGACCCGGCGACCACTCCGAGATCGCCAACATCATCGACCAGGTCCAGACCGGGAAGCTGAAGATGATGGTGTTCCCGGAGCTCGGGCTCGACCTCGTGCACGTGGACGACGTCGCCGACGGCATCGTGACCGCGCTCGACCGCGGCAGGGTGGGGGAGAGCTACGTGCTCGGCGGCGAGATCACGCGCATGCGGAACCTCGTCGAGCTGGTTGCCGAGATGACCGGCCGCAAGGCGCCCAAGCGCGCGCTGCCGGTCGGGCTGATGAAGATCTCCGCACCGGCGGGGCCGCTGGTGGGCAAGGCGCTCGGCTTCCCGCCGAACCTGCGCGAGCTGATCCGCACCTCCGACGGCGTGACGCTGTGGGCGAGCGACGAGAAGGCCCGCCGCGAGCTCGGCTACGCGCCCCGCGAGCTCCGGGCCGGGCTGGAAGACACGATCGCCACGGCTGCTTGAGCGTTACTTGGGCTGCGGGAACTGCGAGCGGAGGAAGGCGTCCCACGCGCGGTCGGGCATCATGCGCCGCTGCGTGAGCAGCAGCTTCGCCGAGGCCGTCACGCGGTAGCGGGCGCGCGGGCGGCGTGACTTGATCGCGCGCTCGATGGTCCGCGCCACGGCGTCGGGGCCTGCGCCGAGCTTGGACAGCGGGCCGCTGTCGTATGCCTCCGCCGTCGTCTTGCCGACAGCGGCGTTGAACTCGCCGTATGGACCGCCGTTGGACTGCGGCGCGGCGAGCGACCCGACCGCCGTCTCCCCGAACTCGGTGCGGATCAGGCCCGGCTCGATCGTCACCACGTCGATGCCGAAGCCGCGCACCTCGAACCGCAGGGCATCGCCGAGCGCCTCGACCGCGTGCTTGCTCGCGTGGTAGATGCCGCCGCCGGGGAAGGTGAGCCGCCCGCCCATCGAGCTCAGGTTCACGACGCGGCCCCACCGCTGGCGGCGCATTCCCGGCAGCACGAGCTGCGTCAGCCGCAGCAGCCCGAACACGTTCGTCTCGAACTGGCGGCGCACCTGGTCCATCGGGACCGACTCGACGGCGCCGCTCTGGCTGTAGCCGGCGTTGTTGACGAGCACGCCGACCGCGCCGTGCTCGGCCTCGACAGCCGTCACCGCGGCAGCCATCGACTGCTCGTCGCAGACGTCGAGCGCCAGCAGCCGGCAGCCCTTCTCCTCCAGGTCCGCGATCGAGTCCAGCCGGCGCGCGGTCGCATAGACCGGCCAGTCACCCTGCGCCAGCCGCTCGGCCGTCGCCCGCCCGATCCCGGAGGAGCAGCCGGTGATCAACACTGCCTTGGAAACGTCCTCAGCCACGGTCCTCTCCCTCGCTCGCGCTACCTCTATGCTGGCCGGTCAGCATAGTCAAATCCGACTCAGTCGAGGGAGGCAGAGGATATGCACCATCCGGACCTGACCGGAAAGGTCGCAGCCATCACGGGAGCGTCGTCGGGCATCGGAGAGGCCACGGCCCTGTCGCTCGCCGGCGCGGGCGCCGCGGTGGCGCTGGCCGCCCGCCGCGGGGACAGGATCGAGGCGCTCGCGAAGCGGATCGAGGCGGACGGGGGCCGGGCCGTCGCGATTCCCACGGACGTCAGTAAGGAGGGCGAGGCGAAGGCGTTCGTCGAGCAGGCGAACGAGCAGCTGGGCCGCCTCGACATCCTGGTCAACAACGCCGGCCTGATGTTGCTGGGGCCGGTGTACGGAGCGGACACCCAGGAATGGAAGGACATGGTCGAGATCAACATGCTCGGCCTCCTCTACTGCACGCACGCCGCGCTCCCGATCATGGGCGGCCAGGGTTCCGGGCACATCGTGAACATCTCGTCGGTGGCCGGCCGGAACGCGACCTTCGGCGCGGCGGTCTACAACCTCACGAAGTTCGGGGTGACCGGCTTCTCGGAGGCGCTGCGCCAGGAGCTTGCGCCCGCGAACGTCCGCGTGACGGTCGTCGAGCCCGGCTTCGTCCAGACGGAGCTGCAGGGCCACAACAAGCATCCGATGGTGGTCGACGCCATCGCGAAGGCCATGGAGGAGATCGGCGACCTGCTCCAGGCCGGCGACATCGCGGACGCGATCCTCTACGCGGTCGGCGTGCCGCAGCACGTGTCGGTCAACGAGGTGCTGATCAGGCCGACAGGGCAGCGGCGCTGAAGCAGGCGCTCAGCAAGAGAGAGGAGCAGTCGCTTCAGACGCGTGAGCGGCTCCTCGATGCAGCGGCGGGGCTGTTCGCCAAGAACGGCTTCCGTGACACGTCCGTGCAGCAGATCGGCGAGGCCGCCGGCATCAGCCGTGGATCGATCTTCTGGCACTTCGGGTCGAAGGAAGGGCTGCTCTGGGCGGTCGCCGAGCGTGCCTTCGGGCGCTGGCAGGACGAGGTGCTGGTTCCAGCGGTGGGGGAGGCCGGTGGCATCGAGGCCGTGCACCGCGCGCTCGAGGCACATCGGCGGTTCCTCACCGAGCAGACCGACGCCCTGCGCCTCTTCCTGATGCTCATGTTCGAGGCCCTCGGCCCGCGGCCGGAGATGGCGGGCGACTTCGCACGGCTCCACCAGCGCCTCAAGGAGCTGGGGGGCGACTGGATCGCCCGCGGCGTCGAGGCCGGGGAGGTACGTGCGGACGTCGATCCGCAGGCGGCGGCCGTCACGGTGATCGGCGCGCTCGGCGGGATCGCCTACCAGTACCTGCTCGACCCGCGCGGAATCGACCTTGACGCGGTCTACCCGGAGCTCGGCAATTCGCTGGAGAGGGGCCTGCGTGCCTGAGCCGTCGTCAAGCGGGCGTGTATACATCAGCTGATGCGCGCGGTCACCTTCCAGGCTCCCCGAGAGGTGCGGATCGAGGACGTCCCGGCGCCCGAGCCGCTGGTCTCCGACGACGCGGTCGTCCGGGTCGAGGCGACCGGCATCTGCGGATCCGATCTGCACATCTACCACGGGCGCGTGAAGATCGAGCCCGGCTTCGTGATCGGCCACGAGTTCGTGGGCACCGTCATCGCCGCCGGAGACGGTGTGACGCGCGCGGCCGTCGGCGATCGCGTGCTCGGCTGCTTCCACACCGCTTGCGGCGTCTGCTTCTTCTGCATGCGCGGCGACTACGTGAAGTGCGAGCACGGGCGCGTGTTCGGCCACGGTGCGACGCTCGGCTCGCTGCAGGGCGCGCAGGCGGAGCAGGTGCTGGTCCCGACCGCCAACCTCGTGCTGCGTCCCGTGCCCGATGGCATGGAGGACGGCGCCGCGCTGTTCGCCGGTGACGTGATGGCGACGGGCTTCCACGCGATCGAGGCCGCGGGAATGGAGCCCGGCGACACGGTCGCGGTGCTCGGTCTTGGGCCGGTTGGCCTGTGCGCCGTGCAGGTCGCGAAGGCGGCCGGCGCCGCGGCGGTGATCGCCGTGGACCAGGTCCCTGAGCGCCTCGAGATGGCACGCTCGTTCGGCGCGACGCCCGTCCACCTGACCGAGGAGGACCCGCGCGCGGCGGTCAAGCAGGCGACCGGCGGACGAGGGGCGGACGTGTGCGTCGACGCCGTCGGGCATCCCGATGCGCTCGATCTCGCGGCGCGCCTGGCACGCGCCCGCGGCACGCTGTCCCTGGTGGGCGTCTACGCCGAGCGCACCGACGTGCACATGGGGATCGTCTGGCTCAAGGGGCTGACGCTCGTGACGGGTCAGGCGAACGTGATCGGCCACGTGGACCGCGTGCTCGCGATGATGTCGTCCGGAGTGCTCGATCCGACGCCGCTGGTCTCTCGCCACATGTCGCTCGACGACGCCGAGGAGGCCTACGAGGCCTACGACCGCCGCGAGGCGCTCAAGATCGTTCTCTCGCCCTAGATCTCGGAGGAAGAAAGCAATGACCGTCACCGTTCCCAGCGACGCCCTTTCAGACGCAGCGCGCGCCTTCATCGCCGGTTCCCACGACCTGCTGATCGGTGGTGAGCGGCGTCCCGCGGCCGACGGGCGGACGTTCGACACCCTCGACCCGGCCACCGGAGAGACGATCGCGGCAGTCGCCCACGGGGGCGCCGCAGATGTCGATGCCGCCGTCGCGGCCGCGCGCGAGGCGTTCGAGTCCGGGCCGTGGAGCTCCGCCCCGGCGGCGCAACGCAGCGTCCTGATGAACCGCCTCGCCGACCTGATGGAGGAGCACGGCGACGAGCTGGCGCAGATCGAGTCGCTCGACAACGGCAAGCCGGTGAAGCTCGCGCGGATGGTCGACGTCGCCGGCGCCGTCGCGCACCTGCGCTACTTCGCGGGCTGGCCGACGAAGATCGAGGGCGAGGTCATCCCCGTCGCGCGGCCGGACATCCTCGTCTACACGCGCAAGGAGCCGGTCGGAGTCTGCGGGCAGATCATCCCGTGGAACTTCCCGCTCCTGATGGCGATCTGGAAGGTGGCTCCCGCGCTCGCGGCCGGGTGCACCACCGTGCTGAAGCCGGCCGAGCAGACTCCGCTGAGCGCGCTGCGGCTCGGCGAGCTGGCGCTGGAGGCGGGCATCCCGCCCGGGGTGCTGAACGTCCTCACCGGCGACGGCGAGACCGGCGCCGCGCTGGTGGACCACCCGGGCATCGACAAGATCTCGTTCACCGGCTCGACGGTGGTCGGCCGCGAGATCGGCGGGAAGGCAGGCCGGGCGCTCAAGCGCGTGACGCTGGAGCTCGGCGGCAAGTCGGCCAACGTGATCCTGCCCGACGCGGACATGAAGGCGGCGCTCGGCGGCTCCTTCCAGGCGATCTACTTCAACGCCGGTCAGGCGTGCAACGCCGGCTCGCGCCTGTTCGTCCACAAGGACCAGTTCGACGAGGTCGTGTCGGCGCTCGCCGAGCGTGCGCAGAAGATGAGGATCGGACCCGGCCTCGACCCCGAGACCCAGCTCGGCCCGCTGGTGTCGGCCGAGCAGATGGACCGCGTGACCGGCTACATCGAGCGCGGGCGCGCCGAGGGCGCGGAGCTCGTCACCGGCGGCAACGGCCGCGGGCCCGGCTACTTCGTGGAGCCGACGCTCTTCACCGCGACCGGCGACGATCTCGCGATCGCCCGTGAGGAGATCTTCGGCCCGGTGCTCGTCGCGCTGCCCTACGACTCTCTGGAGGAGGTCGCCGCCCGCGCCAACGACTCCGAGTACGGGCTGGCGGCGGGGGTCTGGACGAAGGACCTGGGATCCGCCCACCGGCTCGCCGCCATGCTGCGCGCAGGGTCGGTGTACGTGAACGTCTGGGGCCTGAGCGACCCGGCCGCGCCGTTCGGCGGCTACAAGGCCTCGGGAGTCGGGCGCGAGCACGGCCACGTCGGCCTCGACGCGTACCTCGAGACCAAGACCGTCTGGACGGGGCTCGGCTGAACCTCGGGCAGCGAACGGTCGAGCTGCTCCAGCAGCTGATCCGCTTCAACACCGTCAATCCGCCCGGAAACGAGCGGCCGGCACAGGAGTTCCTGGCCAAGCGGCTGACGGCCGCGGGCTTCGAGTGCGAGCTGCTCGGGCCCGAAGAGGGACGGCCGAACCTGATCGCGCGCCTGCGCGGCGAGTCGCCCGGCCCGGTGCTGGCGCTGGCCGGCCATGTCGACACCGTGCTGGCCGAGCCGTCGGAGTGGAGCGTCGATCCGTGGGAGGGCGAGCTGCGCGACGGCATGGTCTGGGGCCGCGGGGCGCTCGACATGAAGGGCCAGGTGGCCAGCGAGGTCGCGGGAGCCGAGGAGCTTGCCGCCTCCGGTTGGCGCCCGGCCGCGGGCGAGCTGATGCTGATCGTCACCGCCGACGAGGAGGCGGGCGCCGAGATCGGCGCACGCTGGCTGTGCGAGGAGGTCCCCGAGAAGGTGCGCTGCGACATGATCGTGAACGAGGGCGCCGGCGAGGCGCTCGACTTCGACGGCCGCAGGTTCCACACGCTGTGCGTGGGGGAGAAGGGAGTCTTCCGCTTCAACCTCGTGACCGAAGGGGTCGCCGGCCACGCCTCGATGCCCGCGATGGGCGACAACGCGCTGTTGAAGATGGTCCATGTGCTCTCGCGGCTCGACGGCCGCCAGCCCGAGTTCGACGAGTACGGCGCGTCACGGGGCACGCTCGAGGCGTTGCTCGGTGGGGAGGTCGGCGATCTGCGTTCGGGCATCGAACGCGTGCGCTCGATCGAGCCGCGGTTGGCCGATCAGGTCGAGCCGATGCTCGGGGTCACGTTCGCGCCGACGATGGCCGAGGCGTCGCGCAAGATCAACGTGGTTCCGTCGCGATGCACGGTGCGCGTGGATTGCCGCGTGCCGCCGGGGCTCGGTGAGGACCACGTTCGCCGGCGGCTGACCGAGCTGATCGGGCCGGAGGAGGGCGGCGACTATCGCATCGAGTTTCGCGACGACACGGTCGGCAACAGCTCTGCTCTCGAGGGCCCGCTCGCCGATGCGCTCGCCGGTTTCGTCGAGGAGTGGGACCCCGACGCGCGCCTGCTTCCGTACGTCATGCCGGGCTTCACCGACAGCCACTGGTTTCGAAAGGCGTTCCCCGAATGCGTCGCCTACGGCTTCTTCCCCCAACGCGCGATGACGATGTTCGAAACCGGTCCGCTGATCCACGCGCCCGACGAGCGCATCGCTGTCGCGGACCTCGAACTGGCTTCGTCGTTCTATCGGGACCTTCCACCGCGGCTGCTCGGACGGTAGTCCAACAGCGGTTCGGTGTAGCTTTCCGCGCTGCGCTGTTCTTGCACTGAACTGCGCCGTGTGAAATAAACGCACAACACGCCCCCCCGAGTGAAGGAGTCACATGTCGCCAGCTGCCCGTAGAACAGCAACGCGCAAGAGTCCCGCGCGTCGTGCGTCGTCGAGGAGCACCGCGCGCCGGACGCCGTCCAAGAGCACCGCGCGAAGCACCACGTCAAGCAAAGCGTCGTCGACCAACACTCTTCAGAAGACGGTGCGCAGCGTCCGCACCGAAGTGCAGCGCGAGGTCAAGAAGCTCGTCGGCGAAGCCGAGAAGCGCGCCAAGCAGATCGCCAAGGACGCGCGCAGCGCCCGCAACAACTCTTCGATCGGCAAGTCGATGCAGGACGTCACACGTGAGATGGACAAGAGCATTCGCAAGATGATCGGCGACCTGACCAAGGAGCTGGACAAGATCACCAGCCAGGCGGTCAAGGACGCCGAGAAGCGTGTGGACAAGGTGCGCAAGGACGCTGAGAAGCAGCTTGAGCGCGCCCGCAAGTCCGCTGGGCCGCTCGACGGCCCGCCGCAGCACGACGGCGAGGCGTGGTGCGGCCAAGCGCACGACCGCCAAGCGCACCACGGCAAAGCGCACAACCGCCAAGCGCACGACCGCCAAGCGGACGACCGCAAAGGGCACGACCGCAAAGCGAAGCACGGGCACCCGTCGGGCCGCAAGCGGTTCACGCCGGACGACGGCCTCCGCACGCAAGTCCTGAGCAACACCGGCAGATAGAGCTGTTCGAACGGCCCCGCTCACGCGGGGCCGTTTCTTTTCGCAGGCCTATACCTAGAATCTAGGTATAGTCTGGGCCGTGAAGTACCCCGTCCTGGGATTCCTCACCGACCGGCCGATGCACGGCTACGAGCTGAAGGCGGCTCTCTCGCCGGCCCTTCCGCGCGAGAAGCGCGTCAACGACGGTGTGCTCTATCCGCTGCTGCGGAAGCTGGAGAGCGAAGGGCTGATCCGCGGCAAGCGCGAGCAAGGAGAGACGGGCCGCGATCGAGTCGTCTACCGGGCGACCGCGCGTGGCAGGCGTGAGTTCGCCGAGTGGCTCGGCTCGGACGCCGAGGAGCACGATGAGGTCGCCTACGACTTCCTCGTCGGCCATCCGTTCCTGACGAAGTGCCTCTTCTTCGGGCGGCTGAGCGAGGAACAGGTGGCGGCGAAGCTGCAGGACCAGCTCGACGAGAGCCTCGCCAAGCTCGGCGAGTTCAAGCGCATCAGGCGCGGCATGAGCGAGCGCGGGGTGGACGCCTACCGCATCGACGTGCTCGACCTCGGCATCGCGCAACAGCAGGCACGTGTCCGCTGGCTGCGCCGGATGCTCGACAAGCAGACCCTGAGGAGGGCGGCATGACCGACACGACACGCGCCATAGACATGTGGGCGCCGATCGTCCCCACTCCCGACGTGATGAGCCACGTCGCGGAGCACTTCCCGAAGGAGATGGCCGGGTACCTGCGTGTCTTCTCCAAGCGGGAGCCGCGGGCCGAGGAGTTCCGCGCCGTGGCGGGCGCGCTCGGGCAATCGGAGGAACAGGTGATCGAGGAAATGGACGCGGCCGGGATCGAGCAGACGCTGATCACCGGCTTCGATGAGCACTCGAGCGTCGGCGAGACGTTCGTCCCGAACCGATCTCGTCGTCGACCTGGCCGAGCGCCACCCCGACCGCTTCATCCCGTTCGCGGGAGCCGACGTCGGCACCGGCATGCGCGCGGTGCGCGAGCTGGAGCGGCTGGTCCGCGACCACGGCTTCCGAGGGCTCAGCATCCGCCCGTTCATGACCGGGTACCCGGCCGACCACCGGCGCAACTATCCGCTGTACGCGAAGTGCGCCGAGCTCGGGATCCCCGTCAGCATCCACTCCTCGGCGAACTGGACCACCGTGAGCGTCAGCGACCTCGGCCATCCGCGGCACATCGACGTGATCGCGGCGGACTTCCCCGAGCTCCAGATCATCATGAGCCACGCCGGCTACCCGTGGGTGCTCGAGTCCGTGCTCCTCGCCTGGAAGTACCCGAACGTCTACCTGGAGCTTGCGGCGCACCGGCCCAGGTACCTGGCGGAGCCCGGGACGGGTTGGGAGCCGCTGCTTCGCTTCGGCCAGAACACGATCCGCGACAAGGTGCTGTTCGGCACCGGCTGGTTCCTGCTCGGCCGGCCGCCGGTGCAGATCACGGACGAGTTCCGCGCCCTGCCCGTCGCGCCCGAGGTCATGGAGCAGTGGCTGTACGGCAACGCCGCGCGCGCTGCTCGGGACGCCGGTCGCGGTCTGACCGCCCGCCGCTAGAAGAGGCTCGGCTGCTCGGGTTCCCGCTTGCGGCGCGTGGGCACGTCGGTCTGCGTCTGCTCGCTTGCCGCCTTCATACGCCCGCGCTGCGACCACTTGGGCCTGGGCGGCGGCGGACGGCGCCGGCTGGAGCGGACGAGCGCCTCGAGTCGCTTTCGCTCGTCGGCCGCTGCGTACGCGCCGCGCGCGTAGATCTCCTCGTAGCGCGGGATGAGGTCGGGCCGGTGCTCGCGTAGCCAGCCGAAGAAGATGTCCCGCACCTCGCCGCGCAGGTGGAGCGCGACCGAGCCGATGCTGATCGCGCCCGCATCCTCCGCCGTGCGGACGATCTCCTCCACCTGCTCGGGCGCGTCGTTGATGCCGGGCATCAGCGGGGCGATCAGGATGCCTGCCGGCACCCCTGCCTCGTTCAGCTTGCGGACCGCCTCGAGGCGGGCGCGCGGAGATGGCGTGTGCGGCTCGGTCTCGCGCCAGGCGCCCTCGTCGATCGTGGGCACCGAGAGGTAGACCGACATCTCCGCCGCCTCGTGCAGCTCGCGCAGGACGTCGATGTCGCGCAGCACGAGCGGCGACTTCGTCACCAGCGATCCCGGCGTCCCGGAGTCCCGCAGCGCCTCCCAGATCGCCGGCATCAGCTGGTAGCGGCTCTCGACCCACTGATAGGGGTCGGTGTTGGTGCCGAGCGCGACGTGCTCGTGCTTCCAGGACTTGCGGCCGAGCTCCGCCCGCAGCACCTCCGGGACGTTCGTCTTGACGACGATCTCGCGCTCGAAGTCCCGCCCGGCGTTGAGGTTCAGGTAGGTGTGGGTGGGGCGGGCGAAGCAGTTGTGGCTCACGACGCCGTTGGCGATGAAGTCGCCCGTGCCGGTCGTGATGTCGTAGAGGGGGAGCTCCATGCCAAGCGGCTCTATCGAAGCTACGCCGAGCCGCGCGGTCGATTTGATCGCTGCCCCTTCTATGGAGCGCTTCCGCGTGATGGCGGGATCGACGGTATGGAAGAAACGCAGATTCTCGGTCAGCCCGCCTCGTGAGCCGCACGTTGCAGAGGCCATTCTCATGACGCGTCCGTTCCATCACATGGGGAATGCTGAGCTTGCGGAGGCAAAACTTCGTCCAATCGAGGATGGCCTCGTCGGTGTTAGCGATCCTCACCACTCCGCCGAACGAACCCTCGGCATCGAAGATGCCGGCGAGAAATCCCTTGCCCATTCGATGCTCGTCTGCCGCGGCCAGCGGATGCATCTCGAATGGCAGCAACGCTCGAGGCCGCTGACGTCCGGATTGCGGCGCTGTGGCGACGGCCTGGAGCTGCTTCCTGAAACACAAACTGGGTCGTCTGGATTTCGAGATCGGCGAGGTAGCTCCGAGCGCGGATCGAATGCCTCGATGTCACAGAGCGCGAGCCGGAAACGATGGACATCTCCGTGCGCGCGACCAGGACGGTCGTATGAATATGAGCCGAGGTGCCCATCTCCTCGGATCACGCCGCACAGATAGCCACGTCTGTAGTCGGGCGTATCTTCGGGCGAGGCGGCGAACTGCCCAACTCCCATGAGCTTGTTGTTGAGCGTCAGGTGAGGGCGCTGCAGAGGACCCTGTTCGGCGCCGACGACGTGCTTCCAGCCACGGTCACTGAGGAAGCGGTGGTCTCCGCTGGCCACGAGCTCGGTTCCGTCCTCGAGCGTGATCCGGAAAGCAGGCTTGGCTGTAGACCAGTGCGCGTGCACCGTCGTCCGCACATATCGTCGGTAGGTCCCGCGCCGCTCGGTCCCGTAGATCGCATCGCCGACCCGGACTCTGCGAGAGGTTTCGTGCGCCCGTCGGCCATCAGGATGGGCGTATCTCCCCCGATGCAGTATTACACGCATGGCTGCATCCCCGTACGGATTGACCGTCCACCGGAACGGCATGCGCGAGCTCGCCGGCACCCGGTTCAGCGCGCTCTTCGCCTTGATCTCGTGGAAACGGATGCCCAGGGCCTCGGGCGCGTCGAACGTGCGCACCACCGCGTCGCCGATCACCGGCAGTCGCGTGGCCTGATCCTGCTCCGTTCTGAGGTTGTCCCAGCGCACGAACACATGTTCGCATGGTGCCCGGACGAACGCGTCGGTTGCGCTTGCCTTCTTCAGCCCTCGCGCGGTCCCAGACCGAGCTCGTCCGCGCGCTCGGCGAGCGCGTCGATCACGAACTGCACGTGCTCGTCGAAGGAGAGGCCCGAGTCGCCCTCGAGCTCCTCCGCGCCGATCCGCACGTCGTCGCGGTTGACGCCGGCGGCGAAGCTCGGCTGCTTCAGCTTCTTCTTCACCGACTTCGTCGTGAGCCCCTCGATGCCGGCCGGGCGCACGTAGGCGCACGCCGTGATGAACCCGCTCAGCTCGTCGCACGCGAACAGCGCACGGTCGAGCAGCGCGTCGCGCGGCACCCCCATGTACTCCGCGTGCGACGAGCACGGCATGGATCACGTCCTCGGGATATCCCGCGGGAGCGCAGCTCCTCGACCGCGTGGCGCGGATGGCCGTCGGCCGGGTCGGGATACCGCTCGTAGTCGAGGTCGTGAACCAGGCCCGCCACGGCCCACTTCTCCTCGTCCTCGCCGAAGCGCCGGGCATACGCGCGCACCGCCGCCTCGACGGCAAGCATGTGCTTGCGCAGCGAGTCGGACTCGGTCCACTCGCAGACAAGATCCCATGCGTCGTCGCGCGTCGGCATCCCGGGAAAGTTAAACCTCGCGTGTACCCGGGTACTAGTAGGGCGGGCCGTCAAGGCCCCTAATTACGACACTCGAGAGGGAGTTGATTTCCTTGATCGGCATTGTCATCGCCGTGGTTGTTGCAGCATTGGTCTACGCGCTGTGTCTCGCGCTTGGCCTGCCGGCGATCGTCGGACTGATCGCTGCCATCCTCGTCCTCCTGGCCGGAATCCCGACCGGAGGCTACGGAGTGGGCAGGCGCTTCTGACCGCCTGATTCTGTTCTCCCTACACTCCCGCCCGTGGGCAAGACGGCCCCTGTGGCGGGAGTGTCGGAGCTGGTACTCGAGGTTTCCGATCTCGAGCGGGCCGAGCACTTCTACACCGAGGTGCTCGGCCTTCCTTTTGCAGAGCGCTGGTCCCACCGTGAAGCCGTGTGGGTGCTCGCCGGCGCGACGCGCATCGGCCTCTGGAAGCCGCAGGTCGGCCTGGAGGGAAGCCGCGGCGGCAGCCACGTGCACTTCGCGCTGCAGGTTCCCGACGAGGCGTTCGAGGGCATCGTCGCCTCTCTGCGCGAGAACGGATGCGAGGTGCCGGTGCACGAGTTCGGGCCGCTCGGGCCGGACGCGTCGCCGAGCCGGTCCGCCTACGTGAACGACCCCGACGGGCATCTCGTCGAGTTCTGGACCGCGCGCATGTCCGACTACGGGGGGCAGAGGGCCTGAACGACGACGCGCGGCCCGAGGGCCGCGCGCAGTCGGTTCAGTTGTTGCCCGAAGGACTCAGCAGGGATTGTTCTCCTGCAGGCCGGGCGGGAACTCCGTGTTGAACACGTTGCTCGACCAGCAGTTGCCGGTGCCTGTCGTGTCCCAGGCCAGGTCAACCGCGAACACCGAAGGCAGAATCGGGTCCGGGTTGGTCCCGTTGCCCGTGACGGTGTTGTGGATCGTGTGGGTGTTGTCGGCATCCGGCTGGATGTCGAGGATCCCGCAGACCGCCGGCGGCAGCTGCTGCCCGACGCAGATGTTCGATACGGCGATGCCGTACGAGTCGTTGTCCTTCACCGTGTTCGAGTCGACGAGCGTCCCGTCGGCAGCGAGGATCAGGATCCCCGTTCCCCGGGGCACCTGGCAGACCGCGTCATCCGGATCGACGCAGCTGTTCGGCTTGTCGTTGTCGATCACCGTGTTCTGGCGGACGATGTTGTCCTGGCCCGTCTTCACGTCGAGGAACGGCAGCGTGAAGACAAGGATCCCGCCGGTGTTGCCGGTCGAGAGGTTGTGGTCGGCCATCACGTTCGTGCTGTTCTCGATCTCGTAGCCGCTGACGTTTCCGGTCGCGGTGTTGTGGTCCATGCGGACGTCCTGCGACTGGCCGACGTAGAAGCCGGTGTCGTTCGAGCCGGACGTGAACGAGTGGTCGACCCGGCCGCCGACCGTGTGCGACGGGAAGATCCCGTACTCGACGTTGTCGATCGCGCTCACGTTCGAGACGCGCGAAGTCCTCGACGCAGAACAGCAGCACGCCGTCATCGGCGAAGTCCCGCACCGTGAACCCCTTGATCGTCGAGCCCGAGACGTTCAGCGAGGGATCCCCGCCGATGCAACCGGCGCCGTCGTCGGACTTGCCGACCTGGATGCCGACATCCTGGTCGCCGTTCGCCTGCAGTGTCGCGTTCTTGCCCTGCAGCGTGATGCGGTCCTTGGTGATCACGACCGCACACGAGTTCGCATGGCTCGGTGGGACACGGCTTGCTCGTCTCCGTGTAGGTGCCCGGGCTGCACCTGAATCTTGTCGCCGGGCCGCGCCGCGTCGACGGCGGCCTGAATCGACTGGCCGGGCTTGACCTTCACTGTCTTGGCCTGGCCCGACGCTGGAATCGCCAGCAAGGCGATCAGAGCGAGCGCGGGCAACAGCCACTTCGTGCTTCTCATACGTACCCCTCCCAAGAGTCGTTGCGCTGCTGAGGTGATCCCGACACTACCGGACCGCGGTGGGCGGTCAAGTTACGGATCAGTGTCCGAGCAGCGCCAGCTCCTCGTCGCTCAGCCGCAGCTCGGCTGCCGCGACGTTCTCCTCGAGGTGGGCGACGTCGACGTGCCGGGGATCGGCAGCATCACCGGCGAGCGGCGCAGCAGCCACGCGATCGCCACCTGGCCGGTGGTCGCGCCCGAGCTCGTGGCGACCCGCGTCGAGCGGCGCCGCCCGGCTCGGTCAGGCGCCCGGCGCCGAGCGGGGACCAGGGCATGAAGCCGATGCCCGTCGGCCTCGCAATACGTGCAGGACGTCGTCTCGGAGTCGCGCCCGACGAGGCTGAAGCGGTTCTGCACCGTGACCACCTCGATGACCTCGCGCGCCGCGCGGAGCTCGTCCACGCTGACGTTGCGAGAGCCCGATGTGGCGGATCTTGCCCTCGCGCTGGAGGTCGGCGAGCGCGGCGAACTGGCTCCGCGTACGGCACCTCGGGTCGATCCGGTGCAGCTGGATAGAGGTCGATGCGGTCGAGCTTCAGCCGCCGCAGGCTGCCCTCGCAGGCCTCGCGCAGGTGCTCGGGCCGGCCGTCGGTCGCCCACCGGTCCGGGCCCGTGCGCTGGAGGCCCGCCCTTGGTCGCGACCACCAGGTCGTCCGGGTACGGCTGCGAGCGCCTCGGCGATCAGGTGCTCGGAGACCTCGGGGCCGTAGGAGTCGGCGGTGTCGATCAGGTTCACGCCGAGCTCGACCGCCCGCCGCAGCACCCGCAGCGGCCTCGTCGCGGTCGGCGCGGCTCGCCCCAGATGCCCGCGCCGGTGATCCGCATGGCGCCGAACCCGAGCCGCCGGACCGGCATGTCGCCGCCGAGGACGAGCTCGCCCGCTGCCGTCGCGCTCGTCAAGGCGCCGCCCGCTCGATTCGCCTGACGACGGTTTCGACGTGGGACCCGAGTGCCGGGGACATGCGAGTGCGCACCTCGTCAAGGTACCCATCGCGGTCGTACTCGACGCGCCTCAGGTCGAATGAGCGGCCGCCGTCCCAGAGCGCATACGCGGCTCGTGTATCGCCGTCGAGCGGGAGCCCGACGCTTCCCGGGTTGACCAGCACGCGGCCGGCGGTTTCGCGGGTGAATTGGAGGTGGCTGTGGCCGAAGACGATCATCGGCTCGCCGGCCCCCGCGAGCAGCTCTTCCTCGCCGGGCACGGGGTCGGGCGAGAACGTCTCCATGTCGGAGCGCGGTGACGCATGGCAGAAGAGCGTCTGGCGGTTTCGCAGGGTCTCGCGCAGGGAGTTGAGGCGCGCGGCCTCGTCGGCGCCGAGCTCCGTGCGCGCGTAGTCGCACACCGCCGCGATGAACGGGTCGTCAGGCTGCTCCGCCTTGTCGGCCACCCAGCGCTCGGTGTTCCCGCGAATCCACTCGGCTTCCAGCTCCTTCAGCCGGGAGACGGTCTCCAGCGGCTGGGCGCCGACCATCGCGTAATCGCCGCCCAGGACGAATCCTTCGACGCCGGCTGCCCGCGCATCGGCGATGACGGCGTCGAGCGCCGTCAGGTTCCCGTGGACGTCGTAGAGGAGCGCGAGCAACTAGACGCCGTCGCGCTGCGAGGGATGTCCTTCGCCGGGCCAGGGGGCGAGGACGAGCAGGATGCGCGCGTTGCTCACCGCCCTCACCTCGTGGCGCTCGTTGGGCGCGGTGAGAGCCAGCGAGCCGGGGCCGCACTTCACGGTGCCGCCGTTGGCGTCCGCGATCTCGGTCTCGCCGTCGACGACGACGATCCAGGCCCGCTCGTGAACCTGGTGATCCTGCAGTTCTTCCCCGGCAGGGAGGTTGATTGCGATCGTGCGGCCCTCCTCGTCCGACTGAAGGACCTGCGGGTGATGCGGCTCCAGATCAAGCGTCTTGACGTCCCAGGTCTGCAAGCTCTTCCTCCTTCTTTCGAGGACCGCGGCGGATGGTTATGAAAGCATCTACCCGATGAGCGTCGCGTCCCGAACGTGGGACTCGCCGGTGCGAGCCGGCGACCTGGAGGTGCGCGGATCGGATCTCCGGCTGCGCTACGCACGCTCAGAAGACGTGCCGGCGCTGTTCGGTCTCGCTTCCGATGCCGAGGTCACCCGGTACTTCTCCTGGGGGCCGTACCGCGATCAGAGCGAGGCGATGGCCTACGTGGCGAGTCTCGCGCCGAAGCGCGCGCAGGGCGAGCGTCTGGAGTTCGTCATCGAGCATCGCGAGGACGGGGTGATCGGCGTGACGGGTCTGTCCGAGTTCGCCACCCGCGACCGCCGCGCGGTCGTCGGCACGTGGCACGGGCGCAAGTGGTGGGGGACGGGTGCGAACCGCGCCTCGAAGGCGCTCGTGCTCGCGTTGGCGTTCGAAGCGTGCGGGCTGGGCCGCGTGACGGCCTGGTGCGGGACCGACAACGGGCGCTCGCAGAGGGCGCTCGAGCGGCTGGGCTTCGTGCACGAGGGCGTGCTGCGCCGCTGGCACTACCACCAGGGCGAGCCGCGCGACGTGATCAGCTACTCGATGCTGCGCGACGAGTGGGACGCGGGCGACCTCTCGAAGGAGCCCTGGGAGCTCGTCGGCGACGTGCCGCGGCGCTTCGTCAGCGCGACGATGTCTGAGGAGTCCACGACCCCGACCTGGCTGAGCTTACGCGCCTTGTCTTCGAGGCTGTGAATCAGCGTGACATCGACACGGTAATGAGCTTCTTCGCTCCGATGCGTCCTTGACGGGCGGGCGGCTGGCGAGCCTTCGAAGGCCGAGCGGCAATTCGTGGCTTCTTGGACGACTGGTTCGGCTCCTTCGCCGAGCTTCGCATGGAAGTCGAAGAGTTCGTCGTCCTCGACGACGGGGTCGTGCTTGCGGTGGTCAACCAAGAGGGTCGCCCGGTCGGCGTCGATGGTCAAGTCCATCAGCGGGAGGGATGGGCCATCGCTGGTCGGCCGATGGCCTCCTCGTGCGATTGACGACCCACACCGACATCGACGAGGCCCGTGCTGCCGCCGAACGGCTCGCCGAGTCGAGGGGCTAGGCGTGGCGAGTTTCGCTCGAGCCCCCTAGGTATCGAAGACACCCCGGCCGCCGCGGCCTTCACCCGACGCGAAGCGTTGCGCTCCCTGCGCGCCGAGCAGGCTCATCGCGCCGCCGATCCGGCGCTCCAGCTCGAGGCCCTCTACGAAGGGGACGCCCATGCCCTCGATCGCGGCGCGACGGTCGGCGAGCATCGTTTCCTGCGGGAAGGCGGCCAGGCGCTCGGCCCACTCGAGCGCGCGGGACAGGTGCTGCCCGGCCGGCACGACCTCGTTCACCAGCCCGATGCGGTGCGCCTCGTCCGCGGCGACGGGCCGCCCGGAGAGGATCAGCTCGAGCGCGCGGCCGAGGCCGACGATCCGCGGCAGCCGCTGCGTGCCGCCGTCGATCAGCGGCACTCCCCAGCGGCGCTCGAAGAGGCCGAAGGTCGAGCCCTCCGTGGCGATGCGCAGGTCGCACCACAGCGCAAGCTCGACGCCGCCCGCAAGGCACCAGCCCGAGATCGCCGCGATCGCGGGCTTCTGCGGCACGACGCGGGTGAAGCCCATCGGGCCTTCGGGGTGGTCGGGCTCGAGCGTCGCGATCGACTTGAGATCGGCGCCCGCGCAGAAGGCGACGTCTCCGGCGCCGGTCAGGATCATCACGCGCGCGTCGTCGTCGGACTCGAACTTCCCCAGCGCCTCGCGGAGCGCCTGCGCAGTGGGCCCGTCGACGGCGTTGCGGCGCTCCGGGCGGTCGATCGTCACCACGGCGGCGCTGCCGGTGCGCTCGTAGCGGACGGTCGAGTCGATCATCGCTCGATCGTATCTGCGCGGCGCTTGCAACGATTGTCCACTTTGCGTGGGAATTAACTTCGATTCAACATGGATGGGGCGAGTGTGCCGTTACCTTGAAATCGACCCGCAAACGACATCGGGAGGTCACTCTATGACCGTGACCAAGTGGGCTCAGCCCAACCCCGAAGCGCTGCAGGACCCGTCGGACCCGCCGCTGCCGGACACCGAATCGCTTCTGTCAGAACTGGGAGCTTTCTACCCGGTGGTCGCCTACCCGGCGGCCCAAGAGAGCGAAGACGCTTCGAGCGAGGTGGATCAGACGATCTACGCGGGCCTGATCTGGCCCTGACTGGTCCCAGGGCCTTTACTGGGAGCTGTTGAACCGGCCGTCCTTCGGGGCGGCCGGTTCGCTTTTATTCCGCAGTCTGAGTCAGGTACTCGGAGATCCCGACTGCCCGCCGGCCGTTCCAGTGGTACTCGGTCAGCCCTTCGTTCACCTGCGTGAGGCGGCCGTTGCGGCGCTGGCGCAGGGGAGCGACCTCGAGCGCCTGGCCCGAGAGCACCGTTCGCCGGCCGTTGCTGTCCGCGGCGTGCGCCTCGAAGGAGCGCTGGCAGCCCAGCTGCGGGTCCAGCTCGGACTGCGTGCGGCACTCGACGATCGGGGCGAGCACCCCGTCGCGCATCAGGTAGCCGCCGGCGGTCTCGCCGCCGTCCGCGGTTCCGACGTTGTTGACGACCAGGAAGGTGTCCGGGTCGACGACCATCCCGAACCACCGCCAGTAAGGGACAGCCTGCCAGTCGCGCACGCCCCACGAGTGATCGCGCAAGCCCGCGCCGGCGAGCCCGTGGCGGTGCCCGTCCACCACGATCGTGCCTGCCATCGACCCGGGCTGCTCGTAGTGCTCGGCCGCCACGACGGCCGTCAGCCCGGACTTGAATGACAGCGGCTCGGACCAGGCGGTGAACCGCAGCTGCGCCTCGACCGGCACCTCGCGGAAGCGGTCGCGCCGCAGGCCGACGTCCTCGGCGCGCTCGTACAGGCGCCCGCCGCCGCTGAACGCGATCTGCCAGAGCGCGAACGGCAGGCGGCATTCGAAACTGACCGGACCGGCCCCGATCCGCTCGGAATAATCAGGCCCTTCGGGCCTCGCCTGCTGGTGACGTCGGCTACGCCTCCGCCCCGGAATATCCTCGACCGACCCGCGCGCGAAGGACAGCAGGAAGCCCTGGCCCGGGAGCCAGATGCCGAGCGCTCCCTCCGTGACCCCCTCGTTGGGACGGCGCCCGACGCGTGAATAGAACGCCAGCCCCCTGCCGTCACCGCCGCCGAAGTAGAACGAGTCGGACCACTGCTCCTCGGGACCGGGGAGCTGCCACGCCTCGCTGGAAGCGCCTAGTGCTCTTTCCTCTTCGTCAACCAAGCCTGGATCAGGCTCAGCGTCAGGACCAGCAGCGGGAAGAAGATGATCAGCCCGAACCCGACGTTGGTGATGACCTTGTCGTCCGTCTTCCCATAGGTGCCCTCGCCGCCGTCGCGCGCGATCGCCGTGGCGGCCAGCGCCAGCCACAGCGCAGCCGTCAGGGACAGCGTCATGAGTGCGCGCGGGACGTTGCGGAGGTTCCGGCCGGGCCTCATCGCCAGGGACTTTATATGAAGGGTTCGGTCGGTAACGGGCCTTTCACATCGCCGTCACCAGCTGGTAACTCGCCGCAAATTGCGGATTCCGACACTGCTGGTAATGCTGATTGAGCACCGTCAAAGCCTCGAGCGCCGGATCGGCCTCGGCGTTCCCCGAGGCTGGTGGCCGAACGCGGCCTCGCTGAAGGGCATCGAGGCGGCCGGCTTCCGGTGGACCCAGGTATTCGCCCCGGGAGTCGAGATGCTCGCCAACCCGCGGCACTGCATCCGCCATTCGAGCGCACTGCGCCGCGCGCTGGAGACGACCGAGCTGTCGTGCGTGCTGCACGCCCCGCCGGGCCTGCGGCTGGGAAGCGCCATGCACGACCGCGCGTTCGAGGGACTCCTCGAGTACGCGCATCAGATTGGCAGTCGCCACGTCGTCTACCACGCGCTCGATTTCCCGTGCCGCGGCGAGGCGGCCGCGGCCGAGGAGAGGTCGCTACGCCGGCTGGCGGGCGTCGCGGAGACCCTGCGGACGGCGATCTTGGTGGAGAACCTCTGCCCGCGCCAGCCGGGCCCCCCGAACGTCTGCCACGACCCGCTCTCCCTGCGTCACCTCGTCCGCCGGATCGGCAGCCCCGCCTGCGCGATGCTCTTCGACCTCGGTCACTCGAACGTGGTCGCGGGAATCATGCGAGTGGAGCTGATGGCGCTGCTGGAGCCGGTTCTCGGCCACGTCGGCGCCTTCCACGTGCACGACAACTTCGGCGCTCGCCTCGACGGCGAGGGCGGCGCGACGCACGACCCGCTGCGGCTCGACCTGCACCTCGCTCCGGGCTCGGGATCCCTGCCCTGGGAGTCGGTGCGCCCGGCGCTACTCGCTCACCCCGCGCCGCTGCTGCTCGAGGTGCATCCGGCGCATCGCCCGCAGCCGGCGACGCTGCACGACATCGCGGTCTCGGTGATCGGCGGGCGCGAGGCCCCTGATCAGGAGATCGCGCCGGACGCCGTCAGCGCCAGGACGACGGTTCCCAGCGCGAGCCGGTAGGCCACGAAGATGTTGACGGTGTGGTTGGCGAGGTATCGCAGCAGGAACGCGATCGACCAGTAGCCCACGATGAAGGCCAGCAGCGTGGCCAGGGCCGTCGCGCCGACGCTCGCATTCGCTTCGTCGCCGCCGATGTCGCGCAGCTCGAACAGGCCGCTCAGCACGACGGCCGGGATCGAGAGCAGGAACGAGTAGCGAGCCGCGGCGGCGCGCTCGAAGTTGAGGAACCGCCCGGCCGAGATCGTGGCTCCCGAGCGCGAGACGCCGGGCACGAGCGCGAGCGCCTGCGCGAAGCCGATGATCGTGCCGTCGCGTGCTTTGATGTCCTCGACGTTGCGCTCCTGGCGCCCGACGCGGTCGGCGATCCCGAGGACGAGCCCGAACACGATCAGCATGATGCCGATCAGGTAGAGGTCGCGCGCCCCGTTCTCGATCGGGTTGTGGAGCGCGATGCCGAAGATCGCGATCGGAATGGTTCCGAGCCCGATGTACCAGCCCATCTTCGCGTCGTGGTCGCCGCGCAACGCCGGATTCCGCAGGCTGCGCGCCCAGGTGACCAGGATCTTCGTCAGATCGGCGCGGAAGTAGAGCAGCACCGCGGTCATGGTCCCGAGCTGCGTGACGGCGGTGAACGCCGCGCCGGGGTCCTCCCAGCCGAAGAACGCGGGAACGATCCGGAGATGGGCGGTGCTCGAGATCGGCAGGAACTCGGTCAGCCCCTGCACGATGCCGAGAACGATTGCCTCGAGTGCGCTCATGAATCAGTGGGTTCGCCGGCGGCAGGCGAGGATCGGAAGCAGTACCTGAACTGGCGGACGCCGCTCTAACCCCAGATCGGCCCAGCGGGCCAGGGCTGGAGTTCTGCGGGCTTCCTGTCCTGCGGCCTCAGCCGCTCGGCCGCGCGGAGACCACGCGTTCGGCGCTGAAGCGGTAGCCGACTCCGAAGTGCGTGTGGATGTAGGACCAGCCCGGCGCGGCCGTGCTCAGCTTGCGGCGGACCTTGCGCACGAAGACGTCGACGGAGCGGTCCCGGTAGGCCATCTGCCCGCCCCAGACCTGGGCGTAGATCTCAGGGCGCGTCACGACGCGGTCCGGGCGCTGGGCCAGGACCATGAACGTCTGGAACTCCCGCACCGTGAGGCCGACGCGCTTGCCCTCGGCGAGCACCTGGTACTCCCCCGGCCGGATCTCGAGGTTCGCGATGCTGATCACGCTGTCGCCGGTGGTTGCCATCCCTAGCGCCAGCCCGCCGGGCCGCGGCGAAACGGGCGGTGCAGCCTCCAAAGTCGTCGCATCGTCCTCAACGGCAGCCGGTGAGGCCGGCGCGCCGCCGATAGTGGGACCTCCCATGACGGCGGGAACCTATGCGCCGCGCCGTCCGCAGAAGTGAAGGCGTGGTGACAGGGTGGAAAAAATCGTGTTAACGACCCGGATCACTCTCCGCTAGCCGACCTCTTCGCCGCCCTGGCCGGGCGCCTTGTTGAAGCCGCAGCGGAACTGCTCGGGCTGGCTGATCGGCTTGGAACCGGCAAATCCGCCCTTGTCCCCGTTGTCGTAGACGGTGATGTACTGGAGCGTGTCGGGCGTGGGGTTCGCCGGCAGCGGCACGGGGTCCGGCTCGCCCTGGCGCGGGTCGCCCTTGGAGCCCTCGGTCACGCCTTCGGATCCCGCCGCGCTGGAGCCGGCGGTGACGGTGGTCAGCGAGGAGCTCATCTCGCGGCGGTCCTTGAGGCCGTCCGTGCGGTCGAGGTCGATCGACGCCGTCAACTGCGAGTCGTCGATCGTGGAGGAGATCTTGACGCGGGGCGCCGCGCCGATCAGCTGGCCCGCGGTCGGCAGGTAGCCGCCGAGGTCGACGCACTTCTGGGTCGCGAAGAAGTAGTTGTTGCGCCCCACCTCGTTGTTGTTGAGCCCATAGGGCGCGTTCATCAGGCACCAAGTGCCGAGGTCGACCGTGTTCGGAGCGCAGGGGGCGCGCAGGTCCTTCGCGCGCAGGCTGCCGATGCGGTCCGCGCGCCGCGCGCGGCGGACCTTCGGAATCGCCGACGGCGGGAACCGCTTGTGCTTGTTCAGGCGCAGCACTCCGAAGGGCTTGGGCTTCGTGCTCGGACCCGGGAAGACGTGCCTGCGCACGGCACTCGACACGCCAGTCATGGAGAACACCAGCGCGCACACGGAGATCACCAGTGCCGCGATCGCCAGCGACCGGTTCGAAGTCATCTTGCTCATCTGCGGTTCCTCCCGATCTCTCGGTTGCTCTCGTACGCGCGCACGCCGGCCATGGCCGCGTTGACGCGCCGGTCGCGGGCGCGCGGCCCGGCGAAGATGGTCGCTCCGGCGAGCGCTGCCAGGACGATCGCGCCGAAGACGTAGCCGGCCGGGAAGTCGCCCTGGTCGGCTTGTAGCGCGAGAAGGCCTGTTGCTCCTCGGGCGCGAGCTCCTCCTCGCGCTTGTACTGGTAGGCCCGGCCCATGCCGCCGCTCGGCGGGCTCGGCCGGATCGCCGGGGGCGGGACCGGCAGCACGATCGGAGGCAGGAAGGTCGCGGGGTTGGGCGCCAGCGGCGCCTCCTGGAAGAAGTGGGGGCCCGGTGCCGGGCGCTGACTGCGGCGCCGGCACGGGGGGCGGTGGGGCGGTGAAGCTGACCGGCGGCTGGCTCTGCCCCGGCCCGGCGGCCGGCGGCGGCGTCGCGGCGCCGGCGGCGGGCGCGCGCCGGAACCGGTCGGGCCGCAGCGGCACCGTGCCGCAAGGCCGCTGGACCGATCCGCCCAGCACTCGTACGCGCTGGGCGTAGGTGAGGCCGCCGGCCGCGACCGTGACGGTCGTGGTGCCCGCGTTGAAGGCGCAGAAGCAGGCCCGAGCAGGCGTCCAGGACGGCTTGTCGTCGCGCCCAGCAGCGGCTTGCGCTGATTGCGTCGAGTTGGGGTCCTGCAGGACGAAGTCGCCGATGTCGGGGTCGGAGGACGTGAACCGGTACTCGGGGTTCAGCCGCGTCGAGCAGCCCGCGACCTGGCACAGCGCGGGCGGGAACACCATGTATGGGTCGGAGCCGGGCGGGTTGGGGTTGCCATCCGAGCTCGACGCCTCGCCCCAGCGGTCGCCGCGCGATCGGCTTGCGGCCGAGCCCCTGGAACAGCGCCGGGCGGCTGCGGCGCAGGATCGAGCCGTCGACGGCCTGGATCGAGAGGTCGGAGATCGCCGGGATCAGCCGCACGTCGACCGGCACGCGGTTGGTCGCCGCATTGCGCTGCGCCAGGTCGAGCTGCGTCAGCAGGAAGCCGCTGTCGCCGAACAGCGCGTCCGGGAGCGTAGGCTGATTCGGGTCGCTGACCGACGAGCGGTAGCCGAGCGTGCCGGTCCCGAATGCGGGAATCGTCTGATTGCCGTATGCGAGGCGGTAGACGCGGTTCTCCTCCGGGCGCTCGAAGAAGTAAGCGGACGCGCCGCCCTCGATCAGGTTGCGCACCGTCTCGGCGCCGTCGGTGGCGACGTTCAGCTTCGGGTTGAAGGTGGAGTTGAGGTCGCGGCTGCCGACGACGATCGCGGGAATGCCCCGCTGGCGTGCCTCGCCGAGCACCGCCACCAGCCATGGGCGCTGCGGCTCGAGCTGGGTTCTGGTGCGGGTCGCTCGCCTCCAGCGACCCGCTCGAGTTGTCGATCACGATCACACGCACCGTGCCGCCGTTGCCGGTGGAGTCGAACGCGTAATGGGTGCGCGCGCTGCCGGGCGTCGCCGGCGCGGTGCCCACCGGCTGCACTCCCGCGGCCGGTCCGCCGTCGCCGAAGGGCGCGGGGAAGCTCCCGAAGGCGCTGCGGAAGGCCCCGATCCCGGCCGGCCGTGTCGTTGGCCGATACGGCCGGGAACACGGGCAGGTCCGGCGACGCCGACAGAAGCGCGGCATAGCGGCGGGCCTCCGGCGCCACCTCGGTCGGGGCGAGGCCGGAGCCGAGGCGACCGCCCGTGTAGAGCAGCGCTCGCGGCCCGGCGCTGCGCGAGTGCAGCTGCGAGACGGTCGAGACCGACGCCCGCGAGCGAGCGGTCCGGCCGCAGGCCCTGGGGCGCGAAGTCGGCACACGCCTGCTCGCATTCGGCGTGGCCCGCGATCGCGAACGTGACGCGCCCGTCGTCGAGCGGTACCGGCGCAGAGCCGGTGCCCGGCGGCGCGCTCGACCCGTCGTCGTAGCGGTAGATCCCCGTCGTCTGCACGCGCCGCCTGGCCGCCTGGCCACTGGCGTTGCGTGCCGACGAGCCGCGGCCCGCGCTGTCCTGCTCACCGCTCCAGCCGCCGACCGCCCAGCCGTTGCCCGCGGCGTCGAGCGCGAAGTCCATGATCGGGTCGGACTTGACGGGGCGGTCCAGGCCGGAGCCGAGGAAGGCGGTGTGCTGCTCGTCGCGCCAGCCCTGGTCGACCTCGCGCAGCACGTAGCCGTCGGGCGGCAGGGGAGAGGCCGGTATCGAGCGGCGGCGGGACGTTCGGGTCCGGCGGCGGGAAGAGGTCCGCCTCGGGGTAGCGCTGCTGCGGCACGACGGAGACCACGGCCCGCACGCGCCCGCCCTCGCGGACCGGGGCGGCCGCGATCACCGTCGCGTTGGGCAGCGGCTGGTCGGAGTAGCGCCACGGCCCGCCGCGCCCGTCGCGCTCGATCACGACGTTGCTGACCGGCGGCGACCGCGCCGCCGTCGGGCAGCGCCGCGACGGTGAACAGGCGCGGGACCTCGTCCGCCTGGCGCAGCAGGTCGTGCGCCTGCTGGTCGACGCGCCAGCCCGAGCCGTCGTTGACGAGCAGGTCCGTCTCCGGCGGTGTGGTCTGGGACGTGGCGACGACGAGCGCCTCGGAGCCGGCGAACGCGATCGACGAAGGTCGACGCGCTCGTAACCCTGCGGCAGCGCTCTCCGGCGTCCAGCTCTTGCCGTAGGCGAGGATCGCGCCGGCCTTCCCGACCGCGTAGCCGCGCTGCGGATCGCCGGGGTCGAACGCGACGTCCATCAGGTTGCCCTCGAAGCCGATCGGCGCGCCGGGGTCGCGCTCCCACAGCCCGGTCTCGCGCGCGCCACAGCCACATCGCGCCCGAGTCGCCGACGGCGTGGGCGCGGTCCGGCTCGGGCCACGCGACGCCGCGCAGCGTGCTCCGCACCGCCGCGCCGCTGGAGCTGAGCAGGAACTCGCGCGTCCCAGCCCCGGCCGGGGTCGTAGCGCGACGACCGTGCCCGTCCTGGCCGACCGCGACGCGCCCGAGCCGAGGCTGCCGGCCGGGGCGCCGGGCTGCTGGGCGATCGACATCAGCGAGCGGCGCGCGCAGCGCGACCGGCCACGGTCCGCCGAGGCCGAGCCGGGACGGCTCCGGATCCGTGGTGATGTGCACCGGTCCCTCGAGCCAGCCCTCGTCCGGGGAGCTGAACGCGCCGCCGAAGTGGAAGTTCCCGCCGCCGCCCGGCATGCGCTCGAAGGTGTCGCCGTCGAGAGCCGCAGGTACGTGCCCCTGTTCGACTTGCTCGTCGCCGCCGGGATCGAGCGGGTTGGTGATCACGCGCGTCCCCGAAGCCCGCCTCCCGGCCAGGCGAAGCTGGCGGTAGCCGAGCGCCTCCGACAGGCGGGCGCCGAACGGGTGGTCGCAGATCGCGTCGCCGCCGGGCTGCGCGGGTCGCACCAGGAGCCCGTCACGCGTGCCTGGCCTGCGTCGTAGAAGAGCGTGAAGTGCTGCTGCCGCCGACGCCCGTGACGGTCACGGCGCCGTCGATCCAGACGCCGTCGGCGTCGCGGTCAGCGGCTGCGCGCGCCCCGTCGAGCGGCTCGACCGCGGTGATGCCGAGCGCGGGCGTCGCTCGGTCGCCGAAGCGCGGCGCCGCCGAGCGGCACCTCGGCCCAGTGGCCGTCGTCGAGCTGCGCTTGAAGAGGACGATGCCCGCGCCCGAGGTCGGCGCCGGTGCGGCCCAGCAGCCAGGCGTCGTCCGGGCCGGCGGCCGCGATCGCGATGATCTGGAAGCCGCGCGTCGGCAGCGCCGGCCGGGAGGTCGATCGGCTCGCGCGTCCACGCCTGCCCGTCGAAGCGCGACACGCGCCGCTCGACGGCCGCGGCCGACCGGCGCGACGTAGGCGCCGGTGCGGTCGCCTGTCGAACGCCGCGTCGACGACCGCGCGCCCGGTCCCGTCACCGCCGTCGAGATCCTCGTCGGCGGCGAGCACGCCGGCCGGCGGGCGATCCGAGCGCGCGGAAGCGGCCCTGCCGGGTCGCGCACGCAGCACGACCAGCGGTTCCCGGCGCGCGCCGGTCCCTGTCGCGGCCGACGAGACGCCGCCGCCCGGCGGGGTGACGCGCGCGGAGGCCGGGTTGGGCAGCATCCCGCGCAGCGGCTGCCCCTGCTCGTCGACCGGCGTCTGCGACGTAGCGCCAGCCGGTCGCGTGGGTCCAGCGCAGGAATGCGAGCTGGGGGTCGTTCTGCCCGGGGCTCGGCTGCGGGCCGAAGTCGAGCGGCTGTCCGTCGACGACCGGCGGCGCGACCGCGAGCGGCAGCTTGCGGTAGCCCCACGCCTCGCCGCCCGCCTGCTCCGACGCGGCGCCCATCAGCGTGACGTCCACGTCCGCGACGCCGACCTCGGGCTGCGGAGTCACGCGCGGGTCGGGCGCGGATCCCGTCACGATCGGGGGCACGGTGACGCCCGCGGCCGCGGCGATCGTCGCGCAGATCGCGGCCACGGCGGTGCGGCGGCGCCGGCGCGCCTGCGTCGGTCGGCACCCGCATCAGCGCAGCCCGGTGGTGATGACGTCGCCGTTGTCGACGGGTGTGTCGCCACCGCCGCCTCCCCGGCCGGCTGCCCGGGCTCCTTGGTCCTGAACGACAGCCGCGTCGGCCAGCGCTTCGGATCGAGCTTCAGCGCGATCGTGTGCCGGCCCGGCCGCATCATCTTCGGCTTCGAGCGCGCGACCACCCGGCCCTTTGCGATGGGCGAGCAGCGAGACCCGCGCCTTGCGGGTGAGCAGGAAGCGCACCAACAGCGTGTGGCCCCTGACCTTCGCGTTCACCTTCCGCATCAGCGCCGGCAGCCGGCGCACCTTGGCGGGCGGGGGCGGTGGCGCGAGCTCGATCGGCGGCGGCGCGAAGAGCTCCGAGTCGTCGGCGGGCGGAGTGTCGGGCACGAACTGCTCGGCCGCCTCGTTCGGGCGGAAGTCGATCAGGGCCCGCGAAGGCCGGGTCGGTGTCGCGCGGCAGCGGGGTACCGTCGGTGTAGTGGAAGAGCCAGCCCGGCGTGGTGACCATCCAGCCGTCGATCGGGCGAGCTGAAGGCGATCTGCGCCGCTGCGCCGCGGCCGGCGCCGCGACGCGGGCAGCTGGACCTTCGTGACCGTCCCGTCGGGGTCGATCCGGGCGACGGTCGCCTTCGACGTTCGGCGACCGCGTCGGTCGACGGGTGCAACGGCGGCCCACGCGTAGTCCGCGCCCGGGCACGGCGGCGATGTCGACGATGCGGTCGTTCGGCGCCGAAGCGCGTCGGCGGCCAGCGGCACCTCCTGCCACGACGCCGTCGACCAGCCGTGCCGCGACCGGGCGCGGCGCCGGCCGTCGGGGGAGCGGCTGGTCCCGACGCGCGTCCGCCGCCGCCGGCCCAGAGGTCGCTCGCCGTCGCTGTCGAGGGCGAGCAGCTCGTCCGTCAGTCGGCAGCCGGCCGCCGGCGCGAAGGGATCGTTGGCGAATGACGCCGCCGGCGATCCCGTGGATCAGGCGCGGCTGGACCTCCGGCTCGAACAGGTCGGGCGGGTCGGTCGTTCGCGAGGCTGCGTGCCGACGCCGTCGCTCTCGAACAGCCGCCGCCCTGGTGCGCCTCGATGTCGGTCACCCGCCGCCCCTGCGGCGCGTAGACGGTCGTCGAGGCTGACGCCGTCCCAGTGCAGGTGGAAGGCCCCGCGCCGCTCGCCGGTCGGCGTCCTCGCGCGCCGACGCCGCCGAACCAGCAGTCGTCGGGCCGGCGCACGGCCGCCGACATCATCGGCCGGTACGGGTCGGCGGACTCGAGCGGGGTGCTGTAGGAGCCGACGACCTGCGCCGTCCTTGAAGTGGCACAGCGCCGGTGCCGTCCCCGGCGCGCGGCCGGCTCGGCTCGGTGATCGCCCAGAACTCGCGCGGCCCGGCCCACGCGATCGCGCGAGCGGTCGGACGCCGGCCCGCAGACCGTCGGCCAGCTGGTACCAGGACTCGCCGTTCCAGGTGAAGACGCCGCGCGGGATCGTCGGCGTTGCCCTCGACCGCCAGCAGCGCCGCGGTTGGGCGAGACAGAACTTCAGGTCGCCCGGCGTCGCCGAGCGGCACCTTGAACGGCGCGCCCGCCGGCGGCGGCGGCTGCTCGAGGCGCCAGACGCGGGTCTGCGGCCGCGCGCGCTCGCGGGCAGCAGGCCGGCGAGGACGAAGGCCGACCGCGGCGAGTGCTCTCGCGCGCACCTGCGCGTCACGGTGTCGGCGGAGGGCGCTCCCGCCGGACTCCCGATCGCTGCCCGGCTCCCCATGCCGTTGAGCGACTGCTGCTTGACCGGTCGAGAGCACCGCGTCGAGCGCGACGCCGGACAGCGTCTCGTGCTCGAGCAGCGCCTCGGCGGTCTCCTCGACGGCGCCCCAGTTGCGCTCGCAGCACGGTCGTCGCGCTGCTCGATCGCCTCGCCGACGAGCCGCTCGACCTCGCGGTCGATCAGTGTCGAGCGTCGCCGGGCCGACCGAGCCGAGGTCCTGCAGCGAGGCGCCGAGGAACACCTCGCCGCTCCTTCTCGCCGATCGTCACCGGGCCGAGCTCCTCGGACATGCCGAACGACGTGACCATCGCGCGCGCCAGCGCGGTCGCGGCGTGGAGGTCGTCGTGGACTCCGGTCGAGAGGCAGCCGAACTCGAGCCGCTCGCCGGCCGCGCCGGCGACGATCGCGACCAGCGTGGCGGCGCAGGTCGGGCTCCTGCATCGACCACCGGGTCGCGGTCGGTGAGCATGTGCGCGGCGGTGCCGAGCTGGCGCCCGCGCGCGACGATCGAGAGCTTCTGCGCGGAGACCGTCTGGCCGATCGAGCGCGTGACGACCGCGTGCGAGGCCTCGTGGATCGCGATCACCCAGCGCTCGTCCTGCGGTCAGGACGTGCGTCTTCTTCGCCGGGCCCGGCGACGACGCGGTCGATCGCCTCCTCGAGCGTCGTCTGGTCGATCGCCCGCTCGCCGTCGCGGACGGTCAGCAGCGCCGCCTCGTTGATCACGTTGGCGAGCTCGGCGCCGGTGAAGCCGGGCGTGAGGCTTGGCGATCTCCTCCAGCGAGGCGTCGGGTGCGAGCGGCGCTTGCCTTGGCGTGCAGGCCGAGGATCTCGTGCGCGCCCGTGCACGTCGGGCACGTCGACGGTCACCTGGCGGTCGAAGCGGCCCGGGCGCAGCAGCGCCGGGTCGAGGATGTCGGGCCGGTTCGTCGCGCCCATCACGACGATGCCGGCCGTCGCCGCCGAAGCCGTCCATCTCGACCAGCAGCTGGTTGAGCGTCTGCTCGCGCTCGTCGTTGCCCTGGCCGATGCCGGCGCCGCGCTTGCGCCCGGCGGCGTCGAGCTCGTCGATGAAGATGATCGCCGGCGCCATCTTGCGCGCCTTGCGCGAACAGGTCGCGCACGCGCGCCGCGCCGACGCCGACGAGCGACTCGACGAAGTCCGAGCCCGACAGCGAGAAGAAGGAGGCGTCGGCCTCGCCGGCGGTCGCCTTGGCGAGCAGCGTCTTGCCGGTGCCCGGGCGGGCCGACGAGCAGCACGCCCTTCGGCGCGCGCGCGCCGAGCTGCCGCGTACTTGGTCGGGTCGGCGAGGTAGTCGCGGATCTCGCGCAGCTCGGCGACGCGCCTCGCCGGCGCCGGCGACGTCGTCGAACGTGATGCGCTCCGGCCTTGCCCTTCTTCTTGCGGCCCTTGCCGGTGAACTTCGAGAACGCCGCGAATGCCGCCCGCGCCGCCGTCCTGGCCGATCCGCATGAAGAGGCGAACAGGCAGACCAGCAGCAGGATCGGCAGCAGGAACTGGACGATGATCCTGCGGGTCGGCACGAACGACTGCTGGTCGACGTCGACGGTGACGCCGGCCTGGCGAGAGCCGGCGCAGCAGCGAGGAGGTCTGCGCGTCCGATCTGGGGTAGGCCGCCCAGCCTCGGCGCCGTCCTTGAGCGTCCATGACCGCCCGCGCGTCCTGGTCGAGCAGGGTCACGTCGGTGAGCTGCCTGCTGTTGCGCGAGCTTGTAGGCCTGGCTGAGCGGCACCTCGCGACCGGGTGATTTCGGCTCGATCGAGCCCAGCAGGGCGAAGAACAGGATCGTCAGGCCGATCGAGGCGAGCAGCAGGAAGGTGCTCAGCGGGTCCTTGCGCGCGGGCTGCGTCAGCGCACCCAGGAACTCGAGCACCCTTTCGTGCCGTGGGCGGTCGCCGCGTGATTTACGCGCCGCGCGGGTTGCGCGTTTCGGCTTTGGGGCGCCGGTGGCGGGCGGTGCGCTCAAGCGCGGATCCTTTCTCCGTGGGGAGTCGAAGCTGGCGTTGGAGAGGACTTGGGAAGCCGGACGGCTCCCTGCAGCCGGATTTCTGGCAGCGCCCGGATCGCCGGTCAATAGCTTTCACAGAAGTCACACACCCGTTTCACACGAGGGAAACAGGGTGTTCTCCAATCGTTCACCAAGCCCCGAACGTCGCCCAAAAGCAAGAGCGCCCGCGGTTCCTACCGCGGGCGCTCCGCACTGCGTGGGAGGCGCCGGTTGCCCGGCGCGTGACCTGCCTAGGGAATGAAGATCCCCTGCCGCAGGAACTCGTTGTTCGGCCCGGTCGACGCGAGTCCGTCCGCGCCTCCGTCGTTCACCACCACCTGGTCGATGTCCCAGATCGACCGCTTGGTGCTCTGGATCGCGCCAGGCACGATCGAGTTGAACGAGGTCGTCATGTTGCACGTCGAACCGGTCGTGGTGCTGCCGGTTGCCGTGCATCCGACCACGATCGGGAACGAAACGGTCTGGGTCGTACCACCCTGACTTCCCGACCGGCCGTTCGACTTGTCCGTGATCCGGACCCTGTTCTCGACCTCGACCTGACCGGTGTAGTCGGACAGGTCACTGGCCTTCCGGACGTCCGCGATGTTGATCTTCGCCGTGACGTCGCTGCCGCCGGCCGGGACGATGTAGTTCACCGAACCGACGAGGTTCGCCACCTGGGCGTTCGCGTCCGGGGTGCCCATCGTGAGGAATCCTGAGCTCTCGACAGGCGGGTTGCACGAGCCCACCGACAGCGGTGCTGCGTGCGTGGCGGTCAGGCGAGGTGCACGGTTCGTACGCAGTCACCAGAGACACGTAGATCGGAGTCGCCCCCTTCGGCCTCGGGAAGAAGTACTGCGTCGCCGGGCATGCCCCGCCCGGCTTGTTCCAACAAACGGCGTTCACGCCGGTGCGGGCGATGTTGAGGATGCTCGCCGGCAGCTGCGCGTAGTCGTTCGGGTACAGGTTCTCCTGGCCGTCGTCGCTGACGATGGTCAGCAGGTAGTCCTTCACCGTGCGGGCCAGTGCTTCCTCGGCCACGTCACCGCCGCCCTCGAGGCTGTAGGGACCCTTGAAGTCGTCCCAAGCCAGCTCGTAGGTGAGCGTGCAGACTCCGTAACCGATCGTGGAGTCGGTGCCGTCGACCGGCGTCCAGTCGGAGAGCGTCGAGGCAGGCACGTTCTGGAAAACGGTCTTCTCGCAGTTCGCGCCCTTCTGGCCGTCGGTGCGGAACCCGTTCGGGTCCTCGGTCGGCTCGACGAACGGGTTGCCGCCCGCCGCGCTCTGAACCTGGGTCCAGAACTTGTCGTCGTCACGGCTGCCGCCGGGCGTGATGTCGAGGGCCTTGCTGCGGGCCGTCGCCACGTCGGAGTAGCCGATGCTTCCGTCGGTTGCGACCACCTTGTCGCTCAGCGACCCGTTTCCGTTCGCGCACCCGCTTGTGAGGTGCGTGCCCGTCGGGCCCTGGGGCGTGCCGGCACAGTCGGCCCGAGCCGCCACCGTGGCGTTCGGCCAGGTTCGGTTCTCGGAACCGACGATGTACGGGGCCCCGGTCCAGCCGGTGCTTGCGTCGAGGTGGTTCAGGTACGTCTTGAACGCGTTGGTGGTACCCGAGCTGTCGAACCGGACGACGCGTGTGATGAACACGTTGCAGTCCGGGTCCGCGGCCAGGGTCGGGAAGATCTCGGTCCACTGGTCGTGAGCCGAGTCGCCCACCCACACGTCCTCGAGCTGTGCGCGGGTGAAGCGGACGCGGTCGATGAACGGCGCCGAGTTCGCCGAGGCCGGGTTGGTCTCGGCGGAGTCCGGCAGCAGCGACCGGTCGCAGTTGTCGGGCCAGTTGACCTCGACGGCCACCGCACCCACGGCGACCGGGATCACGTGGATCGTGCCCTCGTCGCCGGCGGCGTCAGTGCCCTGGTTCATCTGGCTGACGTCCGTCGTGCTGGGCGCGTCGTCCGTGCCGCCGAAGCGGATGCCCTGGTTGCGGCTCTTGCTGCCGTCCGCGTTGTCGCCGGTGCGCACACCCATGCGCCGCACGCCCTCGCCGCTTCCGTTCGGGAGGTAGGTGATGGTGGGGGACCCACCGCACTGCGCGTTGAAGAGCGGCTTCCAGACGTTGTTGTGTGCAGCGTTCTGGAAGGACGCCCCGTCACCCGTGACGTTGCTGCCGCCACATGGCGGAGAGGTGAAGTTTGCCTCGCTGGCAGGAGCGGTGGCGGCGAAGGCCGCCAAGACTGCCCCCAGCGCAAGCACCGGCCGCATCCTGCGGCCGGCCCAGAGAGGTTGACCCTCTTCCCATAGGTGCTCGTCCTTTCGGTCGTTGACTTTCGGTCAAGCGGGCCGATTTGTAGGGGGGTCGGACGCGGCGCGCAATGGGCTTCACAACAGTCAAACAGGGGGTTCACGGGTCGGAAACGTCGTCTTATCCAGACCGTTTCCAGGTGGTCTCCGGTTGGTCTCCAGACGTTCACCAGCCGCACCGGTGAAGCGGACCGCCTACCGTGAGAAGACGACCGGCCGGCGCACCGAGACGGCGCTGCCGCGAACAGGGGTGAAGCTCACCTCGAGGGTTGCGCTGAGCGTGTGGCCGCGACGCACCGACTTCCGGTAACGGGCAGTCGGGCGTAGGAGCAGGGTGGCCTTCCCGGCGCGCGTCACCTTGACCGTCTTGCGCGCGACCAGCCGCAGCTTGGCCCGGGAGCCGCTCGCTTTCAAGCGGGAGCTGGCCCGGGCGCTCAGCGTCCCGGCGCCCGGCGTCACGACCTCGACACCGATCGCGCCCCGCCTCTTCGTGGTCTTCACCTTCAGCAGCCCGCCGCTGAGGGCCCGGACCGGCGCCGTCACCGGTGGGTCGAAGGGCGGCTCGCCGGCCGCGCCGCGCTCGGTGGGCGGGGGCTCGGTGACGACGAACGCATCAGTGCTGCTGTTGCCGTCGCCCGGGAAGAGCTTCGACGACAACGACACGAAGCCGATCCGCTTCCCGTCGGCCGAGATCGACAGGGAGGAGGTGTCGGCACTGTCGTAGTCGGTGCCGTCGAACGAGCGGGTGACGCGCTGGATCGTCATGCTCGGCAGGTCCAGGACATAGACGTTCATCGGCCCCAGGCTGACGGCAGGCGGGTCGATCAGCCGCGGTGAGGGCAGGACGAAGTTCGTGCGCGTGGTGGCAAAAGTGATCCGCCTGCCGTCGCCCGAGATCGCCTTGGCGGCGATCGTCCCGCCCGTCGCCGTGTCCGAGTTCGTGTCACGGGTCAGCTCGACGGTGCCGGCCTTGCGGCTGATTCCGGTCGACATGTCGGTCACGAACAGGTCCGCCGTGGGGTTGGCGGGCAGCGGCCGCGCGTTGGCGGTCGTGATGAAGGCCACCGTCCGCCCATCCGCGCTCAGCGAGGGCGTGTTGGTGATGTCGGTGACCTGCTGGTCGTCGCTCTCCTGGCGGTCGAGGGGCCCGTAGCAGGGGCCAATCGCGCCCGGGTCATACACGAAGAGTGCAGCTTGATCACACGCGGGGTCGTCCACGTCCGCGGCGCCCGTGATCCGGCGGGTCGGCGCCGCCGGGACCGTCGGCGATTCGCCGCCACAGATAGAAGCTGGTCGTCGGGCTGCGGCTCTCGCCGTTCAGCAGCGTCGTCTGGGCAGCGGCGTTGATTCCCACCCAGGCGACGGTCGTGCCGTCGGCGCTGATGGTCGCGCTGTTCGCGCCCCCGGCCGGCCGCACCCTCGGCCACCGTGCGCGTGACGAGCGTCGTCGTGCGCGCCTGGAGATCACGCACGAACAGGTTTCCGGCCTGGGTGCCCGGGCCCGCGAGGTCGGACGTGGTGACCGTCCGCAACACGACCCTGTTGCCGTCGGCGCTCAGGGAAACGCCGGCGGTGACGTCCGAGCCCCGCCCGCTGAAGGACGACCCGTAGGACGGCGCGTTGTCCGTGCCGTCGAGCGCCGAGACCAGCCTGTACGCGCCCGGATCCGTGCGCGGAAGGCTCATGTCGCGTACGTAGACGTCGCCCAGCGTGTTGGTGTCGCCGGCCGCGAGCTGCTCGCCGGAGGAGAACGCGATGAACCGGCCGTCCGCGCTGATCGAAGGGTTCTCCGCCCCCCGGAAGACTGTGGCGCCGCCGTTCGTGACGGTGCCGGATGCGACGTAGGAGAGCTCGCCGGTCTCGAGGTCCTTGCGGAAGGTGGCGCCCTGGCGGGTCAATCCGGGTGGATCGGCGAGGTCCGCCGGGAAGAGGTTGGTCGCGGTGGTCTGGAAGACGACGTAGCGTCCGCCGGTGGCCAGGGCGGCATTGTTCGTCCTGGCGTTCGCGGGCTCCACCCGCGAGGCGGAGACGACCTGGGCGCCGGGCCCCCAGAAGGCGCCGGCGGAGGAAGCAAGCGCGGCAAGGGCGCAGAGCGAGCCGAGCAGAGCGAACAGCAGGAGTGATGCGCGGCGCCCGGTCACCTGACCCTCACCTTCCGCTTGACGGTCAGCCTGTTGCCGACGCGGTCGCCCGTCTTGACGACGATCTTGAACCGGCCGCCGCGCTTGTAGCGGTGCACCGCGCGGACCTTGCGGCGCATCTTCTTCCCGTCGCCGAAGCTGATGGTGGTGCGCCGCGCCGAGGGGCCCGAGGTCGCGTCGGTGACGCGCACCGAGACCCGGTGCCGTCGCAGGGTCTTGATCTTGACTTTGGGGCGCGTGCGGTCGAGCCGGAGCACCGCGCTCAGGCCCTCGGTCTCCTGGCCCAGCCGGTCGGTCGCGATCACCCGGACCGGATGCCGGCCGTCGCCGAGCTCCGCGGTGGGGATCCGCAGCGAGCGCGAGGACAGGCCGCCCGCGAGCTCCTGGCCGCGTGACGCGACCGTGTAGGTGACGGGGCCGATCGCATTCGGAGCCGGGTCCCAGGTGATCCTCACCGTGCGCGAGCGCACGAACGGGATCGGCGCCTGGATCTCGAACTGGAGCGGCGGCGCGTCGGTGAGCGCCACCTCGATGCGCGCGGACTGGTCGTCGCCGGACCGGAACGCGGTGATCGCGTCGCCGAGTCCCGAGCCGGCGATCAGCGGGCGGGCCGGCCGGGCCCGTGTCGGCCGGGTTCACGTTGCGCGTGAGGGTGCCGCCCGCCAGCGGGCGCTCCTGGACGGCGACATGATCGGTTCGCGCCCGCCAGGCCAGGACGGCGGAGCCGCTGTCGGCGACCTCGACGACGGGCTCGCCGCCGATCCCGCTGCCGCCGTCGTCGAGGCGCTGCGGCTGCCCGGGCACACCGCCGAGTCCGGCCGTCGCGAGCGACGTGTTGCCGGCGCCCCAGGTGGCGAGGAAGTCGCCGGGCGGAGTGATGCCCACCTGCGGCCCGCCCGCCCCGGCTGCGCCCGGGCCGTCCACCAGCCGGGCGCCCTCGAAGGCCCCGGCCTGGTCGGAGAACGCCTCGGGGATCGTGTTGACGAAGATCCGCGCGGCGTTCAGGCCCGACCCCGGCGCGGGCTGCTGGCGAAACGCGACCGCGCCCTCGCCGAAGCCGGTCTCGTCGAGCGCCAGCGCGTCGGCCGGGGCTCGCAGCGGCGCGCCGCCTGCGCTCTGGGGGCTGACCAGCAGCGGGATGCCGAGCGTCGAGCCGAAGACGCGGCGTGCCCAGATGCGGTCGATGAAGTCGTCGTCGGGCTCCTGCCAGGCGACCAGCGCGTTGCCGGTCACGTCGACCCCGACCCGGGGCGAGTTCTCGAGCGTCGGTGCGCGCTGCGGGGCGGCGGCGTTGCGGTCGACCGGGCCCAGCACCGACCACAGGGAGCCGTTGTAGCGGGCCAGCCGCACGTCGGCCTCGACGTATCCGGGGAACGTGCTGGTTGCGGTGACGACCCGGTAGGCGAGGTACGCCGTGCCGCCCGGGCTCATGGCGATCGACGGGAACGTCGCGGTGGCCTCGCCGACGTTGAGGTCGAGCACCAGCGCGGGCTGGAAGAGGGTCGCCCCCGGGTCGAGGGAGGCGGAGAACAGCCGGTCGCTGCCGGCGCCGAACTCCTGCACCCATGTCGCAACCAGGCGCCCGCCGTTTCCGGCCGCGATCACCGGCCACGAAGACGCGAAGTCGTTGCCCGGATCCAGCCGCTGCGGCGGGAACCAGTGCCCGTTGACCGTCCGGGCGGCGAACACGTGCGGCCGGCCGTTCTCGACCTTGCGATAGACCACGCCCGCCCGAGCCGTCGGGGGCCATCGCGACTCCGCCCACGTCGAGGATTCCCGCGCCGGGGCCGTCGATCGTCTCGGCGCCGCCGACGTAGGCGGTCGCCGTGACGGCGCACAGGAGGCAGGCAAGCAGGGACGTGCCGGCGGCGAACGCGAGGCGCATCCTCGACACGGTCGAGCAGGCGGCCGCGCGGCGTGTGAATCCCCAGAGAAGTTTTGGTGAAAGGCCTGGACACCACTTTTTCACCAATCCGACACATCGCGTTTACTCGACCACCGGCCCGGTCCTTGAGAGTGCGCGCCGCAGGCCCCTTCGGGTCGCTCACGCACAGCTGTCCGTTCTCGCACTCTCCAAGGGAGGATCCGTGCGCATTCGTTTCATCGCCCTCTGCACAGGCTTGCTCATCCTCGCCGCACCGGCCGCCGCGCAGGCGAAGCTCGACGATCACGCTCAGCGGCTCCACCTCGGTGACGCCGCTCGCGACCAAGCTCGCCAAGGCCTATCGTGAAGAAGCGCAAGGGGAAGAGGTCGGGTTCAAGATCCTCCAGGGCGGCTCCGACATCGGCGTCGCCGACGTGTGCACGCGGCCGCGTCACGCTCGGCGATGTCCTCCCGCGACCCGCAAGCCGACCGATCCCGGCGGACTCGCCTTCAACAAGATCGCGCGTGACGGCGTCTGCATCGCGACCAACCCCGGCAACAGCATCGCCAACATGTCGCAGGCGCAGGTCCAGGACGATCTTCTCGGGCCGGGTCCGCAACTGGAGCCGAGGTCGCCGGGCGACCGGGAAGACCGGCGCGATCGACCTGGTCGTGCGACACCGCCGCCTCCGGTACGCAGGACGCGTTCCAGAACATCTTCATGGGCAGCACCTGCGTGTCGCCAGCGCGCAGCCAGAAGGCCGTCCAACGGCCTCGTGGCAGCAGGCGATCAGAGTCGACCCGAACGCGATCGGCTACCTCGCTTCGCGTTCACCACGGGACTCACACGACGTCTCCTACCAGGGCGTCGCATGCAGCCTGCGCAACGCGAAGTCCGGCCAGTACCCCGGCTCGCGCAACTTCTGGCTGGTCACGCGCGGCGCGCCGACGGCGCCGGCGAGCCAGCCTCGATCAACTGGATCAAGTCGGCCAGCGCGCAAGATCATCGCCCGAACTGGGTGCCCTCAAGCTAGCCCGGAAAGTGGGAGGGCTGACAACCGAGGTCGCACGGGGCGAGGCCAGGTTCTCCGGCCTCGTCCAGCGCGCTGAGAGAGCCGTGGCCCGACCGGCGCCCGAGCGCGTGCTCGGCGCGGTCGCCTGCGCTCGTGCTGGCGACCATCGCGCGGGATGGTCTCTTCGTCTTCGTCAAGGCCTGGCCGTCGTTCTCGCACAACGGCCTCGCGCTGGTTCGGCCCCAGCGGCAACGTCGACCACCAGCTCGGGGACATCTTCAACTCGCCCGGCAGACCCGGACCACTACGTGTACAAGCTGCATGCCTGGCCGCTGATGTGGGGCACGCTTCATCACGACGGCCGGCGCCGTCGTCCTCGGCATCGCCATCTCGGTCCTGTCCGTCGATCTTCATCGTCGAGTTCGCGCCGCCGCCGCGTGCGAGCGGGTGATGAGCCCGGTGTCCGGCTGCTCGCGGCGGTGCCGTCGGTGATCTACGGGCTGATCGGGATCCTCGTCCTCGTGCCGTTCGTCGGCAACCACCTGATCAGCGCCGGCGCGCAAGGATCGGTCGCTCAACGTCGTCCAGCTGACCGGCACGAGCCTGCTCGTCGCGGTGCTGATCCTCACGGTGATGATCGTGCCGATCATGGTCGCGATCATCGTCCGACGCGCTGCGCGCGCGTGCCGCGCGGCTGGACCGAGGGCGCGGCGGCGCTCGGCGTCAACCGCTGGCGCGTGATGTGGACGATCTCGGTGCGCGCCGCGCGGCCCGGCGATCGTCGCCGCGGCCGTGCTCGCCACCGCACGCGCGCTGGGCGAGGCGATCATGCTCTCGATGGTCTCCGGCTCGGCGGGCTTCTCGCCCAACCCGCTCGACGGCGTCACGTTCTTCTTCGAGCCGACGCGGCCGCTCGCGGCGACGATCGTCGACAACGCCGAGGGCCTCTCGGTCAAGCCGTTCGGCCAGACGCTCTACGCGTTCGCGGCGGTGCTGCTCGTCTCCGCGTTCTTCCTCTCGCTCGCCGGCTGGGCCGCGAAGCAGCCGCTGAAGCGCTACGGGATCGGCGTCTGATGGCGGCCGCCGCACCCGCGCGCCGCGCCCACGTCGTCGAGTCGACCGCGTCCTGGCCGCTGATCGACCGGATCGGCCTCGGCCGTGCTGGGCGGCGGGGCTGCTGCTGTGCCGGTCGCCGCCGGCGATCGTGCTCTACATGGCGGATCCGCGGGCTGCAGTACCTGCGCCCGGACCTGCTGTCGAGCGCGCCGCTCGCCGACCTCGACCAGACGAAGTCCGGCGGCTTCCTCGACCCGCTGATCGGCACCGTCGTCCTGACCCTGATCGGGACGGCGATCGCGGCTGCCGCTCGGCGTCGCGATCGCGGTCTGGCTGGTCGAGTTCGGGCGCCCGTTCGGGCTTGCGCGGATGGTCGAGTCCGGCGTCGAGGTCGTCGCCGGCACGCCCGAGCATCGTGCTCGCGATCTTCGGCCTCGTCCTGTTCTCAGCAGCGGATCGTTCGCGCTCCTCTCGTTCCAGGCCGAGGGCGGCGCGGTGTTCGGCCGCTCGTTCCTGGCCGCCGGGACGATGATGTCGCTGATCGCGCTGCCGCTCGTCGTCGGCGCCACGCGCGAGGCGCTGCAGGCGATCCCGCGCCACGTGCGCGAGGCCTCCTATGCGCTCGGCAAGACGCGCGGCGGCGACGATCCGCCGCGTCCTGCTGCCGGCGGCGCGCCCCGGAATCGCCACCGGCACGGCGCTCGGCATGGGCCGCATCGCCGGCGACACCGCGATCGTCGTGATCCTGCTCGGCGCGACCCTGCAGCTGCAGTCCTTTGACGGGGCCCCGGGCCGTTCAGCACGCTGCGCGGCACCGGCAGCACGCTCACCAGCTACGTCTACAACAACTCGCCGGCCGGCGAGGGCAACGCGGCCGACAAGGCCTATGCCGCCGCCTTCGTGCTGCTCGGCATCGTCGTGTTCCTCAACTTCGCGGTCGACACGATCGTCCGCCGACGGGGAGCTCCCGCATGGAGCGAGTGACGCCGCCACCGATCCGGCGGATCGTCCTCGACCGGGAGCCCACGGTGGCGCCCCCGCGCCCCGTGCCGGCGCCGGCGCCGCGGCTCCGCCTCTGCCGCGGGCGCCAACGGCGCAGCCGCGCACGCAGCCGGCGCGACGCCCTGCGCGGCGGTTCCGCCCCAGCGCAGGTCCCAAGGTGGAGCGCATGCGGATCGAGGAGCTTCGGTGTCGCGTACGGCGGCAAGGCGGCCGTGCGCGACGTCTCGCTTCCGGTCCGCGAGGGCGAGGTGCTGGCACTGATCGGCCCGTCCGGCTGCGGCAAGACGACGCTGCTGCGGTCGCTCAACCGGCTCATCGAGCTGACGCCGGCCGCGCACGCCGCACGGGGCGGCATCGCGCTCGACGGCGAGGACATCGACGCGATCGAGGTGACGCAGCTGCGGCGGCGGGTGAGCATGGTCTTCCAGCAGCCGAACCCGTTCCCGATGAGCGTGTTCGACAACGTCGCCTACGCGCTGCGCGAGCAGGGGTCGCGGCGTCCCCGCGCGGCGAGCTGCGCGACGCCGGTCGAGCGGAGCGCTGCAGCGCGCGGGCCTGTACGACGAGGTCGGCGCGAACCTCGACCACCCGGCCCTGCGCCTGTCGGGCGGCCAGCAGCAGCGGCTCTGCATCGCGCGCGCGCTCGCGGCGCGGCCGGAGGTGCTGCTGCTCGACGAGCCGTGCTCCGCGCTCGACCCGCATCTCGACCGAGGTGATCGAGGAGCTGATCGTGCAGCCTGCGCGAGGAGGTCGCCGTCGTGATCGTCACGCACAACCTGCAGCAGGCCCACCGGATCGCCGACCACGTCGCGTTCATGTACCTCGGCGAGCTGGTCGAGTACGGCGCCGGCCGAGCAGATCTTCGATTCGCCCCGCGAACGCCGCACGCAGGAGTACGTGAGTGGGGCCTTCGGATGACGCGGCGCGATCGCGCTTCTGGTCGCTGCGGTCTGGGCCGCCGCGGCGTTGACGGCATGCGAGTCCACGCAGGACAAGAGCGACCGCATCGCGCGCGAGGGCGGCGGAGTGAAGCTGGCGGCGAAGGGCCACGCCGTGGCGCGTCAGAGCCGCGAGGTGAAGGTGGTCCGCACGGCGCTGCTGCAGGACGCAAACGGCGCGGCCGTCGTGGTGGCGATGCGCAACCGCACGGGCAGGCCGCTCATGAACGTGCCGGTCACCTTCGACGTTCGCGACCGCCGGGGGCGAAGCGTGTACCGAAACGACGCGGCGGGCCTCGAGCCGTCGCTGATCGGTGCGCCGCTGCTGCCCGGGCACGGCACCCTGTTGTGGGTCAACGACCAGGTTCAGCTGCCCGCGCCAGGGCGGAACGCGCGCGCCCGCACGGGCGGAGGCCGCAGCGTGGCGAAGCGAATCCCGCGGATCGTCGTGTCGCGCCCTCACCTCCAGCAGGATCCCGTGCTCGGGCGTCGCGGCCAACGGCAAGGTGACGAACGACAGCAAGGTCGAGCAGCGGAAGCTGATCGTGTACGCGGTGGCCGTCAAGCACGGGCGCCCCGTGGCGGCCGGCCGCGCGCAGGTGAACAAGCTCAAGCCCGGCAAGCGCGCCAACTACCAGATCTTCTTCATCGGCAATCCGCGCGGCGCGAAGGTTCAGGTCGTCGCGCCGCCGACCCGGTTCTCGTAGAGAGGTGACGCCATGACAGCTCCGGCCAGAACCAGCACCCTCAACCCTCCGGACCTCGCGCCCGACGGCGAGCCCTGCTCCGGGTGCGGGCTCCCGCTGGGCGCCGACCAGCGCTACTGCCTGGAGTGCGGGCAGCGCCGCGGCGCGCTGCCGGACTTCATCTCAGGAGCCGGCGCTCCGCCGCCGCCTCCAGCAAGTGCGCCGCCGAAGCCGTGGTACGCGGAGATCCCGCGTCAGACCGGGCTCGCGGCGGCCGCCCTGCTGCTGCTCGCGCTCGGGCTCGGGGTCCTGATCGGCTCGCTCGGCGACGACTCGACTCCTGCGAGCCAGCCGGTCGCGGCGGCGCGCCCGCAGGTGATCACGGTCCAGACCGGGGGCGGCGCCGCCCCGGTGGCGCAGTTCACCTCCGACTGGCCGAGCGGGACCGACGGCTACACGGTGCAGCTTCAGACACTGCCGAAGGCCGGCAGCGACCCCGCCGCCGTCACCGCGGCCAAGCAGGCCGCCACCGGCAAGGGCGCGACCGATGCGGGCGCGCTCGACTCGGACGAGTTCGGCAGCCTGGACTCGGGCAACTACGTCATCTACGCGGGAGTGTTCACGAGCCGCAAGCGGGCGGCGCAGGCGCTCAAGAGGCTGAAGGGCAAGTTCCCGGACGCGACCGTGGTCAAGGTGTCCTCCGGCAGCGCGAGCGGCGCGGCCATCTTCTCCGGCAAGAAGAAGAAGTCGGCCACTGTCGACCGCAGCGCGCTCAAGGACCTGCAGAACTCCAAGGGCGGCGACTACAACAAGAAATCCGCGAAGCTGCCCGACACGACGAAGATCCCAGGCAAGGCGCCGCCCAAGGACAACAAGAAGCCGGGCGGCGGCTCGGATCAGGGAGCGATCGAGATCAAATGAGTCTCGCGGAGCGGCGTGACCGGCTGGCGGCCCGGGTGGCCGAGCTGCAATGGGACCTCGGAGGGCTCGCCTACGAGATGGCGATCCGCGACCACTTCCGGCCCGACGTGCTCGCGCGGCGCGCGGCGGAGCTCCAGCGGGCGGACGCCGAGCTGGGCGAGGTCGAGCGCCTGCTCCGGCTGGAGGCGGTCGGCGCCGCGGGCCAGTGCCCTGGATGCGGAGCAGTTCACAGCCGCGGCGCGGTCTTCTGCTGGCAATGCGGCACCCGTCTGGTCGAGGACGTCGGCATCCCGTCCGGGCAGGACGACCCCACGCTGGTACGCTAGCCACGGACCCGCTTCAGACCGGCGCAACGGCCGTGGAGACGCGTCGGCTGGAGGCTTGGAGGTAGGCGTTGAGCACTGTTGATCAGACGGCCGCTGGGACAGCCGCTGAGCAAATCGCGAAGACAGAAGACCGCTTCCTCAACCGGGAGCTGTCCTGGATCGACTTCAACGCCCGTGTGCTCGCGCTCTGCGAGGACTCGACGACGCCGCTGCTCGAGCGCGCGAAGTTCCTCGCGATCTTCGCCACGAACCTGGACGAGTTCTTCCAGGTCCGGGTCGCGGGGCTGAAGCAGCAGGTCGCCGCCGGAATCCGCACGCGCTCGGCCGATGGCCTGAGCCCCCGCGAGCAGCTGGACGCCATCGCCGCCAAGGTCGTGCCGCTGGCCGAGCGTCACGCCGCGACGTTCTCCGAGCACGTGATGCCGGCGCTGAAGGAGGCCGGGGTGCGGGTGCAGCGGTGGGAGGACCTCGACCGCACCCAGAAGGACGAGCTGAACCAGATGTTCCGGGAACGGATCTTCCCGGTCCTGACTCCGCTCGCCGTCGACTCCGGGCGTCCCTTCCCCTACATCTCGAACCTGTCGCTCAACCTCGCGGTGATGGTCCGCGATCGTCGGCGCGGGGAAGATCCACTTCGCGCGCATCAAGGTGCCGCCGCTGCTGCCGCGCTTCGTTCCGTTCGGCGAGGGTCGCTGCTTCGTGCCGCTCGAGGACCTGATCGCGGCGAACCTCGATCAGCTGTTCCCTGGCATGGAGATCCTGGAGCACCACACGTTCCGCGTGACGCGCAACGCCGACCTCGAGATCGACGACGGCGCCGACGACCTGCTGGAGGCGCTGGAGGAGCAGCTGCAGCAGACGGCGCTTCCGGCCCGGCCGTGCGGCTCGAGGTCGAGCAGTCGATGCCGCAGCACCTGCTCGAGCTGCTGATGGGCGAGCTGGAGGTCGAGCCCGCAGGACGTCTTCGTCCTCCAGGCGCCGCTCGACCTGGCGGGCCTGTGGAACCTGCACTCGATCGACCGCCCGGACCTCAAGGACGAGCCCTACGTCCCCGTCACCCACCCCGACCTGTCGGTCGTGGACGACGAGGAGACGCTGATCTTCGACGTCGTGCGCGACCGGCGACGTGCTGGTTCACCACCCGTACGAGTCGCTTCACCACGAGCGTGCAGCGCTTCATCGAGGAGGCGGCGGCCGACCCGGACGTGCTCGCGATCAAGCAGACGCTCTACCGGACGGCCGGCAGCCCGATCGTGGGCGCCCTGATCGAGGCGGCCGAGCGCGGCAAGCAGGTGGTGGTGCTGGTCGAGATCAAGGCGCGCTTCGACGAGAGCGCGAACATCCGCTGGGCGCGGACGCTGGAGCAGGCGGGCTGCCACGTGGTGTACGGCCTCGCCGGGCTCAAGACCCACTGCAAGCTGTGCCTGGTCGTGCGCCAGGAGGGCCGCCAGCTGCGCCAGTACGTGCACGTCGGGCACCGGGAACTACAACCCCGTCACCGCGCGCATCTACGAGGACATCGGGCTGTTCACCTCGGAGCCCGAGGTCGGCGCCGAGGTCGCCCACCTGTTCAACTACATCACCGGCTTCTCCCGCGACAAGCGCTACCGCTCACTGATCGTCGCGCCGCACGAGATGCGCCACCGGATGGTCGGCGATGATCGAGCGCGAGGCGGCGCTGGCGGCGGACGGGCAGCCAGGGCGGATCGTCGATGAAGTTGAACGGCCTCTCGGACACCGGGGTGATCGACGCGCTCTACGCGGCCTCGCAGGCCGGCGTGCAGGTCGACCTGATCGTGCGCAGCATCTGCATGCTGCGCCCGGGCGTGAAGGCGCTCAGCAAGAACATCACCGTTCGCAGCATCGTCGGCCGGTTCCTCGAGCACTCCCGGATCTTCTACTTCCGCAACGGCGGCGAGGAGGAGATCTACATCGGCAGCGCCGACATGATGGAGCGCAACCTGGTCCGGCGTGTCGAGGCGCTCGCGTCGGTCAACTCTCCCGACCTCAAGGAGCACCTGAAGCTGATCCTCGAGCTGGCCCTGAGCGACAACACCAATTCCTGGGCCCTCGATCGCCGCAGCCGGTGGACGAGGGTGGCGTCCCCCGAGAGCGAGATGCATCTCAGCCTCCAGGAGCAGCTGGCCCGGCATTCCATAGTCGATGCTTGAAGTCGAGCTGAAGCTCGCGGTCGAGGGCCCGTTCGCCCCGTCGCTGACGCCTGAGCGGATCAACGTCTCGAGCGTCGAGGAGCTGGGCCCGCTCGACCTGCACGCCACCTACTGGGACACCGCCGACCTGCGGCTCGCGCGGTATGGGGTGACGCTCCGCCACCGGACCGGAGAGGGCGAGCGCCCGGGCTGGACGTTGAAGCTGCCCGCAGTGCCGGGCGACATCACGGCACGGGACGAGCTTCAGTTCGACGGGCCGGGCCGGACGATCCCGGAGGGCGCGCTCGAGCTCGTGACCGCCTTTGCGCGCAGCGCGCAGATGGCGCCCGTAGCTCGCCTGCGAACGCGGCGACGCCGCTGGTCCCTGCGGGGGCGCACCGGCGAGGAGCTCGCCGAGCTGGTCGACGACCGCGTGTCGGTGCTTCAGGAGGGCAGGGTGGTCGAGCGGTTCCGCGAGATCGAGATCGAGGGACGCTCGATGGATCGCGAGGCGCTCGAGCGCATCGCCGCGCGTGCTGGCGGAGGACGGAGCGACCTCCGTGCCCGGAGTCCCGAAGCTGGTCCGCGCGCTCGGCCACCGCGCCGAGGCGCCGCCCGACGTCTCCGCTCCCGACCGCCTGTCCGCCGCCCAGCCGGCCGGCGAGGCCGTGGGTGCGGCCATCGCTCGCGGCGTCGAGCGCATGGTCGTGAACGACCCGCGCACGCGCCTCGGCGACGTCGAGGGACTGCACCAGATGCGGGTTGCCACGCAGGCGGCTGCGCAGCGACCTGAAGACCTTCGGGGCGCTGGTCGAGCCGGAGTGGTCGCGAGCCCCTGCGCGAGGAGCTGAAGTGGCTCGGTGGGGCGCTCGGCGAGGTCCGCGACCTCGACGTCCTCCTGGAGCGGCTCCATGAAGGCGCGGGCGAGCTGGAGCCCGCGCTGGCGCCGCTGTTCGAGACGCTCGAGCAGCGGCGCTCCGCTGCGCGTGCCGCGCTCATGACGGCGCTGCGCAGTGCCCGCTTCGTCGACCTGCTCGACCGCCTGGTCGAGGCGGCGCGGGAGCCGGTTCTGAGCGCCGAGGCAGCGCGCCCCGGCGGCGAGGTGCTGCAGCCGCTCGTGCCGGAGGAACTGGCGCAAGCTCGCGCGCGACGCCCGCGCGCTGCAGCCCGACAGCCCGTTCGAGGACTATCACCGGGTCCGGGTGCGCGCGAAGCGCGCGCGCTACGCGGCCGAGGCAGTCGCGCCGGTGCTGAACGGCGAGGCGGGGCGCTCCGCCAAGCGGTTCGCCAAGCGCGCCGCGGATGTCCAGGACGTTCTCGGGGTACTCCAGGACACGGTGGTGCGCACGCGAGTCGATCGAGCCCGTTGCGGAGTCGCGGCCCTCCGACGGCCCGTTCAACCTGGCCGCGGGTCGCATGCTCGAGCGCGAAGGCAACGCGAGCGAGCGGGCGCGCGCCCAGTTCCCGGACGTGTGGAAGCAGCTCGACAAGCAGAAGGTGCGGCGCTGGCTGACGCAGTGAACCGCGCCCACACGATCCAGGCGGCCGGCGGGGTCGTCTGGCGTGTCGGCTCCGGTGACAACGGGGCGCAGATCGAGGTCGCGATCATCCACCGGCCGCGGTACGACGACTGGAGCATCCCGAAGGGCAAGCTCGCTCCGGGCGAGTCCGAGATCGAGGGCGCGCTGCGCGAGGTGTTCGAGGAGACCGGCTGCCGCGTCCAGCTCGGGCGCTCGCTGGGCGAGATCCGCTACCTGAAGAAGTCGGGCGGCCACACCCGCGAGAAGGTCGTCCACTACTGGGCGATGCGCGCGACCGGCGGCACGTTCAGCCCCAGCCGCGAGGTCGACGAGCTGCGCTGGCTGACGCTCGACGAGGCGCGCGACCAGGTGACCCGGGCGACCGACATCGAGGTGCTCGAGCGCTTCGCGCGCCGCCCCGCGATGACCGGGCTCGTGCTGCTGGTCCGGCACGCGAGCGCCGGCAGCAGCGCAAAGTGGAACGGCGACGACCGCCTGCGCCCGCTCGACGAGACCGGGGAGGACCAGGCCGAGGAGCTGGTGCGGCTGCTGTCGCGCTTCGGCGTGGAGGAGATAGTCAGCGCCGACATCACGCGCTGCGTCGACACCGTCGAGCCGCTCAGCGAGGCCATCGGCGTGCCGATCCGCACCGACTCCGCTGCTGTCGGAGACCGGCTTTCCCGGCAACGAGGAGGAGGCAGCCGAGATGGTCCGCAGCCTCGGCCGGCCGACCGCCGCCGCGGTCGCGTGCAGCCAGGGTGACGTGATCCCGGACCTGATCGAGCGGCTGGCCCACGAGGACGCCGTCGACGTCGAGGAACCGCTGCGCCTCAAGAAGGGCGGTGTCTGGGCGCTCAGCTTCGACGATCACCGACTGGTAGCCGCAGACCGCTTCCCGCCGCCAAAACTGCCCGAATAGATGCATCGGCAGTCGGCAGTCGGCAGTCGGCAGTCGGCAGTCGCTAAGGCCGCGATGCGTCCGTGAACTCGCGGAACTCGCCGCTGATCACGAAGGCGATCTGCTCGCCGATATCAACCGTGTGGTCGCCGATTCGCTCCATGTAGCGGGCGATCAGCATCGACATGGCGGCCCATTCCCGGGCCTCCGCGTCGGCGCCGATCTCGAGCGCGTCGTTGAAGATCTCGCGGTTCAGCTTGTCGATCGCGTCGTCCTGGTGCACCAGGTCCTCCGCCAGCTCCAGGCTGCGCTCCCGGAACGCGGTCTGCGCCTGCCTCAGCTGGTCGCGCGCCTGTAGGGCGGCGGCCTCGATCTTGGCGAGGATGGGCGTCGAGCCATCGGGCGCCTCGCCCATCAGCGGCACGAGCTTCGCGATGTTCACGCACAGGTCCCCGATGCGCTCGATGTGCATGATCGTGTGCAGGATCGCGGCGACCAGACGCAAGTCGCTCGCCACCGGCGACTGCCGGGCGAGGAGGCTCAGCACTCCCTGGTGGACGTCGAGGTAGCGGCCGTCGATGCGGTCGTCGTTGTTGAGCACCATGACGGCGAGCTCTTCGTCACGGTTCAGGACCGCTTCGACAGCCTGGTCGAGCGCGGTCACGGTCAGGTCGATGGTGGTGAGGGCCTCTTCCTCGAGCTGGCTCAGCTCCGTGTGGAACGTCTTCCGCGTGTCGCCGACGGCCACGCCTACCCGAACCGCCCGGTCACGTAGTCCTCAGTCCGCTTGTCGGACGGGTTGGTGAAGATCTTCTCGGTTGGCGCCACCTCGACCAGCTCGCCGGACAGCATGAAGGCGGTGCGGTCCGCGACGCGCGCGGCCTGCTGCATGTTGTGCGTCACGATCGCGATCGTGTAGCTGTCCTTCAGCTCGTCGATCAGCTCCTCGATGCGCAGGGTGGCCTGCGGGTCCAGTGCGGAGCACGGCTCGTCCATCAGGATCACCTCGGGCTCGACGGCGATCGCCCGCGCGATGCACAGCCGCTGCTGCTGGCCGCCCGACAGCGCCGCGCCCGGCCTGGAAAGCCGGTCCTTGACCTCATCCCACAGGCCGGCTCCCTTGAGCGCCTTCTCGACACGGCCGTTGAGGTCGCGGCCACGGCGCCCGGTGAGCTTCAGGCCGGCGGCGACGTTCTCGTACACCGACATCGTCGGGAACGGGTTCGCCTTCTGGAAGACCATCCCGATCGCCGCCCGGACCGCCACCGGATCCGCCTCGGCGGCATAGACGTCGAACCCGTCGAGCAGAACGCGGCCCTCGACCCGGGCGCCGGCGATCTCCTCGTGCATGCGGTTGACGCAGCGCACCAGCGTGGACTTGCCGCAGCCCGAGGGGCCGATGATCGCCGTCACCTCGTTGGCCGGGAAGTCCAGATCGACTCCCTTCACCGCCTCGGTGGCGCCGTAGAAGGCGTGGACGTCGTCCAGCTCGACCTGGCGTCCGGCGCGACGGGCGTTTGGGCTTGGGGCCGGACATCTCCTTGCGGGCTGGGGGGAATCACAGTCGTGGCGCGCAGCAACGGCATCGAGTCGATCGGCTTGGAGCTCATCTCAGCCGGCTCCTCCTGGCAAGCAGTCGTGCGAGCGACCGTGAATATCAGAATCAGCATGACGAGCGCGAGGGCGGCGCCCCACGCGCGCTCGACCAGGCGGTCCTGCGCCTGGCCGACGTCGGTGAAGATCTGGGCGGGCAGCGAGTTCATCGGGCGCCTGAAGATCGAACGTGCTCGCCTTCACGATCGTGGCCGTGAAGAGCAGCGGCGCGGTCTCGCCCGCGGCCCGGGCGACCGCCAGCAGCACGCCCGTGACGATGCCCGGCAGCCGCGGCCGGCAGCACCACGCGCATGATCACCCGCCAGCGCGGCGCGCCCAGCGCAAGGGCAGCCTCGCGCAGGCGAGTCCGGGACCAGCTCCAGCACCACCTCGGCAGACCGGGTCACGATCGGCAGCATCAGCAGCGCCAGCGCGACCGCGCCCTTCCAGCCGGCGAAGCCCGAGCCGCCGACCTTCGTGACCACCAGCGCGATGTAGATGAACAGGCCGAAGACGATCGACGGCACGCCGGTCATCACGTCGACGAAGTAGCGCACGGCGCTTGCGAAGCGGCTGTCGCTGCCGTACTCGGTGAGGTATATGGCGACGCCGATGCCGATCGGGACCGCGATCAGCGTTGCCAGGCCGACGATCTCGATCGTTCCCGAGCAGCGCGCTCTTGATGCCGCCCGGGTCGCCGAAGAACTTCCCGGTCGGGTCGGTGGTGAAGAAGTCGATGCTCCACGCCGGCAGGCCCTTCTTGAGGAGGTAGTAGAGGACAAGGACCAGCGGGACCACCGCCACCACGGTCCCGGCGCCGAGCAGCCACGCGGACCGCCTGGTCCGTGCGGCGCCGGCGGCGCGAGATCCGGGCGATCGGCGGTGAGGCGGCGCTCAACCTGTCGCTCCGAAGCTCTCGGCGGCGATGGCCTCGCCGCCATGCGAGCCGGGCCGCGGACGATCACGCGCGCGGGCGATCGCGTTGACGATCAGCGTCAGCACGAACAGCACCAGGCCGGCGGCGATCAGCGCCGCCCGGTGCAGCGCGTCGGAGGCCGCCTCGCCGAACTCGTTGGCGATCACCGCGGCCAGCGTGTAGCCCTGGTCGAAGAGCGAGTTGCCGATCACCGGCGCGTTGCCGATCACGATGGTCACCGCGATCGTCTCGCCGATCGCGCGGCCGAGGCCGAGCATCGCGGCGCCGGTGATGCCCGCCCGCGAGTAGGGCAGGACCGCGATGCGGATCATCTCCCAGCGCGTCGCGCCGAGCGCGAGCGCCGCCTCCTTGTGATCGGTCGGCACGGTCGCGATCACCTCGCGGGTGATCGCGCTGACGATCGGCAGGATCATGATCGCGAGCATCGAGCCCGCCGATGAAGTAGTTCGGCCCGGCGACGTGGCCGCCGATGAACGGCAGGAACGAGAAGGTGTCCGAGAACCACTGCTCCGCGGGCCGCAGCTTCGGGATCAGCACGAAGAAGCCCCACAGGCCGTAGACGACCGACGGCACCGCGGCCAGCAGGTCGACCAGTTCCTGCCATGAGCCCGCGCAGCCGCGCGCGGGCAGAGCTCGGTCGATGAACAGCGCGGTCGCGATCGCGACCGGCACCCCGATCACGAGCGCGACCGCCGAGGTGATCAGCGTCCCGACCACGAGCGGCAGCGCGCCGAACTGGTTCGCCTGGACGTCCCAGTTGTTGGTGAACGTGAAGCCGAGCGGGCCGAACTGGCTCAGCGCCGGCTTGGCCTCGATGTACAGGCGGATGAAGAAGTAGCCGATCAGGGCCAGGACGCCGGCCGACAGGGCCGTCAGTCCCCACTTCAGCGCCTGGTCGGGAAAGCGCGCGAGCGGCGGCCGCCCGAGGTCCGGGCGGCCGCCTTGGGCGCGCTTAGCGCTCCTGCCTCCAACCGGTCCTTACGAGGGCTCGGTCAGCTCGGAGCCGTTGCACTTCAGGGTCTTGACCTTGTCCTGCGCCTGCGTGTGGATGTTGGCCGGCAGCGGCGCGTACTGGAGCTCGGGCGCCACCTGCTGGCCGTCTCCCAGGGCGTAGTCGAGCCACGCCTTGACGCGCTGCGCCGTGCCCTCGCTGATGCCCGCCTTGCACATGTCCTCGTAGACGAGCAGGAACGTCGCCGAGGCGATCGGGTACGCGGCCGGGTTGGGCGAGTTGATCGCGGAGAACCGGAGGTCCGCCGGGATCTTGACGCCTTCGCCCGCAGCCGCGGTGGAGTCCGAGCGACGGGGCCACGAACTTCCCGGACTTGTTCTTCAGGTCCGCGGTGGTGAAGTTGTTCTGCAGGGCGTATGCCTGCTCGACGTATCCGACCGAGCCGTCGGTCTGCTTGACCGCGCCGGCGACGCCGGAGTTGCCCTTGGCGCCGGTGCCGGTCGGCCACTTGACGGTCTTGTCGACGCCGGGACCGTTCTTCCACTCGGGGCTGTAGGCCGCGAGGTAGGTGGTGAAGCGCTTGGTCGTGCCCGACTCGTCGGAGCGGTGCACGACCGTGATGTCGGCGCTCGGGAAGCTTGACGCCCGGGTTCAGCTGCGTGATCGCGGGGTCGTTCCACTTCTTGATCTTGCCGAGGAAGATGTCGGCGATGGTCGGGCCGTCGAGCTTCAGGCCCTTCTCCACACCGGACACGTTGTAGGAGACCGTGATCGCACCGAACACGGTCGGGACGTGGACCGGCGTGCCCTTCTTCACGGCGGCGACCTCCTCGTCGGTCATCGCCGAGTCGGTGGCTCCGAAGTCGACGGTGCCGGCCGTGAACTGGGCGATTCCGCCGCCCGACCCGATCGCGTTGTAGTTGACCGTGGTGCCGGTGTTGTCCTTGAAGCGGCTGGCCCACTCGTCGTAGACGGGCTGCGGGAAGGTGGCCCCGGCACCGGAGATCGTGCCGCCGGCCTTCGAACCGCTGTCGTTGTTGTCGTTCCCGCATGCCGCCACGAGGACGGACAGGGCGGACACCAGGACGAGTCCCAGCAGAATCAAGCGTGAGCGCACGTGCGCCCTCCTTTGGTCGTAAAACGACTCATGACGGCGGGCAGCGTCCCCGCCAGGGTGAGAACCCTGGTTAAGGAGCGGTAGCCGGGGTGTGAAAAAGTCGTGAAAGGAGCGAAAAAGGCCTATCGGCGTCCGGCGCACCCCTACACTCCGAGCCGTGGATGCCTCCCAGGCAGTGGACGGTCCACTCCAGGTCCATGAGCTTCCGTCGGCGGCACCGGCCGCAGTGCGGCTGGCCGTCGTCGATTCCGACAGCGGCTTCGTGCGCGTTCTCGCCAAGCGGGTCAGCGCCGTCGGATGGCGCACCCAGCTGATCGCCACGCCGCCGCCGCCCGAGGAGCTGCAGGCCTTGCGAGTGCACGCCGTCGTCATCGACCCCGCGACCCTGGCCGCGGACGGCTGGAGCTATCTCGAGAAGCTCTGCTCGCAGTCGGGCGCGCCGGCGGTGATCGTGTGCACCGGGCCGACGAGCGTCGCCCAGCGCGTGCGGGGCCTGCGCCTCGGGGCCGACGACTGGGTCACCAAGCCCTGTCACCCCGAGGAGGTGCTGGCGCGGATCGAGGCTGCGGTCAGGCGGCGCCGGGCCGGCGAGCTCTCCGCGCAGCCGGTCGAGCCGATCGTCGCCGGCGAGCTGGAGATCCGGCCCGACATGTTCGAGGCCTTCGTCGGCGGGCGCGCGATCGGGTTGACGCGCCGCGAGTTCGAGCTGCTTCACCTGCTGGCCGGAGCGAGCGGCCGGGTCGTTCCGCGCGAGCGTGTCTACGAGCGCGTGTGGGGCTATGCGATGGCGCACGGCGACCGCTCGGTGGACGTGTTCGTGCGCAAGCTGCGCAAGAAGCTCGAGGACTCGTCGCCGGGCTGGGTGTACCTGCACACGCACTTCGGCGTGGGCTACCGCTTCGATCCTCAGCCGCAGGAGGACGAGGACGAGGAAGAGGCCGCGGCGGAAGCGACCTCGGAGGCGAAGGGCTGATGGGCATCGTCGGCACACGGCTGCGCCCCCGGGCCGGCAACCAGTTCTTCAACCTGTTCGAGGAGGCCGGCGCCAACCTGCTGCGGGCCGGCGAGCTGCTCGACCGCCTGCTCCAGACCTGGCCCGAGAACGCTGACCTGCGGCGCGAGATCCTGATCTGCGAGCAGGACGGCGACCGGATCACGCACGACCTGATCCAGCTGCTGAACCGCAAGGTGTCTCCGCCGGTCGAGCGGCACGACGTCTACGAGCTGGCGTCGGCGCTCGACGACGTGGTCGACTACACCGAGGAGGCGGCCGACTTCCTCGGGCTCTACCACGTCGAGGCGCCGATGGAGCAGGCCCAGCAGCTCTCGGCAGTGCTGGCCGACTGCTGCCGGCACCTGGCTCAGGCGCTCTCCGGCCTCTCGCAGTTGAGCGACATCCACCACCATCTGGTCGAGGTGAACCGCCTCGAGAACGACGGAGACCGGATCCTGCGCGACGGGCTGGCATCTCTGTTCGCGAACGGCGTGGACCCGATGTTCGTCATCCGCTGGAAGGACATCTTCGAGCGGATCGAGCAGGCGATCGACGCCTGCGAGACGGCGGCGAACATCCTCGAGTCGATTGTCGTAAAGAACGCGTAAATAGTCGGCAGTCGGCAGTCAGCAGTCGGCAGGCTCGGCCGAGCGGCGCGTAGACTCATCTCCGTGAGCAAGGAGACGCTCCGCAACATCGCGATCATCGCCGCGGCTGCGGTGGCCGTCGCGTTCATCCCGGGCGGCTCGGCGGCGGCGTTCGTGATCCTGGGCGTGATCTCGTTGGCCTTCCTGGCCGCGATGGGCTTCCTCGGTTACCGCCTATATGTAGAGAACCGGTTCACGCTCTGGGGAATGAGCACCCAGCACCGCGGGCTCCTGTACGGCGGAATCGCATTTCGCGACCGGCACGCTGATCGCGACATCCGAGCTGTGGCAGAGCGGCCTCGGCACGATCCTGTGGTTCATCTTCCTGGGCGGCTCGGCGATGGCCGTCTGGCACGCCTGGACCGAATCGCGGCGCTACGGCGTGTAGCCGCGCGGCGCCCGCGCGGAGATTGTCACCTCGCGCGACACACATGTCTTACTGATGCGCGTGGACCTGTGACTACCTGATCCATAGCTTCCCGGCCGACCAAGGATGCGAGGCTCGGGAGCGCAAGGAACGGAATCCGAACGCGGTCAGGCGGCCGTCGAGTTGCTCGGCGTCCTGCCCGCGGCGCTCCTGGTCGCCCTGGCCGCCTGGCAGCTGGTCCTCGCGGGCCAGTCGGCGTGGCTGGCCGCGCGGGCGGCGCACTCCGGCGCCCGTGCCCAGGCCGTCGGGAAGGATCCCGAGCGGGCGGCCCGCAGCGCGATCCCCCACCCGCTCAGGCGCGGCCTTCGCGTGAGGGCCGCGCCTGACGGCACCGTCTCGGTCGCGCTTCGCCTGCACCCGCCGCTGGCCGGCGGACGCACTGTGCGGATCGCCTCGCGCGCCGGGTTGGAGGGCAGGTGAGGCGCCGCGACGACCGCGGACAGGCGTCGGTCGAGCTGCTCGGCGGCGCCGTCGTGGTGATGCTCGCGGGGCTGATCGGCCTCCAACTCCTCGGCGCCGGTTACGCGGCCGTGATGGCCGACCAGGCGGCCGAGGCCGCCGGGCTCGCCGCACTCAACGGCCGCTCACCGGAGACGGCCGCCCGGGCGGCGGTTCCCGGCTGGCCGGACTCGGCGATGGACGTCAGCCGGCACGGCGATGCGGTGAGCGTCACCCTGCGGACACCATCGCCGCTGCGGATCCTCCGGCGGCGCTTGTCGTTCGAGAGCAGCGTGAGCCTCCCGGGGCGGGACGGCCCGTGAGCCTCCTCGGTGGCGCGCTCGAACGGGCGGGCGGCTTCCTGCTGGAGCCGGCGCCCACGACTCCGGAGCCGCCGCGCCCGGCGATTCCCGAGGTCGGCTTCCCGGGGCCGGTGTCGCTCGCCGTCATGGGGCTCTCGCCCGGATGCGGCGCGCGGACCCTGGCCGCCGGCCTTGCGCTTGCCCTCGGCCGTCGTGGGGAGGAGCCCTTCCTCGTCAGCCTCGGCCCGGCGCGTCCCGCGAGCGGGGCGGTTCGGGCCTGCGAGGTACCCGCGGCGCTCACCGGTGCGGACGAGGTGGCTTGCTACGGCGGAACGCTCCTGCGGCTGGCCGCTGAGACGTCCGCAGCATCGAGCGTGTGGTCCGTTCCGGCGCGTGAGGCGCCGCGAGCCGCTGCCGTCGTCGCCGACGTGGACGCCGTCGTCGCGGTGGCGGGACGCGCGGCGGAGCCCGCGCTTTCGGGAATGGTCTGCTCGCTGCTCGCCGAGCGGTGCCGCCGGGTCCTGTTGATCGCCAACGCGGCGCGGCAGCCGGACGACTGGAGCCGCTGGGCTGCGGCGTGCATGCCGGAGTCGCGATTGGGAGCAGCGATGCTGGCACGCGGCCGGTTCCCCGGCGGGCGGTTCGGCCGCTCCCTGCTCGAGGTGGCTGCGCTGGCTGCCGGCGTGGCCGCCGGAGGCCTCGCTCCCCACCACGGCCTCTTCACGCGCAGGCGGGCGTGAGCAGCCGGTGGCGCGCCGAGCACGGCCAGGTGCTGCTGATGGCGCTGGCGGCCTGTGTGCTGATCCTCGCCGGAGCAGGGGTGATGGCGGCGTTCGGCAACGCGCTGCTCGGCAAGTCGCGCGCCCAGGGTGCCGCGGACCTCGCCGCGATGGCGGCCGCGGCCTCGATGCGCGACGACTTCGCGCGCCTCTTCGAGTCGCCGGTCGTCCGCGGCCGGGCGAACCCGGCGCACCTGACACGGCAGGACTACCTCGCCCGTGCGCGCGCCGCGGCGTCGGAGACCATCGCTCGCAACGGCGGCGGCCTGCGCGCTGTCGTGTCGTTCCCCGACGGGCGGAGCTTCGCGCCGGTGCGAGTGAGGGTGGGCGTTCGCGGCAGGCTGCCGGTGAAGGCCGGGCCGGGTGCACGCGGGCGGGTGCAGATCGCGACCGGCGCCGAGGCGGAGGTGGCGGGGGCATCGGGCGCCACGAGCGACCCCGGCGAGGGCGGCGGGTATCAGGGTCCGTTCGCGTACCGGCAGGGCAGGCCGATGCGGCCGGACGTCGCGCGGGCGTTCGACCGGCTCGAGGAGGCAGCACGTCACGACGGCGTCGTGCTCCTGATCACCTCGGCCTATCGCTCCGACGCCGAGCAGGCGCGGCTCTTCGCGCAGCATCCGGACCCGCGCTGGGTGGCGCGCCCGGGACACTCGCTGCACCGGCTGGGAACCGAGCTCGACCTCGGGCCCTCGAGCGCCTACGCCTGGCTGGCGCAGAACGCGGCGCGATTTCACTTCGTCCGCAGGTACGCGTGGGAGCCGTGGCACTTCGGCTACACGCTGAACCCACGGTCGACGCCCGACGGCACGCGCGGAGCGGGCGCGCCCGGCGACGGCCGCAGCGCCGTGCCGTCGTTCGTTCCGGCCGCATACGCGCCCGCCATCGCCCGCGCGGCGAGCCGCTGGAACGTGTCGGCGTCCCTGCTGGCAGCGCAGCTCTACGCGGAGTCCAACTTCAACCCGTTCGCCGTCAGCCCCGCGGGTGCACGGGGCATCGCCCAGTTCATGCCGGGCACGGCGCACGCCTACGGCCTGGCCGACCCGTTCGATGCAGCTGGCGCGATCGGCGCCCAGGCCCACATGATGCGCGACCTGCTGCGCAGGTTCGGCTCGGTCTCGCTGGCGCTTGCCGCCTACAACGCCGGCGCGGGCGCGGTCGAACGCTGCGCCTGCGTGCCGCCGTTCCCCGAGACCCGCGCCTACGTCGCCCGGATCCTCGGCCTGATGGGCGGGGCGGGGGAGACGCTCCCGGCCGGGGCTCTGGAGGTGAGGCTGGTCGCCTGAGGCGGTAGGGTCAGGTCATGGAGAACGGGTCCCAGCCGGTGTTCTTCTACGACCTCTCGTCGCCGTACGCGTACCTGGCCGCACACCGCGTGAACGACGTGCTGCCGGTTGCGCCCCGGTGGCAGCCGGTCTGGATCTGGGCGATCGTCTCGGCCGCCGGTCGCGAGTGGCGCCGGTCGGGCGAGGAGAACCTCAGGCGCCAGATGGAGGTGGAGAGCCGGGCCGCCGACTACGGGATGCCGGCGTTGCGCTGGCCCGACAAGTACCTCTCCGGTCGGGAGCTCGGGGTGGACGCAGAGCCGATCAACACGCTCGCCGTCATGCGGCTGGCGACGCTCGCGGACCGGGCCGGCGTCGGGGAGCAGTTCGCCCGCGGGGCCTACCACCTGGCTTTCGCAGAAGGCCACGACGTGTCCGTTGTGGACGACGCGGTGATCGAGGTCGCGGTTGCCTCCGGCCTCGATGCCGGCGAGGCCCGTGCCGCCGCCGGCGACCCCGAGATCAAGGATGCGCTGAAGAGGGCGACCGAGGACGCCATCGGCCGGGGTGTTTTCGGCCTGCCGACGATCGCAGTCGGCGAGCAGCTCTTCTGGGGCGACGACCGGCTCGAAGAGGCCGCCGCCGCTTTCGCACCCGCCTAGCTACGCGGGTCTGGCTGCGGGCTCGTCCGCGGCCGGCAACCCGGTCAGCCGGGCGCTCGCGTCCCACAGCGAAGCCGCCTTCTCGCGGTCGTATGACTCCTCGGATGACCGCCTCTCCTCGCGCCCGTCGAAGTAGCGGCCGCTGCTTCCCTGCAGGGACGGCTCCGTGGCCAGCCAGGCGAGGTCGCCGCCGGAGCGCCGTGTCGTGCGGACGGTCTTCGGCCGGACGAGAGTCAGCACGGGCATCACGTAGCGCCAGGCGAACCGCGCCATCGGCCCGTAGTCACGTGCCAGGCCGGTTCCGGGCATCAGGCCCGGGTTGAACGCGAAGACGCTGACGTCAGGGCTGCCGTTCGCGCGCAGGCGGCGGTCGAGCTCGTACACGGTCATCACGTTCGCCAGCTTCGAGGTCGTGTAGCGGCGACGCCCCGCAGTCGTGTCGGCGCCGCCCTCACGGTCGTGCGCGAGCGCCTCGGGGTCCTGCCAGCGCGGCGCGGGCATGCCGGTTCGCAGTGCGGGGTCGTGCGTGTCGCTGGAGACGAAGATCACGCGGGCCGGCGGTTCGAGCCGGCCGATCAGCAGGTTCACGAGCAGGAAGTGCGCGAGATGGTTGACCCCGAACATCTCCTCGAAGCCGTCCTGCGTGCGCCCCTCGCGGCCGATGACCTGAATGCCGGCGTTGGCGATCACGACTCTCAGCGGCGGGCCGCGCAAGGTCTCGACCTGTGCGCAGAAGCCGCGCACCGAGTCGAGTGAAGTGAGGTCGAGCGCGATCGGCTGAGCGACCTCCGCACCGCAGGCCGTGTTGATCTGCTCCGCCGCCGCCGAGCCGGCGGCGACGTCGCGCACCCCGAGGACGATCCGCCAGTCCCGCCGCGCCGCGGCGATCTGACGAGCCGCCTGGAAGCCAAGGCCGCGCCCGCCCCCGGTGATCACGACGGTGGCCGGCCCGGTGAGGTCTTGATCGTCTGCCGACATCTGCGCTGGTCGGAGTTTTACGGTTATAAACCGGAAAAGGCCGACCAGCGCGGAAAGTGTGGCTCACGGTTGCACGGTTTCGTGCTATTTGAGTGCGGAATGCTGCGGTTCTGTGGCAGCCGGTTGCTGACGGCGCTCGTCCTCGTCCTTGTCCCGACGCTCATGTCCGCGGCGGCGGCGGCCGCTGCGGTTCCGGCCGTCCCGATTCCGGAGGGTCCGGAGGCCGGGAGCGTTCCCGCCTTCATCGGTGGTCCGCAGAAACCCAAGGCGGTGCAGGCACCGGCCGTGCCGCGGCATCCCTTCATGGCCGCCAACGGGCGCAGCAACATCCACGACGACGCCTACCAGACGGACACCTACACCGGTCCCGGGCCGCTCGGGCACGCGATGCAGCGCGCCTCGACGTTCCAGGGATCGGAGTGCGCGTCAGTGACCTTCGACCGTGCCGGGCGCATCGTCGCCGTGTGCGTCGGACTCGATCACCCGCGGGTCGTCCTGATGGACCCGCAGTCGCTCGCGCTGCTGGCCACCTTCGACCTGCCGCCGCGCCTGGTCAACCCGGCCACCGCCGGCAATCCCTTCACGGATTTCTCGGGCGGCGGCTACTTCTACCTCGATCAACTCGACCGGGCGGTGGTCCCGACCACGACCCGCCACATCTGGGTGGTCGGCGAGACCAGCTCGCCGCTGGGCCCCGGCTTCGGCCTCGAGCGCGACTACGACGTGACCGCTGCCGTGCCATTGGGCGACTCGATCGTCTCCGCGCTTCCCGACTGGTCAGGCCGCATCTGGTTCGTGTCGGCGGCCGGTGTCGTCGGAACCGTCGACCCGGCGAGCGGCGCGGTGAGGTCGCTGGCCCTCGGAGAGAAGATCGGCAACTCCTTCGCGGTCGACGAGACGGGCGGCGTCTTCATCGTCAGCGACGGAGCGCTGTACCGGTTCGACGCGACCCCTGCCGGCGCTCCGTCCATCACCTGGCGCGCGCCCTACGCGAACACCGGCACCAAGAAGCCGGGCCAGACTCAGGCCGGCTCCGGCACGACGCCGACCCTGATGGGGTCGCAGTACGTGGCGATCACCGACAACGCCGATCCGATGAACATCGTGGTGCTGCGGCGGGCAAAGACGGTCACCGGGACGCGGCAGGTCTGCACGCATCCGGTCTTCGGCCCGGGCGCCGGCTCGACCGACCAGTCGCTGATCGGCACCGGCCGCTCGATGGTGGTGGAGAACAACTACGGATACAGCGGCCTGACCGCCACCGAGCGGGGCGCGACTACGACGCCCAGGCCTGGAGCGAGTCGACATCAACGACACCGGCACCGGCTGCCGCACCGTCTGGCACAGCGACGAGCGCGCGCCCTCGGTCGTCCCGAAGCTGTCGCTCTCCAACGGCCTGGTCTACACATATACGAAGCCACCGAATGCCGACGGAACCGACGCCTGGTACTTCACCGCGATCGACTTCCGCACGGGCAGCACCGTCTTCAGCCGGCTGGCCGGCACGGGGCTCGGCTTCAACAACAACTACGCGCCGGTCAGCATCGGCCCCGACGGGTCGGGCTACGTCGGCGCGCTCGGTGGCTTGGTCCGCATCTGGGACGGCTGACGCCGGCTCGCCGCTCAAGCTCGACCTCTACTTCAGGGTTAGGCCGGGCCCGACGCCGGGCCCACGTGGCGCGTGCGTACTCTTGATGAGGTGCCCTCACGCGACGACAACCTGCGCGAGCAGCGCCGCGCGCTGCCCGATTCGCCCGGCGTCTACATCTTCAAGGACGCCTCCGGCCGCGCGCTCTACGTGGGGAAGGCCAAGTCGATCCGCAAGCGCGTCGCGTCCCACTTCAGCCACCGCTCGCGGATGGCCGAGGAGTTCCTCGAGCGCGTGGAGTCGATCGACTTCGTCGCGACCGCGAACGAGGCCGAGGCGCTCCTGGCCGAGCAGAACTTCATCAAGCGCTACCGGCCGCCGTTCAACATCCGGCTGCGCGACGACAAGTCCTATCCCTACATCGGGATATCGCTGGAGGAGCCGTATCCGCGCGTCTATTTCACGCGGGAGCGCCACCGCCACGACCGCGTCTACTTCGGGCCCTTCTCGAGCGCCAAGCGGGTGCGCGAGACGCTCGACCTGCTCGGGCGGCTCTTCCCGTACCGCACCTGCGAGGGGCCGGAGCCGGGCCGCGCGTCCGGCAGCCCGTGCCTCGACTACTTCATCAAGCGCTGCCAGGCGCCGTGCGTCGGCTACATCAGCCAGGAGGCCTACCGCGAGAACATCGACGCGATCATCCGCTTCCTCTCGGGCCGCTACCGCGACGTGGAGCGCGAGCTCGAGCAGCGGATGCAGGCGGCGGCGGCCGCGCAGGAGTTCGAGCAGGCGGCCGTGTTCCGCAACCGGCTGCGCGCCGTGCGCTCGCTGTTCGAGCGCCAGCGGGTCGCGAACGAGGCGGTCGGCACGCTCGACGTGATCGGCGTCGCGGTGGAGGAAACGCATGCAAACGCGCAGGTTTTCCAGGTGCGCGACGGCATCCTGGCCGACCGCCAGAGCTTCTACCTCGAGAACCGCGCCGGGCGCAGCGAGGACGAGGTGGCCGAGGAGTTCGCGATCCAGTACTACGCGACCTCGGTCTCGATTCCGCCGGAGATCGTCGGACCGCCGTCGCTGGCGCGGGCCGAGGCGCTGAAGAACCTGCTCGAGGAGCGCCGGCAAGGCCCGGTCGAGCTGCGGCACGCACAGCGCGGGGACAAGCGGCGGCTGTACGAGCTCGCCCAGCGCAACGCGCGGCTGGCGCTCGAACAGGAGAAGCTGCGCACGCAGCGCCGGCGCGAGCAGCGGGTGGACGCGCTCAACGACCTGCGCGAGGTTCTGGAGCTGGATGCGCTGCCGGTCCGGATCGAGTGCTTCGACATCTCCAACCTCGGGCCGTCGCACACGGTCGCCTCGATGGTCGTGTTCGAGGGCGGCGCGCCGAAGAAGTCGGACTACCGGCGCTTCAAGATCCGCGACCTGAACGGGCGGCAAGACGACTTCGCGGCGATGGCGCGAGGTGCTCTCGCGCCGCCTGGCGCGGCACGCCGACCAGCGCGAGCGCTCACCGCACGACCCGACCCACGACGCCAGCTTCGCGGCGCTTCCGGGCCTGATCGTGATCGACGGCGGCAAGGGCCAGCTGTCGAGCGGCCTGGAGGCGCTCGAGGAGTTCCGCGCGCAGGGCGTGCCGGTGATCAGCCTCGCCAAGCGGCTCGAGGAGGTCTACCTGCCCGACCGCTCCGAGCCGCTGGTGCTGCCGCGCTCCTCGCCGGCGCTCCAGCTGCTGCAGCGGATCCGCGACGAGGCGCACCGGTTCGCGATCGAGCACCACCGCGTCCGGCGCGACCGTTCCATGCGCCGCTCGATCCTCGACGACCTGCCCGGCATCGGCCCCGCCCGCAAGCGCGCGCTGCTACGCCACTTCGGCTCGCCGGAGCGCTTCCTGGGCGCGTCGCGCGAGGAACTCGAGGCGGTCCCGGGATTGCCGGGGAAGGTGGCCCGCCAGATTCACGAGCAACTGAACAAGACGGGGTAGCCCTTCGCGCCTGCGGGCAGCCCTAAGACCGCGCTTGTAGGGGTGTGGCGCCGGTGGATTTCGTAACGCCGCGGTCATCTTCGTAACGGATCTGTGCTCCGCCACCACGACTGCCGAATTGACCACACCCTGGCGTGGAAAATTCGCCAGTCGCCGGAATCGCGGTGACTGATGAGTTGAGGGGTCTATGGCGCACCTAAGTCATCAGTCGACGGAGGGCGCCCCCGAAGCAGCGCCGCTCGCGCAACAAACCGCATGGGAGACGCACCGCGAGCGCGCAAGACTGCACCACCTCCTTACCTGCCCGTCAGTGGGGTAGGCGGTAGGCGGTAAGAAAGACGGCCTGCCGTCTGGCTGCCGTCTGCCGACTAAGCCGCCGCCTCTTCCCTCGCCGAGCGACTCGATGAAAGCCTCTACCACCCTCGAGTCGAACTGCTCGCTCGAGTGTTTGCGCAGCTCGTTGCGGGCGGCGTCGTGGTCCAGCGCGGCGCGGTAGGGCCGCTCGCTGGTCATCGCGACGTAGGCGTCTGCGACCGCGAGGATCCGTGCCTCGAGCGGGATCTCGCCGTCGGAGAGCCCGCGCGGGAACCCGCGGCCGTCCGGCCGCTCGTGGTGGGCCAGCACCCAGCGCGCGATCTCCGTCAGGTGCGCGTTGGCAAGCATGTGGGCGCCGATCTCGGGGTGGCGCGCGCATCTCCCGCCACTCGTCGTCGGTGAGCGGCTCGGGCTTGCTCAGCATCGGGTCCGGCAGGGCGATCTTGCCGACGTCGTGCAGCAGCTCCGGCGAGCCGCACGTTCTCGACCAGCTCCTCCGGCAGCCCCAGCTCGCGCGCGATCATGGCCGCGTAACGGCCCACACGGCGCGAGTGCCGCGGCGCCGAGGACTCGCTCAGGTCGAGGCCCTCCGCCAGGGTCAGCAGCGTCTCGATGCGCTTGCTGCGCTCGCGGTCGCGGCCGTGGGGCGCCAGGAGCCCGGGCACCTCGCGGCTGAAGATGACGGTCCGGTCGCGGCCCAGCTCCTTGGCGGCGTACAGGGCGTCGTCGGCCGAGCCCAGCAGCGACTCGTAGGAGTCGCCGTGGTCGGGATAGGTTGCGAGGCCGAAGCTGACGGTGAGGTACTCGGGCCCGACGGCGAACTCCTCCCCGACAGCCGCGCGCAGGCGCTCGGCCAGCATGTATGAGTCGCGGTCACCGGAGTCGGGCGCCAGCAGGGCGAACTCCTCGCCGCCGAGCCGCGCGACCGTGTCGATCCGGCGCTTGCCCCCCAGCAGGACCCGGCTCACGCGCTCGAGCGCGCGGTCGCCGACGTGGTGGCCGTAGCGGTCGTTCACCTGCTTGAAGCCGTCGAGATCCCCCACCAGCAGGCTGAACCGGGTGCCGGTGCGCCGTGCGCGCTCCAGCTCCAGCTCGAAGGTCTCCTCGAAGCCGCGCCGGTTCGTGAGCCCGGTGAGGGGGTCGGTGCGGGCGGCGCTCGCAAGCTGTGCGCACTCCTCCTCGAAGCGCGCCCGTCCCCATGCGACCGCAGCTCCGACTCCCGCGAGCGCGAGCGAGGTGATCAGCCAGACCTCGAGCGGCCGTGCCGGCGGATCGGCCTGGGCGAGCAGCGATCCGGCGTGCGCGGCGATCGCGGCCACCAGGACGCCGATGGCGGCCGGGCGCGGCAGGAAGCCGAAGGCAAGGATGACCGGGAAGAGGAACAGCAGGGCGAACGGCTCCGCCGTCTCTCCTCGCATGTAGAGCGCAAGCGCGACGAGCCCACCGGCGAGACCTGTGAGCACTGGCAGCGCTGTGCGCGGCAGGTGGTCGGCGAACAGCTCGATCGAAAGCGCGACCAAGAAGCCGGCTCCGGCGAGTGCCAGCAGGCCGGCCGAGTCGCTGCCCGGCGCCGGTAGGGCGGCCAGCAGGGCCACGACCGCCGCTCCGGCAGCGAGCGCGTAGGCGAGCAGCCGCACGACCAGCTCTTCGGGCAGCGCGGGGCGGACGCGCGCCGCGTCTTGCACGGGCGTGGTGCGCCCGGCGGGCGTCCGAGGGAGATTCGGTCGCCTGGAGACAGTGAGCTGCCTCCCATACTGCGAGGTCCAGAGAGCCATCCTTGGCTAAGCCAAGGTAGTTGAAGGCGATGCCTCCGCGCGAGCCTTTTTAGCGGCCGTCGCCGCGGTGCTCACGTGCTTTCACGGTCCCCCGAAACCGCGACCGGATCGCTAACCGTGGGGTATGCTGCCCCCACGACCGCGGGTCCGGGGGAAGGCCCTGCGTGGAGAGATGTTCAGCTGACGGAGGAGAGGTGAATGGGGAAGCGCGGTGGTGGTGTGGCCGTTCCGGCCTCGGTTTTGTGCTGCGCGCTCGTCCTCTCCAAGGGCCTTGACCGCTGCTGCGGTCCGGCGGGCGAAGGGTTCTGAGGTCGTCGATCTGCCCGATCGGCTGAAGGCCATTCACGGATGACCATCGCGCGCGGAGCCGCCATCGGGTGTTTGATCGCTGCGGTTATTGCCGTGGCGGTGCTGATGTTCGGCTCCGGCGGCGGCACCGAGTACACGGTCCACATGCAGACGGGCAACCAGCTCGTCAAGGGCAACGAGGTCAAGGTCGGCGGCCTCGCCGTCGGCAAGATCAAGTCGATCCAGTTGGGCGACGACAACCAGGCCGAGGTCAAGATCACGGTCAACGACGAGTTCGCGCCGCTGCACCAGGGCACCACCGCGACCGTCCGCCAGAACTCGCTGCCGTCGGTGGCCAACCGCTACATCGTGCTCTCGCCGGGCCCGAACAACGCGCCGGAGATTCCCGACGGTGGCCAGCTGACCGCCGACGACACGACGAACGTGGTCGACATCGACCAGCTGTTCAACACGTTCGACCCCAAGACGCGCAAGGGCCTCCAGCAGACGCTGCAGGGATTTGCGGCCTGGTACGCCGGCCAGAGCGACAACCTCGCGGCCAGCTACAAGTACCTCGGGCCGTCGCTGCGCTCGGTCTCCGAGCTGCTGAAGCAGATCTCCAGCGATCAGGCGGCGTTCACGAGCCTGATCGTCAACGGCGCGAAGACCACCAGCGCCGTCGCCGCCCGGCGCGACGATCTCTCGCAGCTGGTCTCGAACGGCAACAGCTTCGCGCAGTCGCTAGCGTCCGAGAACCGGTCGCTGGACCAGGCGCTGCAGGCGTTCCCCGGCGCGCTCACGGAGGGCACAGCCGCCTTCATCAATTTGCGCCGCGCGCTGGTTCCCCTGAACCAGCTCGACACCGCCTCGGAGAAGAGCACCAAGACGCTCCCGCCATTTCTCTCGAGGCTGGCGCGCCTGTTCCGCACCATGCGCCAGCCGTTCGTCGACCTGCGCGAGATCGTCGACCTGAAGGGCCCCGGCAACGACGCCGTCGACCAGATGCGCCAGCAGCCCTCGCTCACGAGCCTCGCCAAGAAGACCGTCGCCAACAACGTCAAGGCGCTCAAGTCGGGTCAGCCAGTGGTCGAGTTCCTGCGCCCGTACGCGCCCGACATGGCCTCGTGGATCGCGCACTTCGCCCAGGTGCCCGCCTACTACGACGCGAATGGCCACTACGCGCGCGTGCTGCCGATCTTCAGCGCCTTCTCGTTCGACCAGTCGACGAACACGGTCAACGCGCTCTCGCCGAGCGAGCGCCAGTCGCAGGTGAAGAAGACGCCCAACCGCTTCTGCCCCGGCGCCGGCACCCAGCCCGCTCAGGACAACTCCAACCCGTTCCTCGACAACGGCAAGCTCGGCTTCGACGATTGCGACCCGGCGGCGAGGCCGCCCGGACCGTGAGCCGGCGCATCGCGATAGGAGCGGTCGCGGCGGCCCTGCTGGTCGCGCTGATCGTGGCGCTCGGCGCGGGCGGCGGCGGCGACGGCGGCACGTACAAGGTGCGCGCGATCTTCAACAACGGCTCCTACGTGATCCCCGGCGAGGACGTGAAGGTCGCCGGCGCCAAGGTCGGCGTGGTGGACAGCATGGAGGTGACCAAGAACCTGCGCGCCGCCGCGGTGCTGCAGATCGACAGGAGCGGCTTCAAGGACTTCCGCAGGGACGCCACGTGCGAGATCCGGATCCAGTCGCTGATCGGCGAGAAGTTCGTCGACTGCAAGCCGACGCAGCCGCGGCCGGAGGGCACGCCTCCGCCGCCGGAGCTGGCGACGATCCCCGACGGGCTGCCCGGCGCCGGGCAGAGGCTGCTGCCCGCGAGCCAGACCGTCACCCCGGTCGGCGAGGACCAGATCCGCGACGTCATGCGCCTTCCCTACCGGCAGCGCTTCGCGATCATCCTGAACGAGTTTGGCACCGGGCTGGCGGCGCGCGGCAAGGACCTGCGGTACGTCATCAGGGGGGCGAACCCGACACTGCGCGAGCTGGACAATGTGATCGCGATCCTGGCGAAGCAGAACCATGAGCTGGAGCGGGGCGTTACGGCCGGCGACAAGGTGCTCGCCGAGTGGGCCCGCACGCGCGACGCGACCGCCGAAACGATCGTCAAGGCGAACATCGCCGCCCAGGCGACGGCCGAGCGGCGCCAGGACCTGCAGCGGAACTTCGAGCTGTTCCCCGAGTTCCTGCGCCAGCTGACTCCGACCATGCAGCAGATCGGCGAGCTTGCGAACCAGACGATCCCGACGCTGCGCAACCTCAACCCGGTCGCCGGCGACATCAGCGACATCCTCGTGGCGCTCGCGCCGTTCTCGCGCGCCGGCATCCCGGCCTTCAAGTCGCTCGGCGACACCGCCGACATCGGCGGCCCCGCACTGGTCAACTCGGACCCGACGATCAAGATCCTGGGCAACTTCGCCTCGGGGGCACGAGACCTGGCGCTGCCACTCCAGCAGCTGCTGAGCAGCGTGGATCAGACCAACGGCTTCCAGAGCTTCATGAAGCTGATCTTCAACCTGAACATGTCGGTCAACGGGTACGACCAGTTCGGGCACTACCTGCGCACGGCGCTGCTGGCCGGCTGCAACTCGCTGGCCACCAAGCCGAACCTGCCGTGCACCGCGAACTTCATCAAAGGCGCAAGCTCCGGCGCCTCGAGCGCCCGGGCTTCGGCGGCTGCGAAGACTCCGCTCCAGCGCATCCTGCTCGGCGACGATCCCGCCAAGGTCCTGCGCCAGTACCAGCGCCGCCACGGCCGGCTGCCGAACGAGGCGCCGAAGACCCAGCAGAAGGCATCCGGCGCGGCACAGGGGAAGGCTCCGGCCAAGCAGACCGGCAGCGCGAAGCCGGCCAAGCCGGCGACCCCCAATAACACCGTGCTCGACTACCTGATGGGAGGGGACGGATGAGGCGGCGGGGCACAGGCGCCACGGCGATCGCCTCCAACCCGGTCCTCGTCGGCGTTGCGACCACGCTCGTGATCGTCGTCGCCGTGTTCCTCGCGTACAACGCGAACGCCGGCCTGCCGTGGGTTCCGTCCTACCGGCTGACCGCGGAGGTGCCGGGCGCCGCGAGCCTCGTGCGCGGCAACGAGGTGCGGATCGGCGGCTTCCGGGTCGGGCGTCGTGGACAAGATCACGCCGGTGCAGAAGTCGGACGGGTCCGTTGCGGCCAAGCTCGACCTGAAGCTCGAGACCAGCATCAAGCCGCTGCCGATCGACTCCACCATCATCATCCGGCCGCGATCCTCGCTGGGCCTGAAATACGTCGAGGTGACGCGCGGTACGTCCGATCGCGGCTTCCCCGAGGGCGGCGCGATACCGCTGTCGGCAGCGAAGGTGAAGCCGGTCGAGTTCGACGAGTTCTTCAACATGTTCGACCACCCGACGCGGATCGGGAACCAGCAGAACCTGCGCGGCTTCGGCGACGCCTTCGCCGGTCGCGGAGAGGACCTCAACGCGGCCATCCACCTGTTCGTGCCTCTGGTCCGCGACGCGGTCCCGGTGCTGTCGGCGATCGCCGACCCGGCCACCCAATTCGATCGTTTCTTCGCCTCGCAGGCACGCACCGCCGAGATCGTCGCGCCGGTCGCTGCGCAGCAGGCCGAGCTGTGGGCGAACTTCGCGCGGACGATCGGGGCGTTCGCGAACGTCGCGCGGCCGTTCCTCCAGGACACGATCTCGAAGGGCCCGAAGGGCCAAGAGACCGCGATCCAGACCTTCCCGATCATCCGTCCCTGGCTCGCCAGCCAGGGAGAGTTCTTCGCCGCCCTGCGGCCCGGCTCCGCCGCGCTCAACAACTCCGCGCCGGACCTCGCGACCGGGTTCGAGCGCGGCATTCCGGCGCTGAAGGCGTCCGTCGGATTCAACCAGCGCCTGGGCAAGTTCCTGCAGTCCTTCGAGAGCTTCGCGACCGACCCGATCGTCCCGATCGGGTTGCAGGACCTGACAACCACCGTCCAGACGCTGAACCCGATCGTCGCGCTGGTGAAGCCCGGCAGACGGCCTGCAACTACGTCTCGCTGTTCCTCCGCAACGCGGCCAGCCTGGTCAGCGACGGTGACACGATCGGCACCTGGCTGCGCTTCATGGTCATTACGACCCCGGTCGCGCCTGACGGCGGTCCCGCGCCGAACGGCGAGGGCGGCCCGTCGGCGGCTCCCGCCAACGGAGGCGGCCGCCTGATCGATGGGATCGACCCCAACTACCTGCACGTGAACCCCTATCCGAACGCCGCCGGGCCTGACGAAACCCGCGAGTGCGAGGCAGGCAACGAGACCTACGCCAAGGGCAAGCAGGCGATCGGCAACGTGCCCGGGAACCAGGGCACGGAAACAGACGACCAGCCCACCAAGAAGTGATGGCCGCCCCCAGCGCACAGCCCAACATCCCGCGCCGGCTCCAGTCGAAGATCAGTCCGGTGCGCGCCGGCATCATGGCGATCGTCCTGATCGTCGTCGCCACCTTCCTGGCGTTCTCCAAGCAACTTCCCTGGCAGCAGCCCTTCGAGTTCAAGGCGACGTTCCAGACCTCGAACAACCTGCGCCTGGACAGCCCGGTGCGGATCGCCGGCGTCAACGTCGGCAAGGTGACCAAGGTCGAGCGGACGCAGGGCTCCGACACGGTCGACGTCACGATGAAGATGGACGACACCGCGCTTCCGATCCACAAGGACGCGACGGCAATGATCCGCTCCGCGCATCTTCCTCGAGGGCAACTTCTTCGTCGACCTCAAGCCCGGCACGCCGGAAGCCGGCAACATGGGCGACGGGGACACGCTCCCCGTCACGCAGACCTCGACCCCTGTGCAGCTCGACGAGCTGCTGACCGCCGCTTCAGACGGACGACCGCGAGGGGCTCCGGCAGCTGCTCCAGGGCCTCGGCTCCGGCCTGTCGGAGAAGCCGACGGCGGCCTCCGACAAGGATCAGGACCCGTCCGTCCGCGGTGAGAGCGGCGCGCAGGCTCTGAACGACTCGCTGCGCACGGCGCCCCAGTCGCTGAAGGCGTCGGCCCAGGTGAACACGGCGCTGCTCGGCACCCATCCGCGCGATCTGGCGAAGCTGATCAAGGGGCTCGACAAGGTCGTCACGGCGCTGGGCACGCAACGAGGAGCAGCTGAAGGACTTCATCACCAACTTCAACCGGTTCTTCGGCGATCTTCGCTGCCGAGCAGTCCAGCTTCCAGGAGTCCGTGCACCTGCTCGGCCCGACGCTCGTCGCCGCGCGCGCATCGCTCACCAGCCTCAACAATGCGCTGCCGCAGGTCACGGGCTTCGCCAGGGACATCATCCCCGGCGTGTACGAGACCCCCGCGACGGTGACCGCGATGGGGCCGTGGATCACGCAGGCCCAGCAGTTCTTCTCCCAGGACGAGGGCGGCGGGCTGCTGCACTCCCTGCAGCCCGCGGTCGAGAGCCTTGCGATGGTGGTCGACCAGTCGTTCGACCTCTTCAAGCAGACGGATCTCACAAGCCGCTGCTTCGACCAGGTGATCACTCCGGCGAGCAAGGTGGTCATCCAGGACGGCGCCAACACGTCGAATGTCTCGAACTACAAGGAGTTCTGGTACACGATGGTCGGGTTCGCCGGCGAGTCCCAGGGCTTCGATGGCAACGGCTCCTACGTCCGGACCGCCACGGGCGGCGGTCAGACGCTGATCAAGACCGGCAAGCTGAGCGGCCGCCCGGCCAGCCGCTCGCAGCTGTTCGGGCACGCGACCGTGCCGCCGTTGGGCACGAGCCCCAAGAAGCCGTCCAAGATGCCGCCGTACAACACCAGCCGCGCCTGCTACAAGAACGCCCAGCCGAACCTGAACGGCCCCGCGGCCGGTCCCGGGCCCCCCGACGCAGTGGCTTCAGGAGGCTAGAACAAGTGGCCACCGCGATCCAGAAACACTTCCGGGACTTCATCGCCGTGATCGTCATGGTCCTGCTGTCGCTGCTGGTGGCCGGATTCATCCTGTCGCACCAGCGCTTCTACCTGCCCAATTGGGTGCCGTTCGTCGGCACCGACTTCTTCACGGTGAAGGCCGAGTTCTCCACCGCGCAGGCGGTCACGCCCGGGCAGGGGCAGACGGTCAACGTCGCGGGGGTGCCGGTCGGCGAGATCAAGAAGGTCGAGCTCAAGGACGGGCGCGCGCTGGTCACGATGTCGATCAAGGAGAAGTACTCGAAGCTGATCAAGAGCGACGCGAGCCTGCTGCTGCGTCCCAAGACCGGCCTGAAGGACATGATCATCGAGATGGACCCGGGCAAGCCCAGCGCGCCCGCGGTCAAGGACGGCTACACCATCCCCGTCTCGCAGACCAAGCCCGACGTCAACCTCGACGAGATCCTGTCGCAGCTCGACCGGCCGACGCGAACGTACCTGCGCCTGCTGGTGGCGGGTGGCGCCGAGGGATTGAAGGGCGACGGCGTACCCCTTTCGAACACGCTGCGCCGGTTCGATCCGCTCAGCCGCGACGTCAAGAAGATCTCCGGCGCGATCGCCAAGCGGCGGCTCAAGCTCGCCAGGCTCGTGCACAACCTGCAGCTGCTGGTCACCGCCGTCGGCGGCAAGGACAAGGACCTCTCGGAGCTGGTCGTCTCCCAGAACGCCGTCTTCGAGGCATTCGCCAACGAGGACGCGAAGCTGCGCGAGACGCTGCGCCTGCTGCCGAACGCCCTCCAGACCACGCAAACCGCCCTGACGAAGTCGACCGTGGCGACCGACCTGCTCGAGCCGACGCTGCGCAAGCTGCGCCCGGGCGCTCGCGCGCTCGCTCCGGGTCAGCGCGCGCTGCGGCCGTTCGCCCGCCAGACCACGCCGGTGCTCCGCGACCAGCTGCGGCCGTTCGCGCGCCAGGCCCAGGGTCCGGTCAACGACCTGCGTCCGGCGGCGTCCAACCTCGCAAAGGCGACGCCGAACCTGACGAAGACCTTCTCGCTGCTCAACAAGCTGCTCAACGGGCTCGCCTACAACCCGAACGGCCAGGCGGAGGGTTACCTCTTCTACGCCCTGTGGCTGAACCACATCGGCTCATCCGTCTACTCGACCCAGGACGCGTTCGGCCCGATCCGCCGCGGCGTGATCCTGACCGACTGCGTGGCGCTCGGCGCGCTCGAGGCGACCGCCAAGTTCGACAACCAGCTGGGCACCCTGATCGACCTGACCAACCTCCCGACGCAGGAAGAAGCCTGTCCGAAAGGCACCGGCTAGGCTAGATGCAGAAACAGGCACCGACAATCGGCCGCATCCTGGTCATGGCGATCTTCACGCTGTCCTGCTTCGGCCTGCTCCTGTACCTCTGGTCCGCGTTCGGCGGCCCGGTGCCGCTGAAGCCGCACGGCTACCGCTTCCAGACGTCGTTCAACGAGGCGACGCAGCTCGCCCAGGAGGCCGACGTCCGGATGTCGGGCGTGAACGTCGGCAAGGTCAAGAAGCTCGAGCTTGGCAGCGACGGGCGTACGAACGCCACGATCGAGCTCGACAACAAATACGCGCCGATCCCGAAGGACGCGAAGGCGATCCTGCGCCAGAAGACGCTGCTCGGCGAGACCTACGTCGAGTTGACGCCCGGCACCAAGAGCGCGGGGATGATCCCCGATGAGGGCCGCCTCGCGACCGCCCAGGTCGCGAAGACCACCGAGCTGGACGAGATCTTCCGGTCGCTCGACCCCAAGACGCGGCAGGCGTTCCAGATCTGGCAGCAGGACCTCGGCAAGGGGATCCAGAACCACGGCCAGGACTTCTCGGACGCGCTCGCCGCGCTGCCGGACCTGGCGTCGAACGGCGAGCGCGTCGTGAAGATCCTGAACACGCAGGAGCGCGCGATGCGCGAGGCGATCAAGAACACGGGCGTGGTCTTCGACGCGCTCAACGAGCGCGACGGCCAGCTGTCCAGCTGGATCGCGAACTCGAACGAGTTCCTGCGCACCACCGCCAGCCGGGATCAGTCGATCGAGGCATTGTTCCGCGCGTTCCCGTCCTTCATCGACCAGAGCTCGCTGACGCTCAAAGCACTGGCCGCGTACTCGAAGAAGGCCAAGCCGGTGCTCGACAACCAGCTGATCCCGGTCGCCAAGCAGCTCACCAACGTCTTCCAGTCCAGTGAGCCCCTGGCATCCGACTTCAAGAACTTCTTCACCTACCAGAAGACTCTCGCCGACCTGTCCGTCAAGGGCCTCCCGGCATCGACGCAGTTCCTGGACACGACTCGCACGCTGCTCGTCCAGCTCGATCCGTTCCTGCGGAACCTGAACCCGTTCCTCGAGTACATCGGCGTGTTCAAGCGCGAGCTGGCGTCGCTGTTCGCGAACGACACCGCGGTGCTCCAGGCGACCGACCAGATCGGCAACGACCGCGTGCACTACCTGCGCCTGACCTCGCCGGTCAACCCGGAGTCGCTCGCGTATTACCCGTCGCGACAGGGCTGGCAGCGCAGCAACTCCTACCCGCTGAACGACTCCTACCGGCACGTGAACAGAGGGCTGGACGTCTTCGACGCGACCACCTGCGGCTCGACCTACACGACGTTCCCGAACCTCGGCCCGACGACGCCGACCTTCACGGAAGAGATCCGGAACCGGGTGTTCCTCTACGTCCTGAACAGCGGCAACACGGTCGCGCCGCCGTGCCCGCAGCAGCCGAAGAACACGTTCGGGGGCCAGACCACGCAGTACGCGCACGCGACCGAGGCGCCCCAGCCTTCGGCCCCGTAGCGCGCCGGTCTCGCACCTTCCGTTGATACGCTCGGCGCCGTCCGGGTAGAGGAATAACTCTGGGAACATGGAGGTCTGAATGGCAGTGAAGGTCGGCATCAACGGCTTCGGGCGCATCGGGCGGAACATGTTCCGCGCGGCGTGGGAGCGCAACCTGGACATCGAGTTCGTGGCCGTCAACGACATCACCGACGCCGGCACGCTCGCCCACCTGACCCGCTACGACTCGACGCTCGGCCCGTTCCCCGGCACGGTCGGCCACACCGAGGACTCGCTCACCTTCGACGGCAAGCAGGTCCAGGTCCTCGCCGAGCGCGATCCCGCCAAGCTGCCCTGGAAGGACCTCGGAGTCGAGGTGGTCGTCGAGTCGACCGGCCTGTTCGTCGACCGCGAGAACGCCTCCAAGCACCTCCAGGCCGGCGCCGAGCGCGTGATCATCTCCGCGCCCGCGAAGGACCCGGATGTGACCGTGGCGCTCGGGGTCAACTTCGACGAGGCCTACGACCCTGGCTCGCACCGCATCATCTCCAACGCCTCGTGCACGACCAACTGCCTGGCGCCCGTCGTGAAGGTGCTCCACGACGCGATCGGGATCGAGCACGGCCTGATGACCACGATCCACGCCTACACCGCCGACCAGCGCCTTCAGGACATGCCGCACAGCGACCTCCGCCGCGCGAGGGCGGCGGCGATCAACCTGATCCCGACCTCGACCGGCGCCGCGAAGGCGATCGGCCTGGTCATCCCCGAGCTCGAGGGCAAGCTGAACGGCACCTCGGTGCGCGCACCGGTGCCGACCGGCTCGGTTGTGGACCTGACCGCCACCGTCGGCCGCGAGACCTCGGTCGAGGAGATCAACTCCCTGTTCGAGGCCGAGGCCGACAAGGGCCGCTGGGAGGGCATCCTCAAGTACACCGACGACCCGATCGTCTCGACCGACATCGTCAAGTCGCCCTACTCGTCGGTCTTCGACGCCGGGCTCACGATGGTGACGGAAGGGAACTGCGTGAAGGTGTTCGCGTGGTACGACAACGAGTGGGGCTACTCGTGCCGGCTCGGCGAGCTGGTCGAGAAGGTGGCTGCGCCTCAGCCGGCGCTCGCCTGAGTGAGTCCCCCGGGCGCCGCTCGCGCCGCGTTCCCGAAGAAGACCGTTCGCGACCTGCCGGTCGACGACGCGCGGGTGCTCGTACGGGTCGACTTCAATGCGCCGCTCGAGGACGCTCCCGGTGGCCGGCGGGCGGTGCGGGACGACGCTCGCATTCGCGCCGCGCTGCCGACCATCGAGTACCTGCGCGACGCGCCGCAGCCGGATCGTGCTCGTCTCGCACCTCGGCCGGCCGAAGGGTCCCGATCCCGCGTTCTCGATGGCCCCGGTCTCGGAGCGCCTCGGAGAGCTCCTTGGTGCACCCGTTGCTCAGGCCCCCGAGGTGGTCGGGCCGGAGGCGGAGCGGATGGCGTCCGAGCTCGGACCCGGCGACGTGCTGGTGCTCGAGAACAGCCGCTTCGAGCCGGGGGAGTCGAGCAACGACCCCGAGCTGGCGGCAGCGCTTGCTCGCATGGCAGACGTCTATGTCAACGACGCCTTCGGCGCGGCGCACCGCGCCCATGCCACCACGGAGGGCGTCGCGCGTCTGCTGCCCGCGGCGGCCGGCTTCCTGCTGGAGCGCGAGGTGACGCTCCTCGATGCGCTGGTCGCCGATCCGGAGCGGCCGTTCGTGGTGGTCCTCGGCGGCGCCAAGGTGACCGACAAGATCGGCGTGATCGAGCGCTTCCTCGAGATCGCAAACGCGATCCTGATCGGCGGTGCCATGTGCTTCAGCTTCTTCCGCGCGATGGGGCACGAGACCGGCGACTCGCTGGTCGAGGAGGAGGGCGTCGACTTGGCCCGGCAGGCGCTCGAGCACGCGGAGACGTCGCTCTGCAGCCTCGAGCTGCCACAGGACCTGGTGATCGCCGACCGCTTCGATGCAGACGCCCGGTCGCGCGTCGTCGACGGGCGCGACGTGCCGGAGGGATGGATGGGGCTGGACATCGGCCCGCGCACCGCGCAGCGCATACGCGCGCCAGGTGGAGGCAGGCGCGACCGTGTTCTGGAACGGCCCGATGGGAGCCTTCGAGATGGAGCCCTTTGCCGCGGGCACCCGCGCGGTGGCCGAGGCGATGGCGGCCTGCAAAGGAACGACTGTGGCCGGTGGGGGAGACTCCGCCGCGGCGCTGGCCGAGTTCGGCCTCGCCGATTCGATAACGCACGTGTCGACTGGCGGTGGCGCCTCGCTCGAGTTGCTCGAGGGGATGCCGCTGCCGGGAGTGGAGGCGCTCGATGACCGGGACTAGACGACCGCTGCTCGCAGCGAACTGGAAGATGCACAAGACGAGGGCGGAGGCGCGTGAGTTCGTCGAGGACTTCCTGCCGCGGTTGAAGCGAACCGACGCCGACGTTGTGCTGTGCCCCGCCGCGACCGCGCTTGCCGCCGTGGTCCGCGCGCTGGAGGGCACAGCGGTCGGGGTCGCCGCGCAGAACATGCACGAGGAGCAGCAGGGTCCCTACACCGGAGAGGTGTCGGCTCCGATGCTGATCGACGTCGGTGCGACCGGCGTCGTGCTCGGGCACTCGGAGCGGCGCGAGCTGTTCGGAGAGACGGACGCCGCGCTCGCGCGCAAGGTGCCGGCGGCGCTTGCCGCGCAGCTGCAGCCGATCCTGTGCGTCGGGGAGACCGAGGCCGAGCGCGACGCGGGGGAGACCCAGCGCAAGCTGCGCCACCAGGTCCAGACCGACCTTGCCGCCATCTCCGTCGATCAGCTGCCGGGAATCGTGATCGCCTATGAGCCGATCTGGGCCATCGGCACCGGGCGCACCGCCAGTCCCGAACAGGCACAGGAGGCCGTCGCCTTCGTGCGCGCTCTGCTCGGGGACAGGGACCCGGGCGTGGCGGAGCGGGTGCGGATCCTCTACGGCGGGAGCGTCAAGGCTTCGAACGCAGAGGAGCTGCTGGCCCAGCCAGACGTGGACGGCGCGCTGGTCGGCGGCGCGAGCCTCGATCCGGCGGAGTTCGCCCAGATCGTCGCTGCAGCGCCGGCACGCGGATGAGCGCTCCGGGCCCGGTCCCGGCCGTGACGCTCGTCGTGCTCGACGGCTGGGGCCTCGCGCCACCAGGCCCCGGCAACGCGATATCGCTCGCGAGCACGCCGGTCTTCGATGAGCTCTGGGAGCGGTATCCCCACACGCAGCTGGAGGCCTCCGGCCGCGCCGTCGGCCTGCCCGACGGCCAGATGGGGAACTCCGAGGTGGGCCACCTGAACCTCGGCGCGGGCGCCGTCATCCGGCAGGACCTGGTGCGGATCGACGATGCGATCGCGGACGGCAGCTTCTTCGAGAACGAGGCCCTGCGGGGCGCATGCCGCGCGGCGCGAGAGGGCGGCGGGCGCCTGCACCTGATGGGGCTGGTCTCCGACGGCGGTGTCCACTCGAGCCTCGGCCACCTGCATGCCTGCATCGAGCTGGCCGTTCGCGAGCGGGTCCCTGAGCTGGTCCTGCACGCGCTCACCGACGGCCGGGACACGGGGCCGAAGACGTCGCCCGGTTATGTCGAGCAGACGGAACGAGTGGCTCGCCGATGCCGGAGGCCGCAGGCACGCGCGCGCGGATCGCCACGCTCGGCGGGCGCTACTGGGGCATGGATCGCGACCGGCGCTGGGAGCGGACCAAGCGGGCCTACGACACGATCGTGCACGCACGCGGACCCGCCGCGTCGTCCGCCGCTTCGGCGATCGAGGCCGCCTACGAACGGGGCGAGACGGATGAGTTCATCGAGCCGACGGTGATCGGTGCGCCCGAGCCTCTACGCGCCGGCGAGCCGCTGATCGCGTTCAACTTCCGCCCCGACCGGATGCGCCAGATCTGCCGCGCGCTGGGGGAGGAGGGGTTCTCCGAGTTCGACCGCGAGGGAGGGCCGGTGGCTCCGCTGACCGCCATGACCCGCTATCAGGAGGACTTCCCGTTCCCGGTCGCCTTCGAGCCGGAGCGCCCGGCCACGACGATCGCGGCCGTGCTGGCCGAGCGCGGCGACCGCCAGCTGCACGTCGCCGAGACGGAGAAGTACGCCCACGTGACCTACTTCTTCGACGGCGGGGTGGAGAAGGAGTATCCGGGCGAGGAGCGCTGTCTGGTCGACTCCCCCCGCGACGTGCCGACCTACGACCTGAAGCCCGAGATGAGCGCACCGGCCGCCGCCGAGCAGTTCGCTTCCCACTGGCGCCGGGCGGACGCCGAGGGCCGGCCGTTCCGCTTCGGGATCATCAACTTCGCCAACGCCGACATGGTCGGGCACACCGGGGTGATCGAGGCGGCCCGTCAGGCGGTGGAGACGGTCGATTCCTGCCTCGCCCAGGTCGTGGCGGCGGTGCAGGAGACCGGCGGCGTCCTGCTGGTGACCGCCGACCACGGCAACGCCGACGACATGCTCGAGCCGGACGGCAGCCCCGACACCGCCCACTCCATGAACCCGGTCCCCCTGATCGCGACGGTGGAGGGAGTGGAGCTACGAGACGGCGGCATCCTCGCGGACGTCGTCCCGACGGCCCTGGAGCTGCTCGGCATCCCGCAGCCGGCGGAGATGAACGGGAAGTCGCTGCTGCGCGGCTAGGTGGGCCCCGGCCGGAGGCGGCGGCGCCGGCGTAGGGCACAGGACGGGGCAGGTAGGAAAGCGGCGTGAAAGTCGCGCGTTTCGCCGCGTCTCTCGTTGCGCTTCGCCCCGCGGGTTGGGTCGCTGGTCGAGCTTTTATGCGGTATGCGCATGTTTTCTCGACCGAGCGCACGGCGCGCGGACCGCCGCACCCCTACCTGCTGGTTTTCGGCTCACGCGGCCGCACCGGCGCGCCGCGACTACTTCGTCGCCTGCTCGATCAGGTTTCGCAGGCCGTCGATCTGCTTGCTGACCTGATCGGTCACGACCTGCTCGAAGTCGCGGGTCTGCGAGTTGTCGAGGTTCAGGATCACGAGTGTGGCGACGACCGTCGCGACGAGCAGGAAGAGGAACAGCAGCGCGACGAAGCGCCCGAACATCCCGCGCTGCCGGGGGGGCCGCCCGGGAGCCGCCCGCCGCGCCTGCGCTGGAGCCGCGCGCCGGCGCACCTGAGCGGGGGCGGGCGCCCGCGCGGGTACCGGCGCCGACCGCTGCATCACGCGGGTGGGGTCGTTCCCGCGGCCCAGGGTGCGCGTGGCCGCGGTGTCGAGCCGGCGCGTCGCCTCGGTCTCGAGCGCGATCGTCGCCTCCGAGTCGCGGCCCCGCGACGCGGCCAGCAGCGCCTCGCCGAACTCCGCGGCTGTGTGGTACCGCAGCGCCGGGTCCGCGGCGAGGGAGCGCCGCACCGCGCGGCTGACCTCCGACGGGACGTCCGGGTTGAGCGTCTCGAGCGCCGGCGGCTCGCCCTCCTGCTGGCGCAGCGCGAGTTCCGTCAGCGAGCCTGACTCGTAGGGAACACGGCCGGACAGCAGCTGGAAGAGCACGACGCCCAGCGAGTAGACGTCGGAAGAGGGCGTGGCGTCCGACCCACGCGCGCGCTCGGGGGAGATGTAGGCGGCGGTTCCAAGCACGGAGCCGATCTGGGTGATCTGGGAATCCTCGGCCGCCTTGGCGATCCCGAAGTCGGCGAGCTTGACGACGCCGTCGTGGTTGAGGATCAGGTTCCCGGGCTTGACGTCGCGGTGGATGACTCCATGGCGGTGCGCATACTCGAGTCCGGCGCAGGCCTGCTTGACGATGTCGATCGACTCGGCGTTGTTCATCCGCTCGCGGTCGCGCAGCATCCGCGAGACGGTGTCGCCGGGGACGTACTCCATGACGATGAAGTGCCGGCCTGACTCGTCGTCGCGCCCGGAGTCGTAGACCTGGACGATGTTGGGGTGCACGAGGCGCGCCGCGGCGAGCGCCTCGCGGCGGAAGCGCGCGATGAACCCGTCGTCCTCGGCCAGGTGCTCGGCGAGGATCTTGACCGCGACCTGGCGCTCGAGCACGCTGTCGAGCGCGCGGTACACCGTCGACATGCCGCCGGCGCCAAGGCGCTCGTCGAGCCGGTAGCGGCCCGCGATCTCGGTGTTTCCCCCAAGGACGCTCACGGAGCTAGCCCCCTCCCGGGGAGGCGCCTCCCGTGTCGCCGGGGGACTGGTTGCCGTCCTGTTGTCCAGGCGGCGTCGTTCCGTCGCCTCCATCCTGCCCGGGGGGCACATCCTTCGACTTCTCCTTCTTGGCCTTCTTGTCCTTGTTGGGCTTATCCGTGTTCTCCTGCTTACCCCCGTTGCCCTGGTCCGTTTCTTGCGAGGGCTGGGGAGTCGTCACGACCGGAGCCGCCTCGGTGGCCGGTTTGCACTGGTCACGCACGAGCGTGTCGAGCCGCTTGGCGCTGTCGGACAGCGCCCGTCGCAGCTTGGCGCTGACGCTGCCGTGGAGACCGTCGATGTCGGACTGGAGGTTCGCCGTCACCTGCTGGGCGGTGGTGCAGTTGCCGTCCCGGACGCTCTGCGAGATCTGGTTCAGATCCGCGCGCAGCGAGCTGGCCGTGGTGCGCGCCAGCTCGGGGTCGTCGCCGGAGTTGCCGCAGGCGGCAACCAGTGAGGCGAGCGCCACCGCGACGAGGACCGCAGCGAGGCGACGCCGGGCTGCCCGGCGACCGTTCAGTGCCCCTCGTAGAGCCGGTCGGCCAGCTGGCGGGGAAGCTTTGCCGCGCGGATCGATCCCGCCGCTCGCTCGACGTCGTACTCGACTCGCTTGTACTCCGCGGTCCACCGGTCGGTGTCGAGCAGGAGCCAGGCGGCGCGCGGATCGCCGTCGCGCGGCTGGCCGACACCGCCGGGGTTCACGAGCCACTTGCCGGAGCTGATGTCCACCTCGGTCCCCGGTGGCGCCGGCTCGCCGACCGTGCCCTCGCCGTTCGTGTGGAAGTAGCACGCGACGTGGGAGTGCCCGATCAGGCAGACGCGCTGGCGCTGGCCCTCGAGGCATTCCGCCGCCTGCGACACGGACAGGACGTACTCCCACACCGGATCGCGGGGACTGGCGTGGTAGAGACCGACGCCGTCGCGCTCGCCGAGCGGTGACAGGCCGGCCAGATAGTCGCGCGTCTCGGGGCCGATCACCTTCGCGGTCCAGCGCGCGGCCTCGCCCGCCGCCGCGGCGAAGTAGTCGACGTCTATGTCACCCCGCACCACGAGGTCGTGGTTCCCCGCCAGGCAGTACTCGGTCACGTCGCGGACCAGGGCCGTGCAGGCGTCGGGATCGGCGCCATAGCCGACCAGGTCGCCGAGGCACCAGACCTCGTCGGGATCGGCGCGCCCGATGTCCTCCATCACTGCTTCGAGGGCCGGGAGATTGCTGTGCACGTCTGAAATGACGGCGATTCGCATCGTTCTACCTTAGGGGTTACCCGCTCAAGGACACCGCGGGCCGCCGTTGAGGGTGAAGCGCTCGAGCACGTCGTTGGTGGTGCCGTCCTGGTAGCTGAAGGCGCCGTCGAGCATGAAGAAGGTTCCATCGCACACGACCGGCGAGTCGATGTAGTGAATCGTGCGCCCGCGGCGGCGCACGGTCAGGTCGCGGACCGTCGCGTCGAAGAACGTCACCGCGGCGTCGGGCTGGTTCGGCAGCGTCGGGATCCGCGGGATCGGAGTGTCCAGCTCGTAGCCATAACGGGGTCCCGTCACCTTCTTCAGCACGCCCGTGAACACCAGCACCGGGCCGATGTCAGGCAGCGTGTAGATCAGGATGCGCTGGTTGCCTCCGGACAGCGTGCCGTTGTAGAGGCTCACCTTGGCGTTCACGACGTTGACGAATGGAGGCGCCGCGCCGCGCCCGATGCCCTTGCCGAGCAGCGAGCCCTTCGGGCAGGCCTTGGGCCCGCGCGCCTGGAGCGCGGCCGGGTTGCACTTGGGAAAGAAGCGCCCGTTGGTGACCGATCCCTTCGGGAAGCGGAGCACCGTGCGCGTCAGGCGCAGCGGCGCGATCGCGGCCGGATCGGAGATCCGCAGGATCGTGCGCAGTGACGTGCCGGCACGGCTCTTATGGCGAGCGCCACTCGAGTAGCGCGCCTGGAACTCGACCGACTGCGTGGTGACGCCGTGTGCCGGCGCGGCGACGGCCAGCGCGGCGATTACGGCCAGGACGGCGATGGGTTTGATGGGCATGGGTCCTCCTCCCTTCGTGCAGTATTCCGAACCATGGCCATCTCTCCGCGGATAAAGCTCCCGATCGCAGTGCTGGCGGCGATCGTGGTCGCCGAGGGCGCGGTCTGGCTCCTGCGGCCGGACCGGACGATCGAGCCACTCGACGCTCCCGAGAGCGCCTACTTCACCAAGGCTCAGCTCGATCGCGCCCGCGACTACTCCTCCGACCGCCGGCTGATCGCGCTGCTCGGCCTCGCCTGTGAAGGTGGCGCGCTCGTCCTGCTGGTGGCGCGTCCGCCGCGCCGCGGGATCGCGCTGCTGGACCGGGCGGCGGGCGGCAGGCGGCTCGCTGCGGGCGCGCTCGCGGGCGCCGGGCTGTCGCTGGTCGTCCAGGCGGCCGGTCTTCCTGCCGCTGCGCTGGCACACGACCGCGCCGCCGACGTCGGGCTCTCGACCCAGTCATGGGGCCAGTGGAGCGTCGACGTCCTGAAGTCCAGCGCGGTCGGGGCCGTGCTGGCCGCGGGCGGCGCGGCCATCTTCCTGTGGCTGACCGGGCGCTTCCCGCGGCGATGGTGGATCGGTGCGGCCGGCGCGAGTGTGGCGATCACCGCGATCTTCGTCTGGCTGGCGCCGGTCGTGGTCGCCCCGCTCTTCAACAACTACAAGAAGCTGCCTCCGGGACGGGCCCGTTCCGACGTCGTCGAGCTGGCGCGGCGCGCGGGCATCGACGTGGGACAGGTGTACGAGGTGGACGCCTCGCGCCGGACCACCGCGGCCAACGCCTACGTGACCGGCATCGGCCATACCAAGCGCGTGGTCCTCTACGACACGCTGCTGGAGAGATTCACCCCGGAGCAGACGCGTCTCGTGGTCGCCCACGAGCTCGGGCACGTCAAGCACGACGACCTGCGGCGCGGCATCCTGTGGGTCGTGCTGGCCGCCCCGGCCGGCATGTACCTGGCGCAGCTCCTGACCGAGCGCTGGAACCGCCGCACGGGAGCGGTGCCGGGCACCGCCGCCTCGCTCCCGGCTCTGGCGCTGGCGATCGCGCTGGTGTCGTTCGGCGGCACGGTGATCTCCAATCAGCTGTCCCGGCGGGTGGAGGCTTCAGCCGATGCGTTCTCGCTCGACATCGCCGGGCATCCGCGCCAGTTCATCGGCCTCGAGCGGCGGCTCGCGATCACGAACGTCTCGGACCCGTCGCCACCCGGCTGGGTGCAATGGGTCTTCGGAACCCACCCCACCACGATGGAGCGGATCGGGATGGGGCTCGCCGACGAGCGGCGCGCCGCCGGGCGACTAGCCGAGGCGCGGGGGGAAGCGCAGGCGCCGGCGGCGCCGGGCCTCCGAAAGGGACTTGCGCGACGGTGTGGTGAGGAAGGGCTCCTGCGGCTCGGGCTCGTGTTGCTCAGACTCATGCTGCTCGCGCGGCGCCTCCGAGCCGTTCGGGTTCGGTTCCTCCACGGCGACCTCGTCCTCCACCGCGACTTCGTCTTCCGCCTCGATCTCGTCCAGCTCGGCGACTTCGTTCTGCTCGGCGGCTTCGTCCTCCACCGCGACTTCGTCCGGCTCGGGCGCGGCGTCCTCGTAGGACTCCTCGACCACGATCGCGTCCTCAACGCCGAGATGGCTCGCCTCGTCATTAGGCGACTGCGTCTCGGTTCCGCTGTAGACGACCGCTCTGGCCTTGCCCGCGCGCTTGGCCTCGTACATCGCCGTGTCGGCGTGGTTCAACAGCTCCTCCGGTGTGGTCTCGAGACCGGTGCTCAGCGCGATGCCGATCGAGGCAGTGATGGAGGCCTCGGCGCCGTTGATCAGGAAGGGCGTCTTGAGGGACTCGGTGATGCGCTCGGCAACGCGGTTGACGAAGCGGGTGTCGTCGAGGTCCTCGATCAGCACGGTGAACTCGTCACCGCCCAGGCGGGCGATCGTGTCCTCGGGGCGCAGCGACGCCTGGAGGCGGCGGCTGACTGCCACCAGCAGGCGGTCACCGGCCTCGTGACCGTGGTTGTCGTTGACGTCCTTGAACCCGTCGAGATCGAGGAACAGGACCGCCACGGCGCCCTTGCGCCGGTTCATGCGGGCGAAGGCGTGCTCCATGCGGTTCGCCATCAGCGCCCGGTTCGGGAGCCCGGTGAGCGGGTCGTGGAAGGCCTGTTCGGAGAGCTCGTCTATCCGGTCGTGCTCCACCGCGCGCAGTGCGGCGTTCTCGACCACCAGGGATCCCTCGAGCATCAGCTGCCCGAGCAGCCGCTGCCCGTCCTCGTCCCACTTCCGCGGCCTGTTGGTGTGGCTCAGGATCACGATCCCGATCGGCCGGGCCTTGGAGAGCAGCGGCATCGCCGCATAGGAGCGCAGCCCGAGGCGCTCGACGAGATCGGGGGGAAGCAGGCGGCTGGCCTTCGCGTTTTCGACGAAGAGCGGCCGCGGGTTGCGCCCCGTCGCGGACCACAGCTTCAGCTCCTCTGGCGATCGCTTCTCGAGTTGCTCGGCGATGGCTGCCTCGAAGTCGCCTTCGTCGCCGACGGTCACGACGTGCTCGACGCGGTCGCCGTCCTCGAGCAGCACGGTGGCGCGCTCGGCGCCGAGGGTCTCCCGGGCGATGCGAGCGACGATCTCCGCCGCCTCGCTCACCGACACGGCGCCGGCCCCTTCCTGCAACAGCCGCCGGATCGCGCTCGCGGCCCGCGTCTGCGAGAGGCTCTCCTCAGCGACTCGCGCCTGGTCGATCGTGGCGGCGGTGCGCGCGGTGGCCTCTTCGGCGATGCGCGCCTCTTCGTCGGTGAAGCGGTTCGGCTCCGAGTCGTCCAGAACCAGGACTCCGATGGTGCGACCGTCGCGTGCGATCGGCACCGCCAGGAGGGAAGCGGCGTTCAGCCCGCGGGACCAGATCGGCCCGATCAGCGGCGAGTCCGCGCCCGAGGCCTGCACCGGCCGCCCGGCCTGCAGGGCCGCGCGCGCCGCGGGTATCGGCTCGGTGGCCGACAGGAAAGCTTCGGTCTCAGCCGGATTGCGCGGGCCGTCGGCGAGCCGGGACACGGCGGGCTCGAGCCGCCCGTCGTCGGTCAGGAAGACGCTGGCGCCTCGCGCGCCGAGATGCGCCGCCAGGCGCTCGGCCAGGGTCGCGAGCGTCTCGTCCAGTCCCTGAGCCGCGGCCACCTCGTCGGCGAGCGCGAGGAGGAACTCCGCCTCGGCCCCGCGCCGATCGGCGCTGTGCTGGCTCGACACCCGGGCAACGGCCGCCGCGATCACCGGCAGGAGCGAGTAGAGCTGCGGGTCGGCGGCGGCCGAGGCCGGCTCGATCGACAGCATGCCCACCGGGGTGCCCACTGCGAGAGGCTCGAATCGCATCGAGGAGATCGCCAGGTCGGCGGCCAGGTCGGCGGGGATGCGGGCGTCGTTCTGAGCGTCGCGGATCTCGGCCGGCCGGAGCTCGAGCAACGCGGTGCACGCGGCAGGGAAGCCCTCGAGCGGGATCTCGTCCCAGTGCTCGATCAGCGCTTCGAACCAGGCGCTGTCGTCGTCATCACTCGAGAAAGGGATGACCGACTGCGAGGGCGCGTCGTAGAGCCACGCGATGACTCGTTCCGCGTCGAGGCTCTCACGGAGCCCACGGCACAGCTTGCCGACCCAATCTGCGGCATCCTGCTCGCGCGATGCGACTGGCTTGTGACGCGAATCCACGGTGGCCTTCCCCTAGCCTGATTCGATCTTACTGGCGCACGGGTGACCGGCGCCCGTCGCATTTGGCCGGCGTCAGGAAGTGGAGGAGCTGATCTGGTCGTCCCCGCCCTCGTGAACCTTTCCCTGGTATTCGGGCAGGTTCTTGATCCCCTCGCGGGTGGACCATTTGGAGTAGTTGTCCTCCAGGGCGTCGATCAGCTCGCGCACGAAGCGCGGTGAGGCGTTGATGCGGGACACCACGACGCCGGGAATCTCGTCATCGTCGACCTCGTGGTCGAGGCGGGCGAACGTGATGGTGAACTCGTACTCCGAGTGGCTGATGTTGGCGAAATTCGCGTAGGCGCCGGCCATCAACTCGGGCGACATGTGCATGTTGATGTGTCGCTCGCGTTCTCCGTCCTCACTCATACCTGCCTAGTATCGCACCGTGAGAATCGGCCTGGTGTGCGTCGGGAAGCTGCGGCCGCCCTTCGCCGACGACGTGGCGCACTATGAGCGGCTGCTGCGCCCGCAGGCCCGGCTGGAGACGGTCGAGCTGTCCGAGGGGGATGCGCTCCTGAAGCGCATTCCCGAGCGTGCGTTTGTATCCGTGCTTGACCGGACGGGCGAGGAGATGTCGAGTGAGCGCTTTGCCGGGTGGATCGAGGAACGCCGCCAGGCCGGAAGGGAGCTCTGGTTCGCGATCGGTGGCGCGTTCGGCCTCGATCCCGCTGTCTTGGCCCGCTCCGACCATCGCCTTTCCCTGGGCGCCGCTGACCCTGCCGCACCAGCTGGCACGCGTCGTGCTGCTCGAGCAGCTCTTCCGCGCTCACAAGATCATCAACGGCGAGCCGTACCATTACTGAGCTTGGACCCCCAGAGCAACGAGCCCCTCGGGCGGCTGCGCGCAGAGCTTGCGGCTGCCGCCGCCCGGCTGCGCGAGCCCGACGGAGAGCCGGATGCCGTGGTCGAGCGGCCGCCGCGCCCCGAGTTCGGGGACTACTCGACGAACCTTGCGCTGCTGCTCGCGCCCGCGATGAAGTCACCGCCGCGCGAGGTCGCGGAGCGGATCGGCGAGGACCTGCAGGAGCGGCTCGCCGGAGTCCTCGACCGCGCTGAGGTCGCCGGTCCGGGCTTCCTGAACCTGTTCCTGAGCGACGCCTGGTTTCGCGCCGCGCTCGCCGACATCTGCGCGCAAGGCGACGGCTTCGGCGCCGGCGCGATTCCCGAAGATGCCCGCGAGCGCATCCTGGTCGAGTTCGTGAGCGCCAATCCGACGGGGCCGCTGACGGCCGCAGGCGGCCGTCACGCTGCCTACGGCGACTCGCTGTCCCGGGTTCTCGAGTTCGCCGGTCATGCGATCGAGCGTGAGTACTACGTGAACGACTACGGCACCCAGGTGCAGCGGTTTGGAGAGTCGATCGCCGCGCGGATGACCGGGACCGAGGTTCCCGAGGGCGGCTACGAAGGCGACTACGTGCGGGAAATAGCGGAGCAGGCGCGCGCCGAGGCGATCGACCCCGGCGACATCGACGCGCTCGCCCGGCGCGGGATCGAGCTCATGCTGGAGCGGGTGCGCGCGACGCTGGAGCGCTTCCGGGTCCGCTTCGACCGCTTCTACTCGGAGCGAGCTCTGCACGACTCGGGAGCGGTGGAGCGCGAGCTCGACAAGCTCGCCGCGGGCGAGCACGTGTACGACTCCGATGGCGCGACGTGGCTGCGCACCAGCGCGTTCGAGGACGACAAGGACCGCGTGCTGCGCCGCTCGTCGGGCGAGATGACCTACTTCGGGACCGACATCGCCTACCACCAGGACAAGCGCCGGCGAGGGTACGACCGCCTGATCAACCTGCTCGGCGCCGACCATCACGGCTATCTGGGCCGGATGATGGCGCTGTTCGAGGTGCTCGGTGATCCGGGCAAGCTCGAGATCGTGATCATGCAGCTGGTTCAGGTGGTGGAGCGCGGCGAGCGCTCGCAGATGTCGAAGCGCCGGGGCGAGTTCGTGACGCTCGATGAGCTGGTCGACGACATCGGCGTCGACGCGGCCCGGTTCTTCATGCTCCAGCGCTCACCCGACACTACCGCTCGACCTCGACCTGGACCTCGCGCGCGAGCGCAGCCAGGAGAACCCGGTCTACTACGTCCAGTACGCGCACGCGCGGATCGCGAGCATCCTGCGCAACGCCGGCGAGGAGCGATTGGCGGCGGCTGAGGCAGCGAACCTCGAGGCGGGGGAGGGCGCGCTCGAGCCGGCTGAGCGGGCGCTCGTCAAGCGGATGCTGGCCCTTCCGGACGAGGTGCGCGAGGCGGCCGAGCGCCGCGCTCCCCACCGCCTGACCGGCTATGCGCACTCGCTCGCGTCGGACTTCCATGCCTTCTACCGCGACTGCCGGGTGGTCGGGGCCGAGGGCCCCGGCATGGAGGAGTGGCGGCTGTCGGTGTGCCTCGCGACCCAGCGCACGATCGCCCGCGTATTGGGGCTGCTCGGGGTCGAGGCGCCCGAGCGGATGTAACCAGAGCGCTAGACGTCCTGGAAGAAGTTCAGGCCCCAGCCGTCGAGTGCCTTCTGCGCCTCGATGTTGAGCCGGAACAGCTCGCCGCTCACGACCAGGATTCCGATCCCGATCAGCAGCACCCCCGCGACGCCGTTGATGACGGCGTAATGGCGCTTGACGAAGGCGAAGGCCGTCGTCGCGCGCGTGAACGCGACCGCCGTGAGCAGGAACGGAACGGCCAGGCCGAGGGAGTAGACGCCCAGCAGGAACGCGCCCTTGGCGACGGTGTCCTGAGTGGCGGCGAGGCCGAGGATGGAGGCAAGCGCCGGTCCGACGCAGGGGTCCACGCGAGCGCGAAGGCGGCTCCCACCACCAGCGGCCCCCCGGTGCCCGCGCGCTGCATCAGGCTGTCCACGTGCCACTCCTGGTTCAGCACGGGAACGAAGAGCGCCATCAGGAACAGCGCGCCCATCACGATGATGGTCACGCCCGCAATCTTCTCCAGGGTCTCGCGATGGTCGGTCAGCGTCTGCCCGAGCCCGGTGGCGGTCATGCCGAGCAGGATGAAGATGGCGGAGAAGGTGAGGACGAACAGGCCCGCGCGGGAGAGGACGCTCCTCAGCTGGGCGCGCTGCGGGCTCCGCAGCTCGTCCGGCGAGAGGCCGCAGACGGCGGACAGGTAGCCGGGGACCAGCGGCAGCACGCACGGAGACAGGAACGAGACCAGCCCCGCGGCGAAGGCGAGGAAGACGCTTGGTGTTGTAGCGCCGGCGCCGAGGACCATCAGAGGTCGTAGCGGGTGATGTCCTGCTCGAGCCGAGCGCTCTCCGACGGGGACAGCTCCGGGGAGGCCGGCGCGTCGTCGTCGGCGATGCCGCGGGCACGCCAGCGCCGCAGGGCGATCGCGATCACCGCGGCCGCCACGAGGAAGGCGGCCACCGGCACCAGGTACGCGGCCCAGTTGAAGCTCGAGTCATTGGTGTCCGGAAGGGCCAGCACGTTGGCCCCGAACTCCGCCACCAGCGCGTCCTTTATCTGAGCCTTGGTGCGTCCCTGGTCGATCTGGTCCCGGATGAACTGACGCTCGCGCTCAGCCTGAGGCGAGAAGGCAAGGGCCAGGGGAACGCCGCAGGTAGGGCACATCACCTCGTCCTCGATGTCCGGCAGCGACGCGCGCTGGGGAGCGGCAAACGCCGGTCCGGCGAGCGACGCGACCAGGATCAAGAGCGCCGCGAGCAGGAACTTCTTCATACGTCCAGAACGGTACCGGGCCGCGCCCCATCACCGGCCGGGAAGGCCGATCCCCAGGGGCGCAAGATCGACACGCAGGCCTTCCATGGCCCACGTGCCAGTCAAGAGACGGCGCGCTCTGCCGCCTCCGGGACATATAGACGCACGCCGGCAGAGAAACTTGCGCTCGCCGGCGGGCCCCCGCTGCGCAGTTCGTCCGCACAGTGGTCGCTTAGGCGTCATATAGACGCAAAATCGACCAAAGCGGCCCTCTAGAATCAGCCTCCACGCGGACGTAGCTCAGTTGGTAGAGCGTCGGCTTCCCAAGCCGAAGGTCGCGGGTTCGAGGCCCGTCGTCCGCTTCCCTTCGTAGAGCGGAGTGGACTTAGTCGTCCGCGACGCCGTGGCCCGATAGTGGCCTAAACGACCGCTTCGTGCGGTGCGGGTTCGTCAGCCTTCCCCGATCCTTCGGCCCTGCCGCTTCGCCTCGCCCACGGTCGTCCAGCCGCGTACGTCGAAGGTCGGCGCCCGCCCGGTGACGAGGACATAGCGCGCATCGTCGTTGTCCTCGTCGTGCACGATGAGCCCGGCGTTTGGATCGGGACTCCACTGCACGCGGAAGCCGCGCACCATCCCAGGTTCAGACTCCTCCTCGTGCGTCCAGTCGTCCCAGTCCATCGCCTTAGCGAAGGCAAGCTCAGCGCACGCCTGGTTCACGAAGTCGTCAATCATCCCGAGTCCTCCTGTTGGTCGGTTTTGTCATGTCGGGCCTCGAGCGCGTCGAGCCGCCCGGCGATGCCCGCGCCGGCGCCGTCGAGCAGCGCGCCGTAGTGGCGCTCGATCATCGCGACGCTGGTGCCCATGATCCGGGCGAGCTCGAACACCGACACGCCGGCCGCGAGCGCGTTCGACGCGAACGTCGAGCGCAGGTCGTAGATCCGGGCGGGCCTGCGCGACCCCGGACGCCTCGATCGCCGGCGCCCACTCGCGCCGGCGGAAGTTGTCGAGGTCGAGCAGCCCGCCCGCGCGGCGCCGGGAACAGCAGCGGCGTGTCGAGCCGCGGCGGGAGCGCGTCGAGCGCGTCGAGCGCGCGCGGCGAGAGCGGCACCTGGCGGCGGCTGCGGTCGTCTTGCCGAGCTCGACGACCTCGCCGCTCGACACCGTGCGGCGGACGTTCAGCACGCCGCCGCGGCGGTCGACGTCGCGGCGCTCGAGCGCCGGCCACTCCTCGGGCCGCAGCCCGGTCGCGGCGGCGAACGCGGGCAGCGGCCGGTAGGCGGCGACAGCTCGGCGGCGATCGCGTCGAGCTCGGCGAGCGTGAACACGCGCACCGGCCGCGGCGACGGCTGCGGGTTGCGGCCCGGCGAGCTTCGCCGGGTTGCGGCTCATGTAGCCCCAGCGCACGGCGGCCTCGAGCGCCTGCCGGAGCGCCTGCACGATCCCGTAGCGGGACCGCTCGGGCAGCGTCGCCTGCCAGCCGGCGATCTCGCCGCTCATCCGCTCGAGGTCGCGCAGCGGCACGTCGCCGAAGGCGCCGGTCGCGTAGCGCCAGCCGCTCGCGCAGCGTCGCGATCGTCCGCGGCCGCACGTCGGCGGCGTGGCGCTCGAGGTAGATGGCACGAACTCGGCGAGCGTCAGCTCGGGCAGCGGCACGGCTCGCCGCGCAGCTGCGGCTCGATCACGTCGCGGTAGTGGGCGAGCGCGGCGCTCTTCGACGGGAACGGGCTCTTGCGGCGCCGCGCGCCGTCGGCGTCGTAGTAGCGGAGGCCCCACTTGCCCGGACGAGCTGGTACGCCTGGCCGCGCTGGATCGGTGGCATCTAGTCCTCCTCGTCGTTGGGGTGGGTGACGACCGTGAGCGTCATCCGGCGGGCGGCGCCCGCGGGGTGGGTGACACTTCCTCGTCGCGGTGTCGCCCGCTTCTCGAGCCACGCTCGATCTCGTCCTCGCGGAAGCGGATCGCGCCGCCGGGCAGCTGGATCGCGGGAAGTCGCCGCGCCGGGTCCAGCGCAGCACCGTCTCGGCGCGACGCCGAGCCGCTCGGCAACGACCTCGCTGTGACCAAGCTCCCGTTCACGCCGCCACTACTCCCCGCTCTGTGCCGACGACAAGACCCGCCCCCAGACGGTGTCTGTGCGCTTACGGGCGGCTTGAAGGCGGTCGGCCAGGCTCGGGTAATCGGCAGCCGGGCTCCTGCTCAGAATGGCTCGCAGGCGGGCTGACTCGGCCCGGCAGGCTCCGCCGCAGTGCCTTGCGTTGGCCCGGCGCCGCTCAGGGCCACCCCGCACATCACGCAGACCCGCTGCCTCGCCTTCTGCACGCGCCCGACCGGCGTGTCCCTCCGTGCAGGGGACATACCTACCACCCCTTCTTGGAGCCCTCTTGGGAAGGAAGGGGAAGGAAAGTCTCCAGATCGACGTCGAGAACGCGCCGCACGGTCCCGCGGTTCCCGCGGCGGGCGCCGAGACCGGCCGCCATTTGCGCGGCAGGCGAACAAGATGCGAGGCACGGTCGGCACAACTGGTCCTCCGGGACGGTGAGCGCGAAGATCCGGCAACGAGATCGTCGCTCAACCGCGGCACTGGCAACAACCGAACAACAGGTGAACGTGCCGCGGGCACAGCCAGGCCGGACGATTCCTCGTGAGATCGGTCAGAAGCTGCCCGCTCCTCAGCGGCTGTGAGTAAAGAAACCCTCAAGGAGCTCGGTCACCAGCCCCGACATAGTCCGGAGAGACGGGGCCTTCACGCCTGGGGGGTTCTCGATCGACGCCACCGGGCTGTGGAAGGGACTCATCATGCGCACTGTCCGCCTCCGCCGACTCATGGCGGTGCTCGTCGTCACGCTGGTGGCTGTCGGCATGGTCGGGGCGCCGCCGGCGTCCGCCGCGCAGAAGACACTGCTGCCGATCACCGTCACGGCCCAGCCGACCGACCCGAGCAGCTCGACGGGTGCCCCTCTTCTCGTGGACGAGCGTCGGTGGAGCAACCTTGACCTGCTCTCTGGACGGTGCCGCAGCCACCAGCCTGCTCGTCGTCCAAGAGCTACAGCGGCCTCGCGGACGGCCGGCACACGTTTGTGCTCAAGGGACGCAAGAACGGTGCCACCTATCGGCCCAGCACCAAGACCATCAGCTGGACGATCAACGCCGTTCCCCGCTCGCGCCGGTCGTCCAGCAGGTCCCCACGCCGACGAGCTCGACCACGGCATGATCTCGTTCACCAACAGCGATCCGAGCGTCGTGGTGAGCCGGTGCACCGTGGACGGCGGCGCCGCGGCAAGCTGCACCAGCCCGTTCGCTGTGCCCGGACCGCTGAGCGAGGGCTCGCACACCGTCACGGTCGAGTCCGGCGACTCCTTCGGTCTCTTCAGCGCCCCGGCTACGGTCACCTGGGTGGTCGACACGACCGCCCCTGCGAACGTGGTGATCAGCGGCTACGACGGCCTGACGACCAGTCACCTGACGACCTTCCGTTCACGGCAGAGGGCGCCACCTTGTTCACCTGCTCCGTCGACTCCGCCCCCGCCGTCGCTTGTACCAGCCCGTACGACGTGACAGTGCCAGACGGGAACCACACCCTCCTGGTCACCGCGACCGACGGTGCGAACGACGCCCAGCCGGCCACCGCCGTGTGGACGGTCGACGCGACGGCCCCCGGCACCCCGACCTTCCAGACGGGTCCCGCCGACCCCACGAACCAGACGACTGCCGACTTCGTCGTCGCCAACCCGGACGGCTTCTCGACCCTGCAGTGCAGGCTCGACTCCAGCCTCGTCACGGCGTGGACCACCTGTCCGTCATCGCTGCACTTCGACGGCCCGTTCTCCGACGGTGTCCACTCCCTGGATGTGCGGGCGGTCGACGGGGCCGGCAACACCAGCCCTGTCGCGACGATCGCCTGGCATGTGATCACCGGCCCCGGCGGGCCGGCGCAGATCACGACAGGTCCGGCCGCGTACAGCAACGACACGCACCCTGACTTCACGTTCGTCTCCACCGACGCGACTTCGACGGGCTTCACCTGCGCGCTCGACACGACCACATACACCTCGTGCGACGAGTTGACTTTCCCGTTGACGACCGCCCTCTCCGACGGCCCTCACACACTGCAGGTGCAAAGCCTCAACGCAGCGGGCACGCCCAGCGGCCCCGTGTCCTGGACCTGGGTCATCGACACCGTCGCCCCGGCGGCACCGGTGGTCGGGACCGGGCCGGCCAGCACGACCAACCAGACCACCGCGGACTTCGCGGTCGGTGCCTTGGACGCGGGTGACTCCCTGCAGTGCCGCCTCGACTCTGCCGTCGCCACCGAGTGGGTCGCCTGCCCCGCAGCCCTGCATTTCACCGGGCTCGGGAACGGCGACCACACGTTGGAGATCCGGGTGGTCGACGCCGCCGGCAACATCGGCTCGCCGTCCACGCCCTACACGTGGACCGTAGACACCTCAGCAGTCGCCCCCGCGAAGTTCGACAACACGCCGGCGCTGCTGAGCAACGACGCCACCCCCGCCTTCGCCTTCAGCTCCACTGCTCCCCCCGCAACGGCTTCCGCTGCCAGCTCGACTCTGACGCTGTCGTCGGCATGCGACAGCGGGACCTTCCAGGTCGGCTCCACGCTGGCTGACGGTCACCACGACTTCAGCGTGACGAGCATCAATGCGGCGCTCACGGAGAGCGCTCCCGTCAGCTGGTCCTGGACCATCGACACGGCTGTCCCGTCGATGCCGACCGTTACCGGACCGGCCACGCTCACCAACCAGGTCGACGCCGACCTGCTGCTCGGTAACGTTGATCCCGGGTCGACCACCGAGTGCGCCGTAGACTCCGGCACGTGGACCGCCTGCACCTCGCCGGTGCACCTGACCGGTCTCTCGGACGCCTTGCACACCTTCAAGGTGCGCGCAGTGGACGGCGCGACCAACACCAGTGGCGCAGCCTCAGCAAGCTGGACTGTCGACACGGCCGCCCCGGGAATGCCGACCGTCACGGGGCCGGACACGCTCACCAACCAGGTCGTCGCCGACCTGGTGCTCGGCAACGTTGATCCCGGGTCGACCACCGAGTGCATCGTCGACTCCGGCACGTGGACCGCCTGCACCTCGCCGGTGCACCTGACCGGTCTCTCGGACGCCTTGCACACCTTCAAGGTGCGCGCGGTGGACGGCGCGACCAACACCAGTGGCGCAGCCTCAGCCAGCTGGACGGTCGACACGGCCGCCCCGGGGAAGCCCACCTTCTCCGCCGAGCCGGCCAGCCTGACCAACGACGCGGACGCTGTGTTCGCGGTGGACAACCTGGAGGCGGGCGCGACGCTGGCCTGCCGGCTGGACTCGGCGGCGGGGGCCGACTGGGGTCCGTGCCCGTCGCCGCTGACCTGGACGGGTCTGTCCGATGCCGGGCACACCCTCGACGTCCGTGCCACCGACGCGGCCGGCAACACCGGCCCGTTGGCCAGCCGGTCCTGGACGGTCGACACGGCCGCCCCGGGGAAGCCCACCTTCCTCAACACGCCGGACACCTCAGCCGACACGACCGCGAACTTCGCCTTCACCGCTGAGGCGGGCGCCACGCTGGCCTGCCGGCTTGATGGCGTCGTGGTGCCGTGCAGTCCCGCCTCCTACACCGTGGCGGTTGGTTCCCACACCTTCTCCGTGACGGCGACCGATGCAGCGGGCAACGTCAGCGCTTCCGGCTTGTACGCCTGGTTGGTCACCGCGCCGTCAGTCACCCCGACGCCCACCCCGACGCCGACTCCCACCC
>CAWAUD010000003.1:0-162851 GCA_963785085.1 uncultured Solirubrobacterales bacterium | reverse complement strand
CTGGTGCTCACCGGACACGGGTCCCCCGAGGACGTGCTGGAGGTTCAGGACCGGCCGGCGCCGGTGGCCGGACGCGAGGCAGGTCCGCATCGCCGTGCGCGCTGCGGGCCTCAATTGGGCCGACCTGGTCGCCCGGCGCGGCCTTTACCCCGATGCGCCCGAGCCGCCGGCGGTGATGGGCTATGAGGTCGCCGGGGAGGTCGACCTGCTGGGCGATGGGGTGGTGGGCGTGGCCCGTCGGCAGCCGGGTGGCCGCCGTGGCGCGGTTTGGCGGCTTCGCGGAATACGCGATCGCCGACGCGGCGAACGTCATCCCGCTCCCGGACTCCCTCAGCTTCGAGCAGGGCGCCGCGATCCCGGTCAACTACCTGACGGCCTACGCGACCGCCATCCATCTCCCGCACACGCGGCGAGGCGAGACGGTGCTCGTACATGCCGCCGCCGGTGGAGTCGGCATCGCTTCGCTCCAGCTGCTGCGGGACCGCGGCGCCGTGGCGCTCGCGACCGCCTCCGGGGCCAAGCACGAGGCGATCCGCGCGCACGGCGCTGCACACACGATCGACTACCGCACGCAGGACACGCCGGCCGAGGTGGAGCGGATCACCGACGGCCGCGGGGTCGACGTCGTGATCGACGGCCTGGGCGAGTTCCGTGAGAGCTTCGACCTACTCGCGCCGGGTGGGCGGCTGGTCGCGCACGGCGCCTCGAACCTCGTCGGCGGCGGCCGGGAAGGACTGCGCGAGCGGATCCGGCAAAGGCCGTCTTTCCGGAGCTCGACGCGCTCCGGCTGATGAACGAGAACAAGGCGGTGATCGGCTTCAACATGATGCGCCACTGGGAGCAGCGCGGCTCGCTTGCGGAGCTGCTCCCCCCGTTGGGGGATCCGCTCGAGCGTGGCGTCATCCAACCGGTGGTCGCGGCGACCTTCCCGCTGGAAGAAGCCGCGGCCGCTCACGAGCTGCTCGAGACCCGTGGCAACGTGGGCAAAGTGGTGCTCGTCCTGTAGTACGCTCCTCTCAGTGAGCGCCCGCTGCCACACCCTTCTCCTTCTCCTCCCCCCTCGGGGGGAATAGGCAGCCGCGGGCCCGGCCCGCACCGCGCAACAGGAATAGCCGTAGACCAGGAGAAGGAGGAACAACCATGAACGACGTACCCGAGCGGGCCCCGGCAGACAGGGGGACCAGCACGAACGGAAAGCACGCGGACCGCGTCTTCATCTTCGACACGACGCTGCGCGACGGCGAGCAGTCGCCGGGCATCTCGCTGAACGTCCAGGAGAAGCTGGAGATCGCCCATCAGCTGGCGCGGCTGGGCGTGGACATCATCGAGGCCGGGTTCCCGATCACATCGCCAGGCGACTTCGAGGCCGTGACCGCGATCGCCAAGCACGTCGAGGGACCGGTGATCTGCGGGCTGGCCCGCACCTCGGCGCAGGACATCGATGCGGCCTGGAACGCGATCAAGCACTCGGAGCGGCCGCGCATCCACACCTTCATCGCGACCTCCGACATCCACATCGAGCGCAAGCTGCAGACAACCCGCGAGGACGTGATCGGCCAGGCGCGCGCTGCCGTGGCGCATGCCAAGCAGTACACGGACGACGTCGAGTTCTCGCCCGAGGACGGCAGCCGCTCGGACATCGATTACATGGCCGGCGTCATCAGGGCCGCGATCGAGGAGGGGGCGACGACCATCAACGTCCCCGACACGGTCGGCTACTCGATGCCGCACGAGTACGGCGAGATGTTCACCCAGCTGTACGAGCTGGTCCCCGAGCTGCGCGACGTCGTCGTCTCGGTCCACTGCCACGACGACCTGGGGCTGGCGGTGGCGAACTCCTTCGCCGGAGTCATGGCCGGTGCGCGTCAGGTGGAGTGCGCCATCAACGGCATCGGCGAGCGGGCCGGCAACGCCGCGCTGGAGGAGATCGTGATGCTGCTGCGGACCCGCCGCTCGAGCGTCAGCGTGGATACGGGCATCGACACGCGCGAGATCGCGCGCACGAGCCGCCTGGTCTCGCGGCTGACCGGATACCCGGTGCAGCCGAACAAGGCGATCGTCGGCCGCAACGCGTTCGCCCACGAGGCCGGCATCCACCAGGACGGCGTCCTGAAGGACCGCACGACCTACGAGATCATGGACGCGACCACGATCGGGCTGCAGACGAACTCGATCGTGCTGGGCAAGCACTCCGGCCGCCACGCGCTGCGCAAGGCGCTGGAGGAGTTGGGCGTGCGCGTTGACGGGCAGGCGCTGAACACGGCGTTCAAGCGGTTCAAGGAGATCGCTGACAAGAAGAAGAGCGTCACCGCGCTGGACCTCGAGGCGATCGTCTCCGACGAGATCCGCGAGCAGGCCGAGGCCTACAACATGGCGTCCTTCGAGGTGCACGACGCCTCCGGCAGCCCGCCCGTCGCCAAGGTGGAGGTCGTCACTCCCACGGGGGAGCGGGTAGCGGGCGAGGGCACCGGCGACGGCGCGGTGGATGCCCTGCTCCAGGCCGTCAACGCCGCGACCGGGCTGGCCGGCGTGCTGAAGGAGTACCACGTGTCCGCGGTCACGGCCGACACCGATGCTCTGGGTGAGGTCTCGGTGCTCGTCGAGCTGGACGGCAAGCTGGCATCGGGCCAGGGTGTCTCGACGGACACGCTGGAAGCATCGGCGCGCGCGTACCTGCGAGCGCTCTCGAACGTGCTGTCCGGCGTCACCTCCGCCGCGCCGGCGGGCGCTGCGTCCGAAGCCGCCCCGAGCGCCTAGCGCGCGTGGACTTCACCTGGATCGACGGCGACCGCCTGGTGCGCTTCGCGCCGGGCGGGGTCGCCGAGGCTCCCGGCATCCTGGCCGGACAGGGATTCGGGGAATTCGCGCTCCTGACGACCGCGCGAGCGGCGGCCGCGGCTCCCGCGGTGGCCGATGACGCCGCGGCGGTGATCGATGTGCCCGCGGGAGCGGTCGACGTGGTGTCGGCCGAGATCCGCGGCGAGGTCGGCGGCCGTCCGCTCGTCGCGCTCGGCGGCGGGCGCGTGGTCGACGCCGCGAAGGCGATCGGCGGGGCCGACGGCCTACCGGTGGCCGCCATTCCGACCACGCTCTCCGGGGCCGAGATGACGCGGTTCCACCGCATGCCGGCGGGCTTCGACGGCTGGCAGCTGACGCGGCCCACCGTCGTCGTCGCCGACTCGGACCTGATGGCCTCGGCGCCGATGCCCGGTCTCGCGGCGAGCGCCATGAACGCGCTCGCGCATGCCATGGAAGCGCTCTACACGCCGCTCGCAAACCCGGTCGCCACCGGGGCCGGGCTGCGTGCGGCGCAGGAGCTCGCCGGCGGCCTGGCCGATGACGAGCCCGACCGCCCGCGCCTGGCTCTTGGCGCGCTGCTGGCCGGGTACGCGACCGGTTCCGCCGGGCTCGCCGTCCACCACATCGTCTGTCAGACGATCGTGCGCGTGTGCGGCACGCCGCACGCGGAGACGAACGCCGTGATGCTGCCGCACTTCGCGCGGATGATGGAGCGAAACGCTCCCGGGCCGATGCGAGAGTTCGCGGCGGCCGTTGGAGCGGGGGAGGGCGGTGCCGGCGACCGGGTCGCAGAGCTCGCCGCGCGCTCCGGTGTCACGCGGCTGAGCGAACTGGGCGTGTCCGCGGGCGCGCTTCCCTCCGTGGTGGAGGCGGTGAGCCAGCGGCCTGACCTCGCGAACTCGCCCGGGCCGCCGACCCTGGACGACATTCGCGAAGTGCTCGAAGCAGCGCTCTAAGCGCTCGGGCCGAGCTCGCGACGCCGGGAGATCCTGTCATCTGACCACACCTCCGCCGGAGGTTCTCGTCACGAGCGATACGTGAGAGTGCTTGTGGTGCCCGGCTTTCGCCGTGCGGGCCGGCGCCGATTGGATCACCGTGCCGAGCGCTGGGTCCTGGCCCGCCTGAAGCTGCCAGGCCAGGAAGACCACCAGCATCAGGAACGAGCAGAGGGCGGTCGTCACCACCGCCGCAAGGCTCGGGCCGGTTCGGCGGGTGGGAAGGGTTGCCGCCTCAGTCATCGGCCCCGCCTCCCTCGCCCGGATCGTCATAACTCACGGAGAGCGCGCCCGAGGCGCCGGCATGGGCCGCCGGCTGCTGAGCCGCGGGCTGCACCTGAGCGACCGGCGGCGGGGGAGAGGGATGGGTGACCGCGAAGGCGCCAAGAGCGCCCACGGCGAGGATCGTCACAAAGGCGGCGATCTTGGTCCTCAACTCGGACATCGGAAGCGCTCCTTTCATGCCGCTTGGTGTCATCACGAGATTCATGATCGACGGCGGGCGCCCAAGCGGCCGGAAAGATCCGGTAAAGGTCGTGGAAAGCCTCACTGGGGTCGTTTAACAGACGAGCGTATGTGATAGCGTACACGCAGCGCCATGGCGACCGCGCCCACGACCCAAAGAACCATCGAACCCTCAGTCGGCACTCGCATCCGCGCCCTGCGCGAGGCGATGGACCTCTCCCTGCGCGACCTGGCGGAGCGCTCGGGCGTGTCGGCCCCGATGCTGTCGCAGGTCGAGCGCGGCGAGACGAGCCCGACTCTCGCGGTGGCGGCCAAGATCGCATCCGGCCTGGAGCTGACGCTCTCACAGCTGCTGCGGTTGGACGAGGGCGACGGCGTCACGGTCGTGCGCCACGACCAGCGCACGCAGGGCGGCCGGGCGGACGGCCACCGTTTCGAGGTGCTGACCCCGGCCGTTCCCGGACAGCGCGCCGAGATCTCTCTGCACACGCTTTCATCCGGCACCGCCACCGGCGGGCCCGGCGACCCGCCGATCCACGAGGCCGGCAGCCGCGAGACGGCTTTCGTGACGAAGGGCCGGCTGCGGCTGGTCTGCGACGGCGTCGCCCACGACCTCGAGGAAGGCGACGCCGTCACGTTCGACGCCGACCTCGCACACCATTTCGAGAATCCCGGCCGCGGCGAGACCCAGTTCGTCTCCGTGATGGCCGCCGGCCTCAGAAGGAGCTAAGGAGGAACCGATGCCCAAGACGATGTTCCAGAAGGTCTGGGAGGCGCACGAGGTGCGGCCGCCCGAGCGTGAGGGCGGGTCCTCGCTCCTGTACGTCGACCTGCACCTGGTCCACGAGGTCACCTCGGCGCAGGCGTTCGAGGGGCTACGGCTCTCCGGCCGCAGGGTGCGCCGCCCGGACCGCACGCTCGCCACGGCGGACCACAACGTCCCCACCGACCCGAGCGAGCGCACGAGCCTCGAGGCCATCCGCGACGTGCTGTCGCGGAAGCAGGTCCAGGCACTGGAGAGCAACTGCGCCGAGTTCGGCATCCCCTATCACGGGATGGGCAGCCGGCGGCAGGGCATCGTCCACGTGATCGGGCCGGAGCTGGGCATCTCACAGCCGGGCATCACGATCGCCTGCGGCGACTCGCACACGTCGACTCATGGCGCGCTGGGAGCCCTGGCCATGCCGGTCGGGACCTCGGAGGTCGAGCACGTCCTCGCCACGCAGTGCCTCCAGCAGGTCAAGCCGCGCACGATGCGCATCACGTTCACCGGCGAGCCGGGCTTCGGAGTCACGGCCAAGGACCTGATCCTGGGCACGATCGGCCAGATCAGCGCCGCCGGCGCGACCGGGCACGTCGTCGAGTACGCCGGCGCGCCGATCGAGGCGCTGTCGGTCGAGGGCCGGATGACCGTGTGCAACATGTCGATCGAGGCCGGGGCCAGAGCGGGCATGATCGCTCCCGACGACGTGACCTTCTCCTACCTCGAGGGCCGGCCCGGCGCGCCGGCCGACTACGACGCGGCCGTCGAGCGGTGGCGCACGCTGCGCACGGACGACGGCGCGCAGTTCGACACCGAGGTGACGGTCGACGCGGGTGCGCTGACGCCGCAGGTCACCTGGGGAACCAACCCGGGGATGGTCGCGCCGGTCACCGGCCGCGTTCCGGACCCGGACTCGATGGAGGGCCCCGCGGACCGCGAGGCTGCCGAGCGCGCGCTCCAGTACATGGCGCTGGACCCGGGCACGGCGATCGAGGACATCGCGGTCGACCGCGTGTTCATCGGCTCGTGCACCAACTCGCGCATCGAGGACCTGCGCGCCGCAGCCGAGGTGGTGCGCGGTCGCACGGTCGCCGCAGACCGTGCGAGCGATGGTCGTGCCCGGCTCCCAGCAGGTGAAGGCCCAGGCCGAGCAGGAGGGACTGGACCGGCTGTTCAAGCAGGCCGGCTTCGAATGGCGGGAGGCCGGCTGCTCGATGTGCCTGGGAATGAACCCGGACATCCTCCAGCCGGGCGAGCGCTGCGCCTCGACGTCGAACCGCAACTTCGAGGGCCGTCAGGGCCGGGGCGGCCGCACGCATCTGGTCAGCCCGCAGATGGCCGCCGCCGCGGCCGTCGAGGGGCATTTCGTGGACATCCGGGAGTGGACATGACCCGCACGCCGGGAGGGGTCTGGCAGCAGGAGGAGACGGTTTCGGGGTTCATCGCCGACCGCCGGAAGCTGATCCCGCTCTTCGACGTGCAAGAGGACCTCGTCAGGCGGCTGATCACGCGCAACGGCCGCAGCATCCGCCGCTTCTGCGACCTCGGAGCCGGAGACGGAGGCTTCGCGGAGCTGATCCTGGACGCGTTCCCGGAGTCGACCGGCGTGCTGGTCGACTTCTCGGAGCCGATGCTCGCCGCCGCGGAGAGCCGGCTGGCCGGCAAGCCGGGCCGCTGGCAGGTCGTGCGCGGCGACCTGTCCTCCGCCGCATGGCGTGACGGGCTGGCGCCGGGCTCATACGACGCCGTGGTCTCACGACTGGCCATCCACCACCTTCCGAACGAGCGCAAGCGCGCGCTCTATGGCGAGGCGTTCGCGATGCTCGAGCCGGGCGGCATCTTCCTCAACTGGGAGCACATCGAAACGGCCGGGCTGGCGGAGGGGCTGTTCGACGAGTTCTTCCGCGAGCGCATGGTCGAGGCCGAGCACCGGCACGAGAACCCGCGCCCCGACGAGGAGGTGCTGCGCTCTTACGACGACGCCACCGACGACGACATCCTCCTCGACTCCGAGACGCAGTGCGACTGGCTGCGGGCAATCGGGTTCGAGCAGGTGGACACCTATTTCAAGCTGCCCGGGCTGGCCGTGTTCGGGGGCGCAAAGCCGAAAGGGGACAACTGATGGAGGCGGTACAGAAGATCAGCGGGCCGGTCGAGGTCGTTGACCGCTCCGACGTCGACACCGATCAGATCATCCCGAAGCAGTTCCTGAAGCGCATCGAGCGCACGGGCTTCGGCGAGTTCCTCTTCTACGACTGGCGCAAGGAGGGCCTCGAGATCGAGCCCCGGCCGATCCTGGCCAGCGGGCGCAACTTTGGCTGTGGCTCCTCGCGGGAGCATGCCGTGTGGGCGCTCCAGGACTTCGGCTTCAAGGCCGTCGTGGCGCCGTCCTTCGCCGACATCTTCTACGGCAACTGCACCAAGACCGGGCTGCTGCCCGTCGCGCTGCCGGAAAAGGAGGTCCGGGCGCTGATGGAGGCCGGCGAGGCCACCATCGACCTGGAAAGGCAGACCGTCTCCTTTGCGGGCCGCGATGTAGCGTTCGAGATCAACCCCGACATCAGGGAACGCCTGCTCAACGGCCTCGATGACATCGCGCTGACGCTCGAGCATCAGGACGACATCGACCGCTTCGAGCAGGAGCACCCGAATGCGGGGCCCCTGACCACCTCAGTGTCCAACTGACCGAAGGAGCTCCTAGATGACCGAACAGCCGCCCGGCGATCCCTACGGACGGCCGACCGAGCCGCTGCGCCCGCAGGACGCGCCGGTCGCCCGCGAAGAGGTCGTAGTCGACGACTACCCGATGACCAAGGCGGAGCTGGCGGACCGGATCGACCGCACGCGCTTCTGGAGCCAGTTCGGCGCGGCGGCCGGGACGCTCGCCGCGATCCTGGCCGTGATCGGGATCGTGCTCGCCCTCCAGGCAAAGGACGATGCCGACAAGGCGAACAGCGGCACGTCAAATGCCGCGCTGCGGAGCGAGGTGAACGGACTCCAGGACGACGTCAACTCGCTCCAGAAGCAGCAGCAGGACACGCAGCAGCAGGTCGACGACCTCGATTCGTCTGTCACCAGCCTGGAGAAGAAGGTGGGCAGCCAGTCCAACCAGGACTTCGCGACCACACCAGCAGTTCGACCAGCTCCAGCAGCAGGTCAAGGACCTGAGCGACACCGTCGACCAGCTCCAGAAGGACCTCGAGAGCGCCAGCGGCGGTGGCGGCGGAGGCACGCCGTAGTCAGCGACGGCGCCTCCGGGCGCTCATTCCGGCTCGTCGCGCTGCCGGGCGACGGCATCGGGCCCGAGGTCGTCGCGGCGGCGCGCCGGCTGCTCGACGCGATCGGGACGGCGAGCGGAGCCGTCTTCGAGGTCGAGGAGCTGCCGGTCGGCGGAGCGTCGATAGACGCGCACGGCTCGCCGCTGCTGCCGGAGGTCCTGGAGCGCTGCGCCGGCGCGGACGCCGTGCTGCTGGGCGCGGTCGGCGGGCCCAAGTGGGACACGACCGACCCCGACGCGCCCCGTCCGGAGCAGGGCCTGCTGGGGTTGCGCAAGGGACTCGAGCTGTTCGCGAACCTGCGGCCGGTGCGGATCGTCCCGGCGCTCGCGGCGGCCAGTCCGCTGCGGCCGGAGCGGATCGAGGGCGCCGACCTGCTGATCGTGCGCGAGCTGACGGGCGGGATCTACTTCGGCGACCGCGGCCGGCGCAACGGCGTCGCCCACGACACGCTGCGTGTACTCCGCCGGCGAGGTCGAGCGCATCGCGCGCGCTCGCATTCGGGATGGCCGCATCACCGTCAAGGCGCGGGCTGGTCACCTCCGTCGACAAGGCGAACATCCTCGAGACCTCGCGTCTGTGGCGCGAGACGGTCGAGCAGGTCGCGCGCGACCACCCCGATGTCGAGCTCGAGCACCTGCTGGTCGACAACGCCGCGATGCAGCTGATCTCGAAGCCCGCGGCCTTCGACGTGGTGCTCGACCGAGAACATGTTCGGCGACATCCTCTCGGACGAGGCCGCGATGATCGCGGGGTCGATCGGGCTGCTCGCTTCGGCCAGCCTGGGCGCCGGCGGGCCGGGCCTTTACGAGCCGGTGCACGGCTCCGCGCCGGACATCGCGGGCAGAGGGGTCGCCAATCCGCTGGCCACGTTCGGCTCCGTGGCGCTCATGCTGCGGCACTCACTCGGCATGGAAAGCGAGGCGGCGGCGGTAGAATCGGCGATCGACCGTGTCCTCGAGGGCGGTCTGCGGACTCCGGATCTGGAAACGGGGGCCGACGGAGAGGTCGCGGCGGGGACGGATGAGATGACGCTCGCAGTGCTCTCGGAGCTGGAGGGTGCCGGGGCGGTCGGTGGAAAGGAACCCGGGGCATGAATCAGGCGGACTACATCTGGATGAACGGAGAGCTCGTCCGGTGGGAGGACGCCAAGGTGCACGTCCTGACGCACGCGCTGCACTACGGGTCGGCGGTCTTCGAGGGCGTGCGCGCCTACGACACCAAGCGCGGCACCGCGGTCTTCCGCCACCGCGAGCACCTCGAGCGCCTGCACCGCTCGGCCGAGCTCTACTACATGGAGCTTCCCTACACCCTCGAGCGGCTGCGCGAGGCGACGCACGAGGTGATCAGGGCCAACAAGCTGCAGAGCTGCTACATCCGCCCGATCGCCTATCGGCGGCTACGGCGAGATGGGGCTCTTCCCCCTCAACGTGCCGGTGGACGTCGTGATCGCGGTCTGGCCGTGGGGCGCCTACCTCGGCGAGGAGGGCCAGCGCAACGGCATCCGCTGCAAGGTCGCCTCCTGGCGGCGCATGTCGACGGACAGCTTCATTCCCGAGGCGAAGGCGTCGGGGCAGTACCTCAACTCGATCCTCGCGAAGGTCGAGAGCGCGAAGGCCGGCTACGACGAGGCGATCATGCTCGACCAGCACGGCAACGTCTCGGAGGGATCGGGCGAGAACATCTTCATGGTGCGCGACGGGCGGATCTTCACGCCGCCGGCGCACGCGGCGGTGCTGGACGGGATCACGGCCCGTTCCGTGCGCCAGATCGCCGATGACCTGGGCTTCCACGTCACCGAGCGCCACATCTCGCGCGGCGAGCTCTATCAGGCCGACGAGCTGTTCCTGACCGGAACGGCCGCCGAGGTGGTCCCGGTGCGCGAGCTCGACGACCACAAGCTCGGCGAGCCCGGCGAGATCACGCGCGCGCTCCAGAGCCGTTTCTTCGAGGCGATCAAGGGCGAGCGCGACGAGTACCTCGAGTGGCTCGACTTCGTGGAGATGGATGCGCCCGCGGGCGACGCGCGAATTACGCAGGCGGCGCGCAGCTAGCGCCGCGCCGCGACTTCGCGTTCACCGTCCAGCCCCCGTAAAGGAGCACCTCACTTGAGCAGGCAGATCCAGCTATACGACACGACTCTTCGCGATGGAATGCAGGGCGAGGGCATGTCCCTCTCCGCCGGCGAGAAGCTGCGCGTCGCGCACGCGCTCGACGACCTCGGCATCCAGTTCATCGAGGCGGGTTTCCCGAGCTCCAATCCGAAGGAGGTGGAGCTCTTCAAGCTGCTCGAGCGCGAGCGCTTCTCGAACGCCACCATCTGCGCGTTCGGCATGACGCGCCGGCGCGACGTGCAGGCCGCGGACGACCCGGCGCTGGCGCTGCTGGCGAAGTCGTTCGCCCCCGTCTGCACGTTGGTGGGCAAGACCTGGAAGCTGCACGTCGAGAAGGTCATCAACACCGACCCGCAGGAGAACCTCGCCCTGATCGGCGACTCCGTCGCCTACCTGCGCGCGGAGGGCAAACGAGTCATCTACGACGCGGAGCATTTCTTCGATGGCTATCGCGACGATCCCGAGTACGCGCTGCTGTGCCTCCACGCGGCCCTCGATGCCGGCGCCGAGAACGTGGCCCTCTGCGACACGAACGGCTCCAGCCTGCCGCACCAGATCGGGCACGCCACCCGCGCGGTGGTCGAGCGCTTCGGATCCGAGGTGGTCGGCATCCACACCCACAACGACGTCGAATGCGGAGTCGCGAACTCGCTCGCGGCCGTGGGGGAGGGCGCCAGCATGGTCCAGGGCACGATGAACGGCATCGGCGAGCGCTGTGGCAACGCCAACCTGGTGTCGATCCTGCCCGCGTTGCAGCTGAAGATGGGCCATCAGGTCGTGAGCCCCGAACAGCTCGCCACACTCACCAAGACCGCGCACCTGGTCGACGAGCTGTGCAACATGACTCCCGATCGGAACCAGCCCTACGTGGGCCGGAACGCCTTCGCCCACAAGGGCGGGATGCATGTCGCGGGCATCCGCAGCGACCCGCGCACGTTCGAGCACATCGACCCGGCGGTCGTCGGGAACCACCGCGAGCTGCTCGTATCCGAGCTGTCCGGCAAGGGGACCGTCGTGGCGCGCGCCGAGCAGGCCGGCATCGAGCTCGACCCCGAGTCTGCCGTGCGGGCGGTCGACCGGCTCAAGGAGCTGGAGCACCGCGGGTACCACTTCGAGGCTGCCGACGCCTCCTTCGAGCTGTTCCTGCGCAAGGAGTCGGGTGCGCACACCCCGCTGTTCCGCCTGGAGAGCTTCCGCGTCATCACCGAGAAGCGCGAGGACGGGCGGGTCCAGACCGAGGCCACGATCAAGATCTGGGCCGGCGGCGAGCGCCTCGTCCGCACGGCCGAGGGCAACGGCCCCGTGAATGCGCTGGACCGGGCGCTGCGCGACGCGATCGCGGACATGTACCCCCGCCTGCGCGACATCGACCTCGTCAACTACAAGGTCCGCATCATCGACGAGCACAAGGGCACCGGAGCCGTCACGCGAGTCCTGATCGACGCCAGCGACGGAGACGAGACCTGGGGAACCCTCGGCGTCTCCGAGAACATCATCGAGGCGAGCTGGGAAGCGCTGGTCGATTCGCTCGAGTACGCGACCCAGGAACAGAAAAGGCCGTCCGCCGGCAAGCCGTCGGACGGGTCTCCGTCGGGATCGGCTCCCACAGAGGTGTCTCCCGCATCCCACAGTTGAGCAGCGACCCGATCCCGCTCGCGCGGCCGGACATCGGCCCGCGCGAGGAGGAGCTGGTGAACCGGGTGCTGCGGTCCGGCCGCCTCTCGCTGGGCCCGATGCTCGAGCGCTTCGAGCGCGAGTTCGCCGCCTGGTTGGGAACCGACGAGGCGGTGGCAGTGTCGAGCGGCACCGCCGCGCTCCACCTGGGCGTCCGGGCCCAGGGATGGAGCCGCGGCGACGAGATCGTCACGTCACCGCTCAGCTTCGTCGCATCGGCGAACTGCATCCTCTACGAGGGCGCGCGGCCGGTCTTCTGCGACATCGACGCGGACACCTTGAACATCGACCCGGAAGCCGCCGCCGCGGCCTGCACTGAGCAAACGGCCGGGGTGCTGCCCGTTCACCTGTTCGGCTATCCCGCGGACATGGACCGCATCGAGGCTCTGGCCTCCGAGCGCGGACTGGGGATCGTCGAGGACGCGTGCGAGGCATTCGGAGCGATCGACTCGGGCGGGATGAAGGTCGGCTCGCGCGGGAACATCGCCACGTTCGCCTTCTACGCCAACAAGCAGATCGCGACGGGAGAAGGGGGGATGCTCGTCTCGGGAGACAGCGGCACCTTGCGCCAGGCCCGCAGCGAGCGAAATCAGGGCCGCGGCGACGACATGGACTGGCTCGCGCACGACCGGCTCGGCTACAACTACCGGCTCTCCGACATCGCGGCGGCGCTGGGCGTGGCTCAGATCGAGCGCGCGGACGCGCTGCTCGCGGCCCGCGCACGAGTTGCGGACATGTACGGCGAGCGCCTCGCAGAGATCGAAGGCCTGACGCTGCCTTGCGCAAACCGCGGCGCGGAGGTGCGCAGCTGGTTCGTATACGTGGTGCAGCTTCCGCGCGGCGTGGACCGCGACGCGGTCATCCGGGCGCTGGGGGAGCGGGGGGTCCAGTCGAAGGGCTACATGCCCTGCATCCACCTGCAGCCGTACTACCGCGAGCGGTTCGGGTTCCGCGGCGGCGAGTTCCCCGTGGCAGAGGACATCTCGGCGCGCTCGCTGGCGCTGCCGTTCTTCGGCGGCATGGAGGAGGCACAGGTGGAGCGGGTTTGCGGAGCGCTCGGAGAGGTGCTCACCAGGTCCATCTGATCCGCGCCTGTAGTCTCATTGGGCATGCAGTCTGGGGTTTCGACGGGGTACGCAGGGAAGCGCGGGGAGCGCTTTCTGGCGATCCTCGGGCTGGTGGTCGCCGGCGCGGTTCCGGCTTACCTGTACCGCAGCCTGCTATCGGACCTTTCCGAGGGCTTCTCGTTCGACTTCGGGTACTTCGCATTCGGGATCAGCGGCTTCGCGCTGATCGCCCTGGGCCTTCTGATTGCGCTTCCGGTCGCCTTGTCCATCGGGCGTGACCCTGAGAGCCGCCTCTACCCGCGCAGCCGCAGCGCCCTCGCCGGGTGGGGCACCAGCCTCTACCTGCTGGGGATGGTCCTGGTGATCCAGATCGGGGCAATCGCCGAGACCTTCTAGGCTCCTCGAATGTCTCGCTTCCGTGAGCCGCCGGACCCGGTGTTCCAGCGGCTGAACGCCTCAATCGGATTCGACATCCGCCTCGCGTCCTACGACGTCGAGCAGTCGCGGGCGCACGTCGCGATGCTCGGCGACCGCGAGATCCTGAGCCGGGAGGAGGCGGCAGCGCTGACCGAGGGGCTGGACCAGATAGAGCGGGAGATCGCCGAGGGGACGTTCACCCCCGCCGACGGAGACGAGGACGTCCACATGGCGATCGAGCGCCGGCTGACAGAGCTGGCCGGGCCGGTCGGCGGCAAGCTGCACACAGCACGGTCCCGCAACGATCAGGTGGCGACGGGAATGGCGCTGTTCGTGCGTGACCGGGCTGGAACCGCACAGGCAAAGCTCGCGGATCTGATGGCGGTGCTGCTCGACACCGCCGAGCGCCACTCGGACTGGCCGATGCCCGGCTACACGCACCTCCAGCGCGCCCAGCCCGTGTACCTCTCACATCACCTGCTCGCGTACTTCTGGATGTTCCGCCGGGACGCAGCGCGTTTTGCGGCCACGGCAGACGCGGCGGCGGAGCTTCCGCTGGGAGCCGGAGCGCTCGCCGGTGTGAACTTCGCGACCGACCGCCGCGCCCTCGCCGACGCGCTCGGCTTCGACCGGGTCTCGCCCAACTCGCTCGACGCCGTCTCGAACCGCGACTTCGTGCTCGACTATCTGAGCGCCGCATCGATCTGCGCGATGCACCTCTCGCGCCTCGGCGCCGAGATCGTGCTGTGGGCGAGCGAGGAGTTCGGGTTCCTCGAGCTGAGCGATGCCTGGAGCTCGGGGTCGAGCATCATGCCGCAGAAGAAGAACCCCGACGCAGCCGAGCTCCTGCGCGCCAAGGCACCGCGCGTCGCCTCGCGGCTGGCGGCCCTGCTCGGCGCGCTGCACGCCCTTCCCCTCGCCTACAACAAGGACATGCAGGAGGACAAGGAGAACCTCTTCGACGCGGTGGACACGCTCGAGCTGTGCCTCGAGGCGGCGAGCGGCATGATGAGGACGGCGACGTTCAACCGCGACCGGCTGGAGGCGGCCGCCTCGGACGAGCTCCTCGCAGCCACCGACGTGGCGGACCTGCTCGTCCGGCGCGGGGTGCCGTTCCGGGAATCTCACGGAATCGTGGCGGGGCTCGTTCGCCATGCGGTGGACAACGACAAGCAGCTGTCAGACCTGACCGAGGAGGAGCTGCGCGAGCTCGCTCCTGCGCTCGACGGCGAGTTCTACGACGTGCTGGCCCGGCGCTCGTGGCTGGAGTCGAAGGTGTCCGAGGGCGGCACCGCATCCGCCCGCGTGCGCGAGCAGCTCGAGCGTGCCCGCGCGGTCATGGGAGAGAAGGCTTAGTGGCAAAGCGCGACGCCCGCATGGTCCACCTCGGGTATGGCAAGTTCGTACGGGCCGACAAGATCTTCGCGCTGGTTCCACTCGACCCGGCCGAACGCGGCGACGGCCGCCGCACCTACGTCCACGTGGAGGGGCTGGCCGAGCCGGTGGTTGCCTCGCGCTCCGAGCGCGCCATCCTGACCGACGTCGAGACGGCGCTCCAGGAGGCAGCGGGCATCCCGCGCCTCCGAACCCGCGGCGCCAAGCAGACCCAGGACAACCTCTTCTGATCACCGGCGCCTCGACACGCCTGAGCGTCGGATTCTTCGACCGCTCGGTCCACGACGTCGCCCACGACCTGATCGGCTGCGTCGTCCGGCACGGCCGCACGGCCGGCCGGATAGTGGAGACGGAGAGCTACCACGTCGACGACCCTGCCTGCCACGCCTACAACGGGCTGACGCCGCGCACGGAGGTGCTGTTCGGGTCACCGGGGCATGCCTACGTGTACCGGTCGTACGGGATTCACGCCCTGCTCAACTTCGTCGCCGAGCCCGACGGTGACGCCGCCGCCGTGCTTATCCGGGCGCTCGAGCCGCTCGAGGGCATCGACCTGATGCGTCGTCGGCGGGGGCTCCAGCGGGTCGAGGATCTCTGTTCGGGCCCGGGGAAGCTGACCCAGGCGCTCGGCATCTGGCTGGACCTGAACGGAGTCCCGCTCGACCGCGGCCCGATCGAGGTCCACGCGCGCGATCCCGAGACCGAAGAGCCCGAGGTCGTGACCGGCCCGCGGATCGGCATCAACCGCGCGACCGAGCTGCCCTGGCGCTTCTGCGCGGCGGGAAGCCGGTTCGTCTCGCGGCCGTGGCCGCGCGCGGAAGCGGCCTGAAGATGGCGGCGGCTCGGTGACCGAGCGCCGTACGACCCCCGTCGAGCTGCTGTGGGATCTGGTGTTCGTCTTCGCGGTGACCCAGGTCACGGCGCTGCTCGCGCACGATCTGAACTGGACCGGATTCGGGCGCGGCATGCTCGTGCTCGCGCTGGTCTGGTGGGCGTGGTCGGCGTTCGTCTGGGCAGCCAACGCGCAGGAGAGCGATCGCGATCGGCCTGCGCCTGACCCTGCTGCTCGCGATGATCGCTGATCTTCATCTCAGGACTGGCGGTGCCCCACGCCTTCGGCGAGGACGCGACCGCTGTTCGCGTGCACCTACGCCGCCGTGCGCCTACTGCACCTGGCGCTGTACGCGGATGCATCGCGCCGCGGCAACGCATCGTGGGCGGCGATCGCGGGCTTCGGGGTGACGGTGCTGATCGGCATGGCGCCTGCTGATCGCCGGCTCGTTCTTCAGACGCATCGGTCGCAGATCGTCTTCTGGGCCGCGGCTGTGGCGATCGACTACGCCGGGCCGGCATGGCTGACGCGCGAGCGGCTGCGCGGCCTACAGCAGGTCGCGGTGGCGCACTTCGCCGAGCGCTACGGGCTGTTCATCATCATCTGCCTCGGCGAGTCGATCGTCGCGATCGGCGTCGGCGCCGGCGGGCACGACCTCGACGCCGGACTCGCGGTCGCCGCCGCACCTCGGCGCTGCTGATCACGTCGGCGCTCTGGTGGACGTACTTCGACCGCGTCGCCGCCGGCGGCCGAGGAGCGCCTGCGCGAGCACGACGACCCGGTGCTCGCGGCCGCCGACGCCTACAGCTACCTCCACCTCGCTGATGGTCGCCGGGCATCATCGTGTTCGCCGTCGGAGTGAAGGATGCCCTTGCGGACGTGCGGCGAGCCGCTGGGCGACGCGGCGCGTCTCACCCTGACCGGCGGCGTCGCCCTCTATCTCGTCGGCCACGCCGCCTTCCGCGCGCGCATGTTCGGGTCCGGTGGGCTGGAGCGCCTCGCCGCCGCCGCCGGCGCCCTGCTGCTCTACGCCGTCGGAGAAGACCTGCCGGCGTGGTCGCTCGAGGCCGGCCTGGCGTGCATCCTCATCGCGCTGTGCGCGTGGGACGCCTCGCGGCGAGGCGAGTTCGCAATCGCCTGAAACAACAAGCGCGCGCTCATATCGGCGCGCGCCTGGTCTGCCTCTCTCTCCCTCAAAGGCGCCTCGTGCCGCGATCCCGAAGGAGCGCGTCCACGTGGTCATAGGCCGCACTTTAGAGATCTCTCGCCCGCGCGGCAACCCTTAAAGCCGGCGCTACGGCGGGGCCCCGGTCGTGCCGTCCGAGTTACCGGCGGGCGGAGTCCCCGTCCCACCTCCGGTCCCGCCTCCGCCGGTCGGATCGGGAGTCGGCGTGGGCGCCGGTGTGGGCTCGGTCGGGGCCGGCTCAGCAGGCGTCTGGCCACCGCCCGTGCCGCCTCCTGAAGGCGTCTTCGGCTGGTCGGCCTTCTTGCGGTCGCGAGTGCCAGTACCGCCATTCGACTGCTGCGTGTCCGGCGGCAGCGTCTGTACGGGTCCCGGCAGGGGAGCCGTCTCCTGGCCAGTGTCGTCCGCGGGCTTGGCGCGTGAGTCCGCGATCTTCCGGAACGACAGCATGAAGTCGTGCCAGATCTCGGCCGGGATAGGTGCCCCCCGCGACCGGCTGGCCGCGGTACTCGGTCTGCATCGGCTGCGCGCTGTCGGGATAGCCGACCCATACCGCGACGGTCAGCTGGTCGTTGAAGCCGACGAACCAGGCATCCTGGTAGTTCTCGGTGGTGCCCGTCTTGCCCGCGGCGAACTCGCCGATGGATGCCGCGCGGCCGGTGCCCGAGGTGACGACCGACTGGAGGATCTGCACGGTCTGCTCGGCGGTTCCCTCCGGAACGACGCGCTTGCGCTTGACGTCGTTCTTGTCGTCGATGCCGGGCCCCTCGACCTTCGTGAAGCCGACCGGCCCGTCCTTGTATGCCGAGAAGGACCCGCTCACGCGCTTGCCGCGCTCCGCGAGAGTCTCGTACGACTGGGCGATCTCCAGGGGAGTGACCCCGGACTTGAGTCCGCCGAGGACCATCGCGGGGTTGCGTGAGATGGGTGTGCGCACACCCATCGCGCGGGCCGCCTTCGCGACCTTCGAGGTGCCGACCAACTTGTAGCCGACCTCGGCGTAGACGGAGTTGTCGGAGACCGTGGTTGCGCCCGCCAGCGAGATCGCGCCGTTGTAGCGGTCCTCGTAGTTCTGGACCGCAAAGTCGCCGCGCGGGCCCTGGAGCCGCTTCGGTGCCGAGACGAAAGTGCGCCCGGGAGAGATTCCGTCCTCGAGGGCGGCGACAAGCGTGAACGGCTTGAAGACCGACCCGGGCTGGCGTCTTCCCTGGGTGGCGAGGTTGAAGGGCCGCTTCTGGAAGTCGCCGCCGCCCACCATCGCGCGGATGCCGCCGGTGTTGTTGTCGATCGCCACCAGCGCCGCGCTCGGCCCGACTCCGGCCAGGCGCCCGTTGATCGCCTGCTCGGCGGCCTTCTGCAGGTCGAGGTCGAGCGTCGTGCGGATCTTCAGACCCCCGCCGAAGGTATTCCCGGTCCCGTAGCGGCGCACGAGCTGGTCCTCCACCCATGACGTGAAGTACGGGGCCTTGCTGACCTTGCGCGGTGCGGCGACCTCGGACCGCGGCGGCAGCGACTGCCGTACGGCGTCGCGGTACTCGGAGGTCGTGAGATAGCCCTGGTCCTGCATGCGCCCGAGCACGAGGTTCCGCCGCCCGAGCGCCGAGGCGGGGTTCTGCACGGGACTGTAGGCGGAGGGCGAGGCGATCTGCCCCGCCAGCATCGCGGCCTCGGCCGGCTCGAGCACCGACGCGCACTCGGGCTCGCAGCCGGGGTGGTTCCATCCGAAGAAGACGCGCGCCGCCGATTCGATGCCGTATGCGCCTTCCCCGAAGTAGACGGTGTTCAGGTACTCGGTGAGGATCTTGTCCTTGGACCACTTGCGCTCGAGCTGGTAGGCGAGCGCGGCCTCCCGCAGCTTCTGGAAGACGGACCTGTTCTTCTGTGCGACGAGGGCGTTCTTGACGAACTGCTGGGTGATCGTCGAGCCACCCTGAGCCGCCCGCTGGCGGCGCAGGTCCTGGAAGATCGCGCGCATGATTCCCGTGTAGTCGATCCCCTTGTGCTTGTAGAAGCGCTGGTCCTCGATCGCGATCACCGCGTGCTTCATGTTCGAGGAGATCTGGCTGCTGCGCACCAGGATCCGGTTCTCCGCGCCGGTCAGCGTGGCGAGGTTCCGGCCGCGATCGTCCACCAGGGTCGAGTTGCGAGCCGACTTGAACTCGTTCTGGGCTTCCAGCTGCGGGAGGTCCTGGGCGACGGCCATCATCATCCCGAAGACCGTCGACACCGCGGCGAGCACACCGAGGCCGGCCAGCACGAGCGCGAGGCGGTACTTGTTCAGCCGCGGCCGGGTTCGACGCGCCGCGGCCTTTCCGCCGGGTGCGGGATCGGGCTCGCGCAGGCTCGTGCCTGTACCACTGCTTGGTCTGTCGGAGTGGTCGTCCGCCAAGTGGAGGTCGCCACGGCTGCGAGCGTGGCGCGGAGGTGCTTTGGGCATGCGCGGAGGGGCGGCTCTGCCCGGACGAAGTCGGAGAGTCTACCATCCGCCACTTGCCGAATACGCCGGTAGATCCCGCCGAAACCGCCCGTTTCCTGGAGCGAAACGCCGTCGAATCACTGCCGGCGGGGGCTCTCGAGCAGCGCTTGGGAAAGGCTGCCGCGGAAGATCGACCCCTGCGGGTCAAGCTCGGCATCGACCCGACGGCGCCCGACATCCATCTCGGTCACGTCGTCGTGCTCCAGAAGCTGCGGGAGTTCCAGGACGCCGGGAATCTGGTCGTCCTGATCATCGGCGATTTCACCGCTCGCGTGGGAGACCCCTCCGGCCAGTCGGTCCTGCGCCCCGTGCTTGAGGAGGCCGAGATCGCCGGCAATGCCCAGACGTTCCAGGATCAGGCGTTCCTGGTATTGGACCCCGAGCGCACCGAGGTGCGGCGCAACAGCGAATGGCTGGACATGGAGATGGGCGACCTTCTGAAGCTGGTGCGCGGAGTGACCGTCGCCCGGGTGATGGAGCGCGACGACTTCCAGCAGCGGCTCGAGCAGGGACGGCCGATCTCGGTGCTGGAGCTGCTCTACCCGGTGCTCCAGGGCTACGACTCGGTCGCCGTGGCCGCCGACGTCGAGCTCGGAGGCACGGACCAGAAGTTCAACCTGCTCCTCGGCCGCGATGTCCAGCAGGCCTACGGCCAGGAGCCGCAGGCTGTGTTGACCATGCCGATCCTGCCCGGGCTGGACGGCGAGCGGCGGATGAGCAAGTCGCTGGGCAACTACGTCGGCGTTACCGAGCCGCCGGAGGAGATGTTCGGAAAGCTGATGCGGGTCCCGGACTCCGCCATGGGGCTCTACTACGAGTTGCTGCTGGGCGAGCCCGTGCCCGAGGGTCCGGCCGTCGAGGCGAAGCGGGCCCTGGCAAAGCGCATTGTGGAGCGGTTTCACGGGCCCGACGCGCCAGAGGCGGCCGAACGCCACTTCGACCGCCTGCACAAGGACCACCTGCCGCCCGAGGAGATGGACGAGGCGGTCGTCGACGCCGCCGATGGGGGAGTGGTGCACCTTCCCGCCGTGCTGGCGGACCATTTCGGCCTCTCGCGCAGCGAGGCACGGCGGCTGCTGGGCCAGGGCGGGGTGCGCCTGAACGGCGAGGCACTGGGCGAAGCGGACCTCGATCTGGCCGCAGAGCGCCTGCAGGACGGGGTTCTGCAGGTGGGCCGGCGCCGCTTCAAGCGGATCCGGGTGGCGTCGTAGCTATACTGGCGCAGCCTTGATCGGAGCCCATTTGGGCGCGGATCAGGGTGCCAGCCAATTGATATACTGATTGGTCGCCCGTCAGGGCGGGAAGGAGCGCAAGCTTCACACGACGGACAAGCCGTAAGACCGAGAGCCGCCCCGCAAGGGCGGCAGCAGGTGGGCCTCTCCGTCGGGAGAGGCTTTTTCTTTCCCTCCGTGGCGGAGCGCCGAAGAGGCGCTCGGTCTTTGAAAACTGAACAGCATGTGCGCTCCAAGGCCGGCGGCTATGCCGCCGAATGGTCTTGGATCGCGTCCAGGTCCGACAATAGCTCGCCGGACGACCGCCTCACGGCGGCTCGCACGGTGAGTGTATGAACCAGTTAGGCCGCATCAGTGCGCCGGGGTGTACTCCAGCGCCGACACGATGTGGCCGAGCTTTCTGTGACTGAGGAACCGCATTCACTTAGGTGAACGCGGATGACTCGTAATTCTTTCACGGAGAGTTTGATCCTGGCTCAGGACGAACGCTGGCGGCGTGCTTAACACATGCAAGTGGCGCGACGAACCGGGCTTCGGCCCGGGGCAAAGCCGCGAACGGGTGAGTAACACGTGGGTAACCTGCCCCGAAGACCGGGACAACCCGGGGAAACCCGGGCTAATACCGGATGTGCTCACCACTCTCAAGGGTGGTGAACAAAGGAAGCTTCGGCCTCCGCTTCGGGAGGGGCCCGCGGCCCATTAGCTTGTTGGTGAGGTAACGGCTCACCAAGGCGACGATGGGTAGCTGGTCTGAGAGGACGATCAGCCACACTGGGACTGAGACACGGCCCAGACTCCTACGGGAGGCAGCAGTGGGGAATCTTGCGCAATGGGCGACAGCCTGACGCAGCAACGCCGCGTGGGGGAAGACGGCCTTCGGGTTGTAAACCCCTTTCAGGAGGGACGAAGCTTCGGCAGCGAATAGCTGTCCGGAGTGACGGTACCTCACTAAGAAGCCCCGGCTAACTACGTGCCAGCAGCCGCGGTAATACGTAGGGGGCAAGCGTTGTCCGGAATCATTGGGCGTAAAGAGCGCGTAGGCGGCCAGACAAGTCCGGTGTGAAAGTCACAGGCTCAACCTGTGAATGCCGCTGGAAACTGTCTGGCTAGAGTCCGGAAGGGGCGAGTGGAATTCCTGGTGTAGCGGTGAAATGCGCAGATATCAGGAGGAACACCTATGGCGAAGGCAGCTCGCTGGAACGGTACTGACGCTGAGGCGCGAAAGCGTGGGGAGCGAACAGGATTAGATACCCTGGTAGTCCACGCCGTAAACGATGGGCACTAGGTGTGGGAGGTGTCGACTCCTCCTGTGCCGAAGCTAACGCATTAAGTGCCCCGCCTGGGGAGTACGGCCGCAAGGCTAAAACTCAAAGGAATTGACGGGGACCCGCACAAGCAGCGGAGCATGTGGTTCAATTCGACGCAACGCGAAGAACCTTACCTGGGCTTGACATGTAGGTGACAGCCGTGGAAACACGGTCTCCCTTCGGGGCACTTACACAGGTGGTGCATGGCTGTCGTCAGCTCGTGCCGTGAGGTGTTGGGTTAAGTCCCGCAACGAGCGCAACCCCTGTCCCATGTTGCCAGCGGTTCGGCCGGGGACTCATGGGAGACTGCCGGTGACAAACCGGAGGAAGGTGGGGACGACGTCAAGTCATCATGCCCCTTATGTCCAGGGCTACACACGTGCTACATTGGCCGGTACAGAGGGCTGCGATACCGCGAGGTGGAGCGAATCCCAAAAAGCCGGTCTCGGTTCGGATTGAAGGCTGAAACTCGCCTTCATGAAGGTGGAGTTGCTAGTAATCGCGGATCAGCAATGCCGCGGTGAATACGTTCCCGGGTCTTGTACACACCGCCCGTCACACCACGAAAGTCAGCAACACCCGAAGCCGGTGGCCTAACCCGCAAGGGAGGGAGCCGTCGAAGGTGGGGCCGGTGATTGGGGTGAAGTCGTAACAAGGTAGCCGTACCGGAAGGTGCGGCTGGATCACCTCCTTTCTAGGGAGCCTTATTCGCCGCTCGCGGTAGCCCGTGAGATGCGAACAGGGTCCGCTCTTTCGAGAGCGATCCCGAAACGTCGACTAGGGACTTGGAAGTGGCTCGTCAGCTGCGCAAGCGGCAGGCGGGCCGGCATGCTGTTCAGTTTTGAGAGACCGGGCGGTCAGTCCGCCTGGACGCCTCTCGTCGGACCTTGAAAACTGCACAGATTGGCCAAAAGAGTATTCGAGTTGTATCTCGACTGATCACCGTCAAGATAGTAAGGGCACGTGGTGGATGCCTTGGCACCAGGAGCCGATGAAGGACGTGGACGGCTGCGATAAGCCACGGTGAGGCGCTGAACAGCCTTTGACCCGTGGATTTCCGAATGGGGAAACCCGGCGCCGGTAATGCGGCGTCATCCTGCGCTGAACACATAGGCGCAGGAAGGTAAGCGGGGGAACTGACACATCTAAGTACCCCGAGGAAAGGAAATCAACCGAGACTCCCTGAGTAGTGGCGAGCGAAAAGGGAATAGCCCAAACCCAGCAGGTGTAAGCGGGCACGCGTTGCCTGCCGGGGGTTGTAGGGCGTCTGTCCGGGCCGTGCCTGGCCCGGCGGGAGTTACAAAGTCGTGCGTTAGCCGAAGCACGTGGAACCGTGCGCCATAGAGGGCAACCGCCCCGTAGGCGAAAACGTATGGCCTCCCGATGACGTTCCTGAGTAGGACCGCACCCGTGAAACGCGGTCTGAACCTGGGGGGACCACCCTCCAAGGCTAAGTACTCCCTGGTGACCGATAGCGGACTAGTACCGTGAGGGAAAGGTGAAAAGTACCCCGGAAGGGGAGTGAAATAGTACCTGAAACCGTGTGCCTACAAGCGGTCGGAGCAGCTTCGGCTGTGACGGCGTGCTTTTTGCATAACGAGCCGGCGAGTTACTCGTCTCTGGCAAGGTTAAGCGATGAGCGGAGCCGTAGCGAAAGCGAGTCCGAACAGGGCGATTTAGTCACAGGCGGTAGACCCGAAACCGAGCGAGCTACCCATGGGCAGGTTGAAGCGAGGGTAAGACCTCGTGGAGGACCGAACCGACCTAGGTTGAAAACTGGGCGGATGACCTGTGGGTCGGAGTGAAAGGCTAATCAAGCTCGGAGATATCTGGTTCTCTCCGAAATATATTTAGGTATAGCCTCCGGTAAATTGCGTATTGGCCGTAGAGCACTGCTTGGACTAGGGGCCCTACCAGGTTACCGACTTCAGGCAAACTCCGAAGACCAATATGTGTACCCGGGGAGTCAGTCCGTGGGGGATAAACTTCACGGTCGAGAGGGAAACAACCCAGACCACCAGCTAAGGTCCCTAAGTGCTAGCTAAGTGGGAAACGATGTCCGAATGCCGAGACAACCAGGAGGTTGGCTTAGAAGCAGCCACCCTTGAAAGAGTGCGTAACAGCTCACTGGTCAAGTGTTCGGGCGCGGACAATGTAACGGGGCTCAAGCTAGTCACCGAAGCTGTGGGTTCGACGTCGCTTCGGCGTTCGTCGAGCGGTAGGAGAGCGTTCTCTGGCCAGTGAAGCGGCGGCGTAAGCCAGCCGTGGAGGCCAGAGAAGTGAGAATGCCGGCATGAGTAACGAAAGAGGAGTGAGAATCTCCTCCACCGATTGTCCAAGGGTTCCTGAGTAAAGCTCGTCTTCTCAGGGTTAGTCGGGACCTAAGGCGAGGCCGAAAGGCGTAGTCGATGGCCAACGGGTTGATATTCCCGTACCGCGTTGCATCCGTTTGACCGAATGGGGTGACGAGGAAGGGTAGGGGAGCCCAGGCGATGGTTGCCCTGGGGTAAGCATGTAGCTAGGACCGGTAGGCAAATCCGCCGGTCCGTTTTAACGCGAGGTGCGATGCCAGCTGGCCGGAAGGCCGGCGAGTCCCTGACGCCATGCCTCCTGAGAAAAACCTCTAGGGAGGATGCGCGTGCCCGTACCAAAACCGACACAGGTGGACAGGCAGAGAATGCTAAGGTGATCGAGATAACCCTCGTTAAGGAACTCGGCAAAATTGCCCCGTAACTTCGGGAGAAGGGGCGCCCCGGTAGGGTGAAGCCACTTGCTGGCGGAGCCCGAGGGGGCCGCAGTGAAAAGGCCCAAGCGACTGTTTACCAAAAACACAGGCCTCTGCTAAGTCGCAAGACGACGTATAGGGGCTGACGCCTGCCCGGTGCCGGAAGGTTACGTGGAGTTGTTAGCCATCCTTCGGGATGGCGAAGCACCGAAGCTAAGCCCCGGTAAACGGCGGCCGTAACTATAACGGTCCTAAGGTAGCGAAATTCCTTGTCGGGTAAGTTCCGACCTGCACGAATGGCGTAACGACTTGGGCGCTGTCTCAACGAGGGGCTCGGTGAAATTGCAGTCTCGGTGAAGATGCCGAGTACGCGCGGCAAGACGGAAAGACCCCGTGAACCTTTACTACAACCTGATATTGGAGTTTGGAACATCTCGCTCAGGATAGGTGGGAGGCTTTGAAGCAGGGACTGCGGTTCCTGTGGAGCCAACCTTGAGATACCACCCTTGGTGTTTTGGGCTTCTAACACTTCGCCGTGAATCCGGGAAGTGAACAGTGTCAGGCGGGTAGTTTGACTGGGGCGGTCGCCTCCCAAAATGTAACGGAGGCGCCCAAAGGTTCCCTCAGCACGGTTGGAAATCGTGCGTAGAGTGCAAAGGTATAAGGGAGCTTGACTGCGAGACTGACAAGTCGAGCAGGTACGAAAGTAGGGCTTAGTGATCCGGCGGTAGCAAGTGGAAGCGCCGTCGCTCAACGGATAAAAGGTACTCCGGGGATAACAGGCTTATCGGGCCCAAGAGTCCACATCGACGGCCCGGTTTGGCACCTCGATGTCGGCTCGTCGCATCCTGGGGCTGAAGTAGGTCCCAAGGGTTGGGCTGTTCGCCCATTAAAGCGGTACGCGAGCTGGGTTCAGAACGTCGTGAGACAGTTCGGTCCCTATCTGCCGTGCGCGTTGGAGAATTGAGAGGAGTCGTCCCTAGTACGAGAGGACCGGGATGAACGGACCTCTGGTGTACCAGTTGTCCTGCCAAGGGCATCGCAGGTTAGCTACGTCCGGACGGGATAACCGCTGAAGGCATCTAAGCGGGAAGCCCACCTCGAGATGAGTTCTCCCATCCCCTTGAGAGAGTAAGACCCCTGGAAGACCACCAGGTTGATAGGCCGGCGGTGTAAGCGCAGTAATGCGCTCAGCTGACCGGTACTAATGGCTCGAGGGCTTGACGGATATTTTTCTCTTCGGAGAAAAGCGGATTCTCGATCTGCTGGCCATCTGTGCAGTTTTCAGGGCCCGACGCAGAGGCGCCAGGCCGGTCCTCGCAGCCGTGGCGGGCGTCACCGATTTCGGTGGCTATAGCGAGGGGGAAACACCTCTTCCCATTCCGAACAGAGCAGTTAAGCCCCTCAGCGCCGATGGTACTTGGCCCGCAAGGGCCTGGGAGAGTAGGTCGCCGCCGGTCTTCATTGGAGCCGCCCCACGGGGCGGCTCTTTTTATGCCCCTGGCGCGTGTCGAGCGCGCCGGTTCGGGTACGTTCGGCAGGTGACCATGGCGACCGACCGCACGGCCCCCGCGACCGCCGAGGCGCTCGGCGTGATCCGGCTTCTGGCTTCGGACATCGGCCCGCGACGCCCGTGCTCGGCGGCCGAGCGCCGGGCCGGCGAGGCGCTATCGAGCTGGCTGCGGGAGCGTGGGCTGGATCCCCACCTCGAGGAGCACCGCGGATACTCCACCTTCGCCGCGCCCTACGGCCTGCTGTTCGGAGCTCGCCCTGGCCGGAGGGTTGCTCCAGCGCCGGGCGCCGCGCGCAGGCGGGGCAATGGCGGCGATCGCGTCCGTTCTGGCCGCGCTCGAGGGCGACCTGCGCGTCACCCCGGTGTCGCGCCTGCTTTCGCGCAGGCCAACGGCAAATCTGGCCGCAAGCATCGCGCCCACCGCTACGCCGCGGCAGCGCGTGTGCCTGGTGGGGCACATGGACTCGACCCGCTACGGCCTGCTGTTTCATCCAGCGGCGGTGCGACACCTCGAGCTGCTGACGGCGATACCCGGGGCCTCCGCCCTTGCGCTCGCCGCGGACCCGCTCCTGCGGCGGCTTCCCCGCGGAGGCGGGGTGGTGCGCCGAGCTGCGCTGGCGGGACTCGCCTTCTCTCTGGCGGTGCTGGCCGAGCGGGAACTACGCGGCGACGACGTCCCAGGAGCGAGCGACAACGCCTCGGGGACCGCAGTGGCCATGCAGCTCGCCGCCGAGTGCGCAGCGCGCCCGCTCGCCCATACGCGCGTCGACCTGCTCATCACCACCTGCGAGGAGTCCGGCCTGCTCGGAGCCCAGGCCTACGCCCGGGGCCCCCGTGAGCGGATCGACGGCACCTTGTTTCTCAACTTCGACACGGTTGGCGGCGACGTGCCGCTCACATACATAGAGCGCGAGGGCACGACCGTTCCGCGGAGCGCATCACCGCGCCTCGTCGCCCATCTGGAGCAGATCGCCGTCGACCGGCCCGAGCTGGGGCTGCAACCCGCTCCGGGGACGCCGGGCCTGCCCACCGACGCGACCGTGATGATGGCGCGGGGCGAGGAGGCGGTGACTCTCCTGGCCCAGGGCGACTCCGTGCCCCACTACCACCAGACGACGGACACCTACGAGAACGTCCACCCGCCGACGGTCGAGCGGACCCTCGAAACCGGGCGGGAGCTCCTGACCCGCCTCGACCGCGAGGTATCCGCCGCGACCTAGGCTCGCCCGCTCAGCGCCAGGTGCAGGGCTGCTCGGCGGCCTGAGCCATGCCGGCACGCCTGCGCCCGCGACGGCGCTCCGCTCCACGGAGCGACGTCTGCGCAACCGGGTCGCACCGCGGAACGGCCGAGTCGTCGTGCTGCGGGCACCGGGGAACCGCCTTGGCGAACAGGAAGACGCGCTTGGGACGCTCATGGCGCCGCTCGGCAGGACGGGTCGGCTCGGTCGCCGTCTCGCCCTCGGCTTCGGCCTCCAGGAGCGTTGCGTCGCCCTCCGGCGCGGTCAGCTCGTAGGCGCCCAGCGTGGCGAAGTCGAGCGCCACCAGCAGCCGGTCCTGCAGCTGCTCACGAAGGCGCTCGGACACCGGACCGCGCCCCTCCCGCGGCGCGGCCGGCGTGCCCGAGATCTCTGAAGTTGTTTCGCTTGACCAGAACATAGGTTCGCAAGGCTAGGAATGGGCTCGGACAGAACACTTGTTCTGCATGACGTTTTGCAATGCTGCCCGCTGGGGCGGGAAAAAGACGCCGCTCAGGCCGCTACTCCGGCTCTCTGGACGAAGCCCATGATGGCCCTCGAAAGCTGTGCTCCACGCCATGCCAGCGGGCTCGATCCGGGCTCCTCGACGACCAGCTCCGCAGTGGGGATGCGCTCCGTGTAGGCCTCGGCGATCGAGAGGGCATGCTCGGGATCGAGATCGTCCCGGCTGCCCACGATCAGAGTCGGGACCGTGACGTGCTCGAGCTCCTCCAGGCCGCCTTCCCAGGCGTTCGAGCGCGGAACCACGCGCAGCGCGTCCGCGACCGCCTGCGGGTGGCGATGCCGCTCGATGCGCTGGCGGATCGCCTTCAGCACCAGGCCGCGGAACCGCTCCTCGACGTTCGGGACGCCGTAGGCGCGCATGAAGCCGTCCACGCCATCTCGCTCGAGGCCCTCCGCGAGGGCATCCCACCGCGCCAGCTCCTTCGGGTTTCGCTGCGCGATGCCGAAGTGGGCCGGAGTGATCTGGACCAGCGCGCGCACCCGCTCGGGATGCTCGAGCGTGAACGCCAGAGTCGTCGCAGCGCCCATCGAGGCACCCGCCAGAACGGCGCTGTCGAGGCCTGCGTGGTCGAGCACGGCCTCGAGGTCGGCCACCAGGTCGGCGTACTCGTATGCCGAGCGCTCGGGTGCCGGGCTCGACTCTCCGTGCCCGCGCGCGTCGTAGCTGAGGACGTCGAAGCCGGAGCGCTCGAGCAGCCGGGAGCCATGGGTGACATAGCGCCGGGTCGCCGTGAGGCCGTGGGTCAGGACGATCGGCGTGCCCTCGCCCGAGCGCTCGCAGACCAGCTCGACGCCGCGCGTGGCGACCGTCTCGATCGCTGCCGGCTCTGACTCAGCCATCCAGCGTCGACCAGATCTCGAGCTTCGTCCGCACGCGCGCGATCACCTCGTCCGTGAACTCGCGACGTGGTGGCGTGCCCGCCGAGGTCGGGCGTCCGCACGCCGGCGCCGATCGCCTCGAGCACCGCCTCGTAGATCGCGCGCGACGCCTGCGCGGCGCCGGCGTGGCCGCGCTCGCCGACGTAGCGCAGCAGCGCCGCGACGGCGAGGATCATCGCCATCGGGTTGGCGATGTCCTTGCCCTCCAGCGCCGGCGCGGTGCCGTGCGGGGCCTCGCGCCATCACCACCTGCGGCTCGTAGTCCTCGTCGAACGCGAGCAGCACCGACTCGGCGCCGGCGATCGAGCCGAACAGCGGCAGCACCAGGTCCGAGAGGCAGTCGCCGTCGCGGTTCAGCGCCGGGATCACGAGCGGCGCGTCGGCCGGCGCCGCACGACCAGCCCGGCGTAGGTGGCGTCGATCAGCACGCGGCTGGTAGGGCACGTCGGGATGGCGCGCCGCGGCGGCGTCCATCTCCTCCTTGAGCATCCCCTCGTACACGGGGCTGACCGTCCACTTGGGACCGCCGTAGACGCGCCCGTGCATCCGCTCGGCGGTCGCGGAACGCGTACTCGGCGACCGCACGGCACACGCGAGCGGTGGATGCGCTCGGTGCGGAAAGCCACCTCGTCGCCGTCCTCGGCGCTCGCGCCACTCCTCGGCGCCGTAGGCGTCGCTCGACGGCCATCCGGACCACGGAGATCGGGTAGTGGACGCCGCGCGATCGGTGGACACGCCCGGGATGCGCCGCCCGGTGCGGATGATCACCTTGCCGTCGATCTCCTCGCGCAGGATGCGGTTCGGGCTGCCGACGTCGTCCGCGCCCTCGGGGGTGATCGTCGCGGCCTTGATCCCGATAACCGGCCTCGCGCATCGCGCGGGCCGCGTTCACGACGACCTCGTTGCCGGTCTTACGGCGGTTCTCGAGCGACAGGTCGTAGTGCTCCAGCTCCACCTCGACGCGCGAGACGGCCGGGTCGAGCAGCCGCAGCGCCTGCTCGAGCAGCTCCTGGCCGGTCTGGTCCCCCTCGAGGACGATAATTCGCGGGCGCTCGCTCACAAGGGGCGAATCTACATGGCCGGCGGAACTGAAAAGTGCACGTGGTGCGGTGCCGGCGTCGACCGCTCGGACGGGTACAGGGCCGCCGAGCACGCCGGCGACCGGGGCGCGGTCTTCTGCCGCCTCGAACACGTGGTGCCATGGGCGATCCAGGGGGCGCACTGGGAGGCGGGCGAGCCGGTCGAGCCCTCGGGGACGGACCGGGCGACCGAATGCTCCTCGTGCGGCGCGGCGCTGGAGGAAGCGCACGTGCTGCTGGTCCGCCACCGGGGCGAATACCGGATTCCCGACGGATTCTGCTCCGTGCAGCATCTCGCCGACTGGGCCAAGGCAGGGGGCAGGTACGCGTAGCGATCAGGGGTGGCTGTTACCTTCCGCAGGATGGAGAAATTCGTAATAGAGGGCGGTTACCCGCTCTCGGGCACGGTTCGGCCCGCCGGCAACAAGAACGCAGCGCTGCCCATCCTGGCGGCGTCGTTGCTGACCGAGGAAGAGGTGGTCATCTCGAACGTCCCGCGGATCCGGGACGTCGAGTCGATGCTGGCCCTGCTCGAGGACCTCGGCGTGGCGGTCAGCTGGCGCGACGACCACGAGGTCGCGCTGCGCGCCGCGAACCTGACGAGCACCGAGATCGACTCCGAGCCCGCCAGCCGCATCCGGGCATCCTTCCTCGTCGCGGGGCCACTGCTCGCGCGCGCCGGCGAGGCCCACATGGCGCCGCCGGGCGGCGACTTCATCGGCCGCCGCCGCCTCGACCCCCACCTGGATGCGTTCCGCGCGCTGGGCGCGCAGATCGAGGTCGACCGCAGCGGCTACCGCATGTCGGCCCGCGACGGCCTGCGTGCCTGCGAGTTCTTCATGGACGAGGCCAGCGTCATGGCTACCGAGAACGGCTTGATGGCCGCGGCGCTGACGCCCGGCACCACGACGATCAGAAACGCCGCCTCGGAGCCGCACGTGCAGGATCTCGCGCGCCTGCTGGTTTCGATGGGCGCGCGGATCGACGGCATCGGGTCGAACGTCCTCACCGTGCACGGCAAGGCCCGGCTGAACGGCGCCCACCACTCGATCGCGCCCGACCACATCGAGGTCGGCAGCTTCATGGCGCTGGCGGCGGTGACCGGTGGCGAGCTGCGGATCGGCGGCACCGTGCCCGGGGACATGAAGATGATCCGGATGGTCTTCGACCGCCTCGGCCTGCGTTCCGAGCAGGAGGGCGACGAGCTGGTCGTCCCGCCCGAGCAGCGCCTGCGCGTCAAGGACGACGCCGGCGAGGCCATCCCGAAGATCGACGACGGGCCGTGGCCCGCATTTCCCGCCGACCTCACCAGCATCGCGCTCGCGGTCGCGACGCAGGCCGAGGGCACCGTGCTGATCTTCGAGAAGATGTTCGAGAACAGGCTGTTCTTCGTAGACAAGCTCACCTCTATGGGCGCTCGGATCGTGCTCTGTGACCCGCACAGGGCGATCGTCAGCGGTCCGAGCCGGCTTCATGGCGAGCGAATGGAGAGCCCTGACATCCGCGCCGGGATGGCGATGCTCATCGCCAGCCTGTGCGCCGAGGGCGTTTCCGAGATCGGCAACGTCGGTCAGATCGACCGCGGCTACGAGCGCATCGACGAGCGGCTGCGCGACCTCGGCGCGCGTATCGAGCGCGTCTCGGGCGACCGCGTCCCGATCTGATCGCGCCGCGCGTAGGCCAGCTTCGCCGCCTCATGAACTACCCCATCCCGCCCGGGACGCGGGACATCCTGCCCGACGAGATGAAGGAGCTGCGCGCGCTCTCGACCGCGCTCCTGGAGACCTTCCTGCGATTCGGCTATGGCGAGGTCTGGACCCCGACCATGGAGTTCGAGAACGTCCTGATCCAGGGTGACGAACGGGCCGCGGGCGTCTCCTACCGGCTGTTCGACGAGCACGGCCAGGTCCTCGCGCTGCGCTCGGACATGACGATCCCGATCGCGCGCCTGGTCGCGACCCGCTACGAGGGAGCCGATCTGCCGCTGCGCTTCTGTTACCTGTCGCACGCCTACCGGTCGGTCCGGCCGCAGCGCGGCCAGCAGCGGGAGTTCCTGCAGGCCGGCATCGAGCTGATCGGTGCGCCGGCGCCCCAGGGGACGGTCGAGGTGATCGAGGTCCTCTGCGCCGCGCTCGACGCTGCGGGGCTGCCCCGGGCGCGCGTGGGCCTCGGCGACGCCGGGCTCTACAGCGGGTTGCTGGAGGGCTTCGGCGCCGCGCGATCGCGGCGCGCCCGTGATGCAGGCGCTCGAGCGTCACGACATGGTGGAGCTGGAGCGCAGCGTCGGCGAGCTGGGGGTCTCCGCCTCCGAACAGGAGGTGCTGCTCGCGGTGCCCACGCTGCGCGGCGGGCGCGAGGTGATCGACCGGGCGGTCGAGCTCGACGGCGACCGGGTCGGAGCGGCCGTCGCGCGCCTGCGCGAGGTCGCGGACGGCATCGCCGAGCGCGGCCTCCTCGACCGCGTCATCTTCGACCTGGGGCTGGTCCGGGAGCTCGGGTACTACACCGGCGCCGTGTTCGAGGTCTACGACCCCGCGCTTGGCCACGTGCTCGGCGGCGGCGGCCGCTACGACGAGCTCCTCGGGCGATTCGGGCGTTCCCTGCCGGCTTGCGGCTTCGGCCTGTTCGTGGAGCGCATGCACGTCGCTCAGGCCGAGGAGGAGCGGCGGATGCCCGAGGCGCGGCCCGCAGTGAGCGAGCCGCTCCGTCTCGCGATCTCGCGCGGGGCGCTCTTCGAGGAGACGCTGGACCGGCTCGACGCCTGCGGCATCGATACGTCCGCGATGCGCTCGGACTCGCGCGCGCTGCTCTTCCCGGGCGAGCAGGTCACGGTCGTCACGCTGCGCCCGAGCGACATCCCCACCTACGTCGAGGCCGGCGCGGCGGACCTCGGCATCACCGGCAAGGACGTCCTGATGGAGCAGCCGGAGCGCGTCGTCTACGAGCTCGTGGACCTCGCCTACGGGCGCTGCGAGATGGTCGTCGCGACGCGCGCCGGCAACCGCTTCGCGGAGGAGCTCGAGCGCCGCCTCGGGGCGATCCGCATCGCGACCAAGTACCCCAACGTCGCCACGGCCCACTTCGAGCAAAGTGGCCGCCAGGCCGAGGTCATCGAGGTGAAGGGGTCGGTCGAGCTGGCTCCGATCGTGGGCCTCTCGGACGCCATCGTGGACCTCACCGCGACCGGGCGCACCCTGCGCGAGAACGATCTCGAGGTCCGTGAGCTGATCGCGGAGTGCTCCGCGCGCCTGATCGCCAACCGCGTCGCGCACAAGCTGCGTGGACCCGAGATAGACCCGCTCGTGGAGAGACTCGGTGCTGCCTAGGCGGCTCGAGCTCGCCGGCGGCTCGGAGCCCCAGCTGGCCGCGGTCGCCGCCGAGATCCGTGCGCTTCCCGAGCACCCCGCCGGCCTGGCCGAGTCGGTGCGCGAGATCTTCGAGGCCGTGCGCGCACGCGGCGACGAGGCGGTGAAGGAGCTCAACCGGCGCTTCGACGGCTCCGAGGGCCAGCCCGGCCTGAAGGTGGAGCCCGCGGAGCTCGCGGCCCAGCTCGATGCCCTCGACCAGGACGTGCGTGCCGGTCTCGAGCTCGCCGTCGCGAACGTGGGGCGGGTGGCGTCGGCGGAGCTGCGTGAGACCGTCATCGTCGACATGCCCCAGGGGCACCGGATCGAGCTCGACCAGTTTCCGGTCGGGCGCGCGGGCGTGTATGTCCCCGGCGGCCGCGCCGCGTATCCGTCCACCGTGGTGATGTGCTGCGTCCCGGCACGCGCGGCCGGCGTGGAGCGAATCGCTGTCGCGACGCCCCCCGGCCCCGGCGGCCTTGGCAACGCCATCGTCCTCGCCGCTTGCGCCATGTGCGGCGTGGACGAGGTCTATCTGATGGGAGGAGCGCAGGCGATCGCGGCGCTCGCGTGCGGGACCGAGTCCGTGCCGCAGGTGGACGTGATCGTCGGCCCCGGCAACGCCTATGTGCAGGAGGCCAAGCGCCAGGCCGTGGGGCTGGTGGGGATCGACGGCATCGAAGGCCCCTCGGAAGTGGTGATCGTCGCCGACGAGGACGCCGACCCGCACGTCGTCGCGCTCGACCTGGGGGCACAGGCCGAGCACGGCCCCGACAGCCTGGTGGCGCTCATCAGTACCAGCTCCGAGCTCCTCGACGCCGTGGCCGCCGAGGCCAAGTCGTTCCGCGAGAGCCGCCCGACGGTCTCCGAGGCGCCGCTGGCGCTCGTGAGCGTCCCTGACCTACGCACCGGCGTCGCGCTGGCCGACGCGATCGCCCCGGAGCACCTCGAGCTGGCCTGCAGGGAGGCGGAAGCGCTGGCGCGCGAAGTGCGCCGCGCCGGCTGTGTGTTCCTCGGCCACGCGGGCGGCGCGGCGTTCGGGGACTACGTCGCGGGGTCCAACCACGTGCTGCCCACCGGCGGGGCCGCGCGCTTCTCCGGGCCACTCGGTGCGACGACGTTCCTGCGCCGACAGGCGCTGGTATCGTTGCCCGAATCTGCGGCGCGCGCGCTCGCGCCCAAACTCGGAGCAGTTGCCCGCGCCGAGGGTTACCCGGTGCACGCCGAGTCAGCGGAGGCCCGACTGGACTCCGGTACTGCGGGCTGAGATCTCGATGGCCACCACCACACCACGTCGCTCCGCCCGCGTCGAGCGCTCCACCAAGGAGACGCAGATCGCGCTCGAGCTGGCGCTCGACGGCTCCGGGAAGTCGGATGTCTCCACCGGGGCTGGGTTCCTCGACCACATGCTGGACCTCCTGGCCCGGCACGCCCGCTTCGACCTGACCGTCAATGCCTCAGGGGATCTCGAAACCGGCGCCCACCACACGACGGAGGACGTCGGCATCGTGCTCGGGCAGGCCCTCGACCAGGCGCTCGCCGACCGGCGCGGCATCACTCGCTACGGCTCTGCGTCCGTGCCGATGGACGAGTCGCTCGCCGAGTGCGCGCTCGACATCAGCGGCCGGCCGTTCTGCGCGTTCGCCGGCGAGCTTCCCGCAGCCTCGATCGCCGGCTGGGACACGGAGCTGGCGGAGGAGTTCTTCCGTGCGGTCGCCAACAGCGCAAAGCTGACGGTGCACGTGCGCGTGGTCGCCGGCAACAACGCGCACCACATGATCGAGGCGTCGTTCAAGGCATTCGCACGAGCGCTCAGAGAGGCCGTCTCCATCGACCCGACGGAGCCCGGCGTACCGTCGACGAAGGGCGTGCTTTGAACGCCGCCGCCCCGCCCACGATCGGCATCGTCGACTACGGCATGGGGAATCTGCGCTCGGTCGAGAAGGCGCTCGAGAAGGTCGGCGCGCGCGCGACCATCACTCGCGACCACGATGCGCTGCGCGCGGCGGACGGGCTCGTGCTCCCCGGCGTCGGGGCATTTCCCAAGGCGATGGAGCGCCTGCGCGAGCTCGAGCTCGACGCGCTCCTCGGCGACCGCCTCGCGTCCGGGACTCCGGTGCTCGGCATCTGCCTCGGCATGCAGCTGCTGTTCGAGGCCTCCTCGGAGAACGAGGGCGCCTGGGGTCTCGGCTTCCTCGCCGGACGGGTCGACCGGATTCCCGCTCCTGGCCTGAAGATCCCTCACATCGGCTGGAACTCGGTCCGGTGGACCCGGCGCTCCGAGCTGGTCGACGGGCTCCAGGACCAAAGCTCCTTCTACTTCGTGCACTCCTATGCGCCGGTCGTGCCGGCCGACGACGACGTGCTCGGCACCTCGGAGTACGGACGGCGGTTCGTCTGCGCGGTCGAGCGCCCGCCGCTGTACGGCTTCCAGTTCCATCCCGAGAAGTCCAGCTCCGGCGGACTGCGGCTGCTGGGCAACTTCGCCGGGATCTGCGCCGCCGTTCGCGCCCCGGCTTGAGCGCCCCGGAGCTCTATCCGGCCGTCGACATCCTCGAGGGCCGGGCCGTGCGCCTCGTGCAGGGAGACTTCTCCCGCAAGACGGAGTACGCGGCCGATCCGCTCGATGCAGCGTCCCGCTGGGCCGCGGCGGGCGCCCGGTGGCTGCACGTCGTCGACCTCGACGGCGCGCGGGCCGGCCGGCCCGCCAACCTGCACAATCTGAAGCGGATGACAACCGAGCTGGACGTGCCGATTCAGTACGGGGGCGGCCTGCGCGATTCCGCGGCGGCGCGAAAGGCGCTGGAGGCCGGCGCGCAGCGGGTGGTGATCGGAACAGCCGCATTTGCGCTGCCCTCGATGCTGGACGAGCTCCTCGCCGACGCGCCCGACCGGCTGGCCGTGGCCATCGACGTGCGCGGCGGGCGGATCTCCACCGGCGGCTGGACGGAGGCGACCGATCTCGAGCCGCGCAGGGCGGTGGAGCAGCTCGCGGCGCGCGGGGTCGAATGCTTCGTCTACACGGACGTCGATCGCGACGGCACGCTCGACGGCGTCGCGGCCGATGCGTTCATCCAGGTCTGCGCGGCAGCCCAGGGCCGCCGGGTCGTCTACTCCGGGGGCATCGGGACGGTCGAGGACCTCCACGCGCTTGCCGCGCTCGGCATCGACAACCTCGAGGGCGTGATCGTGGGCAAGGCGTTGTACGAGGGACGGTTCGACGTCCGGGAGGCGCGGTTGGCGCTGGGCGCGGAGGGAGCGGCATGAGCGTCCTCAAGCGCGTGATCCCATGCCTCGACGTCGACAAGGGGCGGGTCGTGAAGGGGACCAACTTCGTCGGGCTCCGCGACGCGGGAGATCCGGTCGAGCTGGCCGAGCGCTACGACGCCGAGGGCGCGGACGAGCTGGTCTTCCTCGACATCACCGCGTCGCACGAGGCCCGCGACACGATCGTCCAGCTGGCGCGGCGCACCGCCGACAACGTCTTCATCCCCTTCACGATCGGAGGCGGCATCCGCTCGCGCGAGGACGCACAGGCCGTGCTCGACGCCGGCGCCGACAAGGTGTCGGTCAACTCCGCGGCCGTGGCGCGCCCCGAGCTGATCGACGAGCTGGCGGACACGTTCGGCGCACAGTGCGTGGTGCTGGCCATCGACGCCAAGCGCGCCGGGGACGGCTTCGAGGTCTACGTCAACGGCGGTCGCGTCGCGACCGGCAAGGACGTCGTGGAGTGGGCGCGCGAGGGAGCTGAGCGGGGAGCTGGGGAGATCCTGCTCACCAGCATGGACCGCGACGGCACCGAGGACGGGTACGACCTGGAGCTGACTTCAGCGGTGGCAGAAGCGGTCGGGATCCCGGTGATCGCCTCGGGCGGCGCCGGGGAGCTGGAGCACCTCAGCGAGGCGATTCGAACCGGGGGAGCAGACGCCGTGCTGTGTGCGTCGATCTTCCACTACGGGACCCACTCGGTCCAGGAGGCCAAAGAGCACCTGAACCGAGCGGGAATTCCCGTGCGCCTCCAGGGGTGAGGCGCGGGGGAGGGACTTAGTCCTCCTTGTCGTCCTTCTTCCAGTGCTTCTTCAGCCAGCCGGCGCCCTTGCGGTAGACGACCTCGCAGTCGGCGGTGACGTTGTCCTTGCGGTCCGCGAAGACCTTGTCGAAGCCGGGACCGCAGTTGACGGTGTCGGCCTCGCCGTCGCGAACGTGGAACCTGTCGTTCCCGTTCTCGCCGTACAGCGTGTCGGCCGGCTCGCCGGCCTTGCGCTCGACGTCCGCGTGCGCCATCGCCCACAGGTCGTCGTTGCCGTCTCCGCCGTAGGTGACGTCCACTCCGCGCTCGGCGAAGATGATGTCGCCCTTGGGGCCGCCGTACTGGGTGTCGTCACCCTGGCCCCCACGCATGAAGTCGTGGCCGTCGCCCCCGTACGCGGTGTCGTTGCCGTCGCCCGAGCGGATGACGTCGAAGCCGGCCATGCCGTTGATCGTGTCGTTGCCCGCATAACCGAAGATCACGTCGTGGCGATCCGTGCCGGTCAGCGTGTCGTCGCCGTTGGTGCCCTTGACGGGCTGCGCGATGGCGACACCGACGATCGCGGTCAGGGCAACCAGGCCGGTGACCACTGCGCCGAGCGAGACGCGCTTCTTGAACCTCATGACAGGAAACCTCCTTGTAAATGGAACCCTCGTAACGTAGATACCGCGCCCCGGCGAAAACGACCTGCAGTTCGCCGAAATTTGGCCGTGCTTAACCGCCTCTCAACAAGGCCTTGGACGCGTGATCTAGCGGCCGCTGCGGCGCGGCTTGTGGACCGGGTCGAGCGCGGTCACGCTGGCGTAACCGGTGACGTAGAGGCGCTGCCCGTCCGAGACCACCGGGTTGTACAGGCCACGGCTGCGCCGGAAGACTCGCTTGCCCGTGCGGGCGTCGACACCGTACGTCGACTTGGAGTCGAGATCGGCGAAGTAGACGACGTTCCCGATCACCGTCGGGCCGCCGGAGATCCGGCCACCTCCGCGAGCCGTCCAGCGGACGGAGCCGGAGCGCGCCTCGAACGCGTACATGTTGCCGTCGTAGGAACCGGCGTAGACCATCGGGCGCCCACCGATGTCCGCGGCCGCCGGGGATGAGTACACGTAGCCGCCGGTGCTCTTGCTCCAGGCGATCTCCCCGGTGTCCGCCCCGAACGAGTACACCTTGCCGTCGGTGTTGCCCACATACACGCGGCCGAACGCGACGGCGGGCGTCGAGTAGAAATTGCCCGAGCTGAATCCCAGCTTCGTCCCGGAGGTGCCCGTCGACCAGCGCTCGCGGCCGGTACGTGCCCAGACCGCATACATGCGGCCCGAGTAGTCCCCGACGTACACGGTGTTGCCCGAGAGGGCCGGCGATGCCTTGATCGCCCCACTCGCCTGGTACTTCCACTTCACGCGGCCGGTGCGCGCCCAGAGGGCATAGAGCGCGCCGCCCTCGGTGCCGAAGTAGACGATGCCGTTGCTCACCACGGGCGAGGACTCGGTCCGCGAGCCGAGCTGCTTCTGCCACAGGAGCTTGCCGTTCTTCGCCCGCAGGGAGACGATCTTGCCCGACAGCGAGCTGACGAACAGGCGCCCGTCCGAGTAGGCGGGAGTGGAGGCCGAGAGCGAGCCGAGCCGGTTCTTCCACTTGACCTTCCCGGTGTCGGCGTCGAGGCGGTAGGTCCCGCCGTTGTTGCGGACGAAGTACACGCTGCCGTTCACGACTATGGAGGGGAACTCCATCAGCACCTTCCCGCTGAAGACCCAGCGCTCCTTGAACGGCGGCCTGATGTCGGCGGGCAGGTAGCCGGTGTGGGCCGCGTTGTAGTGGTAGAAGGGCCAGTCCACCGTGTGATCCTTGGGCTTGGCCGGTGGCGGCGCCGTGAACTCGACCTGGTCGCCGTGATGGACGTCGTCGTTGCGGTTCTCGAGCACCGCGTAGGCGACCAGCAGGCCCGCCACCAGAACCAGCAGCGCCGCGCCCCCGATGATGACTGGCCGCCGCCAGCGACGGCGGTGGGCCTCGGAAATGAACATGGCCGCGAAGGGTAGACACGCGGGCAGAGGCACTGGCGCAGTACCACTGCCGCCTTTGTCAAAGTTCGACAGCGTGTCTGGAAGACATGGAAACGTGCGCTTGGGCCTTTTTGCCCTGCTGATGCTGGTCCCGCTGGCGCTGGTCGGGGCGCTCGTCGTCGCGCTCAACGCCGGCAAGGAGCAACTGGGCAAGGACGTCATCGCTGATCAAAACCGGCAGAACTCCGCGAAGAGCGGAACCAGCGATGACGCGGGCGCGGGGGTGTCGGCCAAGCCGCACCTGGTGCGGATCGGGACCTTCGACCACCCCCTCTACGTCACCGCGCCTCCCGGCGACCGGCGGCGGATCTTCGTCGTCGAACAGCCGGGGCGCATCCGCGTGATCGACCGTGGGAAGGTCAAGGCGCAGCCGTTCCTGGACATATCCGGGCGCGTCACCAGCGGGGGCGAGCGCGGCCTCCTGTCGATGGCCTTCGCGCCCGACTACCGCAAGAGCGGCCGCTTCTACGTCGACTACACCGACCGCAACGGCGACACGCGGATCCAGGAGTTCCGGCGCTCGCCCGGGAATGCGAATCGAGCGGACCCGGGGTCGGCGCGGCAGATCCTCTTCCAGCGCCAGCCGTACGCGAACCACAACGGCGGCCTGCTCCTGTTCGGCCCCGACGGCCACCTGTACGTCGGCATGGGCGACGGCGGCTCGGGCGGCGATCCCGAGAACCGTGCGCAGGACCTCAACACGATCCTCGGCAAGATCCTGCGGATCGATCCCAAGCGCTCGGGTGCCGGCGGCCACACGTCCCCGGCTTCCAACCCTTTCGCGGGCGGCCGCGGCGGGCGCAACGAGATCTACTCCTACGGGCTGCGGAACCCCTGGCGCTTCACATTCGACCGCGCGAACGGTGACCTCTACATCGGCGACGTGGGACAGGATTCGCGCGAGGAGATCGACTACGTGGCGCGCGGCAAAGGGCGGGGCGTCGATTTCGGCTGGAGCTGCTTCGAGGGCACGCGGCGCTATGACAGCTCACGCCGGTGTCCGAACCCGCGCGCGCCGGTGCTCGACTACGGGCGTTCGCATGGCGAGTGCTCCGTCACAGGCGGTGTCGTTGTGCGCGACCCTGCGCTGCGGGCGCTTGCCGGCCGCTACGTGTACGGCGACTTCTGCCGCGGCCAGGTGCGCAGCTTCAAGATCTCCGGCGGGCGCGCGACCGGTGACAAAGCGCTGGGCGTGCGTCAGGTCGACCAGCTGAGCTCGTTCGGCGAAGACGCCCGCGGCCGCGTCTACATCACGTCCCTGTCAGGGCCGGTATACCGGCTCGCGGGCTGACTCAGGCGCGACTAGACCGGGCAGGCGGCCAGCGCGGTCAGGACCTCTTCCTGGTCCCGCCGGTCGGCCGGTGAGTTGACCTGCTTGAAGGCGATCGTGCCGTTCTTGTCGATCACGTACGTCGCCCGGGTCGCGAATCCGAGTCCGTCGAGGTAGGCGTCGTACTCGCGCGCGACGGCTCCCTTCGGCTCGAAGTCGGACAACAGGTGCGCCTGGATGCCCTCGGCGTTCCGGAACGCCTTCTGCGCGAACGGGCTGTCGACCGAGATGCCGAAGACCTGCGCGCCGGCTGCATCGAACCGGTCCGCGAGGCCGGTGACGTCGTGCAGCTCCTTGGTGCAGAGGGAGCTGAACGCGAACGGATAGAAGACGAGCACGACGTTCTCGCCCCGCAGGGAAGACAGCGTGACCTCCTGGCCATCTTCGTTGCGGAGGGTGAAGTCGGGAGCTTGTGAGCCGACCTCGGTGGGCACGTCCGGAGGGTACCCGATGGGCCTCGTCATAATCGTCCTGGAAACCAGCAACACCGATTTCGATGACCGCCAAGATCCCTGTCCAGACGCTGATCCTGGCGCACCCGAACGTCGACTTCGACGCCTTCGCGGCGATGCTGGCCGCGCAACTGCTGTATCCCGGCTCGCGAATCTGCCTGCACGGAGGCGCCAACCGAAACGTGCGCGAGTTCTTCAACCTGCATGCGGATGAGATTCCTTCCGTGGAGGCATCGGCGGTCGACCCGGACGCCGTCCGGCGTCTAGTGCTCGTGGAGAACACCGACTCACGCCGTCTGGGCCGCTGGCCGGAATCGCCGAGCGCGGGGACGTCGAAGTGATCGCGTTCGACCACCACGGCGACGGCGCCGGTGAGCGCGTCGTCTCCACCGACGACGGTAGCCTCGCGACCTCGATGCTCCGACTGCTCCTGGACCGGGGGATCGAGATCACGCCCATGCACGCAACCGCTCTCGCACTCGGCATACACGAAGACACGGGGTCGCTGACCTACACCTCGACCACGCCGCGCGACGTGGACGGCCTGGCGGCGTGCCTGCGGCTCGGGGCCGGGCAGGAGCAGCTCGGGCGCTATCTGCGCGGTCCGCTGCAGCCTGCTCAGCGGGAGCTGCTCCACGAGCTGATCGGGGACCGAAGCGAGCGCGAGGTGTCCGGACTGCGCGTCGTGACTGCCGCGGCGCGCGCCGGCCAGTGGGTGGAGGACGCCTCCTCGCTTGCGAACCGCGTCGGCGACCTCGCCGACTGGGATGCGCTGTTCCTCGCTGTCGCAATGGAGGGCAGGGTGCTGGTGGTCGCGCGCAGCCGCACGCCGGCGCTCGCGGCCGACGCGGCTCTGGAGCAGTTCGGTGGTGGCGGCCACGCGCAGGCTGCGTCGGCGATGGTCGGTCGGAGATGACCCGCACGACCTCCTCTCCAAGGTGGTGACCGCGGCGGGCCAGGTCGCAGAGCCGCCCCTGCTCGCGGGAGACGTGATGTCCACTCCGCTCCACTCCGTCGCCGGCTCGAGCGACATCGCAACGGCACTGGTCGAATGCCAGCGCAAGAGCCTGAGCGGCATCCAGGTGCGCGACGATGGCGCGATCACCGGAGTCGTCTCACGCGAGGACCTCGACCGTGCCGTGCGGCACGGGCTCGGGCATGCTCCGGTGAAGGGCGTGATGAGCGCCGGTGTGCCGGTCGTGGGACGGACGGCCACCCTTGGCGAGCTGCGGCAGCTGCTGGCCGGCGGCAGCGCGGGCCGCCTGATCGTCGTGGACGGTGGGCCATTTCGCATCGAGCCGAGCGTCCCTGTCGGCGAGGCACTGGGCGTCGTCACGCGCGGCGATCTGCTGCGCGCCCTCCACGAGCCCGGCCTCCTCGAGCAGCCGGCTCCCGCCGAGGAGGTCAGCGCCGCCGTGCGGGCGCGGCTGGGCGAGATAGAGCGGCTTCAGCACGTCCTGCCGGCGATTCAGGCCGTGGCGGGCCCGTTCAAGGGCGTCTACCTGGTGGGCGGAGCGGTCCGCGACGTGCTGCTGGGGGAGCAGAGCCTCGACCTCGACCTGATGGTCGAGGGCGACGCAATCGAGTTCGCCCGCCTTCTCGCACGACAGCTGGGCGTCACCTGCCATCCGCACGAGCGTTTCGAGACGGCTGTGGTGAAGGGGACCGACCGCACCGGCGCCGAGGTGCGTCTCGACGTCGCCAGCGCGCGCACCGAGTTCTACGGCGCGCCCGGCGCGCTGCCCGAGGTCGAGCGCTCGACCCTGAGGCACGACCTGGCCCGGCGCGACTTCACCATCAACGCGATGGCGACGTCGCTGAAGCCCGATACCGCCGGCGACACCTACGACTTCTTCGGCGGGTATCGCGACCTGCGCAACCGCACGGTCCGAGTCCTCAACAACCTGAGCTTCATCGAGGACCCGACCCGGCTCCTGCGCGCGATCCGCTACGAGGCGCGCTTCGGCTTCCACATGGACGGGCACACCCTGTCGCTCGCGCGCGGGTGCATCGAGATGCGCCTGGTCGGCGACCTCGCGTCGGCCCGCCTGCGCGACGAGCTGGTCGACCTGCTGAACGAGTCGCACGTGGAACGGGCGCTCGAGCGCATGAGCGAACTTGGCCTCGACCGCGCGCTCCATCCTCACCTGACCGCCGACGCGGAGGCCCGTGAGGCCATCGAGCGTGCGCGGGGCGTGATGGCGCGGGAGCCCTTCGCCGGCGCGGTGCGGCACGAGCTGGTGCTGCTCGCCTGCATGTGCGCCGAGATGGCGCCGCACGAGGCCTACGACTGGCTGGGCCGGATCCGGATGACCCGGCGTGACCAGGACGTCGTGGCGGAGTGCATCAGCCTGGCCCCGAAGCTGGCGGAGCGACTGGCGGCAGATCCGCCGCCAGCCCCTTCGGACCTCTACGAGCTGCTCGCCGGGCGCGCGGTGGAGGTCCTGGTCGTGACCATCGCGAGGTCGCCCGACCCCGGCCGGGTGCAGGCGCAGCTCGCCGCATACCTCGCGCGGGTGGAATCGGCCGGCCTCGAGATCACCGGCGACGACCTCAAGGCGCGCAGGCGTTCCTGAGTCGCCGGCGCTCGGCAGGGCGCTGCGCCAGACCCTGGCACTGAAGCTCGACGGGTTCGTGTCCGGGCGCGACGAGGAGCTCGACACCGCACTGCGGCTGGTGCGAGGGCGACTCATGACGGCGCGGCGCTGGAACGACCTGCAGTGGGACGGCGGCACGGGCCACTACGAGGTCTACTACCTGACGCTCACCGACCCGGGCACCGGCGTCGGCTTCTGGATCCGCTGGACGATGGTGGCGCCGCGGCCGGAGACCGGGGAGGAGGCGACGTGCTCGGTGTGGTTCCTTGCGATGGATCCTCACGATCCGGCGCGCAGCATCGGGCTGAAGAGCAGCCTTCCCTGCGTCGCGCCTGTCGGCATCCAGCGCGCCCTTCCGGCTGGAGGTGGCGGAGTCGTGGCTGAGCGACCACGGCGCCGCGGGCTCGGCCGAGCAGGACGGGCGGACGGCCGCGTGGGAGCTTCACTGGAGCCCGAGCCTCCCCGCCTACGGCCACGTGCATCCGGCCCTGCGCGCGGCCCGGATCGCGAAGACGGTCCTGTTCCTGCCGCATCCCGACCTCGAGATCTCGGGGTGGATCGAGTGGGAGGGCCGGAGGATCGACCTCGAGCGGGGCGCGCGGGGGACAGGCGCATCTGTGGGGGTCCAAGCACGCCCAGCGGTGGGCCTGGGCGCACTGCAACGACTTCACCGGCGCCGGACGGCGAGCCGCGGACCGGCACGTTCGTGGACGGCGTCAGCGTCTTCGTCCCGCGCTTCGGGCGGACGATCGGCCCCAACACGCCCGTCGTCGCGCGCATCGGCGGCAGCGACGTGCTCTCGACCGGCCCGCTCAGCGTGACCCGCAACCAGAGCGAGTTCGAGTTGACGGGCTGGCGCTTCGAGGCCCGGGCCGGCCGCCGCAGGCTCGCGGGGCGAGGTCAGCGCGCGCCCGGAGGACCTGATCGGGGTGACCTACCACGACCCCGACGGCGATCTTGCCTACTGCTACAACACCGAGGTCGCGAGCATGAGGCTGGAGCTGCTCGAGCCTGCGGGCGGCCGGCATGGCGCACCGTCGACGAGCTGCGCTCCGACGGCCGGGCGCACTTCGAGTACGCGCAGCGCGAGCCCATCCCCGGCGCGCGCCTCGACATCCGGTGACCCGCGCCGGCGTGGAGGCATTCGCGTGGCGCGAGGAGCACGGAGTGCCCTGGCTCGAGGCGCCGCTTCCCGGCGCGCGGGCCGTGTTCAGCACCCGGCTCGGCGGCGCGAGCGCGCCTCCGTACGACTCGCTCAACCTCGGGATCCTCACCGACGACGACCCCGCCCTCGTTCGGGCCAACCGCCGGACGCTCGCCGGCGCGCTCGGGCGCGATGCCGACAAGATCGCGTTCGGGCTCCAGGTGCACGGCGCCGACGTCCAGGTGCACGAGCGGCCGCCGTCCGGCGGAGAACCCGTGCCCTCGGACGCGCAGGCGACCGCCGATGCGGACCTGACGCGCTCGTCCTGGTCGCCGACTGCTTCCCGCTCGCGCTCGCCGCGCCGGGCGCCGTGGCGATGGCGCACTGCGGATGGCGCGGAATCGCCTCGGGCGTGATCGCCAACGCGGTCGAGGCGATCGAGCGCTTGGCCGGATGCCGAGCGGACAATGTGCACGCCGCGCTCGGCCCCGGAATCAGGGCCTGCTGCTACCAGGTCGGCCCCGACGTGCGGGCGACGTTCGAGCGCCTTGGGCACCACGATGCCGTTCGCCCCGGCGGAATGCTGGACCTCGCCGCCGCGGTGCGAAGCGCACTCGAGCAATGCGGGGTGAGCGCGGAGCGCCTCTCGGACACCGGCCTCTGCACCAGCTGCGAACCCGAGCGGTTCTTCTCGCATCGCCGCGACGGCGGCGTCACGGGCCGCCAGGCGGGCCTGATTTGGCGGAGCTCCTAGCCCGACCTCGAGCCCGGGCGCGTGCGCGCGAACCTCGCGGCGGTGAGGGATCGCGTCGACCGCGCCTGCGAGAGCGCGGGGCGCGACGTGCGGGAGGTCGAGCTGCTGGCGGCGACCAAGTACGTCCCGGCGGAGCTGATGGGGGCGCTGCCGGCCGCCGGAATCGAGCTCGTGGGGGAGAACACCGCGCAGGCTCTGGCCGAAAAGCACGGCCAGTGGGGAGAGTCGCTCACATTCGACTTCATCGGGCACCTCCAGAGCCGCAAGGTCAAGCTGGTGCTCCCGCTCGTCCGGATGGTCCATTCGGTCCAGAGCGAGTCGGCGCTTGCGCAGATCGAGCGCCACGGGCAGGGCGCCACGCGGCTGCTGCTCCAGGTGAACGTGGCCGGCGAGGAGTCCAAGGACGGCATCCCCACCGCTGAGGTCGAGCGCTTTCTCGACGAGGCAGCCCGCAGGGGCGTGCGGTTCTCAGGCTTCATGACCATGCCACCCGTGGCGCTCGAGCCCGAGCAGGCCCGACCGCATTTCACGGCGCTGCGGGCCCTGTCGGAGCGTCTGAGGGGCGACTGGGCCGATGCCCACGAGCTGGAGGTCCTCTCCATGGGCACCAGCCAGGACTTCGAGGTGGCGATCGAGGAGGGCTCCACGATCTGCCGCCTCGGCGGCGTGCTGTACGAGTAGGCTTCAAGCTGCAAAATAGAGGGAAATCGGCGGCACGCTAGAAAGCGTGCGAGTTCGCAGCAGGCAAAGGAAAGGCCCAGCAGACATGGCCCTACGGGACACCTGGCACAAGGCGCTTCTCTACTTCGGCCTCGCCGAGGACGACCGCTACGTCGACGAGGAGAGCGGCGAGTACGTCGAGCCGGAAGCAGAGCTCGAGGAGCGTTATCGCACCCGCGAGCAGGTGCGCCGGGTCGGCGCGCGCAAGCGGGACGAGATCGACGACATCTTCGCCGACGATTCCCCGCCGGCATCCACGCGCGTGCTCCGGCCGGTCGGCAACGGCCGCACGTCCGACCAGGTGCGCGTTCACCTCGTGATCCCGAAGAACTTCAACGACGCGCAGCAGATCGCGGACAAGTTCAAGGACACCGTCCCCGTGATCCTCAATCTCCAGGGCGCCGACACGGATCTGTCGAAGCGGCTGATCGACTTCGCGAGCGGTCTCACATACGCCCTCGACGGGGGCATGCAGCGGATCGCCGACAAGGTGTTCCTCCTGACGCCGCGCAACGTCGAGGTGTCGGCCGAGGAGCGGGCGCGCCTGCTCGAGAAGGGCTTCTTCAACCAAAGCTAGTGCATTAGCTGGCCCGTCCAGAAACGTCTCACCCGAAAACGGCGGCCCACCTGAACCGCCATGCGGCCCCGTGTCGCGCCGTTTCATCCCGGACGAACCTGCGTGCCATCACCGCGCGGCGCATGGTCGTAGGGCTGATCGGCGCCGGCAACATGGCCGGTGCGCTCGCGCGCGGCTGGAGCTCGCACGAGGCGGGCCCCGACCAGGTCGCCGTCAGCGACGTCGACACGAGTCGCGCCAAGGCGCTCGCGGAGGCGATCGGCGGACGGCAGGCCAAGAGCAACAAGGACCTGGCCGAGCAAGCCGACGTCGTGGTGCTCGCGATGAAGCCCGGCTCGCTGGCCCCCGTGGCCCAGGAGATCCGGGCCACCGTGGCCGATCGCGGCCTCCCGGTCGTGTCGATCCTCGGCGCGACCACCACTGCGACGATCGAGGCGGCCTTCGGCCCCGGTACGGCGGTGCTGCGGTTCATGCCGAACGTCGCCGCCGAAGTCGGACACGGGACCTTCTGCCATGTGGCGGGGGAGCATCTCGACCCGCGCGCCGAGCAGGACCTGCTCGACCTCTTCGGCCTCCTCGGCGAGCTGGTGCCCGTCGACGAGCACCTGATGGAGGCGGCCACGGCCCTGTCGGGCTGCGGCCCCGCGTTCTTTGCCCTGGTTGTCGAGGCGCTCACGGACGCCGGCGTGCGCGAGGGGCTGCCGGCTCCGACCGCGGAGCGCCTGGCCGTCGCGACCATGCTGGGTACCGCAGAGCTGCTCCACGAGCGCGGCAACCCGGTCGCCGTACGCCGTGCGGTGACCTCGCCCGGCGGAGTGACCGCTGCGGGCGTCGCGGCGCTCGAGCAGGACGGCGTGCGCGCTGCATTCGGCAACGCCGTGCGGGCGGTCGTGGTGAAGGCCGAGGCAGCCGCGGGAGGCTCGAAGTGAGCGCCGTCGTCCTCGTATTCGGGCTGAGCCGCTCCGATATCGCGAGCTACGTCAACGCGCTCTTCCTCGTCTACCTGATCATCCTGTTCGCCAGGATCCTGCTGAGCTGGATACCGCGCCTCCCGTACAACCCGGTGCTGCGATCGGTCGTGGACTTCATCCACCAGGTGACGGACCCCTACCTGAATGTCTTCCGGCGGATCCTGCCGCCGGTCGGAGGCGGTGGCTTCGCGCTCGATCTGAGCCCGATCATCGCCATCATCGTGCTCTACATCGTGCGGGCGATCGTCGTCGGCGCGATTCAGCCGTAGCCAGCCGGCCCACCAAGCCGTTCGCCCGGGCGGCGCGCCGTCGGTCGTGGGGCCTCGCTGCGCTGACGGCGCTGATAGTCATCGCGCTCGATCAGGGCAGCAAGCAACTGGTCGTCGCGACGATCGATCGTGGGAAGCCCGTCGACCTGGTGCTCGGGTTCCACCTAGCGAACGTGCGCAACAACGGTGTCGCATTCGGCCTCCTGGGAGGAGCCGGGACCATCGTGCTGATCCTCACGCTGCTGACGATGGCGGTGCTGCTCGGCTACTTCGCCGTGCGCGCGGGTGACCCGGGCGTGTGGTTCGCCGTTGGCCTGGTGATCGGGGGAGCAACCGGGAATCTGATCGATCGCGCACGCCTCGGTGCCGCGATCGACTTCATCGACCCGCCCGCGTGGCCGGCGTTCAACCTCGCCGACGTCGCGATCGTGGTGGGTGTGGCACTGCTGGGCATGTCGATGCTCGTGCCGCACGGCGGCAGCACGCGTGAGTGAGCCGCGAGACGGGGTGGACGTGCCGTCGGCGGACATCGTGTTCGAGAACGACGACCTGTGGATCGTGGACAAGCCGCCCGGCCTGGTCGTCCACCCGGCCCCCGGTCACCGTGGCACGACGCTCGTAGAGCAGCTGGGAGCCACCCGGGGTGAGGCGCTCGCGGTCCACCGTTTGGACCGCGACACCTCCGGCCTCATGATCGTTGCCCGCGATCCGGCGGTCCGGGACGAGCTGCAGGCGCTGATTCGCGAGCGAGCGGTCGAGCGCGAGTACCTGGCCCTGGCTTCCGGGCGGCTGGAGGCGCGCACGGGGACGATCGACGCGCCCCTCGGGCGGGATGCCCGCGAGCGCACCCGCATGGCCGTGCGCGAGGACGGACGGCACGCCCGCACGCATTTCGAGGTGGTCGAGTTCCTCGAACGCCACACCTATCTGCGCGCCCGGCTCGAGACGGGGCGCACACACCAGATCAGGGCGCATTTCGCCGCCATCGGCCATCCACTCGCGGGTGACACCGCGTACCGGGGCGGCCACGAGCTCGGCCTCGAGCGTCAGTTCCTCCACAGCGCCCGCCTGCGATTCGCATACTCGGGCTCGCCGCAGCCGATCGAGGTCACCTCCGAGCTGCCGGAGGACCTGAGCGCCGCGCTCGCCCGCGCGCGGGCGTGATTCAGTGGCCCATCCAGAAACGGAAGGACCACTAGACTCCGTCACGGCGTTGCGCCGCTCCTGGTGCTCGCCTGTCCGGAAAAACGTCCCGGCCCGCGCGGCCGCGGCCCTGCCCGAGAAGCGCCATCCCGGCGCCTCACGGGTCCCGCGTGCACGGCGAGCCGGCTGGAACACCCAACCGACAAGGGAGCAGAGCCTTGACAGAGGCAGAGGTAGGCATACGAGAGCTGCTGGAGGCCGGCGTCCATTTCGGCCACCAGACCCGCCGCTGGCACCCGAAGATGCGCCGTTACATCTTCGGCGAGCGAGACGGCATCTACATCATCGACCTGCTCAAGACGGTCGACCTCCTGGAGCGGGCGCGCGCGTTCGTTCAGGACCTGTCGGCCCGCGGCGGAGTGGTGCTGTTCGTCGGCACCAAGAAGCAGGCGAAGGACATCGTGAAGGACGCCGCGGGGTCGGCCGGCATGCCGTACGTGAACGAGCGCTGGCTCGGCGGCCTGCTGACGAACTTCAACACCATGAAGCTGCGCATCGCGCGCATGCACGAGCTCCAGCGGCTGAAGGACGAGGGACAGCTGGACCTGCTCCCCACCAAGGAGCGCATGACGATGGAGGCCGAGCTCGTCAAGCTCCAGACCAACCTGGGTGGCGTCGGGGCCATGGAGCGCCTGCCCGACGCCGTGTTCCTGACCGACCTCAAGGTCGAGGAGATCGCGGTCCGCGAAGCGAACCGGCTCGGCATCGCCACGATCGGCCTGGTCGACACGAACTGCGACCCGGAGTCGGTCGACTTCGTGATCCCGGGCAACGACGATGCGATCCGCTCCAACGATGTGGTGATCCGCGCGCTCGGCCACGCTGCCGAGGCCGGCCGCGGCGCATGGCTGCGCCAGGAGCAGGCGCGCAAGGAGGCGGAGGACCAGGCTCGCCGGGAGGCCGAGGAGCGCGCTCGCAAGGAGGCGGAGGAGCAGGCACGCAAAGAGGCAGAGGCACAGGCCAAGCGCGATGCCGAGGAGAAGGCGAAGGCCGAGGCCGCAGCCGCGGCCCAGAGCGAGACCCCGGAGCAGCAGGCGGCGCCTCCTGCGGAGGCGCGCACCCGCACCCGCGGCCCCCGAAGCCGCACCGGCGGCTCCGGAGCAGAAGGAGGAAGGCCAGTGAGCGTCACAGCAACCGACGTAAAGGCCCTGCGCGACCGCACGGGCGCCGGGATGATGGAGTGCAAGAAGGCCCTCGAGGAGACCGGCGGCGACACCGAGAAGGCGATGGAGCTCCTGCGGGTGAAGGGGCAGGCCCAGGCCGCCAAGCGCGGCGAGCGCCAGGCAGCACAGGGAACGGTGGCCCACTACGCCCACTTCAACGGCCAGGTCGGCGCACTCGTGGAGGTGAACTGCGAGACGGACTTCGTCGCGCGCACCGACGAGTTCCTCGACTTCGCGCGCGAGATCGCGGTTCACGTGGCCTCGGCGGCGCCGGTGTGGGTGACCGCGGACGACGTTCCCGAAGACGAGCGCGCTCGCGAGCTGACGGTGTTCGAGAAACAGGCCGACGAGAGCAAGCCGCCCGAGGTGCGCAAGAAGATCGCAGAGGGCCGGATGCGCAAGTGGCTCGAGGAGGTCGTGCTGCTGGAGCAGAAGCACGTCAACGCCGAGCGCTACGACGGCCGGACGATCGAGCAGCTGCGTACCGAGATCTCGGCCAAGACGGGTGAAAACGTCGTAATCCGGCGGTTCGCCCGCTTCCGGGTCGGGGAGTAGGCGGCTCCGGGAACCAGACGGGTAGATTTCGGGCCGTGTCCGACGCAGTAGGGGGGAACGGTAGGCCGGCGTTTCGGCGTGTGTTGCTGAAGCTGTCAGGCGAGGCCCTGATGGGCCCGCTGCAGTACGGCGTGGACGCAGAGCGGATCCACAACATCGCCCGCACGGTGAAACGCGTGCACGAACGCGGGGTGGAGGTCGCCATCGTGGTCGGCGGCGGCAACATCTATCGCGGCCTCGAGGGCACGGCACAGGGCATGGACCGCGCGAGCGCGGACTACATGGGGATGCTCGCCACGGTCCTCAACGCGCTGGCGCTGCAGGACGCGCTCGAGCACGAGGACGTCAACACCCGCGTCCAATCGGCGATCACGATCTCCGAGGTCGCGGAGCCCTACATCCGCCGGCGCGCGATGCGCCACCTGGAGAAGGGACGCGTCGTGATCTTCGCGGCCGGCACGGGCAACCCGTTCTTCACCACGGACACCGCAGCGGCGCTGCGCGCGCTCGAGATCCATGCCGAGGCGATCCTGATGGCGAAGAACAACGTGGAGGGCGTCTACGACATGGACCCGACGCTCCATCCCGATCAGGCGACCTTCCTGCCCGACATCACGCACGGCGAGGCGATGGAGCGCAATCTCAAGGTGATGGACTCGACGGCGCTGTCGCTCTGCAGGGACAACGGTCTCCCGATATACGTTTTCAACATGGCAGACGAGCAGAACATCGACCGCATCGTTTGCGGTGAGCGCGTGGGGACGGTCGTCAAGACGTGATCGACGACCTGCTCAAGGACGCGCGCGACCGCATGACGAAGTCGGTCGAGGCCACGCGCCAAGAGTTCGCGACCGTGCGCACGGGCCGCGCTTCGCCGCACCTCCTGGACCGGCTCGAGATCGACTACTACGGCACCCGCACGCCGTTGCGCCAGCTGTCGAGCATCGCGGCGCCCGAAGGCCGCCTCCTCACCGTGACGCCATACGACAAGTCCGCGATCAAGCAGATCGAGAAGGCGATCATGGAGTCCGACCTCGGGCTGACGCCGAACAGCGACGGCACGATGATCCGCCTGCAGATCCCCGAGCTGACCGAGGAGCGGCGCAAGGAGCTGGTGAAGGTGGTCCACGGGCTCGCCGAGGAGGGCCGGGTCGCCGTCCGCAACGTCCGCCGCGACTGCATGCACGACCTGCGCGAGCTCAAGCAGGAGGGCGAGGTCGGCGCCGACGACGAGCGTCGCGCCGAAGGTGAGCTGCAGAAGCTGACCGACTCCGAGACCAAGCAGATCGACGAGCTGCTGAAGGGCAAGGAAGAAGAGATCCTGGGCGGATGAGCGATCGCCCCCGTTACGTGGCGATCATCATGGACGGGAACGCGCGCTGGGCCCGCGGCAAGGGCCTCGGAGTCACAGAGGGTCATCAGGCGGGGACGGATGCGCTCAAGCGCGCCGTGCGGCTCGCGGGCGACTACGGCATCGAGCAGCTGACCGTGTACGCCTTCTCGACGGAGAACTGGATGCGGCCGGAGCCGGAGGTCGGCGGGATCATGGACCTGTTCGTCGAGCGCATCCGCAAGGAGGCGCCGGAGCTCCACGAGGAGGGGGTGCGGCTGCGCTTCATCGGGCGCCGCGACCGGCTCTCGCCGCGCGTGCTGGAGGGAATCGACTGGGCCGAGGGGCTGACCGCGGGCAATTCAGCGCGCTCTCTCTACGTCGCCTTCGACTACGGCGGCCGGGCCGAGATCCTGCACGCGGCCGAGCGCTACTCCGGCGGGGGCGAGGAGGAGTTTCTCCGTCATCTCTACGCGCCCGACATGAAGGACCCGGAGCTGATCATCCGCACGGGCGGCGAGCTGCGCCTGTCCAACTTCCTGCTCTGGGAGTCGGCGTACTCGGAGCTGTATTTCTCCGACATCCTCTGGCCGGACTTCGACCGGCCGGAGCTCGAGCGCGCGCTCGCCTCCTATGCCGAGCGCGACTTCCGCGGCGGAGGCCGGACGGAGTGAACAGCCTGCGCGGTGGGATCGGGCGGTCGACCGCCCGCCGCTGGCTGATCGGGATCCCGTGGGCGGCGGTTGCCGTCTTCGTGGTGGTCCGGGGAGGAACGCTGATGGCCGTTCTGCTGATCGCCCTCGGCCTCGTCGCTCTCCACGAGCTGTACGGGATGCTGGAGGCGGTCCGCCCGGTGCGACTGGCCGGGTTCGCCGGGATGGCCGGGCTCGTGGTCGCCGCCCAGTACGGCGACGACTTCCAGATCGTGATGGCGAGCGCGGGAGCCGTGCTCCTCACCTTCCTGCTCGTGATGATCGGGGATTCGCGCCGGCACGCGACGCTCGCGATCGGCGCGACGCTCCTCGGAGTCTTCTGGATCGGCCTCGCCCTCGCCCACGCGTCGCTCCTGCGGCAGCTCGACCACGGCGACGGGCTCCTGATCGACGTGCTGATCGCGACCTTCGTGGGCGACACCGCCGCCTACTTCGGGGGACGCCTCTACGGGACGAGGGCGCTGGCCCCTTCCATCTCGCCGGGCAAGACGGTCGAGGGCCTGATCTGCGGCTTCCTGGCCGGCACGCTCAGCTTCTGGTTCGCCGGCCTCTACCAGGACTGGCTCTCAGGCGCCGATGCGCTCGCAATCGGCGCCTGCGTCGCGGCCGCGGCGCCGTTCGGCGACCTCTTCGAGTCGATGATCAAGCGAGATCTGGGCGTGAAGGACGCCGGCCGGTTCTTCGGCGAGCACGGTGGCGCCCTGGATCGCCTCGACGCCGCATTCGTGACGGTGATCGTCGGCTACTACGCGGCGAACGCCATCTTGTAGGGCCCTTCTCGGCGGCTAGCGGAGCTTGGTGGAGAGGTCGGTGTCTGCGCCGACGGCGATCCGCTCGAGCTGGAAGCGGTCCGCCTGCCAGGGGTCGAACGGGCCGCCGCCACAGTGGCATGCTGCCTCGTATCCGGCCTGCTCGAGGAGATCCCCTGTCAGATGGGGGTCGGCACCGCTGTCGCCGTGGGGATACGCCAGGAACCGCACCGGGCGGGCGAGACGCTCCTCGATAGCCGTCTTGGAGCCGCTCAGCTCGGCTCGCAGCTCCGCGGGGCTCAGCTCCGAGAATGGCCTGTGCGAGGCGCCGTGTGATTGAACCGCGACGCCTGCCTCCTCCAGGCGGCTGAGCTCTTCCCAGCCGCACAGCGGCTCGCGCGGCTCTCTTTCACCGCCGCCCTCGAACGCGTTGTCGCCTCCGACGTGGTCGGTCGGCACGAAGACGACAGCCGGGCAGCGGTACTCGGAGAGAACGGGAACCGCGTATTCGATCAGCGAGCGGTAGCCGTCGTCGAACGTCAGGAGCGCCGCCTGCGGAGGCAGCCTTTCCTCCCCGGTGAGCGCCTTGATGACGCTCTCCGCGCTGACGAACCGCCACCCGTCGCGGTGCAGCTGTCCCAGCTGCGCATCGAATACCGGCTGAGGCACGTGGTACCAGGCCGACCCGCCGGGAGCCGGTCCCCCTACCTTGTGGTAGCCGAGGATCGCCAAGCGGCTGCCTGTCACGACACGCCCCCGGTGTCCAAGTGGACCAGCTTGTTGCTCACCCCACACACCCGTGCTGGGCGCGATCCTCTCAGCGTCCCGGGCCCCGTGGCATTAGGGACTCGTTAAGAGCCGGTCTCAAAACCCCCCGCGCACGCCTGGCGGCGGCGGATCTGCGCGGATGCTTTGTCCTCGGTCGGCCCAATAGTCACCGCTATTGGGCCTCCCTGCGTCCTCGCCCCGCTTGATCCGGCGCGCGCCAGCCGCACACGCGGAATTCTGAGACAGGCTCTAAGGCCGAACTGGAGGGGCCGGGGGTGGCGGTTCGTAGACTGAATCGCATGCGCAGGATCGCGATCCTCGGCTCGACCGGGTCAATCGGCACGCAGGCGCTCGACGTGATCGATTCCAGCGAGGACCTGGAAGTCGTCGGCCTGACCGCGAACTCCCGCTGGGAGCAGCTGCTTGGCCAGGCGCAGCGCTACGGCGTCGCACGTGTCGCGCTCGCCGACGAAGACGCAGCCGCCACCGCCTCATCTGCCTGGAGCGGGGGAGAGGTGCTCGCGGGCCAGGACGGCATCGCCGAGCTGATCGCCGGGTCCGGCGCCGACATCGTCCTGAACGGCCTGGTCGGCTCGGCGGGGCTCGGCCCCACGATCGCGGTGCTCGGCCAGGGCGTGGACCTTGCGCTTGCGAACAAGGAGAGCCTGGTCGTGGGCGGCGAGCTCGTGATGCAGCTGGCGGAGGCGACAGGCGCACGCGTCATTCCCGTCGACTCGGAGCATTCAGCCCTCTTTCAGCTGCTGCGCGGGGAGCCGCCCGGAGGCGTGGATCGCCTGATCCTGACGGCATCCGGCGGGCCGTTCCGCGGACGCAGCGGCGCCGAGCTCGGCAGCGTCGGCGTCGAGGCCGCCCTCGCGCATCCGACGTGGGACATGGGCGGCAAGATCACCATCGACTCGGCCACGCTGATGAACAAGGGCCTCGAGATGATCGAGGCGCACCATCTGTTCGGGTTCCCCTACAGCCGCATCTCGATCGTCGTGCATCCGGAATCGATCGTGCACGCGGTGGTCCAGCTGAACGACGGCGCTTCCCTGGCGCACCTGGGCCTGCCGGACATGCGGGTCCCGATCTCCTACGCGCTCCACTTTCCCGAGCGCGCGGACGTCCCTGTGCCGGCGCTGGACCTTGCGGCTGCCGGGAGCCTGACGTTCGAGGAGCCCGACCTCGAGACCTTCCGCTGCCTGGCCCTCGCTCGGGACGCCGCGCTGGCCGGCGGCACGGCGCCCTGCGTGCTGAATGCCGCCAACGAAGTAGCGGTGCACGCCTTTCTTGCCGGGCGCCTCGGCTTCCTCGACATCGCGCGCGTGATCCAGGGCGCGCTCGAGGCCGAGGAGCCCACGCCGGTGACCGGATTCGAGGATCTATACGAGGCGGACGCCCACGCGCGTGAGCACGCGGCCGGGCTCGTGGAACGGCTGGCGGTGGAAGCTTGAGCCTCGCGGCGCTCGGCTTCCTGAGCTCCGCCCTGCCGTATGTGCTTGCCGCCCTCGGCTTCGCGGTGCTGATCATCCTGCACGAGCTCGGGCACTTCACCATGGCCAAGCGCGTTGGAATGCGGGTGGAGCGGTTCCTGCTGTTCTTCCCGCCGATCCTGACGAAGGTGAAGCGAGGCGAGACCGAGTACGGGATCGGCGCGATCCCGCTCGGCGGCTACGTGAAGATCACCGGGATGAATCCGGAGGAGAAGCTGCCTCCGGAGATCGCGCATCGCGGGTACTACCACCAGCCGGTGTGGAAGCGGATCGTGGTGATCGGCGCCGGGCCGGCTGTCAATATCGTGCTTGCGTTCGTGATGCTGTTCTTCCTGGCGTTCGGCGCCCGTGAGGTGACCCGCAACGTCGGGGAGGTCTCCGCCGGATCCCCGGCCGCGAAGGTCCTGCGGTCCGGCGATCGGATCGTGACCGTCGACGGCCGCGGAGGCGACCAGGTGGCTCTGTCGCGCCGGATCTCGACCCACCGCTGCGCCGGCCGCCAGGTGCCGGGTTGCCTCGCACGTACTCCGGTCCTGCTGAGGGTGGAGCGGGACGGCAAGGTCGTCGCGCTCCGGGTCAAGCCGCGCTACGACCCCGTGCGCAAGCGGACGCTGATCGGATTCCGGTTCGGGACGCGCGACATCAATCCAGGGCCCGTCGAGGCCGCACGACTGTCCGGACAGTTGATGTGGGACGTCACCAGCGGCACGGTGTCGGCGATCGCAAGGATCTTCGAGCCCCAGCAGCGCAAGCAGATATCGGGCGTTGTCGGCAGCTACGAGGTGACGCGCGAGGCCTTCACGTTCGACGCGCGCCGCGCCCTCACGCTGCTGGCCGTGATCAGCCTGTCGCTCGGCGTGATCAACCTGTTCCCATTCCTGCCGCTCGACGGCGGTCACATCTTCTGGAGCCTGGTCGAGAAGGTACGCGGCCGGCCGGTTCCATTCCGCGTGATGGAGCAAGCCGGAGTGATCGGATTCATGCTGGTCATCTTCCTGGCGGCGATCGGCTTGTCGAACGACATCGGCCGGCTCACCGGCGAGGGCTTCAACACTCGATAGCAGGGCGCTCCAGCCGATAGGCTGAGGGTGCATGCAGCGCACCGCGGTCGAGACGGAGCCCAGCAAGCAGGGTCTGAGAGCGCCCACGGTCGCTCAGGCCTTCGCGCGGACGGTGCGCGAAGCCGGAGACCGGATCGCGCTCCGCACGCGCGGCGGAGAGCGCGAGATCACGTGGACCGAGTACGGCGAGCAGGTCGACCGGTTCGCTTTGGGGCTGCTCGAGCATGGCGTGTCGGCCGGAGACGTGGTCGCGCTGATGCTGACGAACCGGCCCGAGTTCCACATCGCCGACACGGCCTGCATATCTCTCGGCGCGACGCCGTTCTCGCTCTACGCGACGCTGGCGCCCGAGCAGATCGCCTATCAGCTGTCGGACTCGGGGGCGCGCATCGTCGTGACCGAAGCCGCGTTCCTGGAACACGTGCTGGAGGCCAGGGCGCTGCAGCCGGGGCTCGACACGGTCGTCGTCGCCGACCCGCCTGACGGGGCCGACGGCATCGTCCGATTCGACGATCTGCTGGCAAGCTCGGGCGACCCGACCGAGATCCAGCGGGCGCGCGAAGCCGTCCAGCCGGACGACCTCCTGACCCTGATCTACACGTCGGGCACCACGGGCCCTCCGAAGGGCGTGCAGATCACGCACCACAACATCATGAGCGCGGTCGAGGCGCTCGACGAGGTGATCGCGTTCCCGGAGGGCGCGCGCGTCGTCTCCTACCTGCCGATGGCGCATATCGCCGAGCGGTCCACGGGTCACTACCTGCCGCTGGTCCTCGGCCACACCGTGACGTCGTGTCCCGTGCCGCGCGAGGTGATCGCCTACCTCCCGGAGGTGCACCCGACTTGGTTCTTCGCGGTACCCAGGATCTGGGAGAAGCTGAAGGCCGGCATGGAGGCGATGATCGAGGGCGAACAGGACCCGGAGCGCAAGCGGGCGCTGCAGTGGGCGATCGACCTGGGACTCCAGAAAGTCCGCTTGGAGCAGGCGGGCGAGACAGTACCGGCGGAACTGGCCGCCGAGTACGAGAAGGCAGATCAGAAGGTCCTGTCGGGCATCCGAGCGATGCTCGGCCTCGACGAGCTTCAGGCGGTCTATGTGGGAGCTGCGCCGACCCCGCTGTCGGTGCTGGAGTTCTTCCACGCGATCGGCGTGCCCGTCGCCGAGCTGTGGGGGCTCTCCGAGAGCACCGGCTGTGGCGCCGCGAACCTGCCGGGCAAGATCAAGCTCGGCACCGTCGGCCAGGTCACGCCCGGCATGGAGCTGAAGATCGCCGAGGACGGAGAGGTGCTGCTGCGCGGCTCGGTGATCATGAAGGGCTATCGGAACATGCCCGGGCAGACCGCGGAGGCGATCGATTCCGAGGGCTGGCTCCACACCGGCGACATCGGCGAGCTCGACGACGAGGGCTACCTGAAGATCGTCGACCGCAAGAAGGAGCTGATCATCAACGCGGCCGGCAAGAACATCTCGCCGGCGAACCTCGAGGCGAAGCTGAAGGGGCACCCGCTTGTCGGGACCGCCGCCGTGATCGGCGACCGGCGCCCCTACCTGACCGCGCTGATCGTTCTCGACCCCGATGTGGCGCCGGCCTGGGCGGCACAGCAGGGGATCGAGAAGGCCTCCTTGGACGAGCTCGCCGAGGACGTGCGGCTTCTCGAGGAGATCCAGCGCGCGGTCGACGACGTCAACAACCAGGTCTCGAGGGTCGAGGGCATCAAGAAGTTCTTCGTGCTGCACGAGGACTGGCTGCCGGGCGGCGACGAGCTGACGCCGACGATGAAGCTGAAGCGCAAGCCGATCGCAGCGAAGTATGCGTCGCAGATCGACGCGATGTACGCGGAATAGCGCACTCGAGTCACCGGATCTGCTGATGGACGACCCCGCGGCCGCATTCCAGCGCGCGTTCGCGTTCGTGCGCTCGCTCGACCGGAAAGCGTCCAGTCGCGTGGAGGAGCTGCCGTTCGGCACGGCCTACCTGCGGCCCGAGATCCCGCACGTGTGGAGCCGCAACTTCGTCGCGGTCGAGGCGGCCTCGATGAGCTGGATCTCGATTCGGTCATCGAGACCGCCGAGCGCGTTCACTCTCGAGGCGGGGCTCTTCCATCGCCGGCTCGCCTTCGACGACGAGGCGGCGGCCGGAGCGGCCGCTGTGCGCCTTCAGCCCGAGGGCTGGCGGCCCGGGCGGATCGTGGTGATGCCCCACCGCGGGCCAGACGCCGCGCCCGCGCCGCCGCCTGGGGGGCAAGAGGTCGATCCAGCGAACCTCAAGCCTCTGAAGCGGAAACTTCTCGGCCTGGACCCGCAAACAAGTCCTGAGGACGTGGCGAGCCAGCTGCTGGAGGGCTTCGACGCGCTCGGTGGGGTCGCAGCGGAACGTACCTTTGCCTACGAGGCCGACGGCGAGTTCGTTGCGTCCTGCCGCCTCTACTCGGACGGCGCGACCGCGCAGGTCGAGGACGTCGGGACCCACCCCTCGTATCGCGGAAGGGGCTACGGCAACGCCGTGGTGCTCCTGGCGCTCCAGGAGGCCTGGGAGGCCCATGACTTCGTCTTCATCGAGGCTGAGGCAGCGGACTGGCCCAAGGACTGGTACGCGCGTGCCGGCTTCGAGACCGCGGGCGCCGTCTGCGACCTGGTTCGCGACAAGTAGCCGCTGAGTACTCTGTGTCCGTGGCCTCCAAGCGCCAGATATGGGTCGGCGGACGTGCCGATCGGCGGGGGCGCGCCGGTCGTCGTGCAGTCGATGACCAAGACCGACACGAGCGACATCGACGCCACGCTCGAGCAGATCGGCCGGATGGTGGACGCCGGATGTGAGCTAGTCCGGGTGGCCGTCCCGCGTGACAAGGACGCGGTGGCGCTCGAGACGATCGTCAAGCGCTCCCCGGTTCCGGTGATCGCCGACATCCACTTCAACCACACGCTGGCGCTGAAGGCGATCGACGCGGGCGCCCACTGCATCCGCCTGAACCCGGGCAACATCGGCGGCCGGGAGAAGGTGGCGGAGGTCGCGGCCCGTGCCACGGCCGCGGGGGTGCCGATGCGGATCGGCGTCAACTCCGGATCGCTGCCGCGCCACCTCCACGAGCTGGAGCGCAGCGAGCCCGTCGAGGCGCTGGTCACGGCGGCGGTCGAGTTCGTAGCTCTCATGGAGAGCCTGGACTTCGAGAACTTCAAGGTGTCGATCAAGTCGACCAGCGTCCCGAACACGATCGCGGCCAACCGCCTGCTCTCGAAGCGGATCGACTACCCGCTGCACCTCGGGGTGACCGAGAGCGGCACGCGCTGGTCGGGTTCGCTGAAGTCGGCCGTCGGCCTCGGCACGCTGCTCTCGGAGGGAGTGGGGGACACGATCCGCATCTCGCTCTCGACCTTCAATGCCGAGGAAGAGGTGAAGGTCGCGTGGGAGATCCTCAAGGCGCTCCAGCTCCGTGAGCGCGGCCCCGTGCTGATCGCGTGCCCGACGTGCGGCCGCCTCCAGTTCGACATGGACACCGTCGTGACCGAGATCGAGCGGCGCCTCGAGCGCTACCCCGACCCGGTCGAGGTGGCCGTGCTCGGCTGCGCCGTGAACGGGATCGGCGAGGCCTCGCACGCGGACTTCGGCATCACCGGCGCCAAGAACGAGGGCATGATCTTCGCCCACGGCAAGCCGCTGCGGAAGGTTCCCCAGGACCGCCTGGTGGACGAGCTGTTCGCCGAGATCGACAAGTCGCTGGCACGCGGCGGGGTCGAGGCGGACGAGCGCAAGGCCGCCGAAGCCGCGGACTGGCTCGAGAAGATCGAGCGCGAGAACGCCGGCGAGCTGACTCCCGAGCGGATAGCCGCGATGGAGGCCGAGCGGTCTCCCGACGGCGCCGACGAGGTGCTGGCCGAGCCGGAGCCGGTCACCGGCCGCCGCTTCAAGCGCGCGCGGGCGTAGGTCTTCGACGCGTAGTTCGGCCACCTGCACACCTCGGCCCCGTAAGGGAGTACCGTCGGCAGACCGTTAATTGGGGGGGACGGCTCTCTTTCGCCGCCGCCGAGTGATCTGCCGCGGACGTCCGGGTTCTCGTCCGCCCGACTCACTAGAGGAGAGTGTCGTGTCCCAATCCCACAAGCACCGAACAGTCAGGTTCACGGTGGCGATCATGAGCGCCGCGCTCCTGGTGCTCGCGATCGGCGTCTCATCCGCATCAGCAGTACAGCCGCCGAAGGTGATGGCGTCGCTCGGCGACTCGATTACGCAAGCGTTCAACGCCCCGAACTTCGGCGACAACCCGGGGAACTCGTGGTCGACCGGCGACAATCCTGCGGTCAACACCCAGTTCCTGCGCATCCAGGCGAGGAACCCCAATCGTGACGCTGTCGCCTACAACGACTCGGTTTCGGGCGCGCGGATGGCAAACGCCCCGGCCCAGGCCGCCAATGCCGTCGCCCAGGGTGCGGACTACGTGACGATCGAGATGGGCGGCAACGACGCCTGCCGTCCGACGATTGGTCAGCAGACGCCTACGGCGACCTACCGGGCCCAGTTCCAGGAGACGATCGACACGATCACGAGCGGGCTGCCGAAGGCCCACATCTTCGTCGCGAGCATCCCCAACATCAACCTCCTCCACACGATCTTCACGAACCCGGTGGATTTCAACGCGCTGACGCGCTGGTCGGCGTTCAGCGTCTGCCAGGCGTTGCTGGCAAACCCGACGTCGACGGCCGCGGCTGACGTCCAGCGGCGGGCAGATTTCCAGGCGCAGGTGATCGCGTACAACGAGGTCCTCGCCGATGTCTGCGGGGCTGTCGGCCAGAACCGCTGCAAGTACGACGGTGGCGCTGCCTACAACGCGTCGTTCGCCACCAGCGATGTGGCGAACGTGACCAACACCAACGGCCTGAACGTATTTCCGTTCAACGCCCTGCCGATCTTCGGCCCGGGCAACGCCAACTCGACGGCGGACTACTTCCATCCGTCGTTGTCCGGTCAGGCGAAGATCGCCGACGTCACGTGGGCGAGCAGTTACTGGCCGAACCAGTAGGGCTTTGCAATAAGCCGAGGAATCGAAGGCTCCGGGGCGACCCGGAGCCTTCGCCGTTCCCAAGCTCGCACGCCTCACGGCGCCCAACGGTTTTTAGACCGCCGCTACTCCCCGCCGGTCGGCCGCGTCGGCGCCGCCGTGCGGCTGGTGCCGATCGGCTTGGCGTCCTTGGCGTCGTCCGTATAGGCCTGGAAGCGGTACGCTGCCTCCTGCGGGCGCCGGACCTCGAAGTAGCCGGCGTCGTCGGTCGCGAAACGGGCCCCGTCGGCCGTGAACGCGGCGCCATCGCGCCGCTCGAGCTGCACGTAGCGCACGCCGCTGCCCGGTCGTATGCGGCCCCAGATCAGCACTCCTCCACCGTCCTCTCGATGGACGACCAGCGGTAGCCGGTAGGCGTCCCAGGCGGGCTTCTTCGTGCCGTCGGTGAAGCGCAGGCCGGTCTGGAAGCCGGACCAGATCTCCTTCTGGGTGGTTCCGGGCCGTGGCGGGTCGTCGTAGAGCAGGTACTGGGCGTGGCTGCGCAGCAGCGGGTAGCGGTAGCCCTGCTCCTCCTTCTCGTTCAGGAGCGCCGCCTGCCGGCGGGGTGAGTTCCCGACCGTCGGGTCGGGGGGATTGCTCTGGAGCCCGAATTCGGTGCTGTAGATCGGCAGGCCGGGCGAGAGGCGGCCCGCCCGGGCGGCGGCGTCCAGATAGCGCCCGAGCCTGCGGATCACGAGCAGGCTGACCAGGTCCTTCTTCTTTGGGACCCGCTGCGCCGGGCCGTAGGGGTGATGCGCGTAGCCGTCCAGCTCGAGCGGCTTGAAGTTGCTGCAGCTGCCGGTGCGGATCGGCTGAAAGCGATCGTCGAGGCAGAGCCACCGCTGCACGAACTCCCGTGGCCCGATCACGGTTCCCGGGTTGCCGATCGCGGCGGTCTCGCCGGCCAGCACGTGGGCGCCGCCGTTGGCATCCCGGATCCGCGGCACCGCGCGGGCCACCATCTCGCGGTAGATATCGGGGGCGCGTCGCGCGGGCTTCAGGAACAGCCAATGGTTGGGCTCGTTCCAGATCGAAAGCCAGTCGACCTCGGGGAGGCCCTTGTAGTCGCCCGAGTAGCGCTTCGCGACTGCCCCGGCGAAGTCGGCGAATTCCGCGACGTCCGGGTCGTCGTTGACCGTCGCGGCGCTGATCGGCGGCGCGCCCTTGGTGGCCCAGCGGGGCGCATCGGGCGCCAGGTCGATCAGGACCCGCAGGCCGAGGTCCTGAGCTCCGCGGATGGCCGCGTCGAAAGGCTCGAAGCCCGGGTAGGCCCCGGGGTCGGCTCCATCGAAGCTCGGCCTGCGGGCGGAGCGCGGCGCCGGGGCGACCTCGTTCCACTTCACCGCCAGGCGCACCGTGTCAGCGCCGAGCTCCTTGAACTCCCGCAGCGTCGCGTCCCGCTTTTCAGGGCCGGAGCGGATCAGCGCCGTGTGGTCCTCGATGATCGACCACTGCGAGCGGGCCGAGGGTCCCTCGTCGTCGTTCCCGGAGCCGCAGCCGGCCAGCACGCCAACGACCGCCAGGCACGCGAACAGCCCCGCCAGAGCGGTCTTGCGCATCTGGGCTTTCTAGCGGATCGGCGCCGCGGTGCGGCTGTAGCCGAGCGGCTTGGCGCTGGGCCCGGTTCCGTCGTAGGCCCGGAACCGGTACGACGCGACCCGTGAGCGCGTGAGGCCGAAGTACCCGCCGCCCTTCGTGCTGATCCGCTTGCCCTCGCGCTTGAAGCCGCCTCCGCCGCGGCGCTCGAGGCGGATCGAGCGTACGCCCGAGCCCGGCCGGACGCGGCCCCAGATCTTCACGCCGTGTCGCGCACGGTGCACGACGATCGGGAACTTGTAGGCGTCATAGGCGGGCTTCTTGCCGCCGCCGGGGTACCGCAGGCCGGTCTGGAAGCCGGACCACTTCACCGACGCGCCGCCCTTGCGCGGCGGGTCGTCGTAGAGCAGGTACTGCGAGAAGCTGCGCAGCCGGCCGAAGCGATAGGAGAACTCCTCCTTCTCGTTCAGGATGCGCGCCTGTTCCGAGGGCGTGGTGCTGACCGTCCGGTCGGGCGGGTTGCTCTGGTAGCCGAACTCCGTGTTGTAGATCGGCAGCTTGCCGGGCAGGCGCCCGGCACGCCCGGCCGCGTCGAGGTACTTCGCGAGCTTCCCGATCGCGAGCATGTTGATGATGTCGCGCTTCTTGGCGACACGGTCCGCCGGCCCGTAGGGGTGGTGGGCGAACCCGTCGGCCTTGATCTTCTTGAAGCCGCCGCAGCCGGAGCCCCGGCCGCGCTTGAAGCGGTTGTTGAGGCACAACCACTTCTTGAAGAAGGTGGTGGGGCCGATCACCTTGGGAGCGCGGCCGACCGGCGCCAGCTCGCCGACGAACACCTTCACCCCCGGCGCGCCGTTGGCCTTGATCGCCGGCACGCCCGCATTCACCAGCTTGCGGTAGATGCGAGGTGAGTCGTTGTGGGGCTTGAGGAAGTAGACGTGGTTGGGCTCGTTCCAGATCGAGAACAGCCGTACCGCCGGAAGGCCCGGATAGCGGCCCGAGTAGCGCTTGGCAACGGCGGTCGCGAAGCGCGCGAACTCGGTCGTGCTGGGCTTGTAGTTGGCCGTCTCGAAGCTGGTGCTCTTTGCTCCACCGCTGGCCCAGCGGGGCGTGTCACCGGTGAGCGTCATCAGGATCCGGAACCCCATCGCGCTCGCCTGGCGCACGAGGTCGTCGTAGGGGAAGAAGCCGGGATAGGCATTCGGATTGTCGGCGTAGGCGAACGGATTGGACGAGTCGAACGCGGGCTTGGTCTTGGCGTTCGGCTGCGGCGCGACCTCGTTCCAGTGCACCTGGATGCGGATCGTGTCAGCGCCCAGTTCCTTGATCTCGCTGCAGCCGGTTGTGCACGCGCGGTCGGCGAGGGCGCGCGCACGAGCGCGGTGTGGTCCTCGAACATCGACCACTGGTTGCGGGCGGCCTGGGCCGGCAATGGTGCCGCGAGGGCCGCCGCGATGAGCGCAAGCGCAGCCAGCTGTAGCTTCAGCAGTCGTCGCATGTCGCCTACTTGATCGGGGCCGCAGTCCGGCTGGTGCCGATCACCGTGCCGCCGATCCCGGTGACGTACTCGAACCGGTAGGTGGCACGCCGGCTGCGGTTGACCTTGAAATAGCCGGAGAAGTTCGTGGCGATCTCCGAGCCGTCCTTCACGAACGAGCTGCCGCTGCGCCGCTCGAGCTGCACGTAGCGGATGCCCTTGCCGGGCCGCACGCGGCCCCAGACGTAGACGCCGCTGCCCCGCCGCCGCACGACGATCGGGTACTTGTAGGCGTCATAGGAGGGCTTGACGGCGCCGCCGGGTGCCGGGAACCGCAGGCCGGTCTGGAAGCCGGCCCAGCGCAGGGCCGCCGAGCCGCTGCGGGGCGGGTCGTCGTAGAGCAGGTATTGGGAGTAGCTCTTGAGCCGCGAATAGCGGTAGGAGAACTCCTCCTTCTCGTTGATGATCTGCGCGGCACGCGTCGGGGACGTCGAGACGAACGGGTCCGGCGGGTTCGTCTGGAACCCGAATTCCGTGTTGTAGATCCCCAGGTGCTTCGTGATGCGCCCCGCGCGGGCGGACAGGTCGAGCGCCTTGGCCAGCCGCTTGATCGCCGAGACGTTCACGATGTCGCGGTTGGCGGGCGGGAGCCCGAACGGCCCATAGGGATGATGCGCGAAGCCGGATGCGTTGACCTTCTTGAAGTGGGTGCACCCGGCCTTGCGGGCGGCCGAGCCGCGCAGCCTGCGGTAGTTGTTGTCGAGGCAGAGCCACGCACGCAGGAACCGCAGCGGGCCGAGCACCTTGGTGGCGGTGCCGACCGGAGCCAGCTCGCCGACGAAGATCTTCGAGCCCGACGGCGCGGTCGCGCGCAGGGCCGGGAGGCCCTTTTCCACCATCCGGCGGTAGACGCGCGGAGCCTCGGAGCGCGGCTTGATGAAGAAGATGTGGTTCGGCTCGTTCCACAGCGACCAGACGCGCGACCGCGGGCAGCCCGGCGAATGCGCCGGAGTAGCGCCGGCCGACCGCTCGCGCGAAGCGCGCGAACTCGGTCGAGCTGACCTTGTAGTTGCCGCCTCGCTTGCCGCCGGTCGCCCACCTGGGAGCGTCGGGGGCCAGCGTGATCATGATCCGGAAGCCCATCGCCGTCGCGCGCTGCATCAGGTCGTCGTACGGCCAGAAGCCCGGATAGGCGGCGGGGTCGGTGGCATCGAAGCTCGGCTTGGTTCGCGAATCCGGCTGCGGAGCGACCTCGTTCCACTTCACCTCGACTCGCAGCGTGTCGGCGCCCAGCGCCTTGATCTCGTCCAGCGTGTTCTGGCGAACCGCCGGAGTCGAGCGCACCAGGTAGGAGTGATCCTCGAAGAAGGACCACTCGCTCGTGCTTGCCGAAGCGGCGGCAGGTCGCAGCGCGAGCAGCGCGATCAGCGCCAGTGCGGCCAGCATGGCTGCGGCCGCGATGCGGCGTCCGTTGTGCGAGATGGTGTCTGTAAAGCTCAAATCCCTCTCCGTGTCGTGTCTCGGCATGCGCACCACGACCAGAACCCCTGTCCAGGGTCAGGGTTGCGTTGCGCCCGTGTTATCTCGGTGCCTCGGCGAAAAGCTTGCGTGCGGTGTCGAAGGCAGGCTTCTTGGTTCCGCCTGCATCGACCAGTCCCTTGGCGTTGTAGGGCGGGGTGGGAACGGGATTCCCCCCGTCATACCCAGGTTTCACCTTGAAATCGCGCAAGATCCAGACCAGCGCCCCGTTCAGGAACGGCTTCTGGGCGAAAACGCCCATGTGGTAGGTCAAAAAGTCCTGCTGGAAGGCGTAGGTCCCCTTTTCGTTGACCGGGCCGGCGCGGGCCGCCTCGGCGCCGAATTCCGTCACGAACAGGGCCTGGTTCCGATAGTCGTCGTGCAGGCGCTCCAGATACGAGGACAGGCCGGAGCGGTCGGCGATCGAGTTCTGCGGGCCGGTGTACCAGCCGAAGTAGTCGTTCACGCCCAGCGCGTCCAGCTCCGTGTAGAGCTGCTGCTTGCCGACCGTGGGGTAGCCGGGGAAGGCAAGGCCGACCAGGCGAGTCGGGTCGAGCTGGCGGACCAGGCGCGCGGCTGAGCGCACATAGCGGGTGAAACCGACCCCCGGGCGAGAGGTGTTCTCGTTGCCGAGGCTCCAGACCAGGACGGACGGGTGGCTGCGGTCGCGGTTCACCATGTCGCGCACCATCGAGATCGCCTGCCGGCGAACCGCCGCCTTGCGGAACAGGCTGTCCGACATCTGGTAGACCGGCACCTCGGACCAGACCAGGATCCCGTAGCGGTCGGCCAGCTCGAGCGTCAACGGACTCAGCGGATAGTGGGCACGGGTCATGCTGGCGCCCAGCTGGCGGAGCAGGTCGACGTCGTTGCGGATCTGCGTCGGGCTGAGGGCGGCGCCGGTGGTGGGGTCGTCCTCGTGCATCGACGCTCCGCGCAGGAATACGTTCTTGCCATTCAGGAGCAGTCGCCCGTTCTCGTCCACCTTGATGCTCCTGATGCCGGTGTGCTGCGTGTAGGTCTGGACCTGCTCGCCGTCGTGGGACAGCGCCAGCTTGAGCGTGTAGAGGTTGGGCTGGCTCGGCGTCCAGAGCTTCGGGTTCTCGATCCTCACGGAGCCACGGAAGATGTGGAAGCTGCCGGCGGGGACGATTGACCCCGTGAAGGCCATCTTGTGCCCCGCGACGCTGCCTTCGAGCGTGGTGTCGGCTGCTACCCCGGTGTAGTTCGCGACGATCGCCCGCACGCGCACCGTCGCCGCGCCGGCGGGGTTCGGCAGATCGGGCCGCACGTTGACGTTGACCATGTCGAGGCCCTCGACCTTGCGCAGATAGACCTCTCGCAGGATGCCGGCGTAGTTCCACCAGCCGCCCACATAGCGGCCGCCGCGGCGTGCGCCGCCGGCCGGGACGTCGAGTGGCCGGCGGCGACCGTCCACGCGGACCACGAGGTGGTTGGTGCCGCGCCGCTTGAGCCCCTTGGTCCTCAGCTCGAACGGCAGATAGCCGCCGGTGTGGGCCCCGAGGCGGCGGCCGTTGAGCCACACCGTGGCCCGGTTGTTCACCGATTCGAACCGCAGGATCCACTGGAATGCGGTGCTCGCGGACGGCAGCTCGAAGTCCTTGCGGTACCACCAGACGCTCCCGAGGTAGCTGCGCGCCGAATTGTCGGTCGCGTTTGCGGCGTTCGGGACGGTGATCCCGCGCCAGCCGTGGCGGCTGGTCTCGCGCTGGTATCCGCGCTTCAGGCCGCGGTCGGCGGTGTCCGAGCGCCGGTACCAGGTGCCGCCCACGATGTACCGGCCCGACGGGCCATCGCGGTACACGCTGCCGGCGGTCGGGGTGTCGCCACGCGCGTTGGGCGCGGAGATCGCAATCCCGGCAAGCATCACCACCAGCAGGGAGGCAGCGGAAAACGGGGCTCGAGTCGTGAAGGAAGGCATCTGGAGGAAGAACAGCGCACCCGGTCCGGGGTAGCGGTGCGCGGGGCCCCAAACCGTACCGGCACTGCCCGAGGGATTGCGCTGGTCCCATATACGCTTGCAATCGCTTTGACCCGGCTTTCCAGCTACTTCCTGCCCACGCTCAAGGAGCCGCCCGTCGGACGCGGAGGCGATCTCGCACGTCCTGATGGTGCGGGCGGGCCTCGTGCGGCAGCTGGGCGCCGGGATGTGGACCTTCCTGCCGGCGGGCTGGCGCGTGCACCGCCGGGTCGAGCAGATCATCCGCGAGGAGATGGACGCGATCGGCGCGCTCAGGAGTGCTGATGCCGGTGCTGCAGCCGGCCGAGCTCTGGCAGCGCGACCGGCCGCTACGAGATCGCCGGAGCTGTTCAGGCTGCAGGACCGCAGCGACGCGGCCGCTGGTGCTGGCGATGACCCACGAGGAGGCGATCACCTTCCACGTCGTCGCGCGAGGTCCGCTCCTACCGCGACCTGCCGCTGATGCTCTACCACTTCCAGATCAAGGAGCGCGACGAGCCGCGTCCGCGCGCCGGCGTCCTGCGCACGCGCGAGTTCATCATGAAGGACGCCTACAGCTTCGACCGCGACGAGGAGGGCCTCGACGCCTCCTACGAGCAGCACATCGAGGCCTACGACCGCATCTTCGATCGCTGCGGCCTGCGCTGGTACCGGGTCGAGTCCGACGTGGGGATGATGGGCGGCACCGGCGCCCACGAGTACATGGCGCCGTGCGCGGCGGGCGAGAACGACGTCGCGCTCGTCGGATGCCGGCTACGCCGCCAACGTCGAGGTCGCCACGGCGGACGCGCAGCCGGTCCGAGCTGCCCGCCGTCGCTCGACGCGCCCGAGCCGGTCGAGACGCCCGACGCGCGCACGATCGAGGAGGTCTCCGGCGCTGCTCGGCGTCGACCCGGCGCGCTGATCAAGGCGCTGCCGGTCGTGGTCGAGGGCGCGGGCCGCGTGCTGGCGCTCGTGCGCGGCGACCACCGCTGAACGAGATCAAGCTCCGCAACGCGCTCGGGCCGGACTTCCGCGCCGGCCACCGACGACGAGATCGCGGCGCGCCTTCGGCGCGCGCCCGGGCTTCATCGGCCCGGTCGGCGTCGACGTGCGAGGTGCTCGCCGACGCGGCGCTCGAGCGCGGCGCCTACGTGGCGGGCGCGAACCGCGCCGGACAAGCACCTGCGCGGCGTCGAGCCGGGCCGCGACTTCGCGCGCGACCTTCGCCGACATCCGCACGGTCGAGGACGGGCGACGCTGCCCGCAGCGGCGGCGTCGATCGCGATCGAGCCGGCGATCGAGGTCGGCAACATCTTCAAGCTCGGCACGCGCTACTCGGAGCCGCTCGGCGCGACCTACCTGGACGAGGACGGCACGCGAGCAGCCGATCGTGATGGGCAGCTACGGGATCGGGCCGGCTCGCATCGCCGCGGCGGCCGTCGAGCAGTACGCCGACGAGCACGGCATCTCGTGGCCGCGGTCGATCGCGCCGTTCGACGTGCAGCTGGTCGCGCTGGGCAAGCCCGGCAGCGCCGAGCGCGAGCTGGCCGACCGGCTCTACGACGAGCTCGCGCGAGGCGGGCTCGACGTGCTCTACGACGACCGCGACGCCAGCCCCGGCGAGAAGTTCGTCGAGGCCGAGCTGCTCGGCTGCCCGCTGCGCGTGCGTGGCCGGCAAGCGCACGCTCGAGGCTGGGCGAGCTCGAGGTCGCAGGTGCGGCGCGGCACGAGGAGCGCGCGACTCCCGCTCGAGGGCGCCGCCGGCGACACTGATCGAGCTGCTCGACGAGCTGCCCTGATGCCGAGGCTGAGCCGGGCGCGCACCGCTCGGCCTGAGCCGCCCCGGCGACCCGGCGGAGTCTGACCCGGGCGGGCGCGCCGCTGCGGCCGCTGACGCTGCCGAACCTGGTCGGCTATCTGCGCCTGGTTGCGCTGGTCACGTTCGTCGTGGTGGCTTTCTCGTCGGAGGACGGCCGCGAGACCTCCAGCACAGTGTGCTTCTGCATCGCCACCTGGGGCGACTACGCTCGACGGGATGCTGGCCCGCGTCGACCGGCCAGTACAGCCGGCTCGGCGCCCTGATGGACCCGCTGATCGACCGGTTGGTGGTCATCGCGGGAGCGGAGTCTGCTGGAACTTCGAGCTGCTTCCGCGCTGGGCCATCGCGGTGCTGGTCGCGCGCGAGGCCGTGATGGTCGTGGCGGTTTCCGTCGGGCTGCGGCTGGGGCTCGACATCTCGATCAACTGGGCCGGCCGCTCGGCCGTCTGGTTCACCATGGGCGCCGTGGGCATTGCCCTGATCTTCGGGCCGGGCGCCGTGGCGGACGCGTTCCTGTACGTGGGCGTCGCCGGCTCCCTGCTCGCGTCCGCTCTCTACTTCCGCGACGGCATCCGCGGATACCGCGAGCTTCACCCGGCCCTGAAAACAGGCTCCAAACGTCCAGCCGCTGCGAGAATTCGCGTTGTGAAGGCCGTCGTGATGGCGGGCGGTCAGGGCACGAGACTGCGGCCGCTCACCTCCAACCAGCCCAAGCCGATGGTTCCCATTGTCAACAAGCCCTGCATGGAGCACATCCTCGAGCTCGTGCGCCGTCACGGCATCAACGAGCGTGGCCATGACCCTCGCCTTCATGCCGCAGGTGATCCGCAACTACTTCGGCGACGGCTCGCAACCTCGGCATGCGACTCGACTACTCGGTCGAGGAGACGCCGGCCGGGACCGCCGGCTGCGTCAAGATTGCCGAAGCCCTACCTGGACGACACCTTCCTGGTCATCAGCGGCGACGCGCTCACCGACATCGACCTGTCGGCCCTGATCGAGTTCCACCGCAACCGCGAGGCGGTGGCGACGCATCGCCCTGAAGCGGGTCCCGAACCCGCTCGAGTTCGGCGTGGTGATCACCGACGAGGAGGGGCGCATCGAGCGCTTCCTGGAGAAGCCCGGCTGGGGCGAGGTCTTCTCGGACACCATCAACACCGGCATCTACGTGCTCGAGCCCGAGGTGCTGACTCGACATCCCGCCGAGATCGGCCATACGACTTCTGCACGAGCTTTTCCCGACAGCTGCTGGAGCGCGGAGCCCCGCTCTACGGCTGGTCTGCGACGGCTACTGGCATGGACATCGGGAACCTCGCGCAGTACCAGCAGGCCAACCGCGATGCGCTCGACGGCAAGGTCGAACTGAACATCGCCGGCGTGCGGCTGCGCGACAACATGTGGCTGGGCGCGGGCTCGCTGGCCGACAACATCGAGCAGATCGCTGGGCCGGCCGTGATCGGCAACTACTGCGCGATCGACCAAAACGCCCGCATCGGCCCTTACACGGTGCTCGGCAACAACGTGATCGTCAAGGAGCACGCCGAGACCGAGCACTGCGTGATCGAGTCGAACACGTACCTCGGCCCGAGCAGCCAGGTCCGCGGCGCCGTGATCGGCAAGAACTGCGAGGTCCGGGCGCACGCCTCGATCGCCGAGGATGCGGTGATCGGAGACGAGTGCTCGATCGGCGAGCAGGCGACCGTCGGCTCCGGCGTCCACGTGTACCCGTTCAAGGTCGTCGAGACCGGCGCGCAGGTGAACCGGTCTCTGGTGTGGCAGCCTCGCGGCGCGTCGAAGCTGTTCACGGACGAGGGCGTCGCGGGCATCGTGAACGTCGACATCACTCCGGAGACCGCCACCCGGCTCGCCATGGCCTTCGGGACGACGCTCAGCAGGGGAGAGGTGGCCGTCGCCAGCCGCGACGCTCACCCCGCCTCGCGGATGATCAAGCGCGCGATGATCGCCGGGATCATCGCCACCGGCGTGTCGGTGCGCGACCTGCGCGTCGCCACGGCCGCCGTGAACCGCTTCACCGTGATGCACTCGCGGGCTCCCGGGGGCTTTCACGTCCAGATCTCCGACCGCGATCCCGAGCGCCTCCAGGTCCTGTTCTTCGAGGGCGATGCCCTGCCGGCGAGCGAGGGCACGCGCAAGGACGTCGAGAAGTACTTCAACCGCCAGGAGACGCGCCGCGCGCTCCTCAACCAGCTCGGTGAGCTGCGCTTCCCGCCCCGCGCCCAGGAGGCCTACATGGCCGGGCTGATCGGCGGGCTGGACATAGAGCGGATCCGGTCGGCCCGCTTCCGCATCGCCCTCGACTACTCCCATTCGAGCGCCGGCCTGTCGATGGGCTCGCTGCTGCGCTCGATGCGCGTCGAAGCGGTCGTGAACCACGCGGTGCTGGACCCGGACGAGCAGGCCATCCTCGGTGTCGACATGCCGGCCTTCACTGCGGACACCCGGCGCATAGTCGAGGCCATGGGCGGCAACCTCGGCGCGGTGTTCGACCGCTCGGCGGAGCGGGTGCTGCTGATCGACGACCGCGCACGCGAGATTCCCGCGGATGTCGCGCTCCACCTGATGGTGGAGCTGGTCTGCAAGCACAGCCCCGAAGGGGGGACGGTCGCGCTCCCGGCGAACGTCTCGCGCGTGGCGGAGGCCATCGCCGAGCGCCACGGAGCCCAGGTCGTGCGGCACGGAATCACGCACGCCGCCCTGATCACGGCGGCCGCAGAGCCCGGCGTCATCTTCGCCGGCGGTCCCGACGGCGGCTACCTGTTCCCCGGCGCTGTGCCGGGATACGACGCCGTCGTGACCCTCTCCAAGGTGCTCGAGCTGCTGGCGCTCGAAGGACGGCCACTCTCGCAGCTGGTCGACGAGGTGCCGTCGGCCGCCCTGGTCCATCAGCGCGCGCCCGTGCCGTGGAGCCTCAAGGGAAGGGCGATGCGCGAGCTCGGGGAGCGGGTGCGGGACCTGCGCGTCGAGCCCGCTGACGGTATCCGGGTCGAGGAGAACGGAGGGTGGGCGCAGCTGGTCCCCGACCCCGACGAGCCGCTGTTCCACATCTACGCGGAGGGCCACGACGGCGAGCACTCGGCGGCCCTCGCGCGCCGCTACCGCGAGCTGCTCGAAGAAGTCCTGCGACCCTAGACGCGGCGCCGACCCCTCGGGCCGTCCATGTCAACACTCAACCTTTGGTTGAACGTTCGCGCCCGCAGCCCTATAATCGGCGAGCCCCCGATGTCCGCGCGGAGCGCGGACGCCCGAGAAGATAAGGAGCGACATGGAGGACACTTTTCCAGACCTCGGCTCACTGTCGGACAACGAGCTGAAGGACCTGATCGACAGCCTCACGGAGGAGGAGCAGAAGGTCTCCTACCAGCGCCGGATACTGCACGGGAAGATCGACATCCTGCGGGCCGAGCTGGTCAACCGCCTGCGTCACAAGCGCGAGGAGGGCCAGTCCGTGATCAGCGGAGCCGACGTCGAGCAGTTGACGGACATCCTCGCGGGCAAGGCGATGGGCGAGCCCGAGGGAACACTGACGGCCGGGTAGCCGGCCCTCCGATCAGGAGCCACCAGCCGTGCACTGCCCCGAATGCGGGTTCATGAACAACCCGGGCGCCAACTTCTGCCAGAAGTGCGGTGCACACCTGCCCGCCGAGGAGGGTGCCGGCGATGGCACCACCATCACCTACAAGGTGGGGGAGACCGGCGAGACGCAGGCCGTCGACGTCGAGCAGGTGGCGTCGGACGGCGGGGCGCTGGTCATCCGCGCCGGCGGTGGGCGCGCGGGCGAGAGCTTCTCGCTCCAGGGGGACCGGGTAACGATCGGCCGCAGCCCCGACGCCGACGTGTTCCTCGACGACGTGACTGTGTCGCGCAATCACGCCTTGGTCGTGCGGCGCCGAGACGGCCTCTACATCGATGACCTGGGTTCCCTCAACGGCACCTACGTCAACCGGAGGCGGATCGAGTCCCAAAAGCTCGCGAACGGCGACGAGCTCCAGGTCGGCAAGTACAAGATGACCTTCCTCGAGAGATGAGGCACTGACGATGGATCCAGGCGAGCTCGGGCAGCGCCGACTCCGTTCAGCCGGGAACCGGTACCGACGCGGCCGGGCGCACCCGCAAGTCGCTCACGATCGGCGCCGTCTGCAAGCTGCTCGGCGGCGAGTTTCCTGACATCTCGATCTCCAAGATCCGCTACCTCGAGGACCAGAAGCTTCTCTCGCCGCGCCGCACGCAGGGCGGCTACCGGCTCTACTCGCAGCGGACGTCAACCGCCTGCGGACCATCCTCCGCCTGCAGCGCGACGAGTTCCTGCCGCTGCGGGTGATCCGCCAGGAGCTCGCGACCGGGCGCGCCGACGAGGATCCCGGCAATCACGGTCCCACCAACGACCAGGCGCCGCGCCGGCTTGGCCTCACGGGCGCGGAGGAGCCCGGGCACGACATCGAGGCCGTGCTCGAGTACTCCGGAGCAGACGAGCGGCTGATACGCGAGTTCCAGGAGTTCGGGCTCATCCGCCCGACCGGCCGCAGCGGCGAGTTGCGCTTCGACGACGTCGACCGGGAGATCATCCGGGTGGCCGGCGAGCTGACCCGCTACGGAGTCGCAGGGCGCAACCTACGCGTATTCCGCACCAGCGCTGACCGCGAGGCATCGCTGCTCGAGCAGGTGCTCGGCCCCGCGCTGCGCTCGCGCAACAAGGAGCGGCACCGGGAGGCCGTCGAGACCCTCGAGAGCCTGGCCGCCGTCGTCTCGCAGTTGAAGCACCTGCTGCTCATGCAGGACCTCCGGCGGCTCGTCGACTGACTTAATTGCCGCGGGCCAGGCGCAGCCGCGTAATCGCCGCCGGGCCGGAGGCTGTCTGGGGCTTGATTTCGGATCCCTATCACCTGCCGCGCTGGTGGCCGCGTGTGACACGCGTCGAGGATGTCCACGAGCGCCGGCGGGGCAGCGGGCAGCCAGTGGACCATGGTCCTCCAGACCAAGTCCGGCAAGGACGTGCGGGCCGACTCGATGCCTCTACTCGCGCGACGGCACGGCCTACGCGTGGGAGCAGGAGATCGAGGGCTCGCCCTTCGCCAAGGTCCTGAAGTCCTCCGTCACGCGCTTCGAGCTGAGCCCCGAGGACGACGGGACCGCGTGGCGGTCGAGCAGGAGCAGCGGATGCGCGGGATGTCGCGGCTGGGCGGCTTCATGCTCCGGCGCGCCACAGGGGACCAACTCAACGAGGCTCTGGACGGCCTCGAGCATGCGCTTACTGCCGATCCGCAGGCCGAGGAGCCGGATGAGCAGCCGGCCTGATCCCGCGCCGATGATGCGCTGGTGGGGCTGGGGCGACCCGGCCCACGGCGGCGGCCTGCCGGACGAGGCCTTCGACGAGCTGCGCGCCCAGATCGGAGCGCCCGACCGCCGAACTCCACCGGTCCCCGCCGAGGAGGTGCGCGTCGGCGAGCGCGAGCTTCCTTCGAGCGTGCAGTCGCTGCTGGCCGACGCCGTCGGAGAGGAGTGGGTGCGAGACGACCGCGAGGCGCGGATCCTGCATGCCGCGGGCAAGGGATATCCCGACCTGATCCGGATGCGCGGCGGACACGCCGAGCCGGCGCCGGAAGCGGTCGTCTATCCGGCCGGCGAGGAAGAGGTGCGCCGCGTCCTGGAGATCTGCGGCAGCGAGCGCGTGGCGGTCGTCCCGTTCGGTGGCGGCACAAGTGTCGTGGGCGGCGTCGAGCCGGTCCGCGACGGCCTCGGAGAGGTCGTGTGCCTCGACATGTCGCGGATCGCCGCGGTCGGCATGGTCGACGAGCGCTCACTCACGGCCGTGATCGGCGCCGGCGCCCGCGGGCCCGACGTCGAGCGCTCGCTGGGCGCCGCGGGCTACACGCTCGGGCACTTCCCGCAGTCCTTCGAGTACTCGAGCGTCGGCGGCTGGGTCGCAACCAGATCGGCCGGCCAGGCCTCGACCGGCTACGGCACGATCGAGAAGCTCGTCACCGGCCTGCGGCTCGCGAGCCCCGTGGGCGAGGTCGAGGCGCACTCCTTTCCGGCCTCGGCTGCCGGCCCGAAGCTGCGCGAGATGCTGGTCGGATCGGAGGGAGTGCTCGGCGTCATCACCGAGTCGACGCTGCAGGTCCGGCGCGCGCCGTCCGAGCGCCGCTACGAGGGATGGATGTTCCGCTCCTTCGAGGAGGGTGCCGAGGCCCTGCGCGCGCTCGAGCAGGGTGGTGCGGCCCCCGACGTCGCGCGCCTGCTCGACGAGGACGAGACTCGCCTGTCGCTGATGCTGGCCGGATCGGACTCCGCGACCGCGCGGGTCGGCCGCCGCTACATCAAGGTGCGCGGGTACGCCGAGGGCTGCCTGGGCATCGTCGGCTGGGAGGGCGACCGCGCAGCCGTCGACCGCCGCCGCGCTCTCGGCAGTGGGATCCTGAAGCGCTCGGGAGGGCTGTCGCGCTTGGCACTTCGCCCGGCAAGGCTTGGGAGCGGTCGCGTTTCGAGGGCCCGTACCTGCGCGACTTCCTGATGGACCGCGGCCTGTTCGTCGAGACGCTCGAGACCGCGACGCACTGGTCCGGCCTGATGGGGCTGCATGCCGCCGTCCGCGGCGCGCTCCAGCAGGCGCTCGCCGCCCGCGGGACACCGGGCCTCGTCGGCTGCCACATCTCGCACCTGTATCCGAGCGGCGCGTCCCTGTACTTCACGTTCATCGCGCAGCGCGAGGACGAGGCGCCACTTCAACAGTGGCAGGCCGTCAAGTCGGCGGCCTGTGACGCGATCGTCGGGGCGGGGGGGACGATCACCCACCATCACGCGATCGGGCGCGACCACGCTCCCTGGATGACGAGCGAGGTCGGGACGCTGGGCGTTGAGGCGCTGCGCGCGCTCAAGGAGCGTCTCGATCCGGGCGGGATCATGAACCCGGGCAAGCTGATCCCGCCGCGCGAGGAGCCGGCATGAGCGATCAGCCCTCGATTCTGCCGCCCGACCAGACGATCGTCGGCGCGCTCGGCATGGAGTTTCTCGGGATCTCGAACGGGACCGTGAAGGGGCGCATACCGGTCACCAACCGCATCCTCCAGCCGCTCGGTCTGGTGCACGGCGGGGCGATGCTGACGCTGGCCGAGTCGCTCGCCTCGGGCGGAACCTGGGAGGGAGTGCGCCATGACGGCAACGCCGCCATGGGCCAGGAGATAACCGCGAGCCTGATGCGGCCGATCAGCGCGGGCCACGTGAACGGCACCGCAACGGTGCGCAAGCGCGGCCGCTCGGCCTGGGTCTGGGACGTCGAGATCACCGACGACGACGGCAACCTCTGCGCGCTCGTAGCGCGCGACGATCGCCGTCCGCCCGATCCGGAGCTAGCCCTCAGCCCCCGAAGCGGTTCGTGATCGGCAGCCGGCGGTCGCGGCCGAAGGCCTTCGGGCTGATCTTGATCCCGGGCGGCGCCTGGCGGCGCTTGTACTCGGCGCGGTCGACGAGCTTGATCACCTGGTCGACGACGTCGGCTCGGGAAGTCCCCGCCGGATCAGCTGCTCGCGGTCGAGGTCCTCCTCGATGTAGGCCTCGAGGATCACGTCGAGCAGGTCGTACGGCGGCAGCGAATCCTGGTCGCCTGACCGGGCTTGCAGCTCGGCGGACGGCGGCCGCTCGAGGATCGACGGCGGGATCACCGGCGGGATGGTCTTCCCGTTGCGGTACTCGGCCAGCCGGTAGACCCAGGTCTTCGGCACGTCCTTGAGAACCGCGAAGCCGCCGGCCATGTCGCCGTAGAGCGTCGCGTAGCCGACCGAGTACTCGCTCTTGTTGCCCGTGGTCAGCACCAGCCAGCCGAACTTGTTCGAGAGCGCCATCAGCAGGTTGCCGCGGATCCGCGCCTGGATGTTCTCCTCGGCGAGCCCCGGAGTCGCTGCCGTCGAACGACGGGCCGCAGAGATCGTCGTCGTAGCTCTCGCATCACCGGCTCGAGCGAGAGCTCGAACTGCTCGACGCCGAGGTTCTCCGCGAGCTGCCGCGCGTCGCCCTGCGTCTCCTCGGATGAGTGGGGGGAGGGCATGACGGCGCAGGCAACGCGCTTGGCGCCGAGCGAGTCGACCGCGATCGTCGCGGTGAGCGCCGAGTCGATCCCGCCGGAGAGGCCCAGCAGCACGCGTTCGAAGCCGTTCTTCTCGGCGTAGTCGCGCAGTCCGAGGCAAAGAGCGCTGTAGACCTCGGACTCCTCGCCCTTGACGTCGGCGATCGTGCCGCCGACCTCGGAGGCGTTGTGGCGCGGGGGAGCACGGAACCAGCCGAGATCCGCGACCTCGGGACGCCCGCGGGCGGGCGCTCGGTGACGGGCATCGCGCAGGCGCGCGCGCTCGGCCGTCGTCGGGTCGATCTCGCTGAAGATCAGCTCCTCGTCGAACTGCTCTCCCCGCGCGATCACCTCGCCGTCCTGGTCGATCACCAGTGAGTAGCCGTCGAACACCAGCTCGTCCTGGCCGCCGACGAGGTTGCAGAACACGACCCAGGCGAGGCTGTCGCGGGCACGCTGGATCAGCATTCGCTCGCGCTGGATGCCCTTGCCCATGTGGTAGGGAGAGGCGGAGACGTTGACGATCACCGATGCTCCCGCGAGCGCCTCGTCGCTTGCCGGTGGCCCCGGCTCCCAGATGTCCTCGCAGATCGTCAGGCCGATCCGGGCGCTCTCGACGGTGATGGTGGCCGGCACGTCGCCGGCCTGGAAGTAGCGCTGCTCGTCGAAGACGCCGTAGTTGGGCAGGAACATCTTGCGGTAGATGCCCTGCACCGCGCCATCGGCGACGACCGCCAGCGAGTTGTAGACGTCCTCGGCCCGCTCGGCGAACCCGATCAGGGCGACCATGTCGTTGACGCTCGCCGCGATCTCTCCGAGGGCGCGTTCCCCGGCTGCGAGGAAGTGCGTCTTGAGCAGCAGGTCCTCGGGCGGATACCCGTTGATCGCCAGCTCGGGCAGAACGACGAGCTGCGCGCCGCCTTCGTGCGCGCGGCCGATGCAGTCGACGATCTTCGCGGCGTTGCCGTCGATGTCCCCGACCGTGGTGTTGATCTGGGCCAGGGCGACCCGCAGTGGACGGTCCACGTCAGTCATGCACCGATTCTATGAGCCCCCGCCTGTGTGATCCGGGCCTGGGAGCCTGAGCCCAGGAGGGCTGAGGACCGCTTAGGCCCTCAGAAGGGGATCTCGTCCTGCGCCGCCGGCGCGGCCGGCTCGGGTGCCTCCTCTGCCTGCACCTCGCCCGCCGTGGCGACGACCTTGAAGCGGGGAAGGTTGCGTCCCTCGTCGATCTCCTGAAGCTCGCCCTCGCGCTCGTCGAGATACTCCATCAGGGCGCGGCCGAGTCCCTTGCCCTCGGCGTAGAGGTCGCACATCTCGGCGACCGTGACGTCCCCCGAGTCGAGGCGGCCCCCGATCTCCTTCATGCGCTCGTATCCGGTCTCGAACACGATCTCGCGCGGCTTGACCTGCGATTCCTGCTTGCTGCTCATCCTGTCTCTCCTTCTGTTTCCGTCTCGACACGAGTGGCCCGGGCATCCACCCGGCCATCGTGAAAGCGCAATCCGATCTCTTCGCCTGCCGCGACGGCGGTCGCCGAGCGCAGTGCCGTGCCGTCGGCGCCCTCGGCCAACACCCAGCCGCGTCCCCGGAAGTCGAGCGCCGAGATCACGTCCGCCCGGTGCCTCACGGCGTGACGCGCATTGGCCAGGACCTGGCGGCTGCTGACCGGGCGCCGGCCGTCGTGACGGTCCAGGGCGCTGCGATAGTCGGTGATCCTCTTGCGCGCGGCCCGGCCGGCGTTGTCCAGGCGGAGCTTCTCGATCTGAAGGCGGCGCTGGCCGTAATAGGCGTCGGCCCGCGCGCCGAGCACGCGAGCGTGGTTCTCGAGCTCTCCGCTGAGGCGCAGCAGCGTGGGGCGGGGGTCCGCCTCGCCGCCGAGGCGATCGAGCTCGCCGGAGAGATCGCCGATCCGCCGCCGCACACCGGCAAGCGCTGACTCCACGAGGCCGATCCGCTCGCCGAGGTCGACGGCGCTTGGCACCACGAGCTCGGCCGTCCGGCCTGGAACGTGAGCGCAGGCGGCCGCGACGTGGTCGCAGTTGGGGCGTTGCTTGGTGTGCCCGATCGACGTCACGACCGGCGTCCCGCAGGCGAAGATCGCCCGGCACAGCCGCTCGTCGTCGAAAGGCATCAGGTCGGCCACGCTGCCGCCGCCCCGCGCCAGGACGATCACGTCCACGCGGCCCTCGCCCGCAAGCCGCCCGAGCGCGTCGACGATGCTCCCCACCGCGCGCGGCCCTTCGACGAGCGCGGAGCAGAACGCGATGTCGACCGGGCGAAAGCGCTCGCGCAGGGCGCGAATCACGTCTTCCTTCGCGTCGGAGTCCCGGCCGGCGATCACGCCCACGCAGCGCGGGAAGGCCGGCAGCGCCTGGCGCCTGGCGGGGTCCGTCAGGCCGTCGGCCTCGAGCTTGCGCAAGACCTCCGCCTTGCGCCGCAGGAGCTCGCCCTCGCCCGTGGGGCGGATCCGGTCCGCCGCCAGCTGCAGCCTGCCCTTCTCGGGCCAGAAGTCCGCATGCTCGAAATGCACCTGGACCAGCTCGCCGGCACGCGGGTGCTGGTCGGGGGGCGGCATCTGCTGCTTCCAGATCCGGCAGTCGAGCACCGCGCGCTCGTCGGCCAGCGTGAAGTAGGCGTGGCCGCGCGGGGAGACGTGCCAGCGCTGGACCTCGCCCTCGACCCAGCCGCCGCCCTCGGCCCGGAGCGCACGGCGGACGCGATCGGCGACCTCGCCGACCGTCTGGCATGCCGCCTCCACATGAGCCGCTGCGCTTACCGTCACGAACCTTTGACGGTACGGCTCCTCTCGGACGTCATTCCGGTGAATATGGTGCCGGGGCGCCGCAGCGCCAGGCGTTACAGCCCAGCCGCGGCGAGCGCCTTCTCGCGCTCGATGAACTCTTCGAAGTGGACGATCTTCCCGTCCCGCACCGTCGAGCACGGTCGCGGTGGGAAACGTCATCTCGATCCCGCTGCCGCGTCCGCGTACGAGGAGCGTCCCGATGACCACCACTCGGTCTCCCGCATCGACGACCTCCTCGGGCGTGATGCGAAAGACCTCCATGCTCTCGGCGTTGTCCGCGAAGAACTCACGCATGCCGTCGTGACCGACATAGGCACCGCTCACCGGTGCACGCCGCGGGATGGATCGGATCTCGGGGTCAGCCACCTCCAGCATTGCGCCGATATCGCCCGTGTTGACCGACTCGAGGCCTCGCATCACGAGGGCCACGTTCTCCTCCGACACGGTGTCGCGGAGCGGTCTAGGAGTCGCCGGAGCTCTCCGAGCCCTCGCCCGGAGACGACGCCTTGCTGGTGGTCCGCCGGCGGGTCGAGCCGTTCGAACGCGAGGACGCGGTGGCGCGCCGCCGTGGGGCACGCGACTTCTTCCGCAGGCCGGCGGAGAGGCGCAGCTCGTCGAGCGAGGAGCTGATGCCGCCCGCGATCACCTCGAGGTCGGGCAGTGTGTCGAAGTCGCCGAGCAGGCCGAAGTTCAGCTTGCCGTTGTAGCTCATGATCGCGATGCAGACGGCCTGCCGCTTCGCCAGCGGGGCGAGCGGGAAGACGTCGAGCAGCTGGCGCCCCAACACGTAGAGAGGCATCTGCGGGCCGGGCACGTTCGTCACGACGAGGTTGAAGAAGCGCTGGCGCGACTGCAGGCGCCCCGCTTGCGCGAGCACCGTCGGCGGAGCGAATCCGCTCAGCTGGGTTAGCACCTGAGCGCCGACCGCCTGGCCCGAGTCCTTCAGGCCATCGAGCTCCTCGGAGATGATCTTCAGGCGCTCGACCGGATCCTCCTCGTACACCGGGAGCGGGGCCATCATCCCGGCGACGCGATTGCCGGTCATGCCGTACTCGTCGTCGCGGCGGACGCTCACCGGTACGAGCGCCTTGAGCGTCAGCTCGTCGACGTCCTCGCCGCGCTCCTGCAGGAACTTGCGCAGCGCGCCGGTGACGACGGCAAGCACCACGTCGTTCACCGTGCCGCCGAGGCGGTTCTTGATCTCCTTCACTTCGCTCAGCTCGGCGCGCACCCAGTCAAAGCGCCGGTGCGGCCCGATCTCGACGTTCAAGGGGGAGGGGGGAGCGCCGAGTCCCGAGCGCGCCAGTGCGCCGACGGCGGTCGCTGCACCGAAGCCCCGCGAGATGACGCGGCGCGGCGCGCGCACGGCCGAGCGGGCAGAGCGCACCATCTCGGCGGGCTGAGTCGCGCGCTCGATCAGCGCGTCCCCGAGCAGCTGTGCGGAAGTGGGCTCCGGAAGAGGTTGCCACTGCGGGCCGGTGTCGGGCGGCGTGGTCGGCTCGGCGGCGGTGTCGAAGAGGACGGCGGTGATGTCAACGCCGGCCACCCCGTCAACGAGGCAGTGGTGCGTCTTCGAGAGCAGCGCGAAGTGCTCCGCCTCACCGGGGAGCTGTCGCCGCGGTCGAGTCCCTGTACCAGCCAGATCTCCCACAGCGGCTTGGTCCGGTCGAGTTGCTGGGCGAACACGCGGCTGCCGAGATACTTCAGCTGCTGCTCGCTGCCGGGCGGCGGCAGCGCAGTGGCGCGCACGTGGTACTCGAGATTGAAGTGCGGGTCGTCGACCCACACCGGACGCCCCTGACCCAGTGGCACGAAGCGCAGCTTCTGGCGGAAGCGCGGCACCAGCGAGAGCCGGCGCTCGACGTGCTCGAGCAGCTCCGCGTGCGTCGGCGGGGGTCCTTCGAACACCGTCACCGAGGCGACGTGCATATGCGACGTCGCGTCTTCGAGGTGCAGGAAGGACGCGTCCAGGGCTGTGAGACGATCGGCCATCCGAACGCCTCATCTTGTCAGACCGCAGGGTGCGGGTTCAACCCGCCGATTTATCCCGGCTAGTGGGCCTGCGAGGCGGGCGTCTCTGAGCGCCGCTCGGCGCCCGTTTCGGCCGGCGGCTGTGCCTGCGGAGTAGGAGCGCTCTCGTGGCGCAGGTCGTTCGCATCGAGGCTGACTGAGGCGACCTTCAGCAGCTCCTCGGGCGTCTGGCCGTGGTGCGGGTACTCGGCCCACGAGTAGGTAATCGAGAAGTTGTCGTTGTCGTAGCCGAGCGTCACGAGCCGCCGGCGCACCACCTCGGCGAGACCCTCCGAGAACGCCGAGGCGCCGCTCTCGCTGGTCTCGGGCGCGACGATCGCGAAGCGCATGCCTTCGAGGCGCGCCGCGCAGTCCTCGACGCGGATCCGGCCCAGCAGCGAACGGCCCACCAGGGTCAGGATCCGGGCGGAGTGGGAGGGACCGGAGTCGTCGAACATCGGCCCGGACACGTCGATCATCACGACCGACAGCGGCCGCGCGTGGCGCTGCGCGCGCGAGAGCTCGATGCCCAGGACCCGGTCCAGCTCGGCGCCGGTCAGCAGGCCCGTCTGGTAGTCGAAGACGTCCTGGTTCTTGATCAGCGCCTCGCGCTTGCTGATCGCGTTCCGCAGGAAGAGGACCAGTGCGAACAGGGCGATCAGTGCTGCCATCAGGAGCGTGACCCGAAGCGCCTCGGCCTGACGTGAGCTCGCGTCGTCGAGCGCGAGGACGCGCGCTGCAAGGACGAGACCCACGAGGGCGAGCTCAGCGATCGCGAGGGGGCGGGGAAGGTAGTAGGCGGCCAGCACGACAACGAACGCCATCAGCACGAGCATCGTGCTGCCGGCGGTGTCGGCGGCCTCGGCCAAGGCGCCGATGGACAGCGTCATCAGCACCAGCGGCATCGCGAACGCCCAGCGGGGCAGTCTCTGCCAGGGCACGATCAGAATCAGGCCGGCGAGCACGGCGGACGAAGCAACGACCGTCTGCATCGCGGAGGTGTCGATTCCGGACGAGCTCAGCGGGCCGATCGACGCGATTGCGCCGAAGAGCGCGATCGCGGCTGCAATAGCCGCTCCGATGCGACCCATGGTGTGCCGCTCGTCACGCTGAGATGCGGCCGAATCTGAGGTGCCGGTGGACATCGTCAGTGGGGGAGTCACACGCGTCTAGCCGTGGGACAGGAGTGTTCATCGGCACCTCCAGGCGATTCCCCAAGGGCGGCGCCGGCCTGATCGGCGCCTTGCAGACGGGGCTCAGCCGCCGCCGTAGGCGACGACCATGTCCGTCACGAGGCCGGCCATGAAGCCCAGCGAGAGGAGCCACAGGCCGAATTCGCGGTGCCCGAAGCGGCGCATGCCGTTCCAGACCTCGCCGATCACGTAGAGGATCGCACCACCTGCGAGCCCGTAGAACGCCAGCTCGAGCGGCTCGGCGGTGACGTTGTAGCCGACCATGGCGCCGATGAAGACCGGGCCTCCGCCGACGATGCCTGCGAGGAACAGCCAGCGCCAGGATGGGGTGACGTTACCGAGTGGGCCGACGATGCCGAACCCCTCGGTCGCGTTGTGAAGCGCAAAGCCGATGATCAGGACCGTGGCGAGGCCGATCTCGCCGGTGCTGGCGGAGACGCCGATTGCGAGGCCCTCCGCGAAGTTGTGCAGGCCGATCGCAGCGGCGATCGTCATCCCTGTGCGCAGCGCGTGGGTGCGGGCCTGCATGGCGGCGAAGACCTCCGACTGCTCGACCGTCATCGCGTCGGTCGAGCCACCGGCCATCGGCGGCTGCTGCGAAGCGCGCAGGCGGCGCTCGATCATGGCCAGTCCCGCGCTGCCGGCGGCGAAACCGCCACCAAGCAGGAGCACGTATCCGAGCGCCTTGCCGAAGCTCGCCTCATTGTCGGCGAAGCCCTCGACCACGTGCTCGACCATCCCCAGCCCGTGCTCGAACACGTCCACCAGGAGGAACACCAAGACGCCGACCGAGAACATCGCGAGCCCGACCTTGGCCCGGTCGCTGAGCGTCTGGAGACGCCCGAACGGCAGGCTCAGGTAGATCGTGAAACCGGCTAGCGCTCCCAGCAACACTGTCTCGGCGAAGCTCAAGCGAAAGACCTCCTGAAAAACGGGGACGGGCCCTAGCGAATTAGGGTTCCCTAATAGCCGCGCTGGAGCATATTAGGTTTCCCTAACAGGCGTTGTCAAGTGCCGTTATAGCCCGAGGCGCCCCCGAGTCGTGGCGGGGAGCCATCGAACATGCCATCGGGGCCGGCTGCCTGAGTCTGGATGTTTCAGGGCGAGATAGCGAACCTCGGCGATGGGGATGGCCTGTCCCGATCGCGGATCCAACGCTCGATAACGCGGGTTATGTAAACCAGGCGGATTCCGCCCAGGATCGCCGCTCCCTTCCCAAACCTGGCTTCCACGAGTACGCTGGCACTGCGGTCGCGACTTGCAATGGGACCTTTCGCCGGTCTTCCACCTCCCCCGGAAGAACGGCCATAGATTGGGCCCCTCGCTAGTCGAGGCTCGCCTTGGTGGCACTCGAGCGACGACGGAGCGCCGAGCGAGGAGCATCCAAAGTGACGGTGTACGCCGCGGCCGCTTTCTTCTGACCTTCCCGGGTACACCGACCTTCCTCAACGGGTGTGCCGAAAGCGTCTATGGTAGGTAGTGCGGAAAGGCTCAAATGCCGTGAAGCCCGAAACGGGCTGTCGAAACCAGTACGCGAAGGGATACGCGCTCGCTTGAGCCTTGGGCCGCTGGCAATGCGTCCCCTTGTGGAGGGCAACTGGACGCGCCGCGTCCGTGTCGCTTCCTGTTCTTTTATTTCGTGGACAGGGAGCGATGCGCCGACTCGCGACGTCAGCAAAAGGCTTGAGCCGTTCCCCCTGCGGGATACTGCGCAACGCGATGTCGCAGAACATCGAAGTGCTGCGTGAGGCATACGAGGTCTTGAACACCCACTTCGCCCAACTCAAGGGCGGCGACCTCGATGGTCTCCTGGCCTTCTTTGATCCGGAGGTCGTGATCGAGATGGTCGGCACGCCCGACCCGGAGACCTATCACGGGCATGACGGAGTGCGCAGTTGGTTCAACGACGCCTTCGGCCCATGGGCCGCTGTCCACATCGAAGCCGAGGACTTCAAAGAGTCGGGCCAGTGGACCGTCGCCCTGCTTCATACATCTCTCCGTGGGGAGGCGAGTGGTGTCGAGTTGGAGCTTTCGACGGCCGCCTTCCATCAGTTTCGTGGCGGCAGGATCGTGCACGACCGCGTGTACCTGGATCGCGACGAGGGTCTCGAGGCTCTCGCCCTCAAGGAGTAGGCGATGTCGCAGGAGGTCGAAGATCTCGCCCGGTTCGGCTACGAGTGGTTCAACCGGGAGAAAGAGCCGCCACCCACATGGCACCCGGACGGCGAGTTCATCAACACTCGCGAGGACCCCGACCACACGACCTATCGCGGGATCGACGCAATCAGGAAGCAGCACCAAGGCTGGCTCGACTCATACCCGGACCTGCGCCTGGAGCCGCTGGAGATTCGCGCGAATGGCGAGAAGGTGTTCATCTGGGTCGAGTTCACCGGGCACAGCGCGCATAGCGGAGTTCCCCTGCGGATGGAGCTGGCGCATGTCGGCACATACGAGGACGGGAAGCTGGTCCGGCTGCAGGAGTACTCGGACCGCGCTGAGGGCCTGGAAGCCGTTGGGCTAAGCGAGGAATGAGCGTCACCTTCGCACTCGTACACGGAGCCTGGCATGGCGGTTGGTGCTGGGAACGGGTACATGCGCCGCTGCGCGAACGTGGTCACCGCTCCGTCGCCGTGGACCTTCCGGCGGAAGATCCCGATGCGGGGCTCGAAGCGCAAGCACGCGCAATCGCCGGCGCGCTGACCAGCGACGATCAAGACGTCGTCGTGGTCGCTCACTCGGCCAGCGGCCTCATCGCGCCGCTGGTTCCGGCGCTGCGGCCTGTCCGCGCGATCGTCTACCTGTCGGCCTTCGTGCCGCTCGAAGGACACAGCATGGCCGATCAGTTCGGAGCATCCTCCGAGCCCGTGCTCCTCTTCGAGGGCGGCCGGGAGACGGACGCTCTGGGACGCTCCTACTGGCCGGACCCGGATGCGACCGCGCGGATCCTCCATCCGGACCTTCCGCCCGAGGACGCTGCCTGGGCCTTCGCGCGGCTTCGGCCACAGGCCCAGCTCTACGCTGTCGAGCCGCACCCGAGCGGCCTCCCCGAAGTGCCCGTGTCCGCGCTCCTGTGCGCCGAGGACCGCATCGTCAACCCCGCCTGGTTTCGCAAGGTAGTACGCGACCGACTGGGCGTCGCACCGGTCGAGCTCTCCACCGGGCACTTCCCGATGATCACCGATCCCGAGATGCTGGCCGACGCGCTCGTGGCCGCCATTCCCTAGCGGGAGCGGTCGGCGAGCCTGCCTGACCGAGGCGCCGCTCCGGCGCCCGCCAGAATTTGAGCGATGCATACCGACCTCCTGATTGCGGGCGTCCTCGCCTTTGTCGTCGCGCTGCTGATCGCCGCGCAGTTCCTGCGCGTCCCCTATCCGATCCTGCTCGTCGTGGGCGGGCTGGGCCTGGGGTTCCTGCCCGGGGTCGACGACGTGACGCTCGATCCGGACCTGGTGCTCCTGATCATGCTCCCCCCTCTCCTCTACGCGGCCGCGTTCTTCACGCCCCTGCGGGAGCTGAGGCGCAACGTCCGCCCGATCTCCATGCTGGCGATCGGGCTCGTCCTCGCGACGATGCTGAGCGTCGCCTTCGTCGCCCACCAGTGGCTCGGACTTCGGCTGGCCCTCGGCGTTCGTTCTGGGAGCGATCGTCTCCCCCACGGACCCTGTCGCCGCGACGTCGATCGCCCGGCGGCTCGGCCTCCCGAATCGAATCGTCACGATCGTCGAGGGCGAGAGCCTGATCAACGACGCCACCGCCCTGACCGCTTACAAGTTCGCCGTCGCCGCGGTGGTGACGGGCGCATTCAGCCTGCAGCACGCGACCCTGGACTTCTTCGTCAATGTGGGCGGCGGTGTGGCGATCGGATGCGCCGTCGGCTTCGTGGTCGCGGCTATCCGGCGCCGTCTCGACAACCCGCCGGTGGAGATCACCATCGCGCTCTTCACCGCCTACTTCGCCTACCTGCCGGCCGAGGCGATCGGCGTATCGGGCGTCATCGCGGCGGTCACGGTCGGCATCTACATGGGCCGCCTGACGTCGCGCCTCACGACTCCCACGACCCGGATCCAGGGGGACGCGGTGTGGGAGATCGTCGTCTTCCTGCTGAACTCTGCGCTCTTCATCCTCGTCGGCCTCCAGCTACCGCAGGTGATGGACGGGCTCCATGGAACGAGCAAGGGCGAGCTGTTGTTGGACGGAGCGGTGATCACCGCCGCCGTGATCGCGAGTCGCATCGTCTGGGTCCCTGTCTTCACCTACGTGCCGCGCTTCCTCTTCAGGCGAATCAGAGAACGCGACCCGTACCCGCCGTGGCAGGCGCCCATAGTGCTCTCCTGGATGGGGATGCGGGGCGCGGTGTCGCTCGCCGCCGCGCTGGCCCTGCCGCTCGAGACGGACGCGGGTGCGGCGTTTGCGCACCGCGACCTGATCATCTTCCTGACCTTCTCGGTGATCCTCGGAACCCTTTTGCTCCAGGGACTCACTTTGCCCGGGCTGGTGCACGTGCTTGGCCTCGAGGGCGACGATGGCTTCGCCGACGAGGAGTCGAAGGCCCGCCTGAAGGCGACCAAGGCGGCGCTCAGGCGGATCGACGAGCTCCAGGACGAGGGGAGCGTCGGCGAGGACACCGCGGACCGGATGCGCGCCGCTTACAACTACCGCTTACGACGCTTCAGAGCGCGGTTCGACGACGGGGATGGTGACGGCGAGGATCTCGAGGAGCGCTCGGAGACCTATCAGCGAGCGGTACGGGAGGTCCTCAACGCGCAACGTTCAGAGCTGCAGGTGCTCCGCGACCAGGGGGTCATCAACGACGACGTGATGCGCCGGATCGAGCGCGACTTCGACTTCGAGGACGAGCGGCTCGAGATCTGACCGAGATCAGGCGGCGGCCTTCTCGACCGCTGCCGATTGCCGCGGCTCCTCGAGCAGGTCCACGACTGCCGCCTCGAGCTCCTCACGGATGCGCGGGCGGCCGAGGAACGGCTCCTCCATGATCCGCTCGACGGAGCCGCCGATGGTCCAGCCTGACTGGAACCGGTCCCAGACACGCGGGTCGATGTAGGCGCTGCGGCAGACGGCCGGCGTGTTCCCGAGCAGCTGGGCGACCCATTTGACGGCGGCGTTCACCTGCCGCTTGCGCGCCGTCTTGCTTGGCCGCTTGCCGTTGCGGGAGGCTTCCACGCCGAGGAAGTGCGCCGCGAGCACCGTGGCGTTCCAGGTCCGGAAGTCCTTCGCGCTGAACTCCTCGCCGGCGACTTCCTTGATGTAGTCGTTGATGTCGCTGGACTGGATGTCCTTCCAGCGGCGTCCCTCGCGATAGGCGAGCAGCTCCTCTCCCCCGCCCCGCCGGCGCTTGAGGATGTCGAGCACCTCGCGGGCGGCCGGATCGGTGATGAAGTGAAACTGCTCCTTGCCGGACTTCGCCCGGTAGCGGAAGAGCACCTTGTTGCCGCTGATCGTCGCGTGGGACTTCCGCAGGGTGGCCAGGCCGAAGGACTCGTTCTCCTCGGCGTAGGTCTCCCCTCCGACCCGGAAGAAGCCGACGTCGAGCATGCGCACCGCGCAGGCCAGCACGCGGTCGCGGCTCGCGTCATCACCGCCGAGATCGCGCGCGACGCGTCTGCGCACCTTCGGCAGGACCTGGGCGAAGTCGAGCATCCGCTCGAACTTCTCGCGGTCGCGGCGGGCACGCCATTGCTCGTGGTACAGGTACTGGCGCCGGCCCGCGGCATCGGTCCCGACCGCCTGGAGGTGGCCGCGCTCGTCGGCGCAGATCCAGACGTCTTTCCACGCCGGCGGGATCGCGAGCTCGCGGATCCGCTCGAGAGTCGGCTCGTCGCGGACAGGCCGGCCGGCCGAGTCACGGTATGTGAACCCGCGGCCCCGCTTGACGCGGGCGATACCGGGCGAGGAGCAGTCGCTCCTGCGCAGCCTCACTCAGACTCGGGTTCTGGCCGCGGCTCGCCCGGCCAGGTTCCGGTCAGCTTGGCGAACGAGGAACGTGAGGCGTGGTCGAACGCGCCACGCACGGCGCGGAAGATCGCTCCTTCGAGCGCCAGCGCCGCGACCAGTTTCAGCCAGGAGGTCTCGCGATGCTTGGGCCCGGGCGGCTCTTCCTGGTCGATCAGGCCCCAGACCTGCTCGAAGACCTTCTTGCCGACGAAGCCGGCCAGGAGGCCGCCGACGACGCTGAACGGGATGAAGAGGATCTTGGCAATCATGCGTTGGTTTGTATCAGTACCCGTTTCCGGGCCGCGCGAGCAGCATCCCTATCCTTTTCTGGGATGGCCGTTGACGCGACACAGGAAACCTTCCAGCAGGCGGTGCTCGACCGGTCGCGCGAGGTCCCGGTCGTGGTGGATTTCTGGGCCGAGTGGTGTGGGCCCTGCCGCGCGCTGACGCCCGCACTTGAGAGGGCGGCTGAGAGCCGGGCGGGCCAGGTCGACCTGGTCAAGGTGGATACCGACGCCAACCAGCAGCTCGCGGCGCAGTACGGCATCCAGGGCATTCCCGCGGTGAAGGCTTTTCGCGACGGCGAGGTCGTCGGCGAGTTCGTCGGCGCGGTTCCCGCAGCCCAGGTCGAGCGTTTCTTCGACGGCCTCGTGCCCTCCGAGGCGGATGACCTGGCCGCGCAGGGTGACGAAGAATCGCTGCGGCGCGCCTTGGAGCTCGAGCCTGGCCGTGCCGACGCCGCCACGGCGCTCGCGCGGAGCCTGCTGGCCCGCGGTGACACCGCGGCAGCCCGCGAGGTGCTGAAGGGCGTCACCGGTGACTTCACCGCCGAGGGCCTTGCGGCCCAGGCCCAGCTGCTCGACGACGGAGCGGAGGGCGACGTCTCCGAAGCGCTGCGCGCCCTGTCCGACGGCGACACGGAGTCCGCGCTGGAGCGCCTCGATGGGGCGCTCGCGAACGCGGACCCGGACACGCGCGACCTGATCCGCAAGGTGATGGTCGGCATCTTCTCCGAGCTGGGAGCGGACCACCCGCTGGCCCGCGAGTACCGCCGGCGCCTCGCGGCTGCGCTCTACTGACCCGGGGCGCCGTTCGGCGTCTCGCTGATGGTCACCTTGTCGATGACCACGGGCCTGCTGGGCGGACCGTCCTGCCCGGTCCCGAGCTTCTCGATCTCCGTCGCGACATTCAGGCCGGTGTCCACCCTGCCGAGGACCGCGTAGTCCGGCGGCAGGTTGGTGTTCTTGCCGGTGACGACGAAGAACTGGCTGCCCGACGTGCCCGCCGGCTCGTCGCCGCCCTTGGCCATGGCGACGATGCCGTTCGAGTACACGATGTCCTTCGGCGGCGCCTCGCGGATCTTGTAGCCGGGGCCGCCGGTCCCGTTCCCGGCCGGATCGCCGCCCTGGATCACGAAGCCAGGCGCGATCCGGTGGAACGTGAGGCCGTTGTAGAAGCCGTCCCGGGCCAGGGTGACGAAGGAACCGCCGGTCTTCGGCGCGTTCTTGGAGTCGAGGGTGATCACGAACGTCCCGCAGCTCGTCTTGACGGTCGCGCGGTAGGTCTTGGACTGGCTGAGCTGGAGCGTCGGCCGCTTGCGCTTCTCGGCCGGCCGGGCCTGCGGCTGCTTGACGTCGCGGCAGGCGGAGCTCTTGCCGCCGTCGTCGCCCCCGCTGTTGGCGATCAGGACGACGATCCCCGCGATGGCCGCGAGGCCGAGGATTGCGGCTGGAAATGCATACTGGCGCCAATTCACCGGCGAGAGGATAAACAGGCTGGAGGCGGCAGGCGGCAGACTGGAGTCGGGAGTCGGGAGTCGGCAGTCGGCAGACTTAGGACCTCGCCCATGTCTATCGCCCGTCGCGTTTCTCCTGTGCTGATCGCCTTCGCCTTCGTCCTCGCCTTCGGCGGCTGCGGCGATGAGGGTTCCAGCCTCGATGCGACGGCGGCAGGGGCTCCTTCGCCCGTTCCGGTCCATATCCGGGATTTCCACTTCGAGCCCAAGCACCTGACCGTCCGGCGAGGGGCCACGCTCGCGGTGATAAACGACGGCGACGTGGCGCACAACCTGACGATCGAGCAGGGCTCCAATCCCCGCAAGCAGACCGATGCGCTGGCCGGGACGGGGAGCTTCCTCCCGGGTCGACGCGTCGACCTGCGCGTGGACCTTCCCGCGGGACGAACGTATGCCTTCGCATGCACGGTGCCCGGTCACCGCGATCTCGGCCTCTACGGGACCGTGCGCGTCAAGTGAGCGCGGGCCGGGCGCACTCATAGAATCGCCCCCATGTGCCGGCTGTTCGGCGCCGCTGCGAGCGCCCCCATCGACGTCCGCTCCGAATTGCTCGAGGCGGAGAACTCGGTGCTGCGCCAATCCGAGCGCCACGACTCCGGCTGGGGTTGCACCTATTACCGCTCGGGGGTGCCCGTCACCCGCCGCTTCCCCGTGGCGGCCCACGCTGACGAGGGCTTCGCCGAGGCCACGACCGCCGAGGGAGAGCTGATCGTCGTACATGTCCGCCGCGCGACCGTGGGAGGCCTCTGCCTCGAGAACACCCACCCGTTCACTGAAGGTCCCTACTCGTACTGCCACAACGGCACGATCATCAAGGCGACGCTCCTGGAGCCACTCGCATCGCGCCGCCCCGCCGGCACCACCGACTCGGAGCGGTTCTTCAACCTGCTGATGGAGCGGCTCGACCCCGGCGATGTCGAGGGCAGCCTGCGCGTGACCGTTCAGGATGTCTGCGACCGGTGCAAGTTCTCGGCGCTGAACCTGATCTTCTGCGACGGGCGCCGGCTGTATGCGTACCGGTTCGGCGTCTACGAGCTCTTCTGGCTCGTCCGCAACGGAGAGGTGATGGTCGCGAGCGAGAGGCTCACCGACGACGAGCCCTGGACCGCCTTCGAGCAGGACGAGCTGCTCGTGTGCGATCCGGCCGACCCGGAGCACCCTCGCCTGGGCAACCTGCTCGGGGACCGCGCCGACGAGGTCGAGTTCCAGCCCGTCGACGCAGGCGCGCTCACTGGCGCTGCCCGCGGGGAATGGGCCGCACAACGAGCGGCGGAGGGCTTTTGAGCGACGAGACCCGGCGCATCGCGCTGGTGGTCAATCCGAGCGCTGCCGGCGGCAAGGCACGGCGACTGCTGCCCGCGGTGCGCGCCGAGCTGGACGCCCTGGGGCTCTCCTACCGCGTTGCGGAGACGCGCGACATCCAGCATGCCATCGACCTCGCACACGAGGCCGCGGCCAACGGCGAGACCGTCGTGTCGCTCGGCGGAGACGGCCTTGCGGGCGCGGTCGCCGGTGCCCTTGGCGACTCGGCGGCTTTCGGGGTCCTTCCGGGCGGGCGCGGCAACGACTTCGCGCGCGCATTGGGGATACCGCAGGACGTCAGAGCGGCCTGCCGGATTCTCGCCACGGGAACTGAGCAGCTACTGGACCTCGGCGACGCGAACGGGCGCCCGTTCGCCTGCATAGCGTCCGTCGGCTACGACTCGGTGGCGAACCGGCTCGCGAACGAGGCGAAGCTGATCCGCGGCAACCTCGTCTACGCCTACGCGGCCGTGAGAGCGCTGGTGACCTGGAAGCCCGCGCGCTTCCAGGTTCGCCTCGACGGCGCCGAGCACGAGTTCGAGGGCTACACGCTGGCGGCGGCCAACACCGCCTACTACGGCGGCGGCATGAAGAGTCGCTCCCGACGCCGACCCCTCGGACGGTGCGCTCGACGTGGTCTTCATCGAGCGCAGCTCGAAGCTCCGCTTCGTGGCTAACCTGCCCAGGGTGTTCTCTGGAAAGCACGTCGAGGAGGACTCGGTGACCACTCACCGCGCCCGCGAGGTCGAGATCGCGGCGGATCGGCCCTTCGACGTGTACGCGGACGGAGAGGTCGTGACGCAGCTTCCCGCGCGCATAACGGTGCGTCGGTCCGCGCTGCGGGTGATCCTCCCCGTGCAGCCGTCGAGCTGATGCTGCGCCCACAGCTGACAATCGCCCGGGCCGCCGGCGCGCTGTCCCGCGTGAGCGGCCGCGGCGGCGGCACGAGCCTGCCGGGGAAGGTCCTACTGCGGCTGAAACCCGACGCCATCGAGCTGCTCGGCCGCCAGCTGGAGCGCGGGTCCATCGTGATCAGCGCGACCAACGGCAAGACGACCACCGCGGCGATGGTCGCCGGTGTCCTTGGCAAGGCGGGCATCGAGACCGTCCACAACCGGGCGGGCGCAAACATGCCCGGAGGAGTCGCGGCGGCGCTCGCCGACGCGACGACCGGAGGCCGGATCGGCGGTTCACGGCTGGGCCTTTTCGAGGTGGACGAGGCGTGGCTCGGCACCGTCGTGGCGTCGCTGCGGCCGTCGCACCGTCGTGCTCGGCAACCTCTTCCGCGACCAGCTCGACCGCTACGGAGAGCTCGAGGCGCTGGCCGACGACTGGGCCGCCCTGGTCGAGCGGCATGCCGGCGAGACGGCATTCGCCCTGAACGCGGACGATCCGCTGATCGCGGACCTCGGTCGCGACGATGACGGCCGCGAGCGCGCCGGAGTCACCTACTTCGGCCTCGAGGACCGCTCGCACGCGCTGCCGGCGCTCGAGCATGCCTTCGATGCGAAGCACTGCCGTAACTGCGGCCACATGTACCGCTACCACGCCGCCTACCTCGGCCACCTCGGGGACTGGGAGTGCCCGGAATGCGGCAACCGCCGCCCCGAGCCACACGTGCGCGCTCGACCACGTCGAGCTCGACGGGATGAACGGCTCCCGCGTCTCGATCGAGACGCCGGCGGGCGGCTTCGAGCTCTCCCTCCCGCTCCCCGGTCTCTACAACGTCTACAACGCACTGGCTGCCGACCGCCTGCTGCGTTCAGGCGGGAATTCCGCTGGACCAGATCGAGGCCGGGCTGGAATCCGTCGCGGCGGCTTTTGGCCGGGCGGAGACGATCACGGTGGCAGGCCGGCCGCTCTCCATCCTGCTGATCAAGAACCCGGCCGGGGCGAACGAGGTCTTCCGCACGCTGACCGCCGGCCGCAACGGCGACTCGCCGAACGGCGCAGCCATCGATCTGTGGATCTCCCTCAACGACGGAATCGCCGACGGTCGCGACGTCTCCTGGATCTGGGACGCGGACTTCGAGCTGCTCGCGGGCAGCGCCGCGCGCATCGTCTGCTCGGGAACCAGGGCGGACGAGCTCGCCCTGCGCCTGAAGTACGCGGGCGTCGAGCAGGACCGGCTCGAGGTGGTGGGTGAGCTGGAGCCGGCCCTGGGGCGCGCGCTTGCCGGAGACGCCGGCCGGCCCCTGTTCGCGCTCCCCACCTACACCGCGCTGCTGGAGCTGCGCGACCTGTTGTCCGACCGTGGCGAGGCGCCGCCGTTCTGGCGATGACCGAGGGCACGGGTGTCGCGAGCCCCGACTGGTGGCAGGCCGTCTGGCAGGACCTCGAGTGGGGCACCTACGACCAGGACTTCGCTCTGTGGCGCGAGCTCGCGGCCGGCCGGGGTGACGTGCTGGACCTGGGGTGCGGCGCAGGGCGCGTGGCGCTGGACCTGGCCGAGGCCGGACATTCGGTCACCGCCGTCGACTCGGATGAGGCGCTTGTGGCAGACCTGGCCCGGTACGTGCGAGCGAAGGAGCTTCCGGTCGAGCCTGTGGTCGCCGACGCGCGCACCCTCGACCTGGGGCGGCAGTTCGGCCTGGTCATCGCCCCGATGCAGCTGCTGCAGCTTCTCCGCTCAGGGGCGGAGCGCCGCCGGGCACTCGAGCGCGTTCGCGAGCATCTCCAGGCGGGTGGTCTGTTCGCAACCGCGCTGACCGACCTCGAAGGAGAAGGCCTGGACTCGGACTGGCTCGCCCCCCTTCCCGACATGCGCGAGTACGACGGGCACGTCTTCTGCAGTCAGGCGACGGCGATCCGCACTGTCGACAGCGGCCGTGCGATCACACTGCACCGGCAACGGACAGTGGTCACCCCCGATGGCCGGGCATTTGACTCGGAGGACGAGGTCCGGCTGGAGCTGATAACCCCTGAGCAACTGGAGGTGGAGATCAAGTCGGCCGGCCTCCGGCCACTCGAGCAGCGCCAGATTCCCCCCACCGACCACTACATGGGCAGCATCGCGCTGATCGCGGAGAAACCGGCATGAGCCCCGCCGGAGATCCGCGTGCTGTGGCTGTACCCGGACCACATGAACATCTACGCCGACCGCGGCAACCTCGCGATCCTCGACCGCAGGTGCGCGCTGGCGCGGGATCGGATTCTCGGTCACCGGGGCCGGCCCGGGAGACCGCATCGACCCCGAGGCGCACGATCTGCTCTACATCGGCGGCGGCCAGGACCGCGATCAGGCGCTCGTCGCCCGCGACCTGGTCGAAACCAAGCGCGAGGCGATCTCGGCGGCGCTCGACGGCGGTGCCGCGATGCTCGCGGTCTGCGGCGGATACCAGCTGCTGGGCGAGTTCTACGAGCTCGAGGACGGCGAGCGGCTGCCCGGCCTGGAGCTGATCGACCTGCGCACCGTCAGGGAGCCCGGGGCGCGCCTGATCGGCAACGTCGTGATCGAGTCCGACTTCGGCGGCGGGGCCGGAGCAGATCGCGGGCTTCGAGAACCACGGCGGCCGCACGTATCTCGGTGAGGAGGAGACGCCACTCGGGCGCGTCGTATCGGGGTTCGGGAACAACGGCCGCGACGGCTTCGAGGGCGTGCGCCGCGGACACCTGGTCGGGACCTATCTCCACGGCCCGCTGCTGCCGAAGAACAGCGGCCTCGCGGACCGGCTGATCGGCTGGGCGCTCGAGCGCCGGGCTCAGGGGACGTCACAGCTCGATCCGCTCGACGACCGGCTCGAGGACGCAGCACACGACTCCGCGGTGCGAGCCGCCTTCAGCCGCCGCTAGACGGGCCTAGCGGCCGGTGGAGCCGAAGCCGCCCTCGGCGCGGCCCGAGGACGGCAGGTCCCGCCTCCGTGAACTGAGCCGCGGGAATCGCCACCACGACGAGCTGGGCGATGCGGTCGCCCGGTTCGATCCCGAACGGGGCTTCCCGGTCGGTGTTGAGGAGCAGCACCCGAACCTCGCCCCGGTAGCCGGCATCGATCAGCCCTGGCGCGTTCACGAGCGCGATGCCGTGCTTGGCGGCCAGGCCCGAGCGGGGCAGGACCAGGCCGGCATGCCCTTCGGGAATCGCGACCGCGAGGCCGGTTCCGACGCTTGCACGCTCACCCGGGCCGATGGTGGCGGGCTCGGCGGCGTGAAGGTCGTATCCGGCATCGTCGGCGTGAGAGCGTGCCGGCGCCCGGGCCGCCTCGCTGAGGCGGCGGAACGCGATGTTCAAGCGTCTTCGCCGCGCCCGTTCGGCGGGCGGCCGTTGACCGAGAACGGAGCCAGCCGCGCCGCGAGAGCCGCTGGGACGCGCGCCTTCACCCGCACGCCGGCGGCAGTGTCCTCGCGCTCGAGGTCGCCCGCGATCTCGTGCAGCTCGGAGAGAACCGCGCCGCGGTCGAACGGAACCAGGAGCTCGACCGGCTCGAGCGTCTCACGGAAGTTGTGCTCGATGCGCTCGCGCAGCTGGTCGAGTCCCTCACCGGTCTGCGCCGAGACCAGCACAGCGTCTCGGTGGCGACCGCCGGCGAGGCTCCGCTCGTCATCGTCCAGCAGGTCGGCCTTGTTGAGGACCATCAGCTGTGGCCTGTCCCCGGCTCCGATCTCGTCGAGGACCTCGCGAACGGCGGCCATCATCTCGTCGAGCTGGTCCTCCGGCACGGAAGCGTCGACGACGTGCAGGACGAGGTCGGCGTTCACCGTCTCCTCGAGGGTTGCCTTGAACGCGTCCACCAGCTGGTGCGGCAGCTTCTGGATGAAGCCGACCGTGTCGGTCAGCAGATATGAGCGCCCGTCGTGCTCGAAGGCGCGCGTGGTCGGATCGACCGTCTCGAACAGCCGCTCCCCGACCCCGGCGTCCGCGTCGGTCAGCGCGTTCAGCAGCGTCGACTTCCCGGCGTTCGTGTACCCGGCCAGCGCGATCTGCGGGAGGCCCGAGCGCTCCCGGCGCGTGCGGGTCAGCCGCCTGGTCTGGTCTGCGTGCTCGAGGCGCCCCTTGAGCGCCGAGATGCGGTCGCGCGCCAGCCGGCGGTCGGTCTCGATCTGGGTCTCGCCCGGTCCACGCGTGCCGATGCCGCCGCCGAGCCGCTCGAGGTGCGTCCACAGGCCGCGCATGCGGGCGAGGTTGTACTCGAGCTGCGCCAGCTCGACCTGGAGCTTCCCCTCGGCGCTGGCGGCATGGTCGGCGAAGATGTCGAGGATGATCGCGGTGCGGTCGATGACCGGCACGCCGACGGCCTCTTCCAGGTTCCGCTCCTGGCGCGGCAGCAGCTCGTCGTCGCAGGCGATCAGGTTGGCGCCCGTGCGCTCGACCGCCTCCTTGAGCTCGGAGACCTTCCCCTTGCCGAAATAGACGTTCGGATCTGGCCGGGGACGGTGTTGGACGAGCTCGCCGGCCACCGCGACCCCGGCGGTGCGCAGCAGCTCCTTGAGCTCGGACAGCTCCTCGCGCCCGTCGGCGGGCGCGCCGTGCGGAAGTGCGGCTATGCACAGGGCGCGCTGCCGCGCGCGGCGGTTGACGATTCCCGCTCCGTAGCCGGATTCCCGCGCGCGATCGTGACGTTTGGTCCGCTGCACTGCGGTGAGTTTAGAACGCTGCCTGGGACTCCCCGTCCCCGGCCGCGCCCTGCAGCTGCGCCGCGCTGATGAACTCCGCCGGCGCGAGGCGGCGCTCGTAGCGGATCACCTGGTCCTCGAAGAGCACCGGGACGCAGTCACGGGTCACCAGTTCGTGCACCGATCCGCAGGCGCACACCTTCCCTTCGACGTTCCTCCAGTAGTAGCGGTCGTCCATGACCTGTTCCCGTCGCTAGGTTTTGGCCCGCTCGAACCAGGTGTCTCCGACCACCATGCCGTCGAGGCCTCTTGCGTCGCAGTAGATCTCCAAGTCGGACATCCGGTTGATGAAGCCGAGCCCCCTGAAGTTCAGCGAGGTGTTGCAGAGCATCCCGACCCCGTGGCGCTCGCCGAAGGCGCTCAGCAGCGTGTGCAGCCGGGGGTTGCCGTCGGGCGTCACGGTCTGGGCGCGGGCGGAACCGTCGACGTGCGTCACCGCCCCCAGGTTGTCCGCCACAACCCTGCGGAAATAGAGCATGTAGGGGTCCGGGAAGTCGCGGTCGAAAACCTTGCCGGCGTCCTCGAGCCGGCACACGGGGGCGATCGGCCGGTAGTCCTCGCGCAGCTTGATCTCGTTCAGCCGGTCGCGCGTGGCGGCGCTGAAGGGCTCCGCCAGCATCGAGCGGTTCCCGAGCGCGCGCGGTCCCATCTCGTAGCGGCCCTGGACCCATGCGACGATCTGGCCGCGCGCCGATCGCCTGGGCGAGCGCTGCGTGGTCGAGCGGGCGCCGCGTCCACTTGGCTGGGTCGGGCTCCGAGTCCAGCTCGAACTCGAGCGCCGCAATAGACGTTCCAGTCGATGTAGGGCTCGCCGGTCTCTACGGTGAGCGCGTCGATCGCCGTCCCAAGCGCCGAGCCCGGAGTCGTTCGCGCACGGCGGCACGAACACCGACGAGAAGTGGCCCAGTTCGCGCCAGGCGCTGTTCCAGTCGCAGTTCAGCCCGCAGCCGCCCGAGATATAGAGCGGGAGGCCGGCGGGGATCTCGGCCTTGGCGACATCGGCGAACGATGTCGAAGATCCGCTGCGTGATCAGCGCCGCGGCCGACTTCGTCACCTCCGACTCGACGCCGGCGTTGTAGATCGCCAGGTGCTGGAAGTCGCTCTTCGGGGGCCGGCGAATCCGCGGGTCGAGCATCCGCTCGACGGTCTCGACCACCTCCTCGGAGGCGTCCGCGGGATCGGCGAACGCGGCAAGGGCCATCAGCTTGCCGCTGTCCCCCAGCCTGACCTGTCGCCGCTCCGCTGGATACGACGGGTCGGCGAGCGCGAACACGAACGCATACCGGTCGCCGACCTGGGGCAGCACGGGGATCTCCCGCACCACGTTCCAGCGCTCATCGAGCACATAGAACGAGCCCTCGCTGCCCTCCCACACCAGCACCGCCCGCTGCTTGGCGTCGTCGGGCGGCGCCATCGCCGGCGACATCCAGATGTGCGAGCGCACGTGCGATCCCGAGAACACCTTCACGCTCTTCCCGCCGATCTTCGTCTCGCGTTCCTCGACGGAGTCCGCGCCGAAGTAGCCGGCGCCGATGCCGCGCTGCTGGAAGCCCCGCTTGAACCAGCCGCCGACCCCGATCACGTCCGGAACCTCCCCCAGCCGCTCGACCGCTGCCAGGATGGTGGTCGGGTTCAGGAGTGAGTAACGCGGAAACGAGTCCTTCTCGGCCTCCAGCGAGAACAGCAGCTCGCGATCCCTGATGGCGGCGACAGCTCCGTCGTGGCCCGGCTTGAAGGCGAGAATCAGCACTGGATCCAGGGTAATCGCGGGCCCTAGAGCCCGGCAACATGCATCCGCTCGACGGCCTCGGCGAGCCGGTCGTCGGAAACGGTGAGCGAGATGCGGAAAAAGCCCTCGCCGTTGGGCCCATAGGCGGAGCCCGGGCTGATCACCACGGCCGCGCGTTCCAGCACCTCCTCGGCGAACGACGCCGAGGTGTGGCCCTCCGGAACCGGAGCCCAGACGTAGATCGTCCCAAGCGGAGGATCGAGGTCGATCCCGATGTCCCGCAGCGCGCCGAGCACGAGGTCGCGGCGACGCTGGTAGAGCGCGCACATCTCGGCCACGGAGTCCTGGGGCGCCGCTCAAAGCCGCCGCGCCCGCGAGCTGCACCGCTTCGAACAGGCCCGAGTCGACATTCGTCTTCAGGCGCCAGTAGCGCGTGACCGCCTCCTCGTTCCCGAGAATCGCCCCACAGCGCCAGCCGGTCATGTTGTAGGACTTCGACAGCGAGAAGACCTCGACGCCGACCTCCATGGCGCCGTCGCTGGCGAGGAAGCTCGGCGCGACGTATCCGTCGTAGGTGAGCTCGCTGTAGGCGTTGTCGTGCACGACAAGCAGGTCGTGGCGGCGGGCGAACTCGATCACCTCGTCGAACAGCCCCTCGGGCACCACCGCGCCGGTGGGGTTGTTCGGGTAGTTGAGGAAGAGGATCTTCGCCCGCTCGAGCGCCTCCGCCGGGATCGCGCCGAGGTCGGGGCCGAAGCCCCGCTCGGGAAGCAGCGGCATCAGCACCGCCTCCGCATCCGCGAGCAGCGGGCCGCCTGTGTACACCGGGTATCCGGGATCGCTCGCGAGCGCGACGTCGCCGGGGTCGAGGAACGCGAAGTTGATGTTGTAGATGCACTCCTTGCCGCCGATCGCCGGGATCACCTGCGTCTGCGGGTCGATGCCGACCCCGAAGCGGCGCTCGTAGAAGCCCGCCACCGCCTCCCGGAACTCGGCCCGGCCACGGTTCGACGGGTACTGGTGGGTGCCTGGATCCCGGACCGCGTCGACCATCGCATCGACGATGTACCCCGGGGTCGGCGTGTCGGGGTCTCCGATCCCGAGCGAGATCACGTCGATGCCCGCGGCCCGCTTGTCGGCGACCTTGCGCTCCAGCTCGGCGAACAGGTACGGCGGGATCCGCTCCAGGCGGCGCGACATCTTCATGCGGACTCCTTCAAGGCGGCGGTGAACTCCTCCGAGAACGTTCCCTCGTAGACCGGCTCGGCCCAGCCGGTCAGCGTCACGTCCAGCTGGTCGCCGACGTCGACGGTCAGCTCGCCGCCGTCGAGGAGCACCTCGACCGGGCTGGAAGCTCCGCGCAAGACCGCCGCGACCGCGGATCCGAGGCCCCGGTCCCGGAGCTGAGCGTCTCCCCCACCCCGCGCTCGAAGATCCGCGCGCGCACCCGCTGTTCGGAGTCGATCCGGATGAAGGCGACGTTCGTGCGGTTGGGGAACAGCTCGCTGTGCTCGATGTCGGGGCCGATCGCCTGCAGATCCAGCTGCTCCAGCTGATCGCCGGCCTCGATCACGCACTGCGGGTTGCCGATGCTCACGTGCTGGAACTCGAAGCGCCGGCCCGCCGCGGTCAGGCGTCCCGCGGCCATCCGGTCCGCCGGAGGGGAAGTCGGGCGAAGTCAGGCTCGCGCGCCCCATGGCGACGCGACACGTGCGCTCGGACAGGATGGCCGGCCGCACCTCGCCGGCGGGAGTGTCGATGGCGAACTCGTCCGCGTCGGTCCAGCCCTGGCGGCGCAGGTAGAGGATCGCCTCCCGCGCGCCGTTCCCCGAGAGCTCCGCCTCAGAGCCGTCCGGGTTGAAGATCCGCAGGGAGGCGACATGCCGCTCGTCGGCGGCGCGGCTGAGCAGCAGGACGCCGTCGGATCCGGCGCCGAAGTGCGGCTCGCAGATACGCCGCACCCGCTCGGGTGTGAGCTCGAACGGGAGGCGCTCCTCCTCGACGATCACGTAGTCGTTGCCGAGTGCCTGCCATTTCTGGAAGGGGATGCTCATGGCGGGGCGGCAGTCTAGTGGCGAGCGGTGATCGCCCCGGCGGCCTCGGTGGCGTCAAGCGTCGTGCGGTCGATCACCTCGACACCGGCGAGCTTGCGCATCCACGTCAGCTGGCGCTTGACGTAGGAGAGATGGCGCCGCTCGAGCAGCCCGCGAGTCTCCTCGGTCTCGATCTCGCCGGCGAGGTGCGCTGCGATCTCCCTGAACCCCAGCGCCTTGCGGGCGGTGCGTGATGCACCGGCCTCCAGCGCCGACTCCACCTCGCGACACGCGCCGGGCCGTCCAGCATCGCGCGGGCGCGGAGGCTGATGCGCTGCGACAGCGCCGAGCGGTCCATGGTCAGGCCGGCGAGCCGCGCGGGACGGCGAAGGCTCTCCGACCACAGCTGATCGGATGTCCGGTAGGGCTCCTCCCCATCGTCTCGAGCTCGAGCGCGCGCACGATCCGCTTGCGGTCCCGCGGGTGCACCGCCGCCGCCGTCTCGGGCGCAGGCGCTCGTGGAGCGCGCCCGCCCCCAGCGTCGCCAGCTCCTCCTCGAGCCGCTCGCGCAACCCCGCGGGCGGGCGGGGGCTTGCAGGTCGAGGTCCGTGAGCGCAGCGCGCAGATAGAGGCCGGTCCCCCCCACGACGATCGGCGTCGCGCCCTCCGTCCAGCAGGTCGTCGATCTCTGCATGCGCCGCCGCCGCGTATTGGGCGACGCTGTACTCGCTGTCGATCGGGACATAGCCGACCAGGCGGTGCTCGAGCCGCTCGAGCTGCTCCGGCGAGGGCTTCGCGGAGAGCGTCTCCAGCCCCTCGTACACCTGAATGGCGTCCGCCGAGACGGCGACGGGGCGCTCGCCGCGCGCGCGGAGCATCTCGGCCACCTCGATGGCGACCTCGGTCTTCCCGACCCCCGTCGGGCCGAAGATCGCGATCACCGGCCTTCGGCTGCCTCTGGCGCGCTAGCCCGCACATCGCGCGCGAGCAGCAGCTCGTGGCCGGCGAGCGTCGTGGACGTGGCGGAGGTGATCTCCACGTCGACGAGCTCGCCGGGCTGGCCGAGCCCGGTGAAGTTGACCGTCTTGTTGTGCCGCGTGCGGCCGCGCAGGCGCTCGGGGTCGGTGCGGCTCGGGCCCTCCACCAGAACCTCCTGCGTCGTGTCCACGAACCGGCTGCCGCGCTCGCGCGCGCGGCGCTGGACGACCTCCACCAGCCGCTCCATCCGCTCGCGCTTTACGGCATGGGGAAGCTGGTCGGCGAGGTCCGCGGCCTCGGTGCCGCGACGCGGCGAGAAGAGGAACGTGAATGCGGAGTCATAGCCGACCTCCTCCACGACCTCCAGCGTCTCGGCGAAGTCCTGCTCCGTCTCGCCCGGGAAAGCCGACGATGATGTCGGTCGTGATGGCGCAGTCGGGCACCCGTTCGCGGATCATCTCGACCCGCTGCATGTAGCGCGTGCGGTCATAGGTGCGCCGCATCGCCTTCAGGATCCGGCTCGAGCCGCTCTGCAGCGGCAGGTGGATGTGCTCGCAAAGGCTCGGCAGCTCCGCGTGCGCGTCGATCACCTCCTGCCGCATGTCCTTGGGGTGCGGGCTCGTATAGCGGACGCGCTCGATCCCTTCGACCCCGTCGACGAGTCCGAGCAACTCGGCGAAGCCGGCCCGGTCGGCGCCGCGCAGGTCGCGCCCGTATGAGTTCACGTTCTGGCCCAGGAGAGTGACCTCCCGAACGCCGTCCGCTGCCAGGATCTCGACTTCGCGGAGGATCTCGGCCGGTGGGCGGCTGCGCTCGCGCCCGCGGGTCGACGGAACGATGCAGTACGAGCACACGCAGTTGCAGCCCACGGAGATCTGCACCCAGGCCTGGAAGCGCCGCTCACGCTTGGGCGGCAGATGAGCCGGGAATCCCTCGAACTCGAAGTAGCCCTGCGCCCCGATGTCGTCCGACTGCAGGAACTGGGCCAAGCCGTCGATCTGCCCCGGTCCGAAGGCGACGTCCACGAACGGGAACCGCTCGAAGACCTTCTCCTTCAGGGACTGCGACCAGCACCCTCCCACTCCGACGATCCGGCTCGGATCCTCGGACTTGAGCCGCTTCGCCTCGCCGAGGTTGCCGATCAGCCTGTTGTCCGCCGACTCCCGGATCGAGCAGGTGTTGAAGAGGATCAGGTTGGCGCCGTCGCGCTCGGCGGCCTGCTCGAAGCCGAGCGCCTCGAGCATGCCCTTCATGCGCTCGGAGTCGTGCTCGTTCATCTGACAGCCGAAGGTGGTGATGTGGTACGTCTTCACGGCTTCTCAGGGTACCTGGCCACATATGACAGGCGGCTGCCTCAAGGCAGACGCACTAGCAGGCAGCGGCGAAGCCGCCCGATATGACTTACGACACACTCGACGAGGACCTCGACGCAGGGGTCGAGACCTCTCTCTCCTATGTGATCTGCTCGACCCCTCGGTCGGGCAGCTACCTGCTGTGCGAGCTGCTCTGGCGCACCGGCGGGGGCGGCGCGCCGGAGGAGTTCTTCCACCCCGACTTCATGCCGCGCCTGATGCGCCGGTGGGGCGTCGACGACTCTTGACGACTACGTCGCTGCGCTGCTGGAGCACAAGACGTCTCCGAACGGGGTCTTCGGCGCGAAGATCCATTGGGGCCAGTACCAGCCGGTGCTCGGAGACCGCGACATCACGAAGGTGTTCCCGAACACCCGGTTCATCCACATCTCACGCGCGGACCGGCTGCGGCAGGCGGTCTCGTGGGTGCGGGCGATGCAGACACTGCGGTGGAAGTCCTCCGAGCGCGACCGGCGCGAGGTGTCCTACGACGCGGAGGACATCGCGGCGAAGCTGCGCCGCCTGGACGGGGATGAGGGGCGCTGGCGGGCGCTCTTCGAGCGCCACGGCATCGAGCCCTACGAGGTCGTCTACGAAGAGCTCGCCGAGCGGCCGGGCGAGATCGTCGGGGATCTCATGGAATGGGCCGGGATCGACGCTCCGAGCGCTCCCCCGCCCCAGGCGGCCCTGCGACGCCAGGCCGACGCGACCTCGGACGAGTGGGTCCGCCGGTTCCTCGCCGAGCAGCCCGCGTCCAGCGGCTGATCGGCGCTATTTCGCGATCTCGACCGTCCGGCTCTCCCTGATCACGGTCACCTTGATCTGGCCGGGGTACTCGACCTCGCGCTCGATCTCGCGTGCGATCTCGTGCGAGAGCAGTGCCGCGTCGTCGTCCGACAGCTCGTTCGGCGCCACGGTCACCCGGATCTCGCGGCCGGCCTGGATCGCGTAGACCTTCTCGACGCCGGAATGGCGCTCCGCGATCGCCTCCAGGTCACGCAGCCGCTTGACGTAGTTCTCCAGCGACTCGCCACGCGCCCCGGGCCGCGCGCCGGACAGCGAGTCGGCCACCTGAACGATGACGGCCTCGACGGTGCGCATCTCGACCTCGTGGTGATGCGCCTCCATCGCGTGGGCGACGGCCTCCGTCTCGCGGTAGCGACGCGCCAGGTCGCCACCGATCAGCGCGTGCGGACCTTCCGTTTCGTGGCTGACCGCCTTGCCGATGTCGTGCAGCAGCGCGGCGCGGCGCGCGGTCTCGGCACCGGCGCCCAGCTCAGCCGCCATCATGCCGGCGAGGCGCGAGACCTCGATCGAGTGGCTGAGCACGTTCTGGCCGTAGCTCGTGCGGTAGCGCAGGCGGCCCAGGAGCTTGACCATCTCCGGGTGCAGCCCGTGCACGTTCGCCTCGAACATCGCCTGCTCGCCCTGCTCGATGATGTGGTTCTCGATCTCCGAGCGAGCCTGGTAATAGGCCTCCTCGATCCGCGCCGGGTGGATACGGCCATCCTGGACCAGGCGCTCGAGGGTCAGCTTCGCGATCTGGCGCCGGACGCCGTCGAATGAGGAAAGGACCACGGCGGACGGCGTGTCGTCGATGATGAAGTCGACGCCGGTGATGCTCTCGAGCGCCCGGATGTTGCGGCCCTCCCGGCCGATGATCCGGCCCTTCATGTCGTCGCTCGGCAGCTCGACGAGTGACACGGTCGTCTCCGCCGCGTGACCGGCGGCGATCCGCTGCATGCAGGCGGACAGGATGCTGCGCACGCGCCGCTCCGCCCCGAGGCGGGCCTCCTCCTCGATATGGCGGACCGTGCGCGCCGCTTCGTGGCGGGCTTCGCCTTCCAGCTCTCGCACGAGCGCCTCGCGAGCCGTGGCGCGGCTCATCGTGCCGACACGCTCCAGCTCGCGGATTCGCTGCTCCCGCGCTTCCTCGACTTCGCTGGCGCGGTGTCGCAGCGACTGCTCCTGCTCGATGAGGGAGCGCTCGCGTCCATCCAACTCGACGAGACGTCGTTCCAAGGACTCCTCGCGCTCGAGGATGCGCTCCTCGAGGCGCGCGATCTCGTTGCGCCGCTGCCCCAGCTCCGTGTCGAGGCGCTCGCGCAGCAGCGCAATCTCCTGCGCGCCATCCACCGGTGGGCCGGTGGGCGGCATGCTGGTTCCGGTCTTCGTGCTTACAAGCGGCGCGAGGGACTGCCCCCGCACGCCGGTGCTATCACCCCCTGTCGCATGAATCGTGCCGGCACGGCCGCGTACGACCCACGCTCCGGCAGCCAGAAGTACTCCGACTCCAATTGCGACCAGTTCCATCTAGAACACTCCTCGCGCGGCCGTCCGGCCGCAGGGATGTGCACGTCTGAAGGGGACCGTCCCCCGGATGCATGGAGCAGCAGGCTGAAGCGGTCCCACAGCCTGATCCGGCCGTGGGATGCCGGGCAAGTCAGCGCGCCGTCAGTCGGGCATTGCCTCCTTGCGCGGACCGACGAAGCGCTGTCGCGACTCCGTTGCGGACGTGCACGATGCTGTTTCAAAATGGCTCAATTGACGCTGCAAACTGCGGTTTTCGGTAGCCGGCATAGACGCCACCGGCCAGCCGATCGTACTAGTGACGAAGTCGCCAATCAATGTGCCATCGCCTGACGCTGCGTCGAGTTGCACGCCCGCGTTTTGGTCAATTCGTCCTAAAAACCCACGCGCGAGCCTGCGCACGGCCCGGCGCGCTCAGGCGTCGAGCGCCCCTTCGCGGCGGCGGCGAACGAAGAGCCGGTTACCGCCCCACAGAGCTGCGACCAACAGCGAGAGCGGGAGCAGGACAGCGGCCGCGACCAGGGCGATGCCCAGCGAGGTCCCCAGCACCGAGAGCGCATCGTCGAGCGCGTCACCGGGCGACCATGCGCCCGCGTCGCCGGAGCCAAGCGAGGCGCGTCGCGGCCGCACGTCGACCGACACTGCTGCATAGGAAACCCGGTTCTGCAGGCGGCGCAGCTGAGCGCGGGCGCGGTCGATGCGGCGGTTCGCGGCCCGCAGCCGGATCCGTACGCTCGCTGTCTCGTTGGCGGTATCGGCCGTTTCGAGTTGGCGCAGCAGGCCCCGGCGCTCGGCCAGCGCATCGGCCAGACGGCGCCGCGGAGAGGCAAACCGGGAGGTGATGTCAAGCGCGTTCTCGGTTCTGGAGCGAACATGAGCGAGCTTGGACAGGTCGGCCACGGCCTGCTGCAGCCGCGCGCTCGGCACCCGCAGCTCGAACGTCGCGCCGGTACCGTCACCACCGGTCGAGACCGACGAGCTGACGACGAATCCACGCAGACGGTCGGTGGTGCGGACGACGCCATCGGCGACGTCGGCCACCTCTCGCCGCTCGGGCGCCAGCGACAGCTCGGCGGAGCGCTCGACCTTTCGCTGCGGCGCCCCTGGCGCGACATCCGCATTCGGAGGCGAAGCCGGAAGTGCCAGATCCGCCTGCGGAGCGCCACCGGACTCCTGGGCGCTGGACTGCCCGCCTGAACCCTGGGAGGGCGTGGCCGTCACGCCGGGGGAGCCGGATTTGGAGGATTGGTTCCCATCGCCGCCGATGACGCCCGAGAGCGCGGCGATGGCCACGATGAACGCACACGCCGCGGTCCCGAGCACCAGCGGCGCGCGCCCAAAGCCTGGCGTGGGTGTGCGTAGGCGGCGACGAGCGGATGGACGCATCAGTGCCGCCTCCATCCTCGAGTCCAGATGTGCGACGCAGTCCTCGCCCGCCACCGGGCGCTCCTCACGCACCGCAAGCGCCAGCGCCGCCAGCTCCAACTGATCGTCGGCCACCTGGTCGCCCGCCAGCGCCGCGTCGATCGCGGCCAGGGCGGCGGCCGTTTGTGCTGTCAGTGGCTCTTCTCTACGCAGTCTCATCGCAGGCCTTCCTGAGCTTCTCCATGGTGCGATACAGCTGTGTCCCGACATTCGTCTCGCTGATGCCGAGGACGCGGGCCAGCTCGGCGTTCTTCAGGCCGGAATGGAACTTCAAGACGATCACCTCGCGCTCGCGAGGGCTGAGAGAGTCGAGCGCGTTGCGCACGGCCAGACGCCGCAGTGACTCGTCGGCAGCCTGCCGCTGAGCGTCGGGCGCCGCGTCGGCCGGGTCGTGCGCCAGGCCGGCGACACGCCGCCGGCGGCGCAGTTCGTCGAGTGCGGCGTTGCGCGCGATGCCGAAGAGCCACGCCCGCGGGGTGCCGCGCTCAGGCCGAAAGGTGCGCCACTTCCGGTAGGCGCGCTCGAAAGCCAGAGCCGTCACCTCCTCGGCCGCGGCCCAGTCGCGCACCAGCCCGGCGGCATAGGCGTAGACGTCGTCACGGCTCGAGCGGTACAGCCGTTCGAATGCGGCATCAGCCGGGCGGTTGGAAGCCCGGACCACGAGCGTCTCGTTCACACCGGTACTACGGCCGGCGCCGAGATCCGTCACAACATGAGTATCGGCTGTGCGGCGACCCCTCGCTACAAGCTGATGGACCCGTCCGGGTGCAGCGTCCAGTGCGGGTTGTGGGCAACCTCCCACGGATGCCCCTCAGGGTCCACGAACACGCCGGAATAGCCGCCCCAGAACGTCGCGGCGCCCTCCCGGACGATCTTCCCGCCGGCCGTCCGGGCCTCATCGATGACCGCGTCGACCGCCTCGGGTGAGCCGGCGTTGTAGGCGAGGGTCACTCCACCCCAGCCGCCGCCGTCCTCGACCCCGCTGTCCTCGGCGAGCGACTCGCGGCTCCAGAGCGCCACGATCATGCAGCCCGCCTGGAAGAAGACGACGTCGTCCGCCGGTGCGGCGCCGCTGGTCCAGCCGAGGCGTTCGTAGAAGGCACGCGCCCGCGCCAGGTCCTGAACCCCCAAAGTCACCAGACTCAGGCGCTGCTCCATTACGGCGACCTCAGATCACCGTTGGGCGGCGTCCTCAGTCGGGGCAATGGGTCAACCATTGCACCCTCCCTGCGTTCTTGCCCACCGGCGCCTGAGCCTCGCCGTAAAACCGCCATTCGGGACCTACGCTGCCTTTGCCACCTCGGGCTCGGACTCGGCCGCCGGTGCGGCTTCTTCGCCGGCCTCCGTGGGCTTGGTTCCCTCGGCCGGGGGAGTCTCCGTGGTGCCCGGACGCTCGATGTCGAGCGCCGAGTAGATCTTCGCCTCGATCTCGGCCGCCATGGACGCGTTCTCGCGCAGGAACGCCTTGGCGTTGTTGCGGCCCTGGCCCAGCCGTTCGCCGTCGTAGCTGAAGAAGGCTCCCGACTTCTGGACGATCCCGTGCTCGATGCCGAGGTCGATCAGGCAGCCCTCCGAAGAGATCCCGAGGCCGTACTCGATATCGAACTCGGCCTGGCGGAACGGCGGCGCGACCTTGTTCTTGACGATCTTGGCCCGCACCCGGTTGCCGACCGCCTCGGTGCCCTCCTTGAGCGTCTCGATGCGGCGGATGTCGATGCGCTGCGAGGCGTAGAACTTGAGCGCCCGGCCGCCCGGCTGGGTCTCCGGACTACCGAACATCACGCCCACCTTCTCGCGGATCTGGTTGGTGAAGACGCAGACGGTGTTCGCTCGGTTGAGGTTCCCGGCCAGCTTTCGCAGCGCCTGGGACATCAGCCGGGCCTGCAGGCCGACGGTCTGGTCGCCCATCTGGCCCTCCAGCTCCGCGCGCGGCGTCAGCGCCGCCACCGAGTCGATCGCGACGATGTCGACGGCCCCGGAGCGGATCAGCACGTCCGCGATCTCGAGCGCCTGCTCGCCGTGGTCGGGCTGCGAGACGAGCATCTCCTCGATGTCCACGCCGATCCGGCGTGCGTAGGCGGGGTCGATCGCGTGCTCGGTGTCGATGAAGGCGCAAACGCCCCCGGTCTTCTGGGCCTGGGCGATGATCTCGTAGACGAGCGTCGTCTTTCCCGACGACTCGGGGCCGAAGATCTCGACTATGCGCCCACGGGGAACGCCCCCGACGCCGAGCGCCAGGTCCAGCGACAGCGCGCCGGTGGAGATCGCGGCCACGGGCACGGCCGAGTCGTCGCCGAGGCGCATCAGGGAGCCCTGGCCGAACTGGCGCTCGATCTGCGTCACCGCCGCCTGGAGCGCGGCGGCCTGGCCATCGCGCCCGGCGCTGCTCGTCTTCGCGCCCGCGAGGCGGCCGGTGGCCTCCTTGGACTCGCCTGCGCCGTTCGCGGAACCGCCCGCCTTCCCGGTGCTCTTCACGTTTTCGACCTCCATCTCACTCGTCGGCTCACGAAAGCTAGATCCGATGCCGGACGGTAAAAGCCGGCAGATCACGGGTCCCGCGCCGAAGGTCACGGCTCGTTGAAGCGTGTGTCAAAAGTCACGTACGAAGGATGCTGCGACGTCCCCCATCAAGGAGTAACTTGCAAGCGACCGCGGCACGAGCCGCGGAGTGCAGCGGAGGAAAGGAGCATCGGATGAGTCAGGTACTGCAGGGGGCCACGATCGACGATCTGCGCGGCCGCATCGACGGCGAGGTGATCGCCCCGCAAGATCCCGCTTACGACGAGGCGCGCAAGGTCTGGAACGGCATGATCGACTGCCATCCCGGAGTGGTCGTTCGATGCGCCTCCACCGCAGGACGTGGTCGCCGCGGTGACGTTCGGCCGCGAGAACGACGTCCCGGTCGCGGTGCGCGGCGGAGCGCACTCCACGCCCGGCTACAGCACCTGCGACGACGGGATCGTGATCGACCTCGGGCCGATGAACCAGGTGACCGTGGACCCGGACGCGCAGACCGCCCGCGTGGGCGGCGGCGCGAAGTGGGCGGACTGCGACGCGGCGACCCAGGAGCACGGCCTGGCGGTGACGGGCGGGCGAGTCTCCGACACCGGCGTGGGCGGCCTTGCGCTCGGCAGCGGCAGCGGCTGGCTCGAGCGGATGTACGGAGTCACCTGCGCCAGCATGATCTCCGCGGAGGTCGTGACCGCCGACGGCCGCGTGGTGCGCGCCAGCGAGAGCGAGAACCCCGAGCTCTTCTGGGGCCTGCGAGGCGGCGGCGGCAACTTCGGCGTCGTGACCGAGTTCGAGTTCCAGCTGCATCCGGTAGGCCCGATCGTGGTGGGCGGCCTGATGCTCTTCCCGCGCGATCGCGCTCGCGAGGTGCTCCGGACCTATCGCGACTTCATCGAGAGCGCCCCCGACGAGGTGGGCGGAGGCGCGGCGCTGTTGACGGCGCCCCCGGAGCCGTTCATCCCCGAGGAGGTGCGCGGCAAGCCGGCCATGGGTCTCGTGTTCGTCTACGTCGGGCCGGTCGAGGACGGAGAGCAGGCCGCCGCGAAGCTGCGCGAGGCGACCAACCCGCTGGTCGACATCGTCCAGCCGATGCCCTACGCGGCGCTCCAGCAGATGCTCGACGCCGGGAATCCGCATGGCATCCGCGAGTACTTCAAGGTCGACTGGCTGAGCGAGCTCTCCGACGAGACGATCGACCTGGTCGTCGAGCAGGCGGAGAACCTCCCGTCCCCCTTCGGGCAGCTGATCCTGGGCCCGATGGGCGGCGCGGTCGCGCGCACGGACTCGAGCAAGATGGCCCTCAACATGCAGGACGCTCCCTGGATGTACTTCTGCCTCTCGATGTGGATGGACCCGACGGAGGACGAGCAGAACCGGGCCTGGGCGCGCGGGTTTGCCGATGCGATGCAGGCATTCGGGGTCGGCGCCACGTACCCGAACTTCATCGAGCCGGACGAGGGCAACCCGCGCCTGCGGGCCTCGTTCGGACCGGAGAAGTACGACCGCCTTGCCGCGCTGAAGCGCGAGTGGGACCCGGACAACCTCTTCAGGCTGAATCTGAACATAGAGCCGGCAGCCGCCTGAGGCGGCCGCCGGCTCGCCCGGCGTCCCTGAGCTAGCTTCGCTGGACGATCAGGAACTTGTTGCCGTCCTGGTCGTGGCAAAAGAACATCGGCGGGACGGGATCGCCCATTCGCATGATCTCCGGGTCCACGTCGACACCCTGCTCCCGCAGAGCGGCATGGTCGGCGTCGATGTCCGTGGTGGTCAAGCCGAAGTTCAGCTCGATGCCGGTCTTGTCGCCCTCGCGCGGCGGGACCAGCGCGATCGGAGTCGCGGCTCCGGCGGGCGCGACCTCGATCCAGCGCGCGCCGTCGCCGTAAGCGGTGTCGGAGCGCTTCTCGAAGCCGAGCTTGTCGACGTAGAACTCGACCGCCCTGTCCTGATCGCTGACGGGCACCATCACGGTGCCGATCTCGGTGATGTGGGTCTTGGTCCCGGTCTCGGCCATGTCGGTCCTCCTCTGTAGCTGGTTGTCTACGGCTACGACTGGCGCGAGGCTCGCAATTCATCGCCTCGCATGCCCTACTTGCAGACCACCCCCGTGCACTGCACCGGGTTGGCGTTGCGCGACGCCCGGTTGCCGCCCGCGTCCGTGCCCGGTAGGGACTCGATTCCGAGGTCGCCGTTGGAGTCGGCTCGATTGTGCGAGACGCTCACGGCAGCGTCGTCTACGTCGATGCCGTCGTCGCCATTGAGGTCCGAGACGTTGCGATCGATGATCGTGCCGGGCCCGGTGATCACCGCGATCCCGTCACCGCTGTTGTCGGAGACCGCGTTGCGGCTGATGAGCACCCGCGAATTGCGGACCTCGATGCCGATCGGCTGACCGCTGATCTCGTTCCTGCTCACGATCACGTCATTGGACCCGTTGTTGATCGAGAGGCCGGGCGTCGTCTTGTCTCCGGCAGACGAGTTCACGATCACGTTGCGGGCGAACACCGTGCCGGGCGAGGCCCCGATGATCACGGGCCCGTTGAAGGCCGTGTCGCGCACGACGTTGTCGGTGAAGCGGTTGCCGTGGGATCCCGAGATGAGCACGCCCTCGGAGACGCTGTACAGGATGGTGTTGAACCGGATCGAGTTGCGGTCCGACTGGATCGCGACCTCCATCCCGTAGATGAGGTTGCCGCGCACGTCGTTCCGCCAGATCGTGTTCTCGCTCGACTTGTCGAGGTAGACGCCGAACGTGCTCTCGGTCATCGCGTTGTCGGTGATCACGTTCGAATCGGAGTCCTCGTAGAGATAGATCGCATAGCCGTCGTTGTGGAGGTTGCTGCGCGTGATCGAGCCGTGGCTCGCCTCGAGCAGCAGCACGCCCACCCGATCGTGGTGGGCCTCGACCCCCGTGACGCGCGGCCCGGTTGCCTCATAGAAGTTCACGCCGACGTCGAAGTTCGTGATCTCGCCATTCGAAACCGATACGTCGTTGTGCTCGTCGACCGCCACGCCGTCCTTCGTGTCCGCGTAGAGGACCGGGCCGGCACCCCCGCCGCTACCGCGGATCACATGACCGCCCAGGTCGATCTGGACTCCGTCCGCGCCCACGACCAGCCCGTCGCCGGGGCACGGGCCCAGGTCGCTCTGGAGAGTGATGCTCTGGGTTATGACGTCCCCGCACTGGACGTTGGCTGCAGCGGCCGAGTCAGCCATGGCAGCCGCGAACAGCGCAGACAACGTGAGAACTGCTGCGATTTTTCGCATGTAACGCCTCCCTCGCGACGTGACGCTACCGGCAGGCGACCCGGCTCGCAAGCGGGCTGTAATGGGCGCCCTGAGGGAGGAGTGTCGAGCGATACAGGGTCACCCGATCGGCCGTGAAGGGATCCTTCAGCTCATCCGGCAGCGCCGGGACGTCTCCAGGGCCGGGTCGGGGGCGCTTCACCCGTGCAAGGGTGACGTGCGGCCAGAAGGGCCTCTTCTCGGGCTGGTAGAGCCCGGTCGCCGCCAGGCGCTCTGAGAGATCCGCCTGCCAGCGCCCGAGCGTCCCGTCGAGATCGGCCAGGTCGAGCGCGTGGAGCCGGCTGCGCCGGGGCGGCACTCCCCTCGTCTCCCGTGCCGCCAGGCGCGCTACCCGTGGCTCCGCCGCAAAGGTCACCTCCTCGAGTCGTGGGATGTCCCGCTCGGCCTGATAGCCGAGGAACGCGAGCGTCACGTGAAGGGTCTCGGGGCGCGGCAGGCGCACATCGGACCGGCTCGCGTAGGCGGCTTCGCGCCAGGACACGAGCGGCTCGAGGAACTCGGGCGGCAGGTCGAGCGCGACGAACGCCCGCAGGTTCAGCCGGGGACCTCTCCACCCTCCAGCTTCAGGCGCAGCAGGTGAAGCGCGACGGTCACCGAGCGGTCGCGGACATCCTGGCGCGCGCCTGGAATGTCGATGCAGCGGACCGTCGTCTCGTCCCCCCCGCCCGCCGCGGCGAAGCAAACCCGGCCGACGGGCTTGTCGGGGGTGCCGCCATCGGGCCCCGCGATGCCGGTCACCGCCAACCCGTAGTCGGCGCCGAAGCGCTCGGCCGCGCCCTTGGCCATCGCCTCGGCCGCCTCGGCCGAGACCGCCCCGTGCTCCTCGAGCAGCTCGCGAGGCACGCCCAGGAGCCCTTCCTTCGCCTCGTTGGAGTAGGCAACCACGCCGCCGGCGAAGTAGGCGGAGGCGCCGGGGCGATCGGTCAGCCGGCCGGCGAGCAGCCCACCGGTGCAGGACTCGCCCACCGCGAGCTTCCGCTCGCCGAGCAGCTTGGCGATCCGCTCGTCGATCGTCGAGCCGTCGGTCGAGAAGATCGAGGGACCGTGCACCTCGGTCAGCCGCTCGACGAGCTGCTGCGCCAGGGGCTCGGACTCCGGCTCGGCGCGGATCACGATCTCAACTTCACCGCGCCGCAGGCACGTCGTGATCTCCAGTCCGCCCAGCCCGAAGTCGTCCTCGGCGTCGCGCAGCGTCTGCGCGAGCTCCGATTCCGGAATGCCGAACATCCGCACGGTCGTCTGCCGGTAGTCGGTGGCGTCCTCGAGCACCGCCCGAAACGGCTCCGTTTCCACAGCCTGCGCCCAGCTTCCCTGCAGCTCTCGCGGCGGACCCGGCAGCACCACCACGACCTGTCCGTCGGCCGGAACGACAAGACCTGGTGCCGTCCCGACGGGGTCGAGCGCGACGGCGCCCGCGGGCACCATCGCCTGCTTGCGATTGGCAATCTGAAGCGCTGCGGGATCGAGGCGCCAGCGGCGCGCGAAGCGGGCGATGATCTCGCCGATCCGCTGCTCGAGCGCCTCGTCGAGCTGTAGCGGCCGGCCGGCGAAGTCGGCGACTACCTGGGCGGTGAGGTCATCGGCGGTCGGGCCCAGGCCGCCGCTCGTGATCACCAGCCGCGCGCCCTCGTTGCGCATGAACTGAAGCGCGGCGCCGAGGTCCGCGGGCCGATCACCGGTGATCGTGACGTGGGCGAGCTCGATTCCGAGCTCCGCGAGCCGGTCCGCGAGCCAAGGGCCATTGCGATCCTGCACCCGGCCGCTCAGCACTTCGGTGCCGGTGATGACGAGTCCGGCCCGGACGCTCATGTCACTCGCACGTCGGACGCTCCGACGCCGGCAGGATCTCGGTGCCCGATGGCTTGATCGAATAGCCGGTCGGCTCCGATCGCTCCGGAGTGTCTCGCCGCTTGCCGTCGATCACCAGGTCACCGCCTCCGTTTCCGAACGTCACCTTGAACGCTGACGACCGGAAGGGTCCCTGCTTCTCCCCGGGCGCCACGGTTTGCCCGGCAATCCTGTCATTTCCGTTCGCGTCGACGAGGCAGACCCAGACTGGCCGCGTGGCCACCACACGTACGCGCACCGACTTGCGGACCGGACGGCTGGGCTTCTGTGACTCGGCGGCAGCGGTGCCGTTCGCCGCGGAGCCGCGCTGCCTGTGGCGCTTGGCGGTCGAGGTGGACTTGCCGTTGTCGCCGTTGTCGTTGCCGCCCGTGAGCCCGAGGATCAGCAGGAACACCAGGATCACAGCGATGCCGCCGAGCACGAGCCCCCAGCGCGAGGGCGGCGGCACCCGCGTGACGCGGCTGCGCACCCGGGCCTCGCTGGAGAAGGCCGGGAGCTCGAGGTCCTCCGGCCGCTCGAACCGCGCGCTGTATTCCTCCACCAGCAGGCGCGGGTCGAGGCCGAGGTACTCCGCATAGGTGCGCAGGAACGTCTTGACGTACGTGGGGCCCGGGAGCAGCCGCCATTCCTCGTTCTCGAGCGCACGCAGATACTTGGCACGGATCTTCGTCGCCTCCTCGACGGAGGTGATGTCGATCTTCTTGCGGATGCGCGTCTCGCGCAGCGTGGAACCGATGTCTGCCATCGCCTGGCGAGGCGGGGCCCCCTGCGAAGGCCTGTGCTCGCCTGACGAAAGTTACTGCTCGGCTTCGATCTCGGAGGCGGCGGCAGAGCCGCCGGTCGCGAGCACCCGCTCCACGTCCCCCTCCGTGACCAGCACCTGGCGCGGCTTGGAGCCCTCGTATCCGGAGATGACACCCCGCCGCTCGAGCATGTCGATCAACCGCCCGGCGCGCGTGTAGCCGACGCGCAGGCGCCGCTGGACCATGGACACCGACGCAGTCTGCGTCTGGGCGACGAGCCGGATCGCCTCCTCGAGCAGGTCGTCCTCGTCAGGCGAGAAGTCGCGGTCCTCCTCTTCCGGATTCTCGCCGCGCCTCCAGCAGCTCTTCCTCGTAGTCGGGCTCGCCCTGGGAGCGCCAGTGCGCCGTCAGCCGCGCGATCTCATCTTCGGTGATGTAGGCGCCCTGGATCCGCTGCAGCTTGGACGAACCGGGACCGCGGAAGAGCATGTCTCCCTGGCCGAGCAGAGACTCGGCGCCACCGCCGTCGAGAATCACGCGGGAGTCGTGCTGCGACGAGACAGCGAATGCGATCCGCGCGGGCACGTTCACCTTGATCGTGCCGGTGATGATGTCCACCGACGGGCGCTGAGTCGCGAGCACGAGGTGGATCCCCACCGCGCGTGACTTCTGCGCCAGGCGGATGATCGAGTCCTCGACCTCGGCGGGCGCGACCATCATCAGGTCGGCGAGCTCGTCGATCACGCACAGGATGTGAGGGAGGGACGCTCTCCCCCGCGGTCCGGCGGATCTGGTTCATCTCGGTGATGTTTCGCGCTCGGGCGGCGCCCATGACCTCGTAGCGGCTCTCCATCTCGCTGATCAGGTTGCCCAGTACGTTGGCCGCCATGCGAGGCGCAGTCACGACCGGGGTCAGAAGATGCGGAATGTCCTCGTAGTGGTTCAGCTCGACCCGTTTGGGGTCGACGAGCACCAGCCGGACCTCGTTGGGTGACGAGCGCAGAAGCACCGAGGAGAGCATCGCGTTGACGCAGCCCGACTTCCCCGAGCCGGTGGTGCCGGCGACGAGGACGTGCGGCATGCGCGCGAGGTCGGTCCAGATGGACTGGCCGGAGATGTCCTTACCGAGCCATACGGCGAGCGGCGCGGCGGGGGCGGTCCCCTTCTTGCCGTTACCTTGGCCCAGCTCGCGCTCGAAGATGTCGCCGAGGTAGACCATCCGGTGGCGCTTGTTGGGCACCTCTACGCCAACGGCCTGCTTGCCCGGGATGGGCGCCAGGATCCGGATGTCGGTCGAGGCAAGCGCATACGCCAGGTCGTCCTTCAGCTGCGTCACCTTGGAGACCTTGGTCCCGGGCGCCAGCCGCAGCTCGTGGCGCGTCACGCGCGGGCCGGCGACCCGGCCGACCAGCTGCGCCTCGATCCCGAAGTGGCCCAGCGTCTCGACCAGATGCTTGGCGACCGCGTCCTGGTTCGAGGTGTCGGGTCCGGTGTCTCCGGGCGAGCGCCGCAGGATCGATGGGTCCGGCAGCGAGTAGCTGATCTCCTCCGACTCGGTGATCGAGGAGCGCTTCAGCCCCTGCGGAGTGAGCGCGGCCCCCTCGGTGGCGGCAACGTCGCGCTCGACCTGCTCCAGCGGGTCTTCGGCGATGGGGTCGAGCTCCGGCTCGTGCTCCAGCAGGTCGTGCTCCGCTGTCTGCTGCTCCTCCTCCTCGAGCACAGGCGGTGCGGGCGGCTCGAGCGCCTCCACGCGGAACTCCACCTCCGGCTCCTCGGGCGGGAATCCGAGCGCGTCCTCCTGGGCGAGCTGCCGCTCGCCGGCGACGGCGTCCCCGACGCCGCGGGCGCGGGCTCCACACCAGCGGGCGAATCCCCGCACGGTGGACACGACGCTCGCAACAGAGGTTCCGGTGGCCAGCAGCAAGCCGGCGGAAATGCCCACGAGGAAAGCGAGATGCGCGCCGGCGCCGGAGAAGAGGCTGCTGATCGCCCAGTACTCGAGTGCGCCCACGAGACCGCCGCGGTCCATGAAGAAGTCCGGGTTGAACAGGTCCACTCGCGGAGCGGCACCCGGTCCGAGCCCCAGCGAGCCGGCGGCGAATCCCAGTGCCAGGGATCCAAGGAGGATCGCCCCGCCGCAGGACGAGGTGCCGGCGTGGGCTCGACTCAGTGGTGGCGATCACGGCCAGGCCGGAGCAGATCAGCGCGACGGGGATGACGTAAGCGGCGGCGCCGAGCAGGAACCGCAGCGCGGTGGCGAGCGCCTCGCCGACCTTCCCGCCCTCCCAGTCGAAGTAGAAGACGAACGCCAGCAGCAGGCCGACGGCGACCAGCCCCAGGGCAAGTGCATCGCGATTCGAGTCCTCGAGGCTCGGAGATGCGCAGCCGAGCCGGCGAGAACGAGCGGACGCGCGCCGACAGCGGCTTGCGCCGCACGGGCTTCCGTCGCGTGGGCTTGCGACGCGGCTTCGGCTTTGAGCGAGTGGTCTTGCGGGCGGCCATGACGGGTTGGGCCGGGCCACGGACCCGGCGCGGGAAACACTTCGACGCGCACCAGCGCTGCCCTGCCCGGCTAGGCTCCCGCGCGTGGAGGTGGCTGTGGTGACCGGGGCCGGGCGCGGCATGGGGCGCGAGATCGCGCGCCTGCTGGTCGCACGTGGCTACGCGGTCCTGGTCACGGACGTGAACGCCGAGGCAGCGGAGGACACCGCGGCGCTGATCGGCGAAGCCGCGCGGTCGATGGCCCAGGACGTCCGGGACCCCAACTCCCATCGCGCCGTCGCCGCAGCGGCAGCCGAGCGCGGCCCGGTCAAGGTCTGGGTGAACAACGCGGGCATCCTGCGCACCCAACGCGCCTGGGTGCATCCGGACGAGGAGGTCCGCGCGATCGTCGACGCCAACCTGCTCGGCGTGATCTGGGGATCACGCGCGGCCGTCGAGTCCATGCGGTCCGACGGGCGGCGGTCACATCATCAACATGGCGTCGATGTCCTCGTTCGGCCCCGTCCCGGGGCTGGCCGTCTACGGAGCCACCAAGCACGCCGTCCTCGGCTTCACCGCCTCGCTCCAGGGCGACCTCTCGGAGGAAGGCATCCCGATCCGCGTGCACGCCGTCTGCCCCGACGGCGTCGACACAGGGATGGTCCGCGAGCGCCAGGGCGAGCCGGACTCGGCGATCATCTTCTCGGCGCCGCGCCTCCTCCAGCCCGAGGAGGTCGCAGCACGCGCGGTGGCGCTGATCGACGGCACCAGGATCGTCGAGGCGATCCCGCGCTGGCGCGCATGGGTCGTGCGCCTGTCGGCCCCCTTCCCACGTGCGAACCTGCGGATGGCCGCCGCCTTCCGCAAGATGGGCGAGCGCAAGCGGCGAAAGGAAGCCGCCTAAAACGTTCGACCGTGGCATGACTTCGGCCCGTATATCGGGCTCAAGTCATGCCACGTCGTAAGTGAGGCCGGCTCTAGACCTCCACCACCACCGGCAGCACCATTGGCCGGCGGCGCAGGCGGTGGTAGATGTAGGCGACCACGTCGTCGCGAACGTGCTCCTGCAGCAGGGAGATCTCGCGCACCTCGTCGCGGGCCGCCTTCTCGAGCGACATCTCCACGGTCTCGCGGACGTCATCGGTCAGCCCGTCCTCCGTCTCGAGGAACGGCACGCCCCTGGAGATGATCTCCGGCGGCGCCAGCGCCAGCCCGTCCTGGCCCGAGATCGTCGCCACCACGATGAAGATGCCGTCCGCGGACAGGGCGCGGCGGTCGCGTAGCGCGACGTCCTCGATGTCGCCGACGTCGACTCCGTCGACGAACACCATGCCCGACTGCTGCTCGGGTCGCCGAAGCGCGCGCCGCTCTCGTCGATGTCGAGCGGCAGCCCGTTGCGCCCGATGAAGATGTCATCCGGGTCGACGCCGACCGATTCGGCCAGCTTGGAGTGCAGGTAGAGCCGCTTGTGATCGCCGTGCACCGGCATCACGTAGCGCGGGCGAGTCAGGTTCAGCATCAGCTTGATCTCCTCCGCGCGGCCGTGTCCTGACGCGTGAACGGCGGCATCCTGGGTCGTGATGACGGTCGCGCCGATCTGGTAGAGGCGGTCGACCGTCTCGTTGACCGCCCGCTCGTTCCCGGGAATCGGCGTGGCCGAGAAGATGATGGTGTCGCCCGAGTGGAGCTTCACCTGCGGGTGCTCCTGGTGGGCCATCCGGCGAAGCGCCGAGAGCGGCTCGCCCTGGCTTCCGGTGGTCAGCAGAACGAGCTTGTCGTCCGGGAACGACTCGATCTCCTTCGGCGAGACGAGGAGTCCCTCGGGCACATGTGCGCGCCCGAGCCGGCGCGCGATGTTCAGGTTCTTTCGCATCGAGCGCCCGACGACCGCGACCCGCCGGTCGAGCAGCATCGCCGTGTCGATCACCTGTTGCACCCGGTGCAGGTTGGACGCGAACGACGTGATCACGATCCGGCCCTCGGCGCGCGAGAAGACCTCTTGGAGCACCGGCCCGACGACTTGCCTCCGAAGGCGTCGTTCCCTCGCGGTCGGCGTTGGTCGAATCGCCGCAGAGCAGCAACACGCCCTCCCGGCCGAACTCGGCGAGCCGGGCGGCATCCGTGGGAGGTCCGTCAACCGGTGTCTGGTCGAACTTGTAGTCGCCGGTGACGATCACCGTGCCGAGCTCGCACGTAAGCGGCGACCGCGCAGGCATCCGGGATCGAATGGGAGACGTGAATCATCTCCATGCTCGAAGGGGCCCGCCTCGATTTCGTCTCCCGGCTCCACGTCGACGAACTCGACGTCCTTGAGCTTGTGCTCCTCGATCTTCGACTGCGCCATGGCGACCGTGAGCGGGCCGGAATAGATCGGCGGGCGCACCTCGAGCTCCCGCAGCAGCCACGGCAGCGCGCCGACGTGGTCCTCGTGCCCGTGGGTGAGAACGATCGCGTCGATCGATTCCGCGTGATCGCGCAGGTAGGTGAAGTCGGGCAGGACCAGGTCGATCCCGAGCATCTCGGTGGTCGGGAACATCAGGCCGGTGTCGACGACGACGATGCGGCCGTCGTACTCGATGACGGTCATGTTCTTGCCGATCTCGCCCAGGCCGCCGAGCGGGAGGACGCGAAGCGTGCTGGGACTCACTGAGCCTTGGCCGCCTGGAGGCCGAGACCGGTGCGGTCGAGCATGTCGCGCACGCGCCCCAGCTCGTCCTCGTCCAACTCGACCATCGGGAGCCGTAGGCCCGCCGACGTCGAGCCCGATCAGATTGAGCGCGGCCTTGACAGGCGCCGGGGCTGGCGGTGAAGAACAGCGTCTCGTAGAGGTCCGCGAGCTCGGCGTCGAGCGCAGCTGCGCGCTCGGAGTCACCGGCGCGCGCCGCCTCATAAACATGTCGCATCTGCTCGCCCGCCAGATGCGACGAAACGCAGATCCCTCCCGCTCCGCCGATCTCGGCGAACGGACGCAGGAGAACGTCGTCGCCCGCGTACAGCGCGAGCCCGGTTTCGTCCACGATGCGGCGCGCCTGCTCGAGATCGTCGTTCGCCTGCTTGATCGCGGCGACGTTGGGAATCTGGGACAGCTCGACGAGCAGGTCGGGATCGAGGTTGATCACACAGCGGGCGGGAATGTTGTAGATCACGACCGGAAGGTCCGTTGCGTCGGCGACCGCCTCGAAGTGGCCCTTCAGCCCGCGGCGGCTCGGCTTGCTGTAGTAGGGCGTCACGACCAGCACACCGTCGGCGCCGCGTTCGGTGGCCGCCGCAGTGAGATGCACGGAGTGCGCCGTGTCGTTGGAGCCGGTGCCGGCGATCACGGCCGCGCGGTCTCCGACCTCGTCGATCACCACCTCCAGCAGGGCCAGCTTCTCGCGCGTCGTCGAGCGTCGCGGACTCCCCCGTCGTGCCCGCGACCACGAGCCCGTCCGAGCCGTGATCGACCAGGTGGCGGGCGATGCGGCGGGCGCCGCTCTCGCTCACCTTGAGCTCGGAGTCGAACGGCGTCACCATCGCGGTGACGATCGTGCCGAGCCGCGGCTTCGAGATCTGGGGGGCCATCCGGGCGATTATTCCATCAGGGTAGGCTGCCCAGAGGTTTCAAACCCGGGAGGAGGCGCAGTGGAGGACTTGCTGAGAAGGTCTGCGACGCAGATGGCGCGGGCGATCCGCGAGCGCGAGGTGAGCCCCGTCGAGCTCGTCGAGGCGCACATCGCGAGGGCTGAAAAGGCCAACGGCGAGATCAACGCGCTGGTGCTGCCGCGCTTCGAGCAGGCGCTCGAAGAGGCGCGGGAGGCAGAGGCCGTACTGGACGGCTCCGGAGACATCGGCCCGCTGCACGGCGTGCCGTTCACCGCCAAGGAGTCGATCGAGGTCGCCGGAATGCCCTGCACCGACGGCTCGAAGCTGCTCCAGGGCAACGTCTCCACGGAGGACGCGGTGGTGATCCGCAACCTGCGCGGCGCCGGCGCGATCCTGCTCGGCAAGACCAACATCCCCGAGCTCGCGATCCACTACGACTCCAACAACCTCGTCTACGGGGCGACCCACAACCCGCACATGCACGGCCGCACGGCCGGCGGTTCCTCCGGAGGCGAAGGCGCGGCGATCGCGACCGGCATGAGCGCGTTCGGCGTGGGCTCCGACTACGGAGGATCGATCCGCATCCCGTGCAACTTCTGCGGCGTGGTCGGCATCCGGCCGGGGCGGTGGATCGTCCCCTACAAGGGCCACTCCCCCGCCGCTCACCCGATGAGCGTGCAGCTCGCCTCCGAGATCGGCCCGATGGCGCGGTACGTCGAGGACCTCGAGCTGCTGCTGCCGATCTTCGCCCAGCCCGACCTCGCGAGCGACCCCGACGTCTACGGCGCTCAGCTCGAGCCGGCCTCGGCGGCCGGACTGCGGGTGGCGGCCTTCGAGGAGGACGGCCTGACGCCGGTCGTCGGCGAGGTCCGCGAGGCCGTGCGCGCAGCGGCGCGCGCTCTTGCAGACGCCGGGCACGAGATCGTCGAGGAGCGCCCCGCCGAACCAGGCAGAGGTGCGCGAGTGCTTCCTGACGGTCGCCCTGTCGCGAGATCGGCGCTGTCGTGTGGCCGATCCTCAAGCCGAACGCCGACCAGCTGTCTCCGCAGCTGCGCTACATGCTCGAGACGAAGGTCGACGGCGAGGAACTCGACCTCGCTCGCTACGTCGGCGCGCTGGCGTGGCGTGTCGAGCTCGAGCGTGCTGTCTGCGCGTGGCTGGAGCGCAACCCGATCGCAGTTTGCCCGATTGCGCCCACGCCGGCCTTCGAGATCGGCTCCACGGTGATCGACGTCGACGGGACGCCCGTCGACGAAGTAGACCTCATGACGCTCTGCACCTACGTGAACCTGATGGGCCTTCCGGCTGCAGCCGTGCCGGTCAAGCGCTCGGCGGAGGGACTGCCGGTCGGCGTCCAGGTGATCGGCCGCCGCGGCCACGAGATGGAGGTGCTGGCGGTGGCGCGCGAGCTGGAGGAGGCGTTCGGCGGCTGGATGGACCCGGAAGCCGTCAGACAGGATGTCGCGTAGCTGACGCTACGAGTCGGCAGTCCGCAGTCAGCAGTCCGCAGACCTCGGTACGACACCTCTGCCGACTGCCGTCCGCCGTCTGCCGACTCAGAACAGCAGCTTCTCCAGCCCAACCACCAAACCGTCCAGCTCTCCGACGCGCCGGACCGCCAGCAGCACGCCCGGCATGAACGACTCGCGCGAGATCGAGTCGTGGCGGATCGTGAGCGTCTGCCCCAGGCCGCCGAAGATCACTTCCTGGTGCGCGACGAGGCCCGGGTAGCCGCACCGAGTGGATCGGCTGGTGCACGTGCCCGCCGGCCTCCTCGATCAGCTCGGCGGTGCGCTTCGCCGTCCCGGACGGCGCGTCGAGCTTCGCGTCGTGGTGGAGCTCGATGATCTCGCACGTCGGGCATGTGCGGAGCCGCCAGCTGCGGCGGCCTCCATCATCAGCACCGCGCCGATCGCGAAGTTGGGCGCGACGAAGCAGTTCGCGCTCGCCCGCCGCCGCTCTCGCAGCTAGCCGAGCAGTCGTCGGTCGAGCCGGTCGTGCCGATCACGCCGTGCACGCCCGCCTCGAGGCACTCGCGCGCGTTGGCGAAGCGCGGTGTCCGGCGTGCGTGAAGTCGACCACGACCTACGTCGGCGTCGCCGAGCACGTCGCCGAGGGCGGTGCCCGAGCGCCGGGTCGGCGCGCCCGACCAGCTCCATGTCCGTCGGCGCCCTCGACCGCGTCGCAGACGGTCTGCCCCATCCGGCCCGCCGCGCCGGAGACGGCGACGTCGATCACGCGGCTGCGAGCTCGGGGCCGACGGCGCCAGCGCGGCGCGGAAGCGCGCTCCTCGTCGCCCGACGCCGGCCGCGGACAGGCGCTCGGGCGCGATACAGCTCCTGCGGCCAGCGCCGTGATCGTCGTCGGCGTCGACCGCGTCGAGTCGCTCGATCGTCTCGTCGAGCGACAGCAGCGGGATGCCCATCAAGACCGAGCGCGCCGAGCCGGTTCATGCGCGCCGCGGTCGACTCCATCGACAGCACCAGTCCGGCCCTTCACGTTCTCCTTGGCGCGGTCCAGCTCCTCGGCGCGGAACGCTCGTCCTCGCAGAGCGTGCGCAGCTCGGCGCCGATCACCGTCGAGCGCCTCGTCGACGTTGTCCGGGCGGGTGCCGACGTACACGCCGACCTGCCCGGTGTCGATGTACTGGCTCGACGTACGAGTAGACCGAGTAGGCCAGGCCGCGCTTCTCGCGCACCTCCTGGAACAGGCGCGACGAGCTCGAGCCGCCCAGGATCGTGTCGAGCATCGCGCAGCGCGAAGCGGCGGTCGTCGTTGCGGGCGATGCCCCGGCGCGCCGAGGCACAGGTGGTACTGCTCGGTCTCCTTCTGGTGGAAGCGCACCGTCGGCTGCTTCGGCGCCGGCGGAGTCGCAGGTCGGCGCCGCTCGCCGGCACGGTCGGCCGTGCAGGCCTTCTCCGCCAGCTCGACGAATCCGCTCGTGCTCGAGGTTGCCGGCCGCGGCGACGACGATCGCGGGCGGCACGTAGCGGCTGTCGTGGTAGGCGGCGACGTCTCCGGCACCGGCACGTCGCGATCACCTCGGCGCGGCCGATCATCGGCCGCCCGAGCGGGTGGTCGCCGAAGACCGCGCGCGCGAGAGCACGTCGTGGACCTTGTCCGACGGCTCGTCCTCGTACATCGCGATCTCCTCGATCACGACCTGGCGCTCGGACTCGATGTCCGGGTAGGTCGGGCGCAGCACCATGTCGCCGATCACGTCGAAGGCGCGCGTCGAGGTGCTGGTCGAGGAAGCGCGAGTAGACCGACGTGGTCTCCTTGCCGGTGCCGGCGTTGATCTCCGCGCCCATGCCGTCGAAGATCTGCGTCGATCTCGCGTCGAGCTGAAGCGCGGCGTTCCCTTGAACAGCAGGTGCTCGAGGAAGTGCGAGATCCCGGCCTGCTCGACCGTCTCGTCGCGCGAGCCGGCGCCGCACCCAGAAGCCGAGCGCGACCGAGCGCACCGAGGGTATCGCGCTCGGTGACGACCCGGACGCCCGAGTCCGAGCTCGGTCAGCTGTGTGCTCGGCATGCGCCAACCTGGCGTCGCCTAGTCGCGACGTCCGCGGCTCGCCGCGGTCGCGGCCGCCGCCGTCACGGTCGCCGCGCGTCGCGCGCCCGCGGCCGTCACGGTCACGGCCGCCGCCGCCGCGGTCGCCGCCGTCGCCGCCCGGTCGCCGGTGCCGATCGCAGCCAGCTCCTCGGCCGTCTTGCCCGCGATCTCCGGGTCGTCGGCCAGGCGCAGGCCGATGCGGCCGCGCTCCTTGTCGACCTCGACCACGCGGACGTTGACCTCGTCGCCGCGGTTGACGCACGTCCTCGACCGTCTCGGCCCGCTCGCCGGGCGTGACGTTCGAGATGTGGAGCAGGCCGTCGGTGCCCTTGGTCAGCTCGACGAACGCGCCGAAGGTGGTCGTCTTCACGACCTTGCCGGTGAACTCGTCGCCGACCTCGACCTCCTTGGTCATCGTGCGGATCGCGCTCGACGAGGGCGTCGCCCAGCTCGCCGTTGGCCGCGTAGACCAGGACCGTGCCGTCGTCGTCGACGTCGATCTGGGCCTCGAACTCCTCGGACAGCGCGCGGATCGTCTCGCCGCCCTTGCCGATGACGGCGCCGATCTTGCTCGGGTCGATCTGGATCGAGGTGATCCGCGGCGCGTGCTGCGACAGCTCCGCGCGCGGCTCGCGCGATCACCTCGGCCATCTTGCCGAGGATGAACAGCGCGGCCGTCCTGGGCCTGCTGCGAGCGCGTCGCGCAGGATGTCGAACGTGACGCCCGTGATCTTGATGTCCATCTGGAGGGCGGTGATGCCGTCCTTGGTGCCGGCGACCTTGAAGTCCATGTCGCCGAGGTGGTCCTCGACGCCCGCGATGTCGGACAGCACGATGTAGTCGTCGCCCTCCTTGATCAGGCCCATCGCGATCCCGGCCACCGGCTTCTTGATCGGCACGCCGGCGTCCATCAGCGACAGCGTCGAGCCGCAGACGGAGGCCATCGACGACGAGCCGTTCGACTCGAGGATCTCGGAGACGACGCGGATCGTGTACGGGAACTCCTCGGCGGACGGGATCACCGGCAGCAGGGCGCGCTCTGCGAGCGCTCCGTGGCCGATGTCACGGCGCTTCGGGCCGCGCATGAAGCCGGCCTCGCCCACCGAGAAGGGCGGGAAGTTGTAGTGGTGGAAGTAGCGCTTCGACGTCTCGAGCCCGAGCGTGTCGAGCCGCATCTCCTCGCGCATGGTGCCGAGCGTCGCGACCGAGAACACCTGCGTCTGGCCGCGGGTGAAGATCGCCGATCCGTGCGTGCGCGGAGCGACTCCGACCTCGATCCAGATCTCGCGGATCTCGTCGGCGGAGCGACCGTCGGGACGGCGCTTGTCGACCGCGATCCGGCGGCGGATGATGTCCTTCTCGAGCTTGTCGAACGCCCGCTGCACCGCCGCGCGGCGCTCCGGGTCGGCTTCCTCGCCGGCGTAGTGCTCGAGGATCGCCTCCTCGACCTCCTTGGTCGCGTCCTGGCGCTCGAGCTTGTCCTCGACCTGCGTAGCGGCGTCCAATGAGGCGCCGTGCGAGCCCTTGATCTGCTCGTACAGCTCCGGGTCGACCGTGGGCGGGTTGATCTCCATCTTGGGCTTGCCCATCGAGGCCGCGAGCTCGCGCTGGGCAGCGCAGATCTTGCGGATCTCGTCGTGGGCGATGTCGAGCGCGTCGAGGATCTCGGCCTCCGTGATCTCGCTCGCGCCGGCCTCGACCATCAGCATCGCGTCATCGGTGCCGGCCACGATCAGGTCGAGCTCGGACTCGGGGATGTCGGCCTCGTCGGGGTTCACGACGAACTTCCCCTCGATCTTGCCGATGCGGACCGCGCCGACCGGCGTCGGGAACGGGATGTCGGAAACAGCCAGGGCGGCCGAGGCGCCGTTCATCGCGAGAATGTCGTAGGGGTGCACGTGATCGATCCGACATCGGGGTAGCGACGATCTGCGTCTCGCGCCGCCAGCCCTTGGGGAACAGCGGGCGAACCGGGCGGTCGATCATCCGCGCCGTGAGGATGCCCTTCTCGCGAGGGGCGTCCCTCGCGCTTGAAGAAGCTGCCGGGGATCTTCCCGGCCGCGTACATGCGCTCCTCGACGTCTACGGTGAGCGGCAGGAAGTCCACGTCGCGCTCGTTGCCGGCGGTCGCGGTGCAGAGCACCATCGTCTCGCCCATGGTCACGACCACGGAGCCGCTTGCCTGCTTGGCAAGCTTGCCGGTCTCAAAAGTCAGCTCGGTGCCTGCGATATCGACCGAGGCCCGGCCAGTGGTGGGAGGGGTCATTCAGGATCCTTTCGGGCAGCCTCCGGTTGGCTGCGTGTGGGTTCTCTTCTCTCCGGAGTTTGTCGCAATGCTATCAATGGCTTTCCGCCCTGCTCCGGGGCCGGTGAGCCGATGAAGCGCGACTGGTGCGGGCCCGTTCTCAGGCGCCGGCCGGGGCCGGCAGCTCGTCCAGCACGGCGCGGATGTCGTCCACGGTCTGGAAGTCGAGCCCCAGCCGGTGGACGAAGCGGTGGCGGATGACACCGTCCTCGTCGACGACGATCACTGCTCGCCGGGTCCCCACCATCGGCGCGGTCACCCCAAAGGACTTGGCAACCGATTTGTCGACGTCGGCCAGGAGCGGGACCGGGATGTCGTGCTTGGACTGGAACTCCTGGTGGGACTCGAGGCCCTGCGCGGAGATCCCGACGACCGTGGCGGGCAGATCGCGCATCTCGTCGGGGCGCGCGGCGTAGGAGCAGAACTGCTTGGTGCAGACCGGGGTGTTGTCGCCCGGATAGAAGAGGAGGACGACCCGCTCGCCGCGGTGATCGGAGAGCTTGAACGGCCCAGCGGTCCCCTGCAGCTCGAAGTCGGGCGCGCGGTCGCCTACGGACGGACCGCCCACGGCGCTAGCGCCGGAGCCCGAGCTCTTGGACGAGCTGGCGGTATCGGTCGACGTTGTGGCGGTTGAGGTAGTTCAGCAGCCGGCGGCGCTGGCCGACGAGCATCAGCAGCCCGCGGCGCGAGTGATGGTCTTTCTTGTGCTCGCGCAGATGCTCGGTCAGCTCGTTGATGCGAGCGGTCAGCAGCGCGACCTGCACTTCGGGCGACCCGGTGTCGCCCTCGTGGGTCGCGTACTTGGTGATCAGCTCGGTCTTGGCTTCCTTGGTCAAGGTCACGGCGGAAGAAGTTAGCAAGTCGGGAGACCGGAGACCGGAGACCGGAGTGGGACGCTCTCCCGTCTCCGGTCTCCCGTCTCAGTCCGACGCGAGCGCCAGGGCGGCGATGTCGCGCGTCTGGGCCACGTCACGCTTCATCTGCTCGACCAGCTCGTCCACCGAGTCGAAGCTGAGCTCGTCGCGCAGGCGCTCCAGGAACCCGATCCGAAGTGTCTCGCCGTACAGATCGCCATCGAAGTCGAGCAGATAAGCCTCCACCAGCAGGCGGCCCTCGCGCTCGAAGGTGGGGCGCACGCCGATCGAGACCGCGGCCGGTCGCCCCAGCGCCGTGGCGGCATAGACACCCGGCGCGGGCAGGACCGTCTCCTGCGGCGGCTCGATGTTAGCGGTCGGCATCCCGAGGTCGCGGCCCCGGGCGTCGCCCTGGATCACCGGGCCCTCGATCTGAAACGGGTCTCCGAGCAGGCGCGCGGCTCGGGCCACGTCGCCCGCGCCGACGAGCTTGCGGATCCGGCTCGACGAGACCGGCTCACCGTCGACCTCGACCAGCGGCACTACCTCCGCCGTGAATTCCTTCCGCCGGCACAGCAGGTCGGCGTCGCCGGCGGCCTTGTGCCCGAACCGGAAGTTCTCCCCCACGCTCACGTGCCGGGCGCCTATGCGGGCCGCCAGTGTCTGCTCGCAGAAGTCCTCGGCGCTCATGCGTGAGAGCTCCTCGGTGAAGGGGACGACGATGGTCTCGTCCACCCCCAGCGACGCGATCCGGTCCAGCTTGATCGCGGTCGTCGTGAGCAGCTTGGGCGGCTCCTCGGGCGCCAGGACCTGCAGCGGATGCGGGTCGAACGTCACAACCGCCGAGCGCCCGCCGTGCTCCGCGGCCCAGGCGCGGGCGCGCTCGATCACTTGCCGGTGGCCCACGTGCACGCCGTCGAACGTGCCGAGGGCCACTGCCCGGCCCCCCGGCTCCGGCGGTATCTGTTCAAGGCTCGTATGGATTTCCATCAGCTGGTACCCGGAATCTCGCCGCGCCCGGTGCCGGAAGGATTGCGCAATAGCCGCGTGCACGAAATGCTGCGGCGGCGAACGATCGTCGGCACGGCGCCGTCGAACCGGTATCGGGCCCCAAACCAGACACGGCGGCCACGTGGGCACCGCGGCGCCGTGGTCCAGAAGATCTTCCGTCCCTTGACCGTCTCATGCAGGCCGCGGATGTTCAGATGCATCTCGGCGAGCGTCAGTGTGACCGTCGGAAGCAACGGCTTGATCCGTGCCGGCAACACGAGCCGGTACCCGAAGGGCCCGGCATGCGCCTTGACCAGCCGGCCCTGCAGCACCTGGTACGCGTAGGCCGGGCTCGACTCGTTGGGAACGACGAGGGCCACGACCGACGCGATGTCACCCGGGGCCGCCGGCTTGCCGAGATAGAGGCGGATGTTCGCCGACAGAGACTCCACGACCTCGGGGCGTGCATCGAGAACGATCCTGCCGGTCGCGAATCGCGCACGCGGGCACAGCTTGGGATCGGGGTGTCGCTCCAGCAGCGCAGGGTCGCAGTAGTAGTGGCGGCGAAGGAACCGCTTTCGCAGGCGGGCGCCCGCAGGAAAGCTCACCGAGGCCTCCGAGAGCGCCGGCGCGGGCAGTCCGGTCGTGTCGAAGATCCGCGCGCCGGCCACCACGGTGTACGAGCCCGAGCCGGGCTGAAAGCCCTTCACGCGCGCCTGGAACTCGCCGATCAGCCGCGCATCGGCCACCGCCGGCACGAGTGCCGCCACCATTGCGACTGCGGCGATGCATGCCCTCCCTACAGAGCGTGCGTCCACGGGATGAGTGTGTCAGCCGAGCACGGTCAGGGGGCGCAGTACGCCCTCCTGGCGTTCCGACACGGCGACCAGTCGGCCTTCGGCGGTCAGGCGCACCACCTCGCCGTCGGGCCCCTCGTCGGGGAGCCGGCGCCCGTTCGCCGCTGCGTGCTCTTCCTCCGGCGACAGCGGGCGTTCCGGCATGAAGGACAGCGCCTCGGCAAGCGGGATCACGTGCTCGGGATCGGCAGCCGAGCTCTCGAACGGGCCGATACCGGTCCGCTCGAGCCGCTCGCAGTAGGCGCCCGTGCCGACCAGTTCGCCCAGATCGGCGACCAGCTGGCGGATGTACGTGCCGCTCGAGCATTCGATGTCGAGGTCCGCCCAACCGGCCGCGGCTTCCATTCCGACGAGGTCCAGGCGGCGCACGGACACGCGACGGACCGGAGTCTCGAACTCCTCGCCGCGGCGGGCCTTCTTGTAGAGGCGCTCGCCCCCGACCTTGACGGCAGACGCACGCGGCACACGCTGCTCGATCTCACCTACGAGGGCGGGCAGCGCCGCTCGCACGGCGTCCTCCTCCACCCCGCGCCCCGTCTCCTGGATGCGGCCCTCGGGGTCGCCGGTGTCCGACACGGCGCCGAACCGCGCCCGAGCCCGGTAGCGCTTTGGCAGGGCCATGAAGTAGCGCTGGAACCGCGTGGCCTGGCCCACCAGGACGATCAGCAACCCGGACGCGAACGGGTCGAGCGTCCCCGCGTGCCCGACCTTCACACCGGCGGCAAGACGCGAGCGCCGCACGGCCGCGACGATGTCATGCGAGGTCGGGCCCGGAGGCTTGTCGACCAGGAGGACGCCCGGAGACGGAACGGCCGGACTAGTACTGACTTGCGATCTCTCCGCGGATGAAGGCCGACCAGCTCGTCGGGCGGCAGCTCGCGTCGAGAAGCCCGCTGCCTGGCGGTGCCCGCCACCGCCCTGCTGGCGGGCGATGCGGCTCACGTCCACGCGTCCGACGACGCGCGCAGGCTGACCTTGCTGATCCCCTCGCGGCCTTCCTTCAGCTGCTCGCGCACGAGCGCAGCGACCACCGTTCCCCGTACGGCGCGCATGTGGTCGACGATGCCCTCGACGTCGTTCTCGTCGGCGCCCGTCTCCGCGAAGTCCTCACGCTTGATGAACGAGATCGTCAGCCGGCCGTCGTCGTAGCGCTCGGCCCGGGCCAGCACCCGTGCCATCAGGTGCAGCTTGGCGAGCGGCACGCTCTCGAACAGGCGCCGGAAGACCTCATGCGGGTCCACTCCGTGCTCGATCAGCTCGGCCGCCATGCGGTGCGACTCGCGGCGTGGTGTTCTCGTACATGAACTTGCCGGTGTCCGTGACGAGGCCGACATAAAGGGCGTCTGCGATCGGCGGGGTGATCTCCGCGCCGAGGTCCTTGGCGAGCTGCCAGACGATCTCGGCGGTGCAGGAGGCCCCGTCCACCACCAGGTTCGCCGTGCCGAAGTTGGTGTTGTCGTGGTGGTGGTCGATGTTGACGATGTGCGCCTCGTCGCGACCGAGGAAGCTCACCGGCATCCGGTCGATGTTGCCGCAGTCGAGGAAGACGATCGTGCGCTCGGCCGCGTCCGGCGGCGAGCTCGTGGACGACGCCGTCGAGCGGCAGGTCCTGGTACTCGTAGGGCAGCGGGTACTCCTCCTCGGACATGAACATCACGCAGTCCTTGCCGAGCTGCAGGAGGATCGCGTTCATCGCGGCGAGCGAGCCGAGCGCATCGCCGTCGGGGTTCTCGTGGGTCGTCAGGAGGAACTTGCCGCTGTCCCGCAGCTCCTGGGCGACGTGCTCGCGGGCGCTCTCGACGTCGACCTTCATCGGTCCTCGCCGATCTCGCGCAGCAGTTGTGAGATCCGCACGCCCTTCTCGGGCGTGTCGTCGTAGACGAGCTGCAGCTGGGGCGTGTGCTTCATCCTCAGCTCGCGCGCCACGCGCGACTGCAGGAACCCGCGCGCCGAGATCAGCCCGGCGAAGGTCTGCTCGCGCTGGGCTTCGTCGCCGAGCACGCTCACGAACACCTGCGCACGGCGCAGGTCTGGGCTGGTGTCAACGGCGGTAACTGTCACGAAGCCAACGCGAGGGTCCTTGATGTCGCCGCATCGCCGTGCTGAGAACCTCACGCACGGCCTCGTTGACTCGTCGCATCCGTTCCTTGGGCATGGGCAGACTCCAGTAAGCCTCCCCCGGGCGAACCGCCCTCGACTATACCTCCGAACTCTCAACCAGGGTTCGTTCGCCCGCGCCGGGGCGAATCCTTGCCTAGGCAGAGAATGGGACCGGCGACCCGGTCAGGCGTCGATGTCCGCGAAGGACACGAGTCGCCGCTCAACCCGCACAGCTTCGGGAAATCTGGCTGCCAGATAGCGCTCGATTCCGTCCGCCGCGCGCTCCAGCTCCGCGGCCGAGCCGCCCACCAGGCCGGCGGCGAGCGTGGCGCGCTGCCAGAGGTCGTGGTCGTCGACCTCTGCGACCGCTGCCCCGAACCGGCGTGAAAGGGCCGCGCGCGCGGCCAGCAGCTCCTTGCGCTTGCCCTTCAGGCTCCCGTTGTCGGGGAAATGCAGGTGGATCCTCATCAGGACGACGAACGGCATCGCCCGCCCACATATACAGGCCTGCGGCCTCGCCTGCTAGTGACGTCGCAGGCTCTGCCGGAATATCCGACCTACGTCTCGAGCTCTCGCTCGACCTGACGGGTCTCGTAGACCTCGAGCACGTCGCCCTCTCGGACGTCCTGGTAGTTCTCCAGGACCACACCGCACTCGAAGCCCTCCTCGACCTCGCGCACGTCGTCCTTGAAGCGGCGCAGCGTGCCGATCCGGCCGTCGTGGATCACGGTTCCGTCGCGCACGATACGCACCTGCGAGCCGCGGGTGACCTTGCCCTGCGTGACGTAGCAGCCGGCGATCGTGCCTATGCGCGAAGCGCGGAAGGTTTGCCGGACCTCGACCATGCCGATCGTCTCCTCGACCTCTTCGGGCGTGAGGAGGCCCTGCATGGCGGCCTTCAGCTCGTCGGTGATCTTGTAGATCACGCTGTAGGTGCGGATGTCGACGCCCTCGTGGTCGGCGATGCCGCGCGCCTCGGGCAGCGGCCGGACGTTGAAGCCGATGATGACGGCGCCTGATGCAGCCGCGAGCATCACGTCGGACTTGGAGATCCCGCCCACGCCGGTGTGCAGCACGCGCAGCTTCACCTCCGGGTGCGACAGCTTTGCGACTTGATCCTGGATCGCTTCGAGGGAACCGTTCACGTCCGCCTTCACCACGAGGTTCAAGTCGACCGACTGGCCCTGCTGCACACGCTGGAAGACGTCTTCGAGGCTCATCACGGCGCCGCGGCGGCGGGCCAGCGCCTCGGTCTTGAGACGGTTCGCGCGGTCGCCGGCCATGCGGCGCGCCTCGCGATCGCTCTCGACCACGCGCACGGCCTCACCGGCGTCGGGGACGCTGTCGAAGCCGAGGATCTCCACCGGCACACCGGGGCGCGCGTCCTTCATCCGCGTTCCCAGGAAGTCGTGCATGGCGCGCACGCGGCCCGAATGGGCACCCGCGACCACCGCGTCTCCGGAATCGAAGCGTGCCGCGCTGGACGAGCACGGTGACCACAGGGCCGCGCCCCGGGTCCAGCCGCGACTCGACGACGGTGCCGCTGGCCGGGGCGTCCGGGTTCGCGCGCAGCTCCTCGACCTCGGCGACCAGGAGCATGCTGTCAAGCAGGTCGTCGAGGCCCTCGTGGGCCTTGGCGGAAACGTCGCAGAAGATCGTGTCGCCACCCCAGTCCTCGGGGGTCAGCCCCTGAGCCGCAAGCTCGCCGCGGACGCGGTTGGGGTCGGCCTCGGGCTTGTCGATCTTGTTGACCGCGATCACCATCGGCACGCCGGCGGCCTTGGCGTGGTCGATCGCCTCTGTGGTCTGCGGCATCACGCCGTCGTCGGCGGCCACCACGATCACCGCGATGTCGGTGACCTTGGCGCCGCGGGCGCGCATCGCCGTGAACGCCTCGTGGCCTGGCGTGTCGAGGAATGTCACTTCCTTGCCGCCATGATGAACCTGGTAGGCGCCGATGTGCTGGGTGATCCCACCTGCTTCGCCCGACACGACCTCGGTCTCGCGGATGGCATCCAAGAGCGAAGTCTTCCCGTGGTCGACGTGGCCCATGATGGCCACCACCGGCGGGCGCTCGATCAGGTCGGCGTCCTCGTCCTCGAAGACGACTTCCTCTTCGTCGTCGGCGGCGCGGACGACCTCGACCTTCTTGTCGAACTCCTCGGCGAGCACGCCGATCGCCTCGTCCGAAAGGGTCTGCGTGATCGACGCCATCTCGCCGAGCGCCATCAGCTTCTTGATGATGTCCGAAACCTGGATGCCGAAGTGCTCGGCGACGTCGCGCACCGTCGCGCCGGACGGGATCTTGATCGCCTCGGGCTCGACGAGCGCCGTGGCGGTGCCACCCTCGACCGGCTCAGGCGGCGGCGCGCCGCGGCCGCGGCTGCGACGCCGGCGCTGCTGCGGCATGTGAGGCGGCGGCTGGCGGCGAGAAGCCTGTGAGTCGATCACGACACGGCGCCGGCGGCCGGCACCTCCGCGTTGCGGACCGCCACCGCCACCCCCACCACCGGAGCGCTGCCCGGGACTGCTGGGGCGCTGGCCGTCCGGCCGCGGGCGCGCCTGGCGCTCGCTCTCGGGGGTCGGCGGCTTGGCGGAAGGATCGCGTGTCGACCCGTTGGCGCCCTGCGGCGGCTGGGGCCTGCTTTGCCTCCGCGGGCGTTTGCCTTGGCGGGCTTTGCCTCTGGCGGAGCCTTGGCCGGAGCGGCGCCGTCGGATGATGCGCCGCCCGCGAGCACACGCTGGACGTCGCTTTCCTCGACGGTCGATGCGGCCGCCTTCACGTCGATCCCGGCAGCCTTGAGCGTCTCGACCAATTCCTTGCTCGAGAGGCCCTTTTCCTTCGCTATCTCATAAACGCGCTTCTTCGCCACGGACTCGGTCTCCTACTGGGCCGCTTGACCCTCTGGCTCCTGGGCGGGTTCCTGGGCCTGTTCCTCCGCAGCGGAATCCTCCGCAGCGGGCTCCTCCGCGGCAGGCTCGCCGGCAGATGCCCCGTCCTCCGGCTCCGGCTCCTCGGCGGTCGGCTGGCCCTCCTGGTCTGCGAGCGCCTGGTGCGCGGGCAGACCGCAATAGCGCGAGCCCGGCAGTGCCGCGTTGGGACACCGCTTGCCGGTGCTGAGGATGGCGTGGCAACGCCCGGTGACGTCCTCCTCCGGCTCGAGGCCGAGCTCGGTCTCGTCCTCCGCGAACTCGGTCTCGGACTTGATGTCCACCCGCCAGCCCGTCAGCCGGGCGGCGAGGCGGGCGTTCTGCCCTTCCTTGCCGATCGCAAGCGACAGCTGGTCATCGGGCACGACGACGGTCGCCTGCTTGTTGTCGTCGTCGACGAGCACCTCGCGCACACGCGCGGGCGACAGCGCCTTGGCGACGAATCGGGCCGGCTCCTCGTTGAAGGGGATGATGTCGATCTTCTCGCCGCGCAGCTCGGATACGACCATGCGGACCCGTGAGCCGCGCGGTCCGACGCAGGCACCGACCGGGTCCACCCCGTCGGCGTGCGAGACCACGGCGATCTTGGACCGGTAGCCCGGCTCGCGGGCGACGTTCACGATCTCGACCAGCTGGTCCGCCACCTCGGGAACCTCGAGCTCGAACAGCTTCTTGATCAGCTCGGGGCTGCGGCGGGAGACGATGATGCTGGGGCCCTTGCCGCTGGCGGACACCTCGGTGATCACGGCCTTCACTCGCATGCCGTGGTCGTAGCGCTCGCCGTCGACCTGCTCCGACTTGGGCAGGAGCGCCTCGACGCGCTCGCGCAGCTGCACCAGCGTGTAGCGCGAATCGGACTGCTGGATGATCCCCGTGATCATCTCGCCGACGCGGTCCTGGTACTCCTCGAACATCATGTCGCGCTCGGCCTCGCGGATCCGCTGGAGGATCACCTGCTTGGCCGTCTGTGCGGCGATGCGCCCGAAGTCGGTCGGGGTCACGTCGCGCGTTGAAATCTGGTCTTCGTACTCGGCCAGGCGCTCGGGGTCGATCTCCGGCTCCTCGGGCTCGCGCAGCTCGCCCGTCTCGGGGTCGATGGTGCGCTCCTCCTCGATCGCTTCGGCGACCAGCTTCTCCTCGAGCTCCGGCGGCAGGATCAGCTCGAACACGCGGAAGTCCGCCGTGCCGCGATCCATGTCCACCCGGGCATACCGGGCGGCGCCGGGTGTCTTCTTGTATGCCGAGAGCAGCGCGTCCTCGAGCGCCAGCATCAGCTTCTCCGAGGAGATGCCCTTTTCGCGCTCCAGGTTTTGAACTGCTTCGACTATCTCCCTACTCACTTGTTGCTCCTCCAAAATTCCAAATATTCCGGGGCGGCCGCCTCAAGGCGGACGCTCCAGCAGGCGAGAGCCGAAGGCTCTGGATATTCATCATCTGCGCTTGGTCTCCGATGGCGGTTGGGATACGAGGCTCGAGCGGCGAATCCGCTCGTGGGGGATCGTGATCGTGCCCCATTCGGCTGCCAGCGCCACACCCCTGTCGTCCGCGCTGATGAGCTCTCCCTTGAAGTCCTTGCGGCCCTCGATCGCCTCGCGGGTCCGGACCCGCACGCGCCGGCCCAGATAGCGCCGGTAGTGGTCGAGCTTCGTCAGCGGCCGCTCGGGGCCAGGCGAGGAGACCTCCACTGTGTACTCGCGCAGCAGGTCCCGCAGCTGATGCGTGATCCGCGCGCAGAGCTCCAGGTCGACCCCGCCGGGGTGATCGATGTAGATCCGGAGCATCGGAGAGCCGCGGGAGCCCATGACGTCGGCCGCCAGCACCTCGACCTCTGGTTCCGTCGCGGCCAGGCGTGCCTCGATTTCGGCCTGGATCCCATCGGTGCGCGGGGCGCGTGTCCCGCTCATTTGCTCTGTCTCCGGTCGTCAACTGCCCCCTTGGCGGCTGGTCTATGTCGAAAAAAAAGTGGGCGGAGGCCCACTCGAAGTTGCGGCGAAGCCGCAGGTCTCCTCAAATGTGACGAAATCCAGTATAGCGTGGAGCCCAGTGGCCTCTGGGCCTCTGGAACGCGGTTTTCAGGGCGCTGCGATCACGTTTCCACCAGCAGAGTGACGGGCCCTTCGTTTCGCAGCGCAACGGACATCCGGGCACCGAATCGGCCCCGGCCGACCCTGACCCCGAGGGCTTCCAGAGACCTGCAAAAGGAGTCGTAGAGAGGTTCCCCGACCTCGGGCCGGGCCGCCTCGGTGAAGCTCGGGCGCAGGCCCCGCCGGACGTCGCCGTAGAGGGTGAACTGGCTGATGCAAAGGGCGCCCGCATCGTCCCCGAGGTCGAGCAGGGCCAGGTTCATCCGCCCGCCGTCGTCGTCGAACACCCGCAGCCGGGCGACCTTGGCGGCAAGGCGCTCGGCGTCGCCCTCGGTGTCCTCGCTGGCCGACCCCCAGGAAAATCAGCAGCCCTTCACCGATCGCCCCCACGACCTCGCCCTCGACCGTGACCGAGGCCTCGCTGACCCGCTGTATCAGCGCCCGCATGTGGGCAATTCTGCCGACTGCCGACTGCCGACTGCCGTCTAAGCCGCTCGCACCCGATCCAGATACAGCCTGTAGTCCTTGCGGTCGGGCCGCATGCCGTAGGCGAGCTTCAGGTGCCGCCGTGCCGCACGCTGGTCGCCCAGCTTCTGGAGCGAGCGGCCCAGGCAGAAGTGCGCGTAGTCGTTCACCGGCGTGCGCTCCACCACCGCGGAGAACTCGCGTGCCGCGTGGCTGTAGCTGCCGGAGTGGAAATACGCCCGGCCGAGCGCCTCGCGGATGGAGGTCTTGTCGGGCTCCAGGCGCTTCGCCTTCTCGAGCGACACGACGGCCTGCTGCCAGTGGCGGTCGGCGAGCAGCGCCTGTCCACGCTGGAACAGGGCGTAGGCGTCGTTCGAAGCGGGGTCCGGTGGCAGTCCGGGCGCGGAGTCGTTCACTTGGTCTCCGCCTTCTTGGCCACGGCTGTGGCTCCGGGCTCCGCGGCGGCACGCAGTTCCTGGACGAAATCGAGGATGGCGGCCGCCACCTCCGCCTTCCCGGCGAAGTCGACGCGACGCTCGCCTGCCGGCGAGACGATCGTCACCTCGTTCTCCTCGGTGTCGAACCCGATGTCCGCGCGCGAGATGTCGTTGAAGACGATCGCGTCCAGCGCCTTCCGCGCCAGCTTCCCCCGCGCCCGCTCGGCCCCCTCGGGTCCGTGCTCGGCGGCGAATCCGACCAGCGTCTGGCCGGGACGGCGGCGCTCGGACAGCTCGGACAGCACGTCCGGGGTCGGCACCAGCCGCAGTTCCAGGTCGATCCGGCCCTGCTTCCCGATCTTGCCGTCGTGCGGGTCCTCGGGCCGGAAGTCGGCGACGGCGGCAGCCATCAGGAGAAGGTCGCACTGGTCGAATCGCTCCAGGGTGCGCTCACGCAGCTGCTCGGCGGTCTCCACGTCCACATAGTCGATGCCGGCGGCGCGCGGCAGTGAGACGTTCGCCGCAACCACGGTCACGCGCGCCCCGCGGCGGGCCGCCTCGCTTGCGAGAGCGAAGCCCATCCGGCCGCTCGAGCGGTTGCCGATGTATCGAACCGAGTCGAGCGGCTCGCGGGTTCCGCCGGCCGTGACCAGCACCCGCAGGCCGTCGAACGGCAGCGGCGTTCCGGTTCCGGCGGCCTGCTCGATCGCTTCGAGCAGCTGCGGTGGCTCGGGGAGCCGGCCCACCCCCCACTCGCCGCGTGAGGCGAGTGCTCCTTCGCCGGGCTCCATCACGCGTGCTCCGCGCTCACGGAGGAGGGCCAGGTTCGACTGGGTGGCCGGGTGCTCGTACATGCGGTTGTTCATCGCCGGCGCGATCACGACCGGCGCCGAACAGGCGAGGTAGGCGGCGCTGACGAGGTTGTCGGCCGCGCCGGCGGCGAGCTTGGCGACCGTGTTGGCGCTCGCCGGAGCGATGCAGTAGACGTCACAGCGGTCGACCAGCTCGAGGTGGCTGATCGGATCGTGGTCGGGTCGCGGCTCGCCCGGGTAGGCGCCGCCGGCCGGGTCACGGTCGAACTCGCTCGTGAGGACGGGCGCACCCGTGATGCCCTCGAAAGTCGCCGCGCCGACGAACCGCTGGCTCGCCTCGGTCTGAATCACCCGCACGGAGTGGCCGGCCTTGATCGCAAGGCGCGCCAACTCGACCGCCTTGTACGCGGAGATTCCACCTGTCACTCCAAGCAGTACCCGTGCCATCACTTCCACCTTACGCCCGAAAACGGGCGGTGCAAACCTTCTGGTGCTAGACGCGGTACCGCGACTTGATCTTGCCCTGGGCGACTTCTTCCAGGGAGATCGTGAGGTAGTTCTTGGAGGGCGTTTCGACCATCGGCGGGGGGAATTCCTCGAACACTCCCTCGCCGAGCGTGTGGTAGTAGTTGTTGATCTGACGGGCCCGCTTCGAGGCGACGATGACGGCCGCGTAATGGCTGTCGACGTGCTCGAGCAGGGCGTCGATGCGTGGATAGATCACGGAACGATCTTAGCGGAGCTGTCCTCGCACCAGCGACAGCAGGCGCTCCGACGCCGCGTCCACGTCGTCGTTGACCACCTCGTGGGCGAACTCTCCGCGTGCGCCCAGCTCGCGCTCGGCTTCCCGCAGGCGGCGCTCGATCTCTTCCGGCTGATCGGTGCCGCGCCCCTCGAGGCGCCGGCGCAGGTCCGCCGCCGAGGGCGGGGCGATGAAGACGGTCACGGCCTCCGGCATCGCCTCGCGCACCTGGCGGGCGCCCTGGACCTCGATCTCGAGCACCACGCTTCCGCCTTGCTCCAGCCGCGGCTCGACCTCCGACCGCAGCGTCCCGTAGCGGTTCGCCGCATAGCGGGCATGCTCCAGGAAGTCCCCGGCGGCGATCCGCCGGTCGAACTCGGCGTCGTCGAGGAAGTGGTAGTGGACGCCGTCCCGCTCTCCGGGCCGGGGTGCCCGCGTGGTGGCCGACACCGACAGCCCGAGCTCCGGCTGGGCCTCCAGCAGCCGCTCGATCAACGTGCCCTTGCCGACTCCGGACGGGCCGGTGACGACGAACAGCTTGCCCCGCCGTTGGGCCGGCTCATCGGTGTGCGCTCCCGGCTCCTCCCGCGCGGGGGCGGCGCTACCTCCTGAAATGACTGACGAGCTCCGCGCGCTGCCGCTGGGACAGGCCGCCGATGGTCTTGCTCGGCGAGATGCGGCACTGCTGGAGGATCTTGTTCACCTTCACCTGTCCGTACTTAGGCACGGCGAGGAGCATGTCCGACACCTTCGCGGTCGCGATGTAGTCGGGCGGCGAGAGCAGCAGCACGTTGATGTTGACCTTGCCCGCGCGCAGGTCGCGCTTCAGTTGCGCTCTGCGAGTCCGGATCCGGTTGGCCTCACCGAGTGCCTCCATCCGCTGCGTGAGCGAGCGCTCAGGAGCAGTTGAAGGGACCCGTGCGGCCCGCTCAGAACCGGTGGCGGGGGGCTTGGTCGCGGCCGGCATGGGCGGCGATTATACGCAGGCCAAGGCCGCGTGCAACAACCGGTTTTCAAAAAACTCGCGCAACAAGCAGCGGACTTCCCTTCGAGCTTCACCGAAGGTAGAGACCGGTTGAGGTTGGTTGAACTTTGGCTCTGATTTGCAGCGTTTTCCTGACTACCTGTCAGGCGTGCAACAGCCGGCGCCGGTCCTCGGCGGCCAGGCCGGAGGTGTCCGCGAGCAGCGCTGCAAGCTCGCCGCGAACGCGATTGCCGGCCGCCGGATCGCGGAAGTTCTCGGTGCCGACGGCGACGCAAGTCGCGCCCGCGTCGATGAAGTCGAGCGCATCCCGGCCGCTCGCGATCCCGCCCATGGCGACCATCGGAACACCGGTCCGGGAAGCGCACTCGTGGACCATCTCCAAAGCCACGGGACGGATCGCCGGCCCCGACAGACCACCCCGCTCGGCGCCGAGCCAGGGCCGGCCGGTCGCGGGATCGATCGCCATCGCGCGCACGGTGTTGATCAGTGAAAGTGCATCCGCGCCCCCGGCCTCGGCGGCGATCGCCACGGCGCCGACGTCACCCACGTTCGGGGTCAGCTTCACGATCAGCAACTTGTCCGTACGCGGGCGCACGACCTCCATCAGCGCCGCCATCTCGGCCGGATCGGAGCCCATGACGCAGCCAGACTTCACGTTCGGGCACGAGACGTTCAACTCGAGGGCCGCGACCTCGGGCCGCGCCGCGACGGACTCCACCATGCGCGCGAACTCGTCGTGAGAGAAGCCGGCGACGCTCACGATCAGCGGAACCGGGAGCCGCGCCAGGTCGGGCAGGTCGTGCTCCAGGAAGCCGGTGAGGCCCTTGTTGGGCAGCCCGATCGAGTTGATCATGCCGGCCGGGGTCTCCCACAGCCGCGGGGGTGGATTGCCTCCTCGTGGCTCGGGAGTGATGGTCTTCGAGACGAACGCCGAGAAGGGGAAGTCCTCGTGCAGCGACGGCCCGAACGTTCGCAGCGCGGCGATCGCGTCGAACGTGCCGGAGCCGTTCAGGACGGGATGTGCCAGGCGCATCCCGGCCAGATCGACGCTCACTCCCACCCCTCCTCGAGGTCGGCCGCGTCGACCACCGGGCCGTCGACGCACAGCCTTCGGTACCCGTCGCGCGTGCGCACGACGCAACCGAAGCAGGCCCCGAAGCCGCACGCCATGCCGGCCTCCATCGCCAGCTGCGCCGGCACCCCCCGCTCCGAGCAGACGCGCCGCACCGACTCGAGCATCGCGGGCGGACCACAGGCGTACACCCCCGCCGGGCCGGCGTCGAGCCGGCGCTCGAGCAGTTCTGTGACGAAGCCGTGGTGGACCTGGCCGGAACCTTCCGGCGCCGAGCCGTCGTCGGTCGCGAGCTCGACGTCGCAGTCGAACAGCTCCGCCGCGCGCGCATAGGCATCGGAGCGAAAGCCGAGCAGCGCCATGGCCGGAGTGCCCGCACGGGCGAGCGCCTCGGCCCAGATCACGAGCGGAGCGGTTCCGATGCCGCCCCCGACCAGCAGTCGCGCCCGGCCGGCGTCGGGTTCCGGGTGGTCCGCGAAGCCGATGCCCAGCGGGCCCACCACCCACGCCCGCTCGCCGGGCGCCATCGCGGCCAGGCATTCCGTCCCGGGACCGATTGCCTCAAGGAGGAAGTCGAGGCGCCGCCCTCGGACCCGGCACACGGAGAAGGCTCGTCCCAGATACGGGCGGCCACCCTGGGCGGTCGAGCCCCACCCCCGTTCGGAGGCGAGCATGTAGAACTGCCCGGCCAGCGGCTCGGGCCCATCGGCGTCCTCGATGCCGAGCAGCCGGTAGGCGCCGACCGACTCGGCCGCCGTCACCTCGCAGAGCCGCCGGCCGAAGGGCGCATGCACCCGTGGCCCGCGCTCGGGCGCCGACAGTCCAGGCTCGATCTCCGGCGCCGCGGCCCGAGTTCCGCTCACTGCGCGCTCGACTCGACCGCCGGCTCGGATGCCGGCGGCTCCGGCGGCCCGGTTCCATGCGGCCGGCGTCCGTTCCGCGGTGCAGTTCCTGGAGCGAGCGGACGGAGCCAGGTCCCTGCCGGCCCGCCCCGATCGCGCGCGCGGCCGCCGATGCCCCGGTCATGGTCGTGATGCACGGGATGCCGCGCTCGATCGCCGTGCGCCTGATCTCCCATCCGTCGGTGCGCGCCCCACGGCCAACCGGGGTGTTGATGACGAGATCCACCTGGCCGTCCTCGAGGCAGTCGACGACGTGCGGCGATCCCTCGCCGATCTTCTTCAGCTCCGCGACCGGAATCCCCATCCTGCGCATGGCCCGCGCCGTCCCCTCCGTGGCAAGGACGCGGAAGCCGAGGTCGTGCATCCGCGCCGCCACCTGCGTGGCCGCCGGCTTGTCCGTGTCGCAGACGCTGATGAACACGGACCCGCCCTGCGGCAGCTGCACGCCCGCTGCGGCCTGCGCCTTGCCGAATGCGGCGGGGAAGTCCTCCGCGATCCCCATCACCTCGCCGGTCGACTTCATCTCGGGGCCGAGCAGAGCGTCGGCGCCGTGCAGCCGCTGGAAGGGCAGCACCGCCTCCTTCACGCTCACGTGCGTGCCCGGCCACTCCATCGGAAGGTCCTGGTCGCGCAGCCGCTCGCCGAGGATCAGGCGGCAGGCCACCTTCGCCAGGGGAACTCCGATCGCCTTCGAGACGAACGGCACCGTTCGCGAGGCACGCGGGTTCGCCTCGATCACGTACAGGCGCCCGTTCTCCACCAGCGCGAACTGCACGTTCAGGAGGCCGATCACGCCGAGCCGCAGCGCCAGCGCGCGGGTCTGGCTGCGCACCTGCTCCAGCATCTCCTCGCCGAGGCTCAGCGGCGGCAGCACGCAGGCGGAGTCGCCCGAGTGCACGCCGGCCTCTTCGACGTGCTGCATGATGCCGGCGACGTACGCGTCCTCGCCATCGCAGAGAGCATCGACATCGAGCTCGATCGCGTTCTCGAGGAAGCGGTCGAGCAGCAGCGGATACATACGGGCGGTCAGCTCGTCGCTCGCGTTGTCGTCGAGGCGCTCGACGTAGGACTCCAGGTCGGCCTGCGAGTAGCAGAGCTCCATCGCGCGGCCGCCGAGCACGTACGACGGGCGGACCAGCAGCGGGAAGCCGACCCGGCTGCCGGCGGCGAGCGCCTCGTCCGCGTCGCGGGCGGTCGCGTAGGGCGGCGCCAGGATGCCGAGGTCCTCGAGCAGGCCCCCGAAGCGCTCGCGGTCCTCCGCGAGGTCGATCGCGTCGACGGGCGTCCCGAGCAGCTTCACGCCGGCGTCCCGGAGGCTGGCCGCGATCCGCAGCGGAGTCTGGCCCCCGAACTGAACGATCACGCCCTCGGGCTGCTCGGCGTCGATCACCTCCATGACGTCCTCCACGGTGAGCGGCTCGAAGTACAGCCGGTCCGAGGTGTCGTAATCCGTCGAGACGGTCTCGGGATTGCAGTTCACCATCACCGCGTCGCGGCCGAGCTCGCGCACCGTCATCGCCGCGTGCACGCAGCAGTAGTCGAACTCGATTCCCTGGCCGATGCGGTTGGGCCCCGAGCCGAGGATCACGATGCCGGGCCGGCTGCCGAGGCGCACCTCGGTCGCGCTCGCCCGCTGGGAGTCTCCCTCGGCCGCCGCGGGCTCGAGCGCCGTCGCCCCGGCGCCCTCGTAGGAGGAGTAGAAGTAGGGCGTCTCGGCCTCGAACTCGGCGGCGCAGGTGTCGACCGACTTGAACTCCGGGCGCAGGCCCGCCTCGAGCCGCTCGAAGCGAGTCACCCCCGCCTGGCGGTCGGACAGGCCGAGCTCCTTCTTGCGCGCGAGCGCGGGACGATCGCGCCCGAGCCCCTCCCCCTCCACCACCTGGCGGAACTGCTCGAGGAACCAGGGGTGAACGTTGGTGCGGCGGTGCAGATCGTCCACTCCGGCGCCGCGCCGCAGCGCCTCCAGGAGCAGGTCGTAGCGGTCATCGGAAGGCCGCTCCAGCCGTTCGAGCAGCTCGTCGGTGTCCGCCGGCGGACGCGGCGCCGCGTCCAGCTCGCGCGCGCGCATCGCCTTCATGAACGCCTGCTTGAAGGTGCGGCCGATCGCCATCACCTCACCGACGCTCTTCATCTGCGTGGTCAGGCCCCCGTCGGCGAACGGGAACTTCTCGAAGGCGAAGCGCGGGATCTTCACCACCGCGTAGTCGATCGTCGGCTCGAACGACGCGGGCGTGCGGCGCGTGATGTCGTTCGGGATCTCCTCGAGGGCGTAGCCCACCGCGAGCCGGGCGGCGATCTTGGCGATCGGGAAGCCGGTCGCCTTGGAGGCCAGCGCGGAGGAGCGGGACACGCGCGGGTTCATCTCGATCACGAGGACTTCCTCGCCGTCGGGGCTGACCGCGAACTGGATGTTCGAGCCACCGGTCTCCACGCCGACCGCGCGGATCACCGTCAGCGCCTGGTCGCGCAGCACCTGGTACTGGCGGTCGGAGAGCGTCTGCTGGGGAGCGACCGTGACGCTGTCGCCGGTGTGCACGCCCATCGGGTCGATGTTCTCGATCGAGCACACGATCAGCGCGTTGTCGTTGTGGTCGCGCATCACCTCCAGCTCGAACTCGCCCCAGCCGATCAGCGACTGCTCCAGCAGCACCTGGTTGATGGGGCTGGCGTTGAGGCCCTCGGAGACGCGCTCGTGGAACTCCGCCTGGTCGTGTGCGATGCCGCCGCCGTGCCCGCCGAGCGTGAACGCCGGCCGCACGATGGCCGGGAAGCCGATCTCGTCGATGGCGCGCTCCGCGTCGGCGATCGAGGTCACGATCGCCGACCGCGGCACGCGCAGGCCCGCGCCGAGGACCGTCTCGCGGAACAGCTGCCGGTCCTCCGCGCGCCCGATGGCGTCGTAGTCGACGCCGATCAGCGAGACGCCGAAGCGGTCCAGCACTCCCTCCTCGTAGAGGCCGCGTGCAAGGTTCAGCGCCGTCTGGCCACCGAGCGTCCCGAGCAGCGCATCCGGGCGCTCCTTCTCGATCACAGCCGCGACCGATTCCAATGTGAGCGGCTCGACGTACGTGGCCGTGGCGAACTCGGGGTCGGTCATGATCGTCGCGGGGTTCGAGTTGACGAGCACGACCTCGTAGCCCTCCTCGAGCAGCACCTTGCACGCCTGCACGCCGGAGTAGTCGAACTCGGCCGCCTGCCCGATGACGATCGGCCCGGAGCCGATGATCAGGATCTTGCGGATGTCGTTACGCCGAGGCAAGTTTTTACCGCCTACCGCCTGCCGCCTGCCGCCTCATCCGACCATCTCCAGGAACCTGTCGAACAGATGCAGTGAGTCATGGGGCCCCGGCCCTGCTTCCGGGTGATACTGCACGCACACTGCCGGGACGTCGAGCAGCTTCAGCCCCTCGACGGTGCGGTCATAGAGGTTCAGGTGCGAGAGCTCGGCCGCGCCGAAGTCCGTCTCCCAGCGCAGCGGACGGTCGTCGGCGAGCTGCTGCTCGCCGTCCGGCCCGAGGACCGCGAAGCCGTGGTTCTGCGCGGTGATCTCGATCCTCCCCGTCTCGAGCTCCTTCACCGGGTGGTTGGCGCCCCGGTGGCCGAACGGCAGCTTGAACGTCTCGAGGCCGACCGCGCGGCACAGCAGCTGGTGGCCCAGGCAGATGCCGAACACGCGGCACCTTGCCGACGAGGTCGCGCACCGTCCCCACCACGTGCTCGAGCGCGGCCGGATCGCCGGGCCCGTTGGCGAGGAACACCGCATCGGGCTCGCGTGCGAGCACGTCGGAGGCGGAGGTGGTGCACGGCAGCAGGTCGAGCCGCGCCCCCCGCTCGGTCAGGTTGCGGACGATCGAGCTCTTGATGCCCGTATCGAGCGCGGCGATGCGCGGCCCGTCCCCGGAACCGGCCTCGATCGGCTCCGGCGGCGTGACCTCGGCCGCCAGGTCGCGGCCAGACATCGGCGGCTCCCCGGCGATCAAGGTGCGCGCCTCGCGCTCGGTCACCTCTCCCGGGAAGACACCGCCGAGCATCGCGCCGCGGTCGCGGATGTGTCGCACCAGCGCGCGCGTGTCGATGCCGCCCACCGCGGCGATGCCTTCGCCGCGCAGCCAGTCGAGCCATCCGGCCTCGGCCCCGACCGGTCGCACGTTGACGGGTTCGCGCATGATCACCGAGCGGGTGTGCACACGCTCGGACTCGGTGTGCGCGGCGGCCACGCCGTAGTTGCCGATCAAGGGGTACGTGAACGTGATCACCTGGCCGGCGTAAGACGGGTCGGTGACGGCCTCCTGATAGCCCGTCATCGCGGTGTTGAAGACCACCTCGCCCACCGCAGGGACAGGCGCGCCGGCGGCCACGCCATCGAAGCGGGTGCCGTCTTCGAGCAGGACGTATGCGTGACCGGCGACGCTCAACGCACCAGCTTCTGGACGTCCTTGAACTCGGGCGTGCCGGCGACGCGCAGCAGCTCGAACAGCGCGGTCTCGACGCTCGTCAGGTGCGCACCGGACTGCTCCATCTTGTGGATGCCCAGCTCGCGGTTGTGTTCCGTCCGGGAGCTGACCGCGTCCGTCGCAACGTGAACCTCGAACCCCCCGGCGAGCAGGTCCTCGGCGGTCTGGTTCACGCAGACGTGGGACTCGATTCCGCACAGGAGCAGCTGGTCGCGCTCCAACTCGGCCAGCGCGGAGTGAAAGCCGTGTGCGGCGACCGCGCTGAAGCAGGTCTTCTCCAGCGGCGCGATTCCGTCCAGATGCTCGGCGACCTCCGGCACGGTGTTGCCGAGGCCTTTCGGGTACTGCTCCGTGACCAGCACGGGCACGCCCATCCGGCGCGCTCCTTGGACCAGGACAGCCGTGTTGTGCGCCACCTGCTCGAAGTCGAGCACCGCCGGGCGAAACGCCTCCTGCACGTCGATCACTGCGAGCACCGCTCGCGAGCGGTCCAGCTTCACGCAGTCCCCTTGCGGGCCGCGACCCGGGCGGGCTGGTCGTCCTCCTCGGCGAGCCGGATCGCGAAGCCGCGCTCGCGCCATGCCACAGACCCTGCGGCCAGCGTCATCAGGACCCGCCCGCGCAGCCGGCGGCCGGCGAAGCAGGAATTCTCCGAGCGGCTCTCGTAGCCGGACTCACCGACGGTCCATTCGGCTTCCAGATCCGCAAGGCACAGGTCGGCGCGGGCGCCCTTGGCGAGCGTGGGCGTCGGCAGCCCGTACGCAAGGCCGCCGGCGGTCATGCGCTCGACGAGCAGCGGCAGCTCGATCACGCCCGGCGCGACCAGCTCGGTGTGCAGCGCCGCGAACGCGGTCTCCAGACCCGTGACTCCCATCGGCGCGCGCTCGAACGGCTCCTCCTTCTCCTCGCGTGAGTGCGGCGCATGGTCGGTGGCGATGCAGCCGAGCACACCCGACCGCAGGCCCTCGATCAGCGCCTGGCGGTCGCGCTCCGAGCGCAGCGGCGGGTTCATCTTGAACCGCGGGTCAACCGATCGGACCGCGTCATCGGTCAGCGTCAGGTGGTGTGGCGTCACCTCGGCCGTCACGTTGATGCCCTCGGCACGGCCGCGCTCGATCGCGGCAACGGACTCCGCGGCGGACACGTGGAGGATGTGGATGCGCCCGTCCTCGTAGGCCGCCAGCGCCATGTCGCGCTCGATCGCGACGCTCTCGGAGATCGACGGAATGCCTGCCAAGCCGAGCAAGGTCGAGACGGCGCCTTCGTGCATCACGCCGGCGCCGGACAATTCGGGAACCTCCTCGTGCAGCGCAAGCACCGGGCCGGCGAGCCGCTGGTACTGGAGCGCCTGGCGCATCCGCCGGGCGTCCGCGACCGGCACGCCGTCGTCGGTGAAGCCCGCTGCTCCCTCGGCCGCCAGCTCCACCATCTCCGAGAGCTCCGCCCCGGCGAGACCGCGTGTGATCGAAGCGAGGAAGCCGACCGGCACGAGCGCCTCGCGGGCGGCGCGCTCCTGCAGAGCACGCAGGACCGGCGCCCCATCGACCACCGGGTCGGTGTTCGGCATCGCGAGCACGCAGCAGAACCCTCCGGCCGCAGCCGCGCGGGTTCCCGATTCCAGATCCTCCTCGTCCTCGCGTCCCGGCGTGCGCAGGTGCACGTGCGGATCGACGAACCCGGGAAAGACGTGCAGGCCCTCGGCGTCGACCACCTCGGCTCCCGGCGGCGGATCGATCGAGCCCGGAGCACCGACCTCGGCGACGTGGCCGTCCGAGACGAGCAGGTCCGCGGGGCCGTTCAGGTCGGCGCGCGGGTCGAGCAGCCATGCCGAGCGGAAGAGGGTCTCGGCCGGTGCCGCGGCGCGCGAGCAGAGCGTCACGCGCGGAAAGCGAGGCGTCTTCGGGGCCGAGTTCAAGCCGGCTGCCCCACCGTCGGCTCGGGCGTGCCGTCCCGTTCGCCGCTCTGGTCGCGCGCGGAGAGCAGGTCGTAGAGGATCGCCATCCGGACCACGAGCCCGCTCGCGACCTGGTTCACGATCAGCGCCTGCGGCGACTCCATGACGTCGGCCGAGAGCTCGACGCCGCGGTTCACAGGGCCCGGGTGCATCAGCACCTGGCGCGGCTGCAGGCGGCGCGAATTGATCTGGTAGCAGGCGACGTACTCGCGGAGCGAGGGCACGAAGGCGTCGTCCATGCGCTCGTTCTGCATCCGCAGCGCATACACGACGTCGGCTTCGCCAAGGCGGTCGAGGTCGTAGGACACATCGCAGCCGAGCGTCTCGACCTCACGTGGAATCAGCGTCGGCGGCCCGCAGACCGTCACGCGGGCGCCCATGCGGGTGAAGGCGAGCACGTTCGAGCGCGCGACGCGGCTGTGCAGGACGTCGCCGACGATCCAGACGTTGAGGCCGTCGAGCGACTCCAGGCCCAGCCGGCGGCGCAGCGTGAAGACATCCAGCAGCGCCTGGCTCGGATGCTCGTGCTTGCCGTCCCCCGCGTTCACGACCGAGGCGGTGCAGCTGCGGGCGACGATGTCGGCGGCGCCGACCCAGGGCGCGCGGATGACGATCGCGGCCGGGTCATAGGCCGACAGCGTCGCGACGGTGTCGCGCAGCGACTCCCCCTTGTCCACCGCGGAGCCGGTCGAGCGGATGCTGATCAGGTCGGCCGACAGCCGCTTGGCCGCCAGCTCGAAGGACGAGCTCGTGCGCGTGCTCGACTCGTAGAAGAGATTCACCACCGTGCGGCCCCGCAGCGTCGGGACCTTCTTGATGTCGCGGCCTGCGACCTCCGAGAAGCTGTCCGCCGTGCTCAGGATGCGCTCGATGTCGGAGCGCTCGAGGTCGGCGATCGTCAGCAGATGCTTCATGCGGTTGGACCTCCCACTGGGGTGCCGAGCTCGTGGATCTCGACCTCGTCGAAGCCGTCCTGCTCCTCGAGGCGCACGTTGACGCGCTCCGAGCGCGAGGTCGGGAGATTCTTCCCGACGTAATCGGGCCGGATCGGAAGCTCGCGATGCCCGCGGTCGACCAGAACGGCGAGCTGCAGGCGCGACGGGCGCCCGTAGTCGAACAGCGCCTCGATCGCCGCCCGCGCGGTGCGTCCCGTGTAGAGGACGTCGTCCACCAGGACGACCGTCATCTCCTCGAGCGGGAAGTCGACCCGCGAGGAGTGCACCACCGGCTGTGAGGCCGGCTCGCGCACCGCCACGTCATCGCGGTAGAAGCTGATGTCCACCTCGCCCAGCGGCACCTCGCCGCGGACGAGCTCCTCGATCAGCGCCTGCAGCCGGCGCGCCATGAAGGCGCCCCGGGTGTGGACGCCGACCAGCGCGATCCGCTCGTCCGGGTTTCGCTCCACGATCTCGTGGGCGATCCGCACCAGAGTCCGGCGGATGTCGTCGCGGTCGAGGACCGTCCTGCTCAAGAGCCCGCGCACCGCTGTGCGCCGAGGCTCGGCTGGGTGAAGCTCACTGCGTGCCCCTTCCTGGCCTCTCCGGACCGGGTTAAAGGAACCGACGGGGCGAGTGTAGCTCAGGAAGCTGACGGCTCCAACTGGGCGCGGTGCTCCTTGAGGCTCATCATCACTGGCTCCCCCCGTTCACGGAACGGCACATCGATCACATCGAAGTCGCGCGGCACGACGGTCCGCTCGAACACCTCCCGCGCCTGCTCCTCGACCGCGGGAGCGAAGTAGCGCGGCGACAGGTGCGTCAGCGCAAGCAGGGCGACGTCTGCCTCGCGCGCCAGCTCCGCCGCCCCGCGGGCGGTCGAGTGACCCGTCTGCACCGCGCGCTCGGCCTCCTCGTCGAGAAACGTGGCCTCGTGCACGAGCAGCTCGGCGCCGGCTGCCACCAGAGCGGTCGCTTCGCAGGGCATCGTGTCGCCCGACACGACGATCTTCCGGCCGGGCCGGGCCTCCCCGAGGACCTCGGACGGCTCGACCATGCGGCCGTCCGCCTCGACGGGAGTCCCGTGCTGGAGCAGCCCGAAGCTCGGGCCCTCGGGCACTCCGAGCGCCCGCGCGCGGTCGGCGTCGAACCGGCCGGGCCGGTCGTCCTCCACCAGCGCGTAGCCGAGCGACTCGGTCCCGTGTGCGGTCGCGTAGGCCCCGACCCGGTAGCCGTCCAGCTCCACCGCGTCGGTCGGGGCCAGCTCGACGAGGCGAACCTCGTAGGTCAACTTGCCGTAGATCCGGCGCAGGTCGGACATCATCCCGCCGAGACCCCGCGGGCCGTAGATCGACAGCGGCACCTCCCGCCCGCGCAGCGCGAACGTCTTCATCATCCCCGGCAGCCCGAGGATGTGGTCGGCGTGGAAGTGCGTCAGGAAGACGTGCTCGACGTCCGGCAGGCCGACGGAGCGCAGCAGCTGGCGCTGCGTGCCCTCACCGCAGTCGAACAGGATGCGGTCGCCGCCGCGGCGGAGGAGCAGCCCGGACGGGGCACGCTGGACGGTCGGCATCGAGCCGGCCGTGCCGAGGAAGAGGACGGACAGGTCCATGGCCGTATCTTCCTCGACCGGGCGGGCACCTGAAGCGCGATCTCAGTCGCGGCCGGAGCGAGCCTCGCGCCACATCGTGGTGATGACCGGGCCACCCGGCGGGCCGAACTGCGCGCGGCGCTCGAAACCCAGCGCCTCATACCGGGGCAGGTTGACCGGGTTCGTCGACTCGAGGTATGCCGGAAAGCCCGCCGCGTCGATCTCGGCGAGGTTCTCGCGGATCAGGGCCGTTCCGAGACCGCGACCGGCGTGGTCGCGATGCGTCGCCCACCACCCAAGGTAGAAGTGCGGCTCCTCCTGTGGATGGTGCTCCTCGAACTGGTCGAAGAGTGCTCGTAGCTCTCCAACCCGCTCGCCGAACCACATGTCCATCAGCGGCCAGAGGTCTTCCTCCTGCTCGGGCGTCAGCTCCGGCTCACCAGGTGGGTGCCAAACAGCGACGGCCTCGCAACCATCGGTGATCCGGACCCACGGATCCCGCACGGCGGTGGAGGCCCAGAACCGCATGTACTCGGGCATCTGGCTGGCCCGCGTCGACTCGTCGGGGAAGGTCCAATGGCCCCAGAGCGGATCGTCGAAGAACGCGCTCGCCAGGCACGCCGCCACCGCCGGGACGTCCCCGGATGTCGCCGCCCGGCTCACGGGCCGAGGCTAACCGCACCACTGCGCCGGGGTCAAGGGCGCCTCTATCATGCGCCTCCGAGCGCGCATAGCTCAGTGGATAGAGCGCTGGCCTCCGGAGCCAGAGGTCGCAGGTTCGAATCCTGCTGCGCGCGCTGGATCTGCCGCGGTCCCCGCGGTGGCGGCATACTCGCGGGCGATGTCGCAGGAGAATGTGGAGCTGGTGCGGTCGATCTATGCGGCCTGGGAGCGCGGCGACTTCAGCACAGCTGATTGGGCGCACCCCGAGATCGAGTACGTGCGCGTCGACGGACCCGAACCCGGGCGCTGGACGGGGCGGCCGGTATGGCAGACGCGTGGCGCGGCACCTTGGCCGCCTGGGAAGGCCTGCGCGTGGAGGCGTCCGGGTACCGCGAGCTCGACGACGAACGCGTCCTCGCCTTCGCCCAGTGGAGCGGGCGCGGCAAGACGAGCGGCTTGGAGCTCCGCCAAATGTCGACCAAGGGAGCGAGCCTCTTTCACATCAGCGATGGCAGGGTGACGAGGCTTGCCCTGTACTGGGACGGTGCGCGTGCGCTCGCCGATCTCGGGTTGTCGGAGCAAGACGCCCACGCCGACTCCTGAGGCTGCGGGATACTGCGTCGGCGATGTCGCGGGAGAACGTGGAGCGAGTGAGGGAAGGATTCGCGGCGCACAACCGCGGCGACATGGATGCCCTGGTGGCGTTCTACGACCCGGAGGTGGTGTTCGAGACGCTGCTACTCGGAACCCACCATGGCAACGAGGCCATCCGGCTGATCTACGAGGAGAACCGAAAGACCCTGTCGGGCTACGACGTGGTCCCGGTGGAGCTGATCGATGCCGGGGACAAGGTCGTGGCCGTGGCTCAAACAGTGGGCGCCGGTACTGTCAGCCAGATCTCCGTCGACGATCGGTTCGCCTTCGTGTTCACGTTCAAGGGTGAGCGCGTCGTGCGCGAGCAGGCCTTTCGAAACAAGGAAGAAGCCCTCGAAGCCGTGGGGCTTTCGGAGCGGGCCGGTCGCGAAAGCCGCTAACCCGGCCGCCGCTCGGGATAACGCGGGAGGCCGTCGTCTGGAATTGCCTCCCACGGCGCCGCATAGGCGACGAACTGGTGGAAGGACGGCCGGATGCCCGGGTCCTCGTCGAAGGCCCCGAGGCGGACGCCGAACTGCTCCGGGTCGCCGGGGTTGCGGCAGAAGAGCTGGCCGCCGCAGTTGGAGCAGAAGAGCTTGGCCCAGCCGTCCCCCGGATCCCAGGACTTGACCAGGTCCGCGCCCTGCACGATCCGAAGCGCGCCTGAAGCGGCGAGGGCGGTCACCGACGCCGCCGTGCCCGTCCGCCGCTGGCAGCGGGTGCAATGGCAGTACTCCGCCTCGATCAGCGGCTGATCGATCTCGAAGCGAACCTCGCCGCACAGGCACCCACCCGTCATCGCAGCGAGCATAATCGCCCGATGACGATCGGCGTGATCACCGGTACGGGCACGTACTCCTTGCCCGGGCTGGAAGAGGGCGACCCCGTGCCCCACCCCACTCCCCACGGCGACGCGCTGGTCACACGCGCGCGGATGGCCGATACCGAGGTGCTTCACGTCTCCCGCCACGGGCCCGGCCACAACCGGCTGTCTAACCAGGTGAACCACCGCGCGAACATCGCGGCGCTGTCCGAGCTCGGCGCCGATGCCGTGATCGGCGTGACGGTATGCGGCGCCGTCGACCCGGCGCTCGAGCTCGGATCGCTGATCGTCTTCGACGACCTTCACTTCCTGGTGAACCGGCTCGCCGACGGCTCGCTCTGCACCTTCCACGACACGGTGGGAGACCCGGGCCGGGGCCACTGGATCTTCGAGGGGCCTTTCTCGGAGGACGTCCGCCAGGTTCTCCTCGCTGCGACACGTGCGGCGGATCTCGGCGCGCGCGACGGTGGCTGCTACGGGCATGTGGATGGCCCGCGGTTCAACACGCGGGCGGAGATCCGCTCGCTCGCTCAGGCCGGCGTCACGGCGGTGAGCCAGACAGCCGGGCCGGAGACGGTTCTCTGCGGAGAGCTCGAGCTGCCGTATGCGCTGCTGGGGTATGCGACCGACTACGCGAACGGCGTCACGGAGGAGGCCACGCCGGTCCAGGAGCTCCTCGACCGCATCGCTGCCAGCACGGACAGCTTCGCGGCCGTGCTGGCCGAGGCCCTACCGCGGCTCGCGTCCACACGCTCGACGGCCGCGGGAGTGGTGCACCGCTTCGAGTAAGAGCTCGCGGCTAGTCGTCGTACCGGACGAGCGCGTGCACGTCGTGGCCCGCCAGGGTCTCGCGCCCGGGCAGGAAGCCGAGCTCGACGACGAAGGCGCACCCGGCAACCTGACCGCCGAGCTGCTCGACCAGATCGACCTTCGCCTTCGCGGTTCCGCCCGTTGCGAGCACGTCGTCGTGGATCAATGCCCGCACACCGCCGCGCAGGGCGTCGGCGTGCATGTGCAGCTCATCCAGCCCGTACTCGAGGCCGTACTGGACGCTGACCGTCTCGTGCGGCAGCTTGCCGGCCTTGCGCGCGGGGACGAACCCCACACCCAGCTCGCGCGCCAGAGCGCCGCCGAAGATGAAGCCGCGCGCCTCAGCGGCAACGATCAGGTCCACTTCGAGTGGCCGGGAATACTCCGCAAGGGCGCGCACCGCGGCGTCGAAGGCCACGGGATCGAGCAGCAGCGGCGTGATGTCCTTGAACACGATCCCCGGCTGGGGAAAGTCGGGCACGTCCCGGATGAGATTGCGGAAGTCCAAGGCCGGCGGGTCATATCAGTCCCGCCCGGTCAGAGCGGTTATCGAGGCGTCTCCCCGGGGCATAACCGCTTTGTGAGCCCACCACCTGCGGAATTCCTCGAATCGTTCGAAGCGCGCCTGCTGGGCGTCTGCCCGCAGTGCGGATGTGCCGTCGCCGCGACCGCCGAGGCGCTGCGCTACGACGGTGCGTTTCACCACGTCACCTGCGTGCTCGCCAGCCGTGAGCGCGCGGAGCGTTTGCCCGCTCCGCACCCTCCCAGGTCCTAGGAGCTAGAACTCCCGGTCCGGTGCCGAGTCGGGCGGATCGACCGACTCCCAGACCTTGCAGCCGCAGAACGGAGCCGACCAGACCGCGGTGCCCGTGGTCGTACCCTGGGCACCGACGCTGCCGTCGCCGAGGGTGATCCTCAGCGCGGTGTTTCCGTTCAGCATCTGCATCGGCGACGCGGTGAAGCTGCGCACCGTGGGCGCGTAGCTGACGTAGTCGTCGACCTTCAGGTCGATCGACCCCAGTGACGTGAGCGGCAGGGTGCCGGCGGTGTCGCTGTAGATGATGATCTTGTCGCTGTCGAGCTCGTCGAGGAAGCCGTCACCGATGATGGAGACCGTCACGCAGCCGCGCGCCGTCGGAGTCAGGGCGCAGTTCGGCTGGATGCCGCTCCACCCGCCCTGGATCGAGCTCGGCACGATCGGGGTGCTGAACGAGTACGTGATCGTGTCGCCGGTCTCGGGCTTGCCCGCCGTGGCGCCACCGTTGTCGATCTGGATGTCGGCGGAAGCCGTCAGCGTCACGGCCGCCGAGGAGTCCGCGTACCCCCCGCCGCTGTTGCCCGAGCTGTCGTGCGCGACCACGGACACCGTATGCGAGCCGAGCGAGCTCCCGGTGCTGTCCCAGGTCACCTCGTAGGGCGACGTCGTGTCGCTACCGACGGTGTTGCCGTCGACCTTGAACTCCACGCTGTCGACTCCGAAGTTGTCGGACGCCTTCGCCGCCAGCGCGACCTTGCAGCAGACCCGCGAGCCGGCGGTGGGCCCAATCAGGTGGGCCCGGGGCGGCTGGGTATCGACGATGCCGGCCGCGCCGGGGCCGGGCGAACAGGCGCTCCCCTGGCAGAGCCGGTCGCGCAGGAGCTGGTCGTGCAGGTCGGCGGTCGTCTGCGCCGGGGTGCAGAGGTCGTCCGCGGTGGACGGCACGCCGTCCCCGCCGTAGCAGTTGTTCAGCTCGTACGGGTCGTTGACGAGGTCGTAGTACTCGCGGAACTGGATCGTCTTGCCATCCTGGAGGTAGGTCTCGATGTAGTGGTAATCGACGGTGCGGGTCGCGGCCCAGTCGGGCAGCCCGCTCGGCGACTCGGTTGTGTCGCCGCTGCCGTCCGAGTACTCCGTCTCCAGGCGGGAACGGTTCCAGCTCGGGTCAAGCAGCGACGACCCGTCGAAGGTCCCGGCGGGCAGGCTGAACCCGGCCGCCTGCACGGCGGTCGGAGCAAGGTCGATGTTTGCCACCAGCCGCGGGTCGGTCGAGCCCGGCACGGTCGCCGGTGCGTAGCGCATCATCAGCGGCAGCTTCGCGGACTGCGTGTATGGGAAGCCCTTGTTGATCAGCCCGTGGTCGCCCCACATGAAGCCGTTGTCTGTCGTGAACACGATCAGCGTGTCCTGCTCCCCGAGCGCGTCGAGCTTGTCCATCACGCTGCCGACCATGTCGTCGACGGACATCAGCGTGCGCTCCTGGGACGCATAGGTGCCCGGCGTCGGCGGATTGGCGTTCGGGTCGCCGAAGAGCGTCTCCGGCGTCCTCTGCCCGGTTGCGACCCACGGCGGCTTGTCCGAGATGTCCGATTCGAACGTCGAGGGGTCGCTCGGGAACGTGGGCACCGCGGCATTCGCGTAGTCGGCCTCAGGCGTCCAGGGGTTGTGCGGCGCGGTGGTCGCCAGCTCCATGAACCACGGCTGGTCGTCGTCGGACTCGCGGTTGTTGAGGAAGGAAAGGGCCTGGTCGCGGATGTAGTCGGTGGAGTAGGGCGCGTCGGCGCTGTGGCCGAGATCTCCCGGCTCGCACTTTCCGTCGCCGTCCACCGGCTTCATGTCCGGACCGTCGGGATATGTCTTCCGAACGCCCTGCTCGTTGACGATGAACGGGCAGTAACCGGCGGTCAGGATCGACCAGTCGTCGAAGTTGGGCGGGTTGTTGTTCAGGTCCCAGTTGTTCAGGAACTTGCCGAACAGCGCTGTGCGGTAGCCGGCGGTGCGCAGGTAGGCCTGGATCGTGGCCGTGTGGTCCAGGTTCCCGGTCGCCGCGTTGTCGAACACACCGTTGTTGTGGCTGTATCGGCCGCTGAAGATCGCCGACCGGCCGGGGCAGCACTGCGGCGTGGTCCCGTAGGCGTTCGTGAAGTCGGTTCCCGCATCCTGGATCCGCGCGACGGTGTCTGGCATGACGCTCGGGTCCATGCTGCCCGCCTCGCGCTGGTCATCGGTGACGACGAACAGGACGTTGGGCTTCTGGTTTGCGGCGTTTGCCTCCTCGACGTTCGGGCCACCTCCGTCGTCGACGGTCTGCGCGATGTCGTGAATCCACGTCCAGCACGGGCTCGAGGCCGTGATGTGGAAGTTCTTCGCGGCGCGGTCGGCATACCCGGGGCCGTTGGGCTGTGGAGCGACCGTCAGGTAGCGGATGCTGTAGCCGCCCGCAGAGGTGTCGAGACCGCTGAACGACTGGCCGGGCCCGTAGGCGCAGGTGAACCGCATGTTGTTGAGCTGGCGCGGCGGCGTGTTCGAGGGGTTCCAGCTCGCGCTCAGGTTGGCCGAGCCGGATGCCGGGTTCGAGTAGATGTTGTGCGTGAGGATGTTGCCGGTCGAGTAGTTGACCGCGTCCCCGCTCAGCTGAGCGTTGCCCTGGTTGCCGTCGAAGATCACCTTGCGCACGAACGACGAGTCCGCGTCCGGGCCGAGCCGCAGGCCCCAAGAGTTGTTGTCGTAGACGAGGCTGTCGAGCATGATCAGGTTGCGGGAGTACTGGGCGCGCACTCCCTCGGTGCAGTCGTGAACGCGGACGCGCTCGATGCGCGTGCGGTAGGCGATGGCAGTCGGATCGCTGCCGAGCTGCAGGCATCCGACCTGGTCGCCGCCGGTGAGGTTGGAGTCGACCACGTTCACGTCGTCGCCGTCGATCTGAGGACTGGGCGCGGTGCTGTTGACGTTGACCGCATCGCGGCCATCGAGCGCCAGGCCGGAGACGGTGATGCGATTCGCGCTGTCGGCGATCACGAGCCGTCCGTCGAGCTTCGGGATCTCGCTGGGGAAGTTGCGGATCGTGATCCGGTCCGCTTCGGTGCTGCCGGCGCTGTTCTTGTTGGCGACCGTGACGTTCTCCGAGAACGGGACAGCCGCTGCCGTGCCGCGCAGGCAGCCGGTCTGACCCGCGGCGAGCGAGTCGGCCAGCTTCTGCACCGTGCGGAACGGCTGCGTGAGTGTTCCGGGCGCCGAGTCGTCGCCGAGCGTCGAAGCCACGAGGTCGCATCCCTGCGACGACGGATCACCATGCGCCTTGGGAACCACGGCGACGGCGCACAAGAGTGCCGCGACCATGATCGCGGGAAGAACCCGTGCGAGTGTCTTTGCGCTGCCCCGATCCACGAAAACCAGCCCCGGCCCCAGCCCGGGTCATCCCCTGCTCAACTCCGCAATGTCCAGAGTAGTTGACGCAGAGAGTCCGCGTGCAACAAGCCGCGCGGAACTAGGCGGCCGCGAGCTCGGGCAGCTCCTGCTTCAGCTCGAGCACGGGCTCGAACAGGTCGCCGTGCTCGCTCGACGCGCTCCAGCACGTCCTCGGCCTCGAACACGAGCCGTTCGGGCCGCTCGGATTCGTGCGCCTCCTCCACCTCGTCCCACGTGAGCGGCGTCGAGACGGTCGGCCGCTCGCGCGCGCGCAGCGAGTAGACGCAGACCGTCGTCTTGTGCTCGTCGTTCTGGCTCCAGTCGACGAGCACCTTGCCCTTGCGCAGCTCCTTCTTCTGTTCGACACCACCAGGTCCGGGTGCTGGCGCTCGAGCAGCGCGGCCAGCGCCTGCGCGAAGCGGCTTGGTCTCGTCGTAGGTGACGGCCCGTGTTGAGCGGCACGTAGAGCTGCATGCCCTTCGAGCCCGAGGTCTTCGGGAAGCTCTCGAGCCCGAGCTCGCCGAGCGTCTCGCGCAGCAGAGCGCGACGCGCGCGCACTCGACGATCCCCGCCGGCGGCCCGGGGTCGAGGTCGAAGGCCATCATCGTCGGGCGCTCGATGTCGCGTCGCCTGCGAGAGCGACGTGTGCAGCTCGAGGTCGGCGAGGTTGGCCAGCCAGACGAGCGTCGGCAGGTCGTCGGCCAGGCAGAAGTCGATCGCCTTCGCCGCCGGCCGCGACCGGCGACGGTCTTCACCCAGTCCGGCGCGGTGCGACGGGCACTGCTTCTCGTAGAAGAACTTGTCCCTCGACGCCGTCGGGGTAGCGCTTCAGCGTCAGCGGCCGGTCGCGCAGGTGCGGCAGCAGCACCGGCGCGATGCGCGTGTAGTAGTCGATCACCTGGCCCTTGGTGAAGCCCGGTCGCCGGGTAGAGCACCTTGTCGAGGTTCGAGAGCGCGCAGCCGCCGGCCGTCGACCTCGACCTCGACGGCCTTGCTGGCCAGCGCGCTTGGCTCTTGGCCGCTCTTGGCGCGCGTGGCGGCCGGGCGGCTTCTTGGCCGGCCGCCGCCGTTCGCGGCTTCGCCGGCGCGCTTCGACGCCGGCTTCGCGGGCTGCTTCGCCTTGTCGGTCTTCGCGGCGGCGAGGCTCGCCTCGAGCGCGGCCATCAGGTCGGGCACCTCCTGCGGCTCCTCCGGTGCGGCTGCGACCTCGATCTCCTCGCCCTCGCGCCTTGCGCTCGATCAGCTCGAGCACGCGCTCGCGGTACTCGTCCTTGTACTTCGTCGGGTCGAAGTCGGCCGACAGCGACTCGATCAGCTGCTGCGCCATCTCGACCTCGCGCTCGGTGGCCTCGACGTCGCTCGTCGGGGCAGCTCCTCGATCGTGCTCCGGGGCGACCACCTCGTCGGCGAACAGCATCGTCTCCATCGTCAGCACGTCGCCGCGCGGGCCGGATCGCCACCAGGTTCTCCTTCTGGCGGATCACCACGCGCGCGATCGCGACCTTGTCGGTCTCGTCGCATCGCCTGCAGCAGCAGCCTGTAGGCCTTCGCGGCGCCCGTGTCCGGCACCAGGTAGTAGGGGTGGTCGTAGTAGATCGGGTCGATCTGCGTCGAGGTCCACGAACTCCTCGATGTCGATCGTGCGCGTCTTCTTCGGGATCGAGCGCCTCGAGCTCCTCGGGCTCGATCACGACGTAGCGGTCGGGGCTGATCTCGTAGCCCTTGACGATGTTCTCGTAGGGCACCTCCTCGCCCTCGGCCGGGCAGACGCGCTTCTGCTGGATCGCGGCCGCCGTCCTTCTCGTGGAGCTGGTGGAAGCGCACGGTCTTCCGCGAGACCGCGCTGTACAGCTTCACCGGCACGTTGACCAGCCCGAAGCTGATCGCTCCACTCCAGATCGATCTTGGCATTTGGTTCCTAAGACTCCTGATCGGGGCCTAATTCATTGCCCGTCAGCCGAAACTTTCCTTTCCAGTCTGACATCCCTGGGATCTTTGTCGTCACGCAGGCCCTTGAATGAAGGGTGCCTGACGGTCCTTGTACGGGTCCATTCACCGAACCTCACCTCGGCAATCAGCTCCGGTCGCGGAAGACGGTCTGTTTCGGCGG
>CAWAUD010000002.1:0-18747 GCA_963785085.1 uncultured Solirubrobacterales bacterium | reverse complement strand
CTGATCGTGATCAAGCACGTGATCAACGACAACGGCGGAACGGCCAGCGCATCGGCGTTCACCATGACCGTGGACGACCCGGGCACCAACCCGGCCGACTTCCCCGGCGCCGAGTCACCCGGCACGAACGTGACGGTCGACCCCGGCAACTACTCGGTGTCCGAGACGGGCCCCTCGGGCTACGCGGCGAGCTACTCCGCTGACTGCTCGGGCTCGATCGCCATCGGGCAGACCAAGACCTGCACGGTGACCAACAACGACATCGCGCCGAAGCTGATCGTGATCAAGCACGTGATCAACGACAACGGCGGCTCCGCCGCTGCGTCGGCGATTCACGATGACGGTCGACGACCCGGGCACCAACCCGCCGTCGTTCCCGGGCGCAGAGTCGCCTGGCACGGAGGTGACGGTCGACGCCGGCAGTCTACACGGTCGGCGAGACCGGGCCCTCGGGCTACGCGATGACCCAGTCGGCAGACTGCTCGGGCTCGATCGCCATCGGTCAGACCAAGACCTGCACGGTGACCAATAACGACATCGCACCGAAGCTGGTCGTGAAGAAGCAGGTCATCAACAACAACGGCGGAAGCAAGCAGTCGTCGGACTTCACGATGACCGTCACGGGCAGCAGCCCGAGTCCGAGCAGCTTCGCGGGCAGCTCGAGCGGCACCAATGTCACTCTGAACGCCGGCAACTACAGCGTGAGCGAGAGCACCGTGAAGGGCTACGCGGGCAGCTTCTCCTCTGACTGCAGCGGGAGCGATCGCCGTCGGGCAGACCAAGACCTGCACGGTCACCAACGACGACTTCACGATCACGACGAGCCTCACGAGCACCGGCGGCGCGACCGGCGCGAAGATCACCGTTTCACCGGGCGCAACGGTGCGTGACGTCGCGACGCTCGTCGGCGCCCCCGCCAATGCCGGCGGGACGGTCGCCTACAAGGTCTACACGGACAGCAACTGCACCAATCTGTTCGCGACCCCGGGCGCCAAGGCCGTGGGCGCCGGGAACGTAGCCGCGGCTTCGGACTGGGTCAAGTTCACCACTTCCGGCACCTACTACTGGATCGCCAACTACAAGGGCAACGGGAACGTCGCCGGCGTCACGAGCGCGTGCGGCGATGAGGTTGTGACCGTGAGGGTAGGGGCCGAGCCCCTGACGCCGGGTTACTGGAAGAACCACCAGCAGCAGGCGACACCGCTGCTGCCCATCAAGCTCGGCAACTACAACGTCAGCACGTTCGCCCTGGCGACCGGGGTGTTCAACAACATGAACTGCTCGAGCAGCTCCGCGAACGGCGCGATCGGCTGCCTGAGCGGGCACCTGCTCGCGACGAAGTTCAACCTCAAGAACGGCAGCGACTCGTGTATCCAGGGCGTCGTGGACAAGGCGGATGCCTTCCTGAAGGCGCAGAGCGTGACGTACGGGGGCTACACCGCCACCGGCGTGAACTACACCGGGCCGTCCGCGACCTACACGCTGAGCGCGACGCAGCGCAGCCTGGCGATTGCGCTCAAGGACGCGCTGGACAAGTACAACAATGGAGGCGGCTGCTGACCGCGGCAGCCGCCTCCCTTGCGCCCGATAGCTCTGGTTCAAGCCGCCGCTGCGGCGCGCGCCTTGCGCAGCCCGCGCTTGGCCATGAAGCCGTTGGCCAGCAGCATCACGGTCTTGTTCGCCGGCGCCCTGAAGCCCGCCGTCGTATGCGGCGCGTACAGCGCGCGGCCGCTCTCGTCGACGGTCAGCCAGCCGGTGTGGGTGAGTGACACCAGGCCGATCAGCTGAGCGTTGTAGCTGTGGCCGAGCAGGCCCGCACGCCGCCCGCCCGGCGGGAGCCGGCGGTTGGTGGCGAGCGTGATGCCCTGTGGCCCGGCGGTCTCGATGTCCACCGGGGCGATGTCGGGGAAGCCGTCTCCGCCGACCCAGGCCAGCAGCCGGTGGGGGAGCGCCGAGAGCTTCTCTGCCGCCTTGTCGACCGGGATCCGCGGCCCGGTTCCCTTGGCCGGCTCCTCCTGCGGCGGCGGGGCGCCCGGCGGCGCGGCACCGTAGATCTGCGGCTGGCCCTTGCAGGTCAGGTCCGGCCAGGCCGCCACTCGCTCGATCTGCACGGTCACGGGTACGCGGTCCTGGTAGTACTCCTGCAGCCAGCGGTCCCAGAACCGGCCCCGCTTCTGCTTGCCCATGAAGCGCTCCGCCGCCGGCCCGAGGGTGTGCTCGATGAACTCGGGGTCCGGCTTCGTCACGATCGACGCACGTCCCTGGACCAGTACGAACTCCGGGCGGCTCGAGAATCCGTGCTCGCGCGCGTGGTAGGCGAGCGAGACCCGCGGGTCACGGCGGATACGGTCGAGCTTCTTGCCGAAGCCGAGCGATGTCGTGAACGTGACGGTTCCGGCTTCGCGGTCCCGTAGCCCGACCGGGGCGACTGCGGTGATCACCGCACCGCCGGCGGGCGTAACAAACGCAAGGCCTGCGGTCAGGTCACCGGTGATGATCTCGTCGATTTCGTCGGGCCACTGGATCGGCATCTGCGGCAAGCTAGCGAAAAGCGAAGCGGACGGAGGTCATGGACGTGAATGTTGCTGTCACCGGGTCGAGCGGCTTGATCGGCTCCGCGCTGGTCGCCGCGCTCGGCCGCGACGGGCACGACGTCGCACGGCTGGTGCGGTCGGGCGCCGACCCGGCGCAGGGCCGGTTCGCCTGGGATCCGGCGGCAGGGGTTCTCGATCCTCGGGCGCTGGAGGGAGCCGGCGCGGTGGTGCACCTCGCGGGCGAGTCGGTCGCCGGGCGATGGACCGACTCCAAGAAGCGGCGGATTCTCGAGAGCCGCGTTACGGGGACGCGCCTCGTGGCGGAGCAGCTGGCAGCGATGGATCGGCCGCCGGGGGTGCTCGTCTGCGCCTCCGCGATCGGCTTCTACGGCAAGCGCGGCGAGCGGCCTTTGGAGGAGGGAGACCCTGGGGCGGACGACTTCCTGGCCGACGTGGTGAAGCAATGGGAGGCGGCCTGCGAGCCGGCTCGCCAAGCCGGAATCCGCGTCGTGAACACGCGCTTCGGCATCGTCCTGAGCCGCTCGGGGGGCGCGCTGAAGGCCATGCTGCCGGCGTTCCGCCTCGGCGTTGCCGGGCGGCTCGGCAGCGGCCGTCAGGGATTCAGCTGGGTCGCGATCGACGACGTCGTCGCCGCGATCGTCTACGCGATCGAGTCACAGCAGATCGCCGGACCGGTGAACGTCACCGCACCGCACCCGGTCACGAACGAGGAGTTCACGAAGACGCTGGGCCGGGTGCTGCACCGGCCAACCGTCCTGCCGGCGCCTGCATTCGCCTTGCGGCTCGTCCTGGGGGAGTTCTCCCAGGAGGTCCTGGCCGGGGTGAAGGTGCTTCCGCGGCGCCTTGCGGACTCCGGGTTCGAGTTCGCATACCCGGAGCTGGAGCCGGCGCTGCGGCACGTGCTGGGCCGGTAGCTACCGCACCCGGAAGGAGAAGCTCCCCAGCTTCGTCTCGGCCACGCACGACTTCGCCGGCAGACGATTGGGGCGGATCGTGCATGAGCTACGCGCGGTTCGCATGACGCTCGCGGAGCCGGTGTAGCGGCCGCGGCACCATTGCTTGGCGCGGCTGCCGAAGCCGCGGAACGGGTTCAGCCGGTAGCGCACGACCTTGTTCCTGGCATACGACGTGCCGACCGAGTTGCCGACCGAGCGGCCGCAGCCCAGCGGTGCGTTGACGACGATCGACACGAACTCCTTGGGCGCGGTGAGCTGGTCGAGTGAGCGGAAGGAGATCATGAAGGCGCGGCCCCGCCCACCCGAGCGCGGGCTGACGGAGGGCAGGGGAGAGACCAGCCGCCTCCGCTTCTCGCAGCCGGTCAGCTTGTCGGAGCGGTCGGCATAGACCGTGTCCCGGCCCCCGCCACACGAGATCCGGTCGGGCCGCCCGTTCGCGGCGTCGACCGTGTCCGCCCCGGCGCCGGCCTGGACGACGTTGTTGCCTCCGCCCGGGCGCCACCCGTCCGGGTATCCGTACTGCACCTCCTCGATCCGGTCCGAGCCGCTGCCACCGCTGAGCTCGTCGCGGCCGGCCTCGCCGACGATCCGGTCGTCCCCGGGCCCCCCGCTGACGCGATCGGCGCCCGGGCCGCCCCAGAGCGCATCGTTTCCGGAGCCGCCGTACAGGCAGTCATCGCCTGCCTGCCCGCGTAGCGCGTCGTCGCCTCCGAGACCGGAGATCCGGTCGCCGGCCGCGGTCCCTCCGAGGGTTTCCGAGTCGATCGTCCCCACGATCCGGTTGGCGCAGGGCGCCTTGTCCGCGGCAGCGGAGACGCGCGCGCCTCCGGCGGCGGCCACGCCGAGCAGCGCCAGCGCCGTGAGCGTCGCAATTCGCATGGCGAGTGACCATAGAGCGGGCGGCGGGCGGACGCGCCGGGTCCATTAGGCTCCCAGCCATGAGTCTGTACGGACGGTTGTTCGCGGCCGCGTACGACCGCATGATGGCCGGGACGGAAGAGGGTGGCCTGGCCGAGATGCGCAGCGCGCTCCTGTCTCGCGCGCATGGAGAGGTGGTCGAGATCGGCGCCGGAACCGGCGTGAACCTCGAGCACTACGGGACCGGGCCGCAGCGCCTCGTTCTGACCGAGCCCGAGGAGCCGATGGTGCGCCGGCTGCGCCGGCATGCCGAGGCGAAGGGCGTGGGAGCCGAGGTCGTGCAGGCGCCGGCCGAGGCACTGCCTTTCCCGGATGACTCGTTCGACACCGCCGTCGCGACCCTGGCGCTGTGCACGGTGGATGACCCGCATCGGGCGATCGGCGAGCTGCGCCGGGTGCTGCGCCCGGGCGGACAGCTCCTGTTCCTGGAGCACGTGCGCTCGGATGACCCCAAGCTCGCACGGTGGCAGGATCGCGCGATACCGCTATGGCGCAGGTTCGCGCACGGCTGTTACTGCAACCGGCCGACAGCCGACTCGATCAGGCACGCGGGCTTCGAGATCGAGGAGCTGATCCCGGGGAGCTTGCCGAAGTCGCCTCCGCTCGCCCGGCCGCTGATTCGCGGCTGGGCCGCGTCACCCTGACCGAGCTGCGGCGCGAGCCCGGCTGCGCCTTCTGCGCGATCGTGCACGGTGAGGCGCCGGCGCAGATCGTGCTCGAGGACGAGCAGACGATCGCGTTCCTCGACAACCGCCCGCTGTTCCCCGGCCATACCCTGCTGTTGCCGCGAACCCACGTCGACACGCTTCCGGACCTGCCCGACGAGCTGCTCGGTCCGCTGTTCGGCAACGCGCGGCTGCTGGCGCGGGCGATGCTCCCCGCCTTTGGCGCGGAGGGCTCGTTCGTCGCGCTCAACAACGTCGTGAGCCAGAGCGTCCCCCACCTGCACGTGCACGTGGTCCCGCGCCGCCGCAAGGACGGCCTGCGCGGTTTCTTCTGGCCGCGGACGAAGTACAGCCACGAGGGACACGAGATCGAGGCGCGCGACAAGCTGCGCGCGGCCCTCGCCGAGCTGGGGCGCTAGGCTGACCGCGTGGCCATTCCCCAGGGGCTACAGACCTTCATCGAGAGTGAGACCGGCAAGCGGTTCTCGCTCCAGAACGAGCGCCTGCTGAAGGTGGAGCTCGAGGGCGCCACGATCCAGGCCCGCTCCGGCGCGATGGTCGCCTACCAGGGCGAGGTGAAGTTCGAGCACGCCGGCTCCGGCGGTCTTTCGCGCATGATGAAGCGGGCGGCGACGGGAGAGGGCGTGAAGCTGATGAAGCTCACCGGCACCGGCGAGGTCTTCCTGGCCGACAACGCCCAGGAGGTACACCTGATTCCGCTCGACCGACGAGCGCATCACGGTCGCGAGCGAGAACCTGCTCGCCTTCGATGCCGGCATCGACTGGAACATCCGCAAGGTCGAGGGCGCCTCGGGCGTGATGGCGGGAGGCCTCTTCAATCTGGAGCTGACCGGCACCGGGACGGTGGCCCTGGTTTCGCACGGACCCCCCATGCTGCTCGAGCTGGACGGGACGACGCCCACATTCGCGGACCCGCAGGCGGCGATCACCTGGTCGAGTGGCGTGCGCACCTCGATCAAGACCGACATCGGGCTCAAGACGCTGATCGGGCGGACGTCGGGCGAGAGCATCCAGATGGCATTCGAGGGCGAGGGCTGGCTGCTGGTCCAGCCGTCCGAGGGAGTCGTGTCCGCGGCCCCGCGGTCGTCCGGCGGGGCGCTCGGCAGCATCCTCGGGAGCTAGACGAGGGCGGTGCCGGAGCCGCTCGTCGAGCTGCTGTGGTGGGAAGGCTGTCCTTCCTGGCCCGAGGCGCTCGAGGAACTGCGTGCGGCGATGCGAGAGGCCGGCCTGTCGCCGGACTCGATCCGGATGCGACACGTCGAGACGGACGACGAGGCCGATGAGCTCCGCTTCGTCGGCTCGCCTACGATCCGCATCGACGGTGAGGATCTCTTTCCACCGGGGGATGAACCAACAGGACTGACCTGCCGCATCTACCGGCTGCGCGATGGCCGCGTGTCTCCGCTGCCCGACCCCATGGACCTGCGTGAAGCGCTCGCGCGGAAAGGAACGTCATGAGCCCCGAAGCACCGACGACGGTCTCGATCGGCGCGCAGGCGCCGGACTTCGACCTGCCCGACACCGACGGCGAGCGCCACAGCCTTCCGGCCGGCGAGCCCGCGGTCGTGGTCTTCACCTGCAACCACTGCCCGTACGCCCTGGCGTGGCAGGACCGCGTCGCGGCCGCCGCCAGCGACTACGCCGGCCGCGCACACTTCTTTGCGATCAACCCCAATGACTCCGGCCGCTACCCCGCGGACTCGTACGAGGCGATGCAGGACCGCGTGCGGGCCGACGGCGGCTGGCCGATGCCCTACCTGCGCGACGAGACCCAGGAGGTCGCCGCTTCCTACGGCGCCCGCACGACGCCGGACGTGTTCGTCGTCGACGCCGACGGCGTGCTGCGCTACCGCGGCGCCCCGGACGCCGACTACCGCGACGAGTCCCAGAACGCGGCCTGGCTGCGAGGGGCCCTGGACGCGGTGCTGGAAGGAAACGACCCCGACCCGGCCGAGACCGACCCGGTTGGTTGCAGCATCAAGTGGCGGTGACGGGGTCGAACGTCAGCGCCCTAGCCGCCGCGCCGCTGCGAACAAAAACCGGCAGGTAGCGGCAACGAATCGCACTGATGTGCGGTCGGTTTGTGTCGAATTGGGCGCCTACTCGGATCGAAATCGAGGTGGGCGGAGTTTCAGGCCTATATGGCCTATTTGACCGCCCACCCGCCGGGGGATCGAGGTGGGCTGCCTTAGCCGCCTGTGAGAGGGGTTTGATCGCCCACCCCGTCGGGGGCGTAACGCGCGCGTGACGAAGCGCGTGGGAGACGCGCGGCCAACGCACGAAACAACGCCGCTCCCTACCTGCCCGGTTTTCGTATACGCCGCCGAGCGGCCCTGACGGCGCCCTGACGCTAAACCGTCAGCGCCTCGCGCACGATCCGGTCCTGCTCGACGTTGTGCGCTGACGGGTAGCCCTCGCCGGGGCTGGCCCGGTACTGGCGGCCGATGTAGCCCAGCCGGACGCCTTCGGGGACCAGCTCGCGCTCGCGGGCGCGGGTGAAGACGAAACGGCGGGCGCCCATGTTCTTCGGCTCCTCCTGGACCCAGAAGATCTCCTCGGCGTTCGGGTAGCTCGCGATCAGGTCGACGAGCTGCTCGCGCGGGAACGGGTAGAGCAGCTCGACCCGCACGACGGCCACCTTGTCGTTGCCCTCGTAGAGGTCGTGCCCGGTGATGTCGTAGTAGATCCGGCCGCTGCAGAGGATCAGCCGCTTGACGCTCTCACGCGACTGCGCGCGGTTCGGGTCGTCGATCACGCGCTGCAGCCCGCCGGCCGACAGCTCGCGCAGCGGCGAGAAGGAGCGCGCGTTTCGCAGCAGGCTCTTGGGCGTGAGCACCACCAGCGGCCTGCGCTTCGCGATCAGCGCCTGGCGGCGGAGCAGGTGGAAGTACTGCGCCGGCGTGGAGACGTTCGCCACGCGGATGTTGCCCTCGGCCGCCAGGGTGAGGAAGCGCTCCTCGCGCCCGCTCGAGTGCTCCGGGCCGGCGCCCTCGTAGCCATGCGGCAGCAACAGGGTGAGCCTCGACGTGTCGCCCCACTTCGCGAGCCCGGAGACGATGAACTGGTCGACGATCACCTGGGCCGCGTTGACGAAGTCGCCGAACTGGGCCTCCCACATCACGAGGTCGTCCGGGTTCTGGATCGAGTACCCGTACTCGAAGCCCAATGCGCCATTCTCGGAGAGCGGGCTGTTGTGGATCTCCATCGGCGCCTTCGCCTGCTCGAGGTGCTGGATCGGCGCGTAGTGACGGCCGGTCTTGGTGTCCACGAGCACCAGGTGCCGCTGGCTGAAGGTGCCGCGCGCGCTGTCCTGGCCCGTCAGCCGCAGCGCCCGGCCCTCCGTCAGAAGCGACGCGAACGCGAGTGCTTCGGCCTGGCCCCAGTCGACCGGGTCGTCCGGCCCGATCTCGAGCCGCTTGAGCCGCTGCGGCGCGAGCTTGCGGTGGACGTTGAAGTCCGGGGGATCGGAGAACAGCTGGCGGTTGATCTCGAGCAGGTCGTTCAGCTCGACGGCCGACACGGGCTCCTCGCTCTGGGAGCGGTCGAGCTGCATCTCCGCGGTCGACGGCTCGCCCTCGCGGTGCTTGACCTCCTCGTGCGCCGCGGCCAGGCGCTCGCGCGCCTCGATCATCATCCGCTCCGCCTCGTCCGCGCTGATGATCCCCTGCGAGATCAGGTGGTCCGCGTAGATCTTGCGCACCGGCGGGTGGCTCTTGATCTTCTCGTACATCAGGGGCTGCGTGTACGCGGGCTCGTCGGTCTCGTTGTGACCGAAGCGCCGGTAGCCGATCAGGTCGATCACGACCCCGCGCTTGAACTCCTCGCGGTAGGCCATCGCCAGCCGGACCGCCGAGATGCACGCCTCGGGGTCGTCGGCGTTCACGTGGATGATCGGCATGTCGAATCCCTTGGCGAGGTCGGAGGCGTATCGCGTGGAGCGCGCCTCCTCGGGCTCGGTCGTGAAGCCGATCTGGTTGTTGGCGATGATGTGGATCACGCCGCCGGTCGTGTAGCCGTGGAGCCCTTCGAGGTTGAGCGTCTCCGACACGACTCCCTCGGCGGGGAACGCGGCGTCGCCGTGGATCAGGACGGGCAGGGCGAAGCGCCCGCCCCAGCTGATCTCCGGGCCGGAGTGGTCGGTCTGCTCGGCGCGTGCCCGGCCCAGCACGACCGGGTCCACGTACTCGAGGTGGCTCGGGTTCGAAGCGAGCGTGACGTCGATCTGCTTGCCCTCGGCGGTCTCGTGGACTCCATGCGCGCCCTGGTGGTACTTGACGTCGCCCGTCCCGCCGCGCGGCCGCGCGGTCAGGATGTCGATGTCCTTCTCGCCCTCGAACTCGGCCAGGATCGAGGTGTAGGGACGCTGCGACGGCGTGCGCGAGCACGTTCAGCCGTCCGCGGTGAGCCATCCCGAGGAAGGCCTCCCGGGCGCCGAACTCGGCCGCCAGGGAAAGGGTCTCGTCGAGCATCGGGATGAGCGTGTCGACGCCCTCGATCGAGAAGCTCTTCGCGCCCAGGAATGAGCGGTGGATGTAGACCTCGAGCGCCTCGGCGACCGTCAGCCGGCCGAGGATCCGCTTCTTCTCCTCCGGCGAGAGCGGTGTCCGGTAGCGCCCGGACTCGATGCGCTGGCGCAGCCAGACCCGCTTGCGGTGGTCCGAGATGTGCTCGATCTCGTAGGCGATCGTGCCGCAATAGGTGGCGCGCAGGTGGGGGAGGGCCTCGGCCAGGTTCGCGCCCGGCACCTCGATCCGCAGGATGTGCGCCGGGATCTGGCGCATGATCTGCTCGGTCAGCCCGACAGTGGAGGGCTCGAGCGCCGGGTCCCCGATCGGCTCCGACCCGAGCGGGTCGAGGTGGGCCGCGAGGTGGCCGTGCATCCGGTGCGCCTTGATCAGCGAGGTGGCCGCCTGGACATGAGCCAGCATCTCGATCGACGCCTCGGCCGACGGAGCGGCCGCCGGCGCCGCGGCCGACGGCGGGCGGCTCGCCCGGAGTGCCCAGGCCGAGGCTCTCGAAGACCGACTCGAAGAAGCCGTTGTCGCCCTGGAGCAGGCCCTCGACGGTGCGCAGGAACGCGCCCGACTCCGCGCCCTGGATCACGCGGTGGTCGTAGGTAGACGTCATCGTCATCACCTTCGAGACGCCCAGTTCGGCGAGCCGCGCGGAGTCGACGCTGGTCAGTCCCGGCGGGTACGAGATCGCGCCCGTGGCGATGATCGAGCCCTGGCCCGGCATCAGGCGGGGCACCGAGGCCACGGTGCCGATGCCGCCCGGGTTGGTGAGCGTCATGTTGGCGCCCTGCATGTCGTCCGGCGAGAGCGAGCCGTCGCGGGTCTTGGCGATCAGGTCCTCGTAGACCTCGCGGAACGCGGCGAAGTCGGACACGTCGGCGCCCTTGATCACGGGCACGATCAGCGTGCGCGTGCCGTCCTTTCGCTGGACGTCAACGGCCAGGCCGAGGTTGATGTGCGACGGCGCCACGCGAACCGGCTTGCCGTCCGCCTCCCGGAACGAGTGGCCCATCGACGGGTGCTCCTTCCAGGCGACCGCCAGCGCGTACCCGATGAGGTGCGTGAACGACACCTTCATGTCTTTGCCGGCGTCCTTCAGCGCCTGGTTCAGCTGGCGCCGGCGCGCGTCGAGCGTCGCCACGGAGATGGTGCGGAAGCTGGTCGCCGTCGGGATCGACAGGCTCTCGGACATGTACCGCGCGAGGGTCGCGTCGGCGCCGCGCATCGGCTGCTCGGCCGGTGGCTCGGTGGGCGGCGCCAGAGTCCCCGCTGCGCCGTCACGGCCGTCCGCGCTCTGCCCATTCACCTGCGAGAGCACGTCGTCCTTGACGATCCGCCCGCCGGTGCCGGTCCCGCTCACGCCGGCGAGGTCGATTCCGTGGGCGGCTGCGGCGCGGCGCGCGACGGGTGAGACGCGCGCACCCTCGGGAACGGCCGCCGTCGCCGGGGCGGCGCCGGCCGGAGCGGCCGCTGCTCCATCGCCCGCCGGAGCGGCGGCTGCCGCGGGCTCGGCGGCTGCGCGCTCCTCGCGCGCGGCTGCGGCGCCGGCTTCGTCGACTTCGAGCTCCGCCAGCGGCTGGCCGACGGCGACGGTCTCGTCCTCCTGCGCGAGGATCTTGGCGATCTTCCCCGCGGCCGGGGCGGGCACCTCGGCGTCGACCTTGTCGGTCGACACCTCGACGATCGTCTCGTCCTTGTCGACCCAGTCGCCCTCCTGCTTGTACCAGGTGAGGACGGTGCCCTCGGAAACCGACTCGCCCATCTGGGGCATCGTGATCTGGAGGGTGTCAGCCACTATCTATTCATCCTAACTTGGCCTCGGAAGCGGTGGGAAGGCGTGGCGGCGCGGCCTGCGCGAGCTCCTCCCGATCGGCATCGCTGGCACTGCGCCAGAAGAAGAAGATGAAGGCCGCGAAGATGGTGATGAAGTCGAGGCCGAGCATCATGCCGCCGGCGATCGACTGGTCCGTGATCGGCGTGATGCCGTGCTTCAGCGCCCGGTCCCCGTAGAAGCCGCTGTAGAGCGGGTGGCGCGAGAAGATGAACGCCATCGCCAGGAACATCCCCGCGAGCCGGATGCCGCCGATGTGCGCGATCTTCCACAGGCCACCCGGCACGCGCCGGTGGGTGGGCTCGAGCACCGAGATCCACACGAGCAGCGACGCGGTCATGAAGAACTGGTGCTGGACCGCGTGCAGGAACGGGTTGCGAAGCGCGGCGTCGTAGAGCACCGAGAAGTGCCAGAGGTAGAGGCTCAGGATCCAGATCGGCCCCGCGACCAGGGGCTTCGTGACGGTCCGGAGGACGCTGCGGACGGGCCGGGACCGCGCCAGCGGCCGCATCACGGGGAGCGGGAGCAGGAACGCGTACACGGGCCAGCGCGCGCCCAGGACCAGGAGCGGTGCGGAGAGGTCCCCGAGCAGCAGGTGCTGCGCCATGTGCGCCGACAGCAGGTCCGTCTCCGCGAGGTGGTCGAGCGGCGAGACCAGAGCTATCGCCAGCAGCGCAAGGCCGGCGAACCACGTCGCCTGCTGGGAGTTGGGAACGTGGAAGCCGCGGCGCGCGAGCACTCGAACGGCCCGCAGGTAGAGCACCGCCGGCAGAGCGACGAGGTAGATCGCTGTCAGATCCACGGATTTCCAATGCTAGCCTCGGCCGAGCCTTCCCCCGAGGCTCCTCCGATGCGCACCGCAAGCCGCGACTCGATCCTGGACGGCATGCGCGGCCTGTCCGCGCTGGCCGTGTTCGCCGTGCACGTCTGGATCTACCAGCTGCCGAACACGGTCGCGCTGCGACGCGACTCCTGGGAGAAGGTGCTGCTGTTCGAGCTGCGGGTCGCGTTCGTGATGTTCTTCGTGCTCTCGGGCTACCTGCTCTACCGCGCCTTCGCGCGGGCCGCCCTCGGAAGCGGCACGCGCGTGGCGACCGGGAGCTATCTGCTGCGCCGGGCGGCCAGGATCCTTCCCGGCTACTACGTCGCGCTCGCCGGAGCCCTCGTCCTGCTCTCCGCCGCGGGAAACGTGCCCGGGCGGCGGCCGGTGGCGGGCTCGGACCTGCCGGTGTTCTTCGTCCTTGGCCAGAACTACCAGGCGGACACGCTGCTGAGGCTGAACGCCGCCACCTGGACCCTTGCCGTGGAAGCGGCCTTCTATCTGATGCTGCCGGTTGCCGGCCTGCTTGCGTTCCGGCTCGCGCGGGGCAGCGTTCGGCGCCAGGCGGCCCTCATAGGAAGCCTGGTGGTCGCCGGGCTGGCGTGGAACCTCGCCGACTACCTGCTCGGCTGGGGCGCCGTGCCGGGACACGCGCCGCCGGCGTTCCTGCCCTATTTCGCGTGCGGGATGCTCGTCGCCCTGGCCGTCGAGGCGCGTGCGGCCCGCGGCGCGCCGCCGCTCCAAGGCCGGGCCAGCGTCGCGCTCGTGGCGCTTGGCGCCGGCGCGGTCGTCGCGAACGGCCTGTGGCACGCGCTCGACCGGACGCCGGGCGGATTCGCCATGGAGGTGTTCGCCGACCTCGGGGCGGCCATCGGCTTCGCGCTCCTGATCGCCGCGGCGGTCGCCGGCAGCGGCGCCGGCCTGCGCTGGCTGGCTGCGCGCCCGCTGGCGTGGCTCGGAACGATCACCTACGGCCTCTACCTGTGGCACATCCCGTTGCTCGTCTTCGCGCGCGGGAACGGGCTCCTGCCCGGCGGCGTGGCGAGCGCGTTCGTCGTGCTGCCCGCCGCGATCGCGCTGGGCGCGCTGAGCTGGTACCTGGTGGAGCGCCCCGCGATGATGCTGGCCGGAGGACTGGCGCGAACTAGCGCAGCCAGGTCCGGACGATGGCGTTCGCGAAGCCGAGGCCGTAGCGGACGACCGCAGGCTTCTTCGAGTGGCCGTGCAGCCGCCGCGTCACGGTGACCGGGATCTCCTTCGCCGGAACGCCGCGCTTGATCGCCTCGATCATGAACTCAGAGGTGTGGAACTGCTCCTGCCGCAGGACGAGCTGCGGCAGCACGTCGGTGCGCACCGCCCGGTAGCCGTTCGAGCAGTCGGTCACCTTCGTGCGCGTGATGAAGGAGACGACCCGGTTGAAGAAGACGATCCCCATCTCGCGCGCGTAGCTGTTCGGCTCGGCGTGGCCGAGCACCCGTGAGCCGTGCGCGACGGCGACCTCGCCGTCGACCACCGGCCCCACGAGCCGCGACATCTCCTCGGGCAGGTGCTGGCCGTCGGCGTCCAGGGTCACGACGATGCGCGCCCCCGAGTCGGACATCAGGCGGTAGCCGGTGCGCAGCGCGGCGCCGCCGCCGCGGTTGATCACGTGCCGCCCGACGGCCGCGCCCGCGGCACGCGCGATGTCGCCCGTGCTGTCGCGGGACCCGTCGTCCACGACGAGGATGGCCGTCTCGATGCCGCAGACGCTGGCGGGGATCCGGGGCAGGACGGAGCCGATGTTGTCCTCCTCGTTGTAGGCGGGGATGACGACCGCGATCTTGTCCCGGAAGCGCTCGGGGAGGCCGGCGGAGCGGAACTCCTCCCATGCCATCCCCTCGAGCACGCGGGACAGCTCCCGGTCCACCCGTCCGGTCAGCGCCATGTTGCGCAGCAGGAGGACGAACAGGATCACGATCGCGAACACCGCGAGGCCCAGGATCCGGCCGCCGCCGCCCTTCCTGAACGAGAAGAACGACAGGATCGCGTCGGGCAGCGTGGTCGCCGAGACGATGCCGAGGCCGATTCCGAGCGCGAGCAGCAGCAGCACGTCGACGTTGCGCAGCGTGCGGCGGCGCCAGACGGCGAATCCGATGATGAGTGCGGCGGCCAGCAGGCCGGCCGCGCGAATTGCAGAGAGCTCCATGCCGGGGGGCCGCAGAATACCCGGAGCTGCGGGCCTTTCTAGATGATTGATTCCGCGGGCACGTGCATCGAGGGCGCGAGAATCGAGTCAGGCTAGGACGCAGGGCGAAATCCATGCTGGTTTGCATGGATGAGCCTGAGGACGACGCATGACGAAGATTCGCAGCGTCATGCGATGTGCGTGGTCGTGGGATCACTCATCTGGCGCTTGCGCCTGTAGAGCACGTGTTCCAGGCCCGCGCGCATGAAGTCGCGCTCGTACTCGAACCCGGCCTTTTCCATCACTCGCCGAGAGCCTGTGTTGTCCGGCAGCGTGAAGCAGACGAGCTCCCCCATGCCGAGCGAGTCGAACGCTTCGCGCACCGCCTCGCGGGCGATCTCGGTGGCCAGGCCCCGCCCCCAGAGCGCGCTTGCGACGGCGTACTGGACCTCCGTCTCGGCGGTGCCGTCCACGACGGTTCGCCACAGGCCGCCGCGCGCCGCGGGGGCGCCGTCCGCCAGGCGGTAGAGCCAGGGGCCGAAGCCGTGCGCCTCCCAGTGCGTCGTGTCGGCCTCGAGCATCGCGTGGGCCTGCTCGACGGTGCGCGGCCCGCCACTTTCCCCCGGCCACAGGAACGCCGCGATGCGAGCATCGCCGAAGAGCTTGGCGTACGCGTCGAGGTCTCGGGGACCTGGCTTCGAGCGGAGCGTTTCAGGCGGCTTCGCCGACACGCCCTCGCATGCCGCGCCGTTCGGCGAGCCAGCCGCCGACCGTCATGAAGATCCATGTCACTCCGGTTCCGGCGAGGGCCAGCACCAGCGGCATCAGCGGCACGTTGCGCCGCGGCACCGCGAGCAGCAGTCCGCCGAGCACGGTGATCCCGACGATGAAGATCCCGAGCACCAGTGCTTCCCAGCGGCGCTTCCAGGCGAGCACGGCGAGGCCCGTGATCGCGAGCGCCAGCATCGTGTAGTGGAAGGCGATCCAGCCGCCCGCCCGCATCGTCGGGCCGGAGCCGCGGCGCCAGACGTTCCACATCTTCGTCGCGACCATGCGCGCGTACGCGCCGGGTTGCTCGCGTACGTACTTGCGGAAGTTCTCGCGCCCGATCCGCGCCAGCGCGGCGTCACGCTCCATGTCCGGGTACTTGCGCGCGACCTTGTCGAGCAGGTCCTTCATCTGGGTGCTCGCGACCTCCTTGTCGGTCACCTCGGACTTGCCGGTGAACCGCTCGATCAGCTTGCGCTTGGTGGGCAGCTGGCGCCCCTTGCCCGGCAGGTAGGTCGCCACGAACAGCGCCTTTCCGCCGCCGGTCGTCACCGGCACGAAGCGGTCGAGCACGATCAGGTTGCGCACCGTCCATGGCGCCAGCACCAGCGCGTAGGCGGCCACGAACACCACCGCGGTCAGCACGCCCAGGCGGACGCCGGCTCGGTGCCAGCCGCGGGCGAGGATGACGAAGGCGAAGATGACTCCGAACAGGAGGTACTCGGGCCGCGTGAGCGTGGTCGCTCCGAGGAAGAGCCCGGGGACCGCCCAGGCCCAGGGGCGCCGGCCCTCGTCCGACGCCCAGAGCATTCCCAGCACGGCGGCGGAGAGCGTGAACGCGGCCACCGGCTCGCTCAGGAACTGCTCGTTGTTGTCTATGAACGCGGGGTAGATGGCGGTCAGCGCCGCTCCGATCAGCCCCGCCGCGGGACCGGCCAGCCGGCGGCCGATCAGGTAGACGATCAGGACCATCAGGGCGCCCAGCACCGCAACGGCGCCTCGCGCCGCGTCCGGGTGCACCCCGCCCGTCACCTTGTAGACGGCGGCGTAGAAGAGCGGCGCGCCAGGAGACCAGTCAGTCGGGTGCTTCATCTCCGGCGTGCCGTACTTGCCCGACCGGTAGAGCTCGGCGGCGATGCGCGAATAGGACAGCGAGTCGTTGCCCTGGTAGGCGACGATCGACGAGTGCTTGGCGTCGCCCGGGTTGAGCGCCGCATTCATCCGCAGCCCGAAGCCGAGCGCGACGATCAGCACGACAAGCACCAGCACGACCGGGCCTCCATGCCTTCCCGGCAGGGAGGTGGCCCACCTCCTGAGGAAATCCACGTTCAAAGGCTAGTCAGTCACCCGGTCCATCGTGTGCTCGTCCTTTCGCCGGTCATGCCGAGCAGCCTCCTCAGGCTGAGCCGTGTCGACCTGACCCGCGCCGCAGGCGGCGCTGACGGGACGGGCTCGTAGGAAGAGCGGAGTGGACCCGCCGCTTGGGGACTTGTAGCCCCTCTGGGGGACTGAAACCCCCAAGCGCCGATGCGGGGCCCTGATACGTAACGCCGGCGCGACGAAGCGCGTGGGAGAGACATCGCAAACGCGCCACTCTGCAACGGCTTCCCTACCTGCTCGTCCTGAACGGGCGCCACCCCGCTGGGCCGAGCCGCACGGGGGTTTGTGCGACAGCCATCTGTGGAGGGAAACGGCACGATATGCGGGGCCAAGTGACCCAACCTCGGACATTGCCGCCACGGTCACGGACGCGGAACGCACACGTGTGTGTCGATCGTGACGAGCGCGTCACAAGAGACCCTCCGACGCCCGACGCCTGTACCCTTCCGGCGTGCGCATCCTCATCCTCGGCGGTGACGGCTATCTCGGCTGGCCGACGGCGATGCGGTTCTCCGCACGTGGACACGAGGTCTTCGTCGTCGACAACTTCTCGCGCCGCCGCTGGCATCACGAGCACTCGACCGACTCGCTGACCCCGATCCGCCCGCTGGCGGAGCGGATCGAAGCCTGGCACGAGGTCTCCGGCCGGGACATCATCCCGTTCGTCGGCAACATCGAGGACGGCGAGTTCCTCGACCGCGTCGTGGCCGACACGCTGCCCGAGGCGGTCGTGCACTACGGCGAGCAGCCTTCGGCGCCCTACTCGATGATCTCCCGCCGCCACGCGGTCGAGACGCAGTACACGAACGTGATCGGGAACCTCAACCTGCTGTTCTCGATGCGCGACCGCGTCCCGAGCTGCGCACCTCGTGAAGCTCGGCACGATGGGCGAGTACGGCACGCCGAACATCGACATCGAAGAGGGCTTCATCGAGATCCACCACAAGGGCCGCACCGACACGCTGCCGTTCCCGAAGCTGCCGGGGTCGCTCTACCACCTGTCCAAGGTCCACGACTCGCACAACATCCACTTCGCCTGCCGGATCTGGGGCCTGCGCGCGACCGACCTCAACCAGGGCGTCGTCTACGGCATCGAGACGGACGAGACGACCATGGACGAGCGGCTCATGACGCGCTTCGACTACGACGAGATCTTCGGCACCGCCCTGAACCGCTTCTGCGTCCAGGCCGTGATCGGCCACCCGCTCACCGTCTACGGGAAGGGCGGCCAGACCCGCGGCTTTCTCAACATCCGCGACACGCTCCAGTGCGTCGAGCTCGCAGTCAACAACCCCGCCGAGCTGGGCGAGTTCCGCGTCTTCAACCAGTTCACCGAGCAGTTCTCCGTCGCGGAGTTCGCCGAGCTGGTGAAGGAGGCGGGCGCCGAGCTCGGCCGCGAGGTCGAGATCCAGAGCTTCCCCAACCCGCGCATCGAGGCGGAGGAGCACTACTACAACGCCACCAACACCAAGCTCCGCGACCTCGGGCTCGAGCCGCACTACCTCGGCGCCGAGCTGGTCCAGTCGATGCTCAACACCATCGAGCGCTACAAGGACCGCGTCATCCTGCGCGCGATCGCGCCCCGCACCCAGTGGAAGCCGGGCGAGATCGAAGTGCGCAACCCCGTCGGCGCCTAGCGCCACACCCTGGACACACCCCGCCGCAGCTGGCCTCCGTCTAGGGAAGTCGTCCATTCGTCCTCGCGGACGCTCGCACGTCTGCCGATGGATGAGGCGTGTCACGGACGACCACTGCTCGCTCTGCGTGCTGCTCGCTGATCCTGCTTGTCGCGGCTCTGGTCGCGCTCCAGGCCGGCGCGCCCGCGTCCATGGCCAAGTCCTTCCGCGTCGTCTTCACCGGCACCAACGGCAAGGACAAGATCAAGGGCAACGCCGCTGACAACAAGCTCTACGGCGGCCGCTCCGCCGACCGCATGTTCGGCGGGTTCGGCAACGACCTGATGCGCGGCGGCACCGGCCGCGACGCGATCGCCGGAGGGCCCGGCAACGACCAGGAATACGGCGACGAGGCCGCGGACCTGATGTACGGCAACGACGACAACGACCAGCTCTGGGGCGCCACCGCTCCCGACAAGCTCTACGGCGGCAACGGCGACGACATCCTGCACGGCGAATCCGGTGACGACTTCCTCTCC
>CAWAUD010000001.1:0-40783 GCA_963785085.1 uncultured Solirubrobacterales bacterium | reverse complement strand
ATGTCCGTCGGCGTGACCCAGATCCGCCCGTCGGTCGGCACCGTGAGCGGCTCGATCTTCTTCGGCTTCACCGGCTTGGGGATCACCAGCTTCGGCGCCGCCGGCGTCGCCGCGCCCGGGTTCGCGCCGGTGCCGGTGGTGGCCGGAGTCGAGCGGGCGTCTGCGTCGCCGGCTGCTTGGGCGCGTTCGGGTCCGTCAGCGCCCCGTTGAACCGCCCGGCGTACCCGATCTTGCGCGTCAGCTTCCAAGGGCTGTTCTCACAGGACTCGTTCGCAAGTACGAGCTCCACGTCCAGCTTCCGCGGCCGCAGCCCGAAGTCGGACAGCTGGCCCTCGTACCGGATCTTGTCGCTGTCTGCGTTGCCGGCGGCCCAGTCGTGCCCGTCGATGCGGAGCAGCCACTGGGTCCCCACGACCACCCCGGAGGCCTTGACCACGACCTTGGAGCCGACCTGCTTCTTGCGCGGAAGCTTGGCCATCTTCGGCTCGGGACAGCTCGAGACGGCCTGCGTGCCCGCAGCCGGATCCACGACGGTCGTCGCACCGTGCGCGACGGACGTCATAAACAGTGCAAGCACCAGGGGAATGAGTGCAGCGCGCGCGCGATTCAAAAGCTACCCGGGAACCCTTCCTTGACCCTTCGTCAACTGAAATCGAGCGTACCAGAGGGTCAATCAAACGGATACCCCTTTTAGTGGCCGAATAGACGCTAGAGGCCCCCCGCGACGACCACCCGCGTGGTGCGGGAAACCGCGCTATCGCAGCGGTTGCTCTGCTGCAGCCGCAGGCGATAGGTGTAGGTCTTGTCCGGCTTGTTGCGTATGGAGAACTTGCCGTCGTTGGCGCTCATGGCCACATCGAAGGTCTGGAAGAACTGGGTGCCGGGCAGCAGGCGCTGCACGGCGATCTTCTGCCGCGCCCGGCAGAGCCGCCGCTTGGAGCCCGTGCGGACCACGCCGGACAGCTTCACCGACTTGCCGGCCTTGACGATGCGCTTGGACACGTGCAGGACGAGGGAGCGTCGCATGCGCTTCTGGGCCACGGACCCGTCGCCGGGCTGCTGCGGGACGACTGTCCCTCCACCTGAGCCTGAGCCACCGCCCGGTCCGCCTCCCGGGGGTGGGTTGCAGCCGGCGAAGGCCGGTCCCGGAGTGGCGTTGCTGAGGAAGACGTCCACGGCGCCACCGCCGTTCAGGCGCGGGGCGCCGACGGCGATGTCGAGGTATCCGTCGAGGTTCACGTCGCCGACCGGAATCACCGCCGCACCGAAGCCGGTGTCCGCGGGCGCGCCCGGATCGGTGATGCGCTGAAGCGAGGTGGCCTTGCAGGTGCTGAAGATGTCGATCGCCGCGGGGCTTCCGGAGCGGAGAATCGCGACCTCGCCCTGGTAATCGCCGGCGACGTCCCCGAGCGGCGCCACGAGGGAGCCGAACGAGCCGCCCGCGACCGGCGCCGGGTCGTCCAGCCGGCCGAGCGGGGGCAAGGTCCCTGCGCCGACGTCGGACTCGAAGGCCCACGCGGCGCCCTGGGCGCTGGCCGACCCGTCGAGGCCGGGGGTGGAAAGGATGGTGTCGGGACCCGGGCCGCCCGCCAGATCGCCGAACGCCGCGCCGCTCGAGGCGGCGAGCGGGGCGTTGGCAGGACTGGTCTTCTCCAGCAGTGCCGCGAGGCGGGCGCCGTCGACGACGTAGCCGGCCCCGTCCGGGCCACCGCGGTTCACGCCGGGAGCAGAGACAAGCACGTCGGGCGCGCCGTCCGGCGTGCTCGACGCCGCCGGCGAACTGCCCGTAGCACTTGGCGTTGGCGGTGGCGGCCGCGGTGCAGCTTCCGATGTCGCCGAGTGCCCGCAGGCCCGCACCGAACCTGGGCGTGGTGGCGCCGACGGGCTCGAAGTAGCTGAGCGTCTGGTCGGCGCGAGTGACAACGTCGCTCAGGCCGGACCCGGTGATGTCCTCGCCGCGGAACATGAAGACCTTGCCGACGTCCGGGCAGCTCGCCGAGCAGGCGAACTCGTTCGTGTCGATCGTCTCGCCGTACTTGGGCGCGCCGACGAGGATGTCCGGCTTGCCGCCGCCGTCGAGGTCGCCCATCGCGACCCGGTCGGGTACGTCGGCACACGGCCCGATGCCACCGTTCTCACGACAGGGCGGCAGCCCCGATGGCACCAGCAGGCTGCTTCCGAAGCTCGACGACCCGAGCGGGGACCGCTCGTCCGGCGCCAGCACGAGGCGCTTCATCGTGTGCCCGGTCGCGCCGTCGAGCACGTAGACGATCCCCTGGTCGGCGCCGGCCGGGCCACCGACGTCACCGCCGGGAGCCGAAACGACGATCTCGGCCGCGCCATCGGGCGGGTCCATGGAGCAGGACGTGCCGGACCACTTGCACTTGCCGATGTCCCCCAGAACCGCGACCGAGGTCCCGAATCCGGTGTCGACCGTGCCGCGCTGCTCCTGCTGGGGGACCGGCTGATGCGCCTCCCAAGCGATCTCTCCGGTGACCCCGTTGACGACGTAGACGCGTCCGGTGATCCCGGGCGAGTTGGCGAACTGCGCGCCCGGCACGCCCACGATCAGGTCCAGGAAGCCGTCGCCGGTGACGTCGCCCACCGCCAGGCTCTCGCCGAAGCGATCGCCGGCCGCGGCGCCAGGCCCCGAAACCGGGTGCACCGAATATCCGCCCGGTAAATCGGCGGACGCGGTTGCCGTAAGAGCGAGGCCGAGCGCCAAAACGAGCGCCAGCAAGCTCACTCTCAGGCGGAGGCCAATGGATCCTGCGCGCAAAAACACCTCTTCCCTGAAGGGAACCCCTGCCGTTACGGACAAACAGCTTGCCCGGCGGCGTACCCGATTATAGGCCGCGGTGAATGCGCCGGGCGACAGTTTTCGGCACTACCATCGTCATTGTGCAGCAGATGACCAGCAGCGAGGAAGGCGCAGCCGAGCCGTTTGACGGCCGGGCTCCCGGCGGGGGGCCCGCGCCGGAGCCGATAGCCCCTCGCCCGTCGTGGCGCAACAGCGAGCGCCTGATGCCGATCCTCGCGACGATCCCGCTCTTCGCCGGCATCTTCGCCCTCGCCCTCGGGGCCGAGCATCCCGAGGATGCGGTATCGGTCCTGTACGCGATCCCGATCGCCATCCTGGCGATCGAGGGAGGGCCGATCGCCGGCCTGGGCGCGGCGGCCGTGGGACTCGCCCTGTTCGGCCTCGACGTCACGATCAGCGATGAGCACGTCAGCGCCCTCGCGTTCGTCACACGGGCAATCGGCTTCGGCGTGCTGGGCGGCCTGCTGGGCCACTACGCCTCCAGCCTGCGCGCCGCCAACAGCGAGGTGGTGGCGCGGGAGGAGCTGCTGCTGTCGATCCTCGACAACACGACGGCGGTCATCTACATGAAGGACCGCAAGGGCCGCTACATGATGATCAACCGCCGTTTCGAGGAGCTCTACCACGTCACCCGGGATGGCGCGATCGGCAAGACGGCGCACGACCTGTTCCCGCAATACATGGCGGATGCATACGTGGCAAATGACCGCCGGGTGCTGAAGGAGCTGCAGCCGATCGAGTTCGACGAGGAGGCGCCGCAGGACGACGGTCCTCATACCTTCATATCGATCAAGTTCCCGCTCGTGCGGCAGGGAGAGCGCGAGGCCTATGCGGTCTGCGGCATCTCGACCGACATCAGCTCGCGCGTGCGCGCCGAGAAAGATCTGCGCGACAGCAAGGATCGCTTCCGCCAGATACTCAACACGGCGAACGAGGCTTTCATCTCGATCAACGACGCAGGCGAGATCGTCGCGTGGAACCGCGCGGCCGAGGAGACGTTCGGCTGGCCCGCGAGCAAGGCGGTCGGGCGCAGCGTCTCAGAGCTGATCCTGCCGGAGCGCTACCGCGCCATGCACGAGGAGGGCATCCGCCACTACCTCGAGACCGGTGAGTCGCCCATCCTGAACAAGCGGATCGAGATGGTCGGCCGCCACCGCGACGGCCGCGAGTTCCCGATCGAGCTGACGATCACCGCGGTGCGCGTCCCCGGAGGCCACCGCTTCCACGCCTTCCTGCACGAGATCGGCGTCCACGGCGGCGCCGACCGCTCGTACCTGGTCGACCCGGAACCCACCGGGGTCTAGCCCGGGCCCTTACCGCGTAACGCTTTGCGCATACGCCCTACAAGCCGGTTTTCGGGTCGGCGGACCGCCGACGGCCTCGGCTAGCCGAAGCAGCTAGTCGATCGGGCGGGGCTCGCCGATCAGGAAGCCCTGGGCGTAGTCGACGTCCAGCTCGCGCAGGAGCTCGAGGGTCGCCGCGTGCTCGACGCCTTCGGCGATGGTCTGGACGCCGAAGTTCTTCGCCACCGCGGTGATCGACTTCACGACCTTGCGGTCGGATGGGTCGACCGCCAGGTAACGGACGAACTGGAGGTCGATCTTGATGAAGTCGACCGGCAGGTGCTTGAGGTAGGTGAAGCTCCCGTAGCCGGTGCCGAAGTCGTCCAGCGCGAAGCCGCAGCCGATCGACTTCAGGCGCCAGGCGAAGTCGCGCGCGGCGTCCATGTTCTCGGCGGCGGCAGTCTCCGTGATCTCGAACACGAGCTTCGCCGGGTCGACCTCGTGGGTGCGCAGGTTCTCCTCGATCAGCTCGAGCAGCTCGTTGTCGCCGATGCTCTTGCCGGAGAGGTTGACCTCGACCTTGCCCTCGCGCCGGACCGCGAGCTTCACGGCCTGGGTCACCACCCACCGGTCGATCTCGGTCACGAGTCCGAAGCGCTCCGCCTGGGGCAGGAAGTCCGCCGGCGGGAGGTGCCGTCCACCCGGGCCGCGCATCCGCACCAGCAGCTCCTCCTGCTCGATCGCTCCGGTGCGCAGGTTCTGGATCGGCTGTGAGTACATGACCAGCTGGCTGTTGCGCACCGCGTCATGCACGCGCACCGACCACTCGAACTGCGTGCGCATCTCTTCCTCACGTGCCTTGCGCTCCGTGATGTCCGTCGAGATCGCGCAGACGGCGTAGATGTCGCCGGCCGCGTCGCGCAGCGGGAACTTCTGCGTCAGGTAGGTCCGGTCCCCGTCGCGCTGCGGAACGACGTCCTCCTCCTGAACCACCTCGCCGGTGTCCAGGACGCGGCGGTCGCTCTGGCGGGTCCGGCCCGCCACGTGCAGCGGCAGGATCGACTCGTCGTTGGAGCCGGGCATCGTCTCGGGGTCGGCTCCGAACATGTGTCCGAAGGCGCGGTTCACGAACAGGTAGCGGAAGTTGCGGTCCTTGGCGGAGATGACCGAGGGCGAGTTGTCGATCACCGACTGGAACTGGTCGTGGCTGCGCATCAGCGCGTCCTGCACGGCGCGGCGCTCGGTGATGTCCTGGATCGTGCCGATGACGCGCGCCCCCGCTCCCTCCACCGGCTCGACGTCGGCGTGCAGCTCGATGAACCGCTCCACTCCGTCGGGGCGAACGATGCGCAGCTCGAACCGGAACGGCCGCAGCTCCCGCACTCCCGCCTCCGACAGCCGCAGCGCGCGGTCACGGTCGTCCGGGTGGACCAGCGCCATGACCGACTTGAAGTCAGCTTCCGGGCCGGTCCGGGTGTCGAGCCCGCACATCTCGCGCAGCTCCGGCGAGAGGGTGAAGAGCTTCGACTCCGAGCACCAGTCCCAGTTGCCCAAGCCCGCGATCTCCTGCGCCTTGGCCAGCCGGGCCCTGCTCTCGCTGAGATCCGCCTCGGCCTGCTTTCGCTCGGTGATGTCGAGCATCACGCCATGGAAGTAGGCGGCGTCGCCATCCTCGTCATAGACGATCGACGCGCGGTCCTGGAACCAGATCACGCTGCCGTCTCGCGCGACCATCCGGTACTCGGAAGTGAGCTGGTCGCCGCTGGTGCGGCTCGTGTACTCGTCGGCCAGCGCGCGGTCGCGGTCCTCAGGGTGAAGCCGGCTGAACCACATCGAGGCGTCGGTGCACCACTCCTCGGCGGACCAGCCGAGTATCGCCTCGACCTGGGGGCTGACGTAGAGCCAGCGTCCGGCGGCGCCGAGCTCCGCCGTGTAGGTGATGCCGGGAATGTTCTCGATCAGCGAGCGATAGCTCGCCAGCATCTGCTCGCTGCCCTCCTCCGAAAAGGGGAGATCAGCCGCGCGTGGTCGTGTGTGAGCAGGCATGCGGAATCGGCGAAGCTGAAACGCCGCTGGATTTATCGGCGCGGCGGGGCTTGGGCTTAACAGCCCGTCAGGGGACGAAAATGCCCTGGCGCAGAAACGGCGTATTTGGCGCCGTGGCGGCGTTTCCGTCGGACCCGCCGTCGCTGACCTCGACCTGGCCGAGCTGCCATACGGCGCGCTTGCCCTCGGTCACCGATCCCGGCAGCACCGCCTCGAAGCTCGACTCGAGCGAGCAGGTCGCGCCGACCGCCGGGTCGGCGGTCGGCGAGCAGAGCGGGATCATCTCGAACGAGAAGTCGCTGACGGTCGCCTGGCCGGACGAGCCGGGGCCGCTGTCGCGGTCGGTCAGCCTCACGAGAGGTGCGACGCGCAGCTGACCGGTGTAGTCGGACAGGTCCGAGCCGTTGCGCACGTCGGTGACGTTGAAGGAGATACCGACGTCCGCTTCGTCCGCGGGCGTGGCCGGATCCCCGGGATGCACGACGAGGCGCAGTGCGCCGGTCGAGCTCGCCGGCTTTCCGTTTGCGTCGGGCGTGCCGACGGTCAGGTGCGCGGACTCGCGCTGCGGCGGGTTGCACGAGTCGAACGAGAGCGGCGCCGCGTGGCGGCGGTTCGGCGAGCCGCAGCTCTGGTAGGCCGGCACCAGCGGGACGTAGATCGGCGTCGCGCTCTTGGGGCGCGCGTACCCGGGCGGTCCCGCCTCGATCTGCGCGACCGGCCCCACGTTGCCCTGGTCGTCGACCGCGCGGATCCCGACGAACCGGCGCGGACCCGGCGGCAGCGCCACGGACTGCGTGGTGCCGGCGGCGGCCGGCGCCGGAGCGCCCGCGACCGGGTCGGCGGAGGAGAAGTTCGCGCCCGTGATCGGATCGTCGGACTGGACCACCTGGTAGCTGGTCGCCGTCCCGCACAGGAGGTCGTCGCCGGGGGCCTTGAAGGTCACTGCCGCGCCGGTGTTCGCGAGGTCGTACGGCCGGCCTGGCAGCGTCGCGTCGCGCCGGTAGTCGCCGGAGTTGGCCAGGTCGTGGTGGAACGTCGGCCACGAACCGGGTGAGCACGCGCCGGCATCCGTCGTATAGGCGAACAGCGTCCCGGCGCGGGTCAGCGCGACGACGACCTTGCGGGCCGACGCGTCGGTGTCCTGCGTGTCGAAGCTGCCGAGCACCGGATTTGCGACCGTCCAGTCCGAAGTGGGCTTGGGCCACTTGGTGGATGCCGGGTCTCCCGTCGCGTTGAACGCGAACAGGTCCAGGGACGCACTCCCTCCGACAACCTCCTCGCCGGGGAGTCCGTCGATGTCGGCGACGGACGGGCCGGTGATGAACTGGAGGTCGTTCACGACCGTCGGGAAGCCGGGCCGGAACTGGCCCGTGGTCGTGTCATAGGCGGCGACGAAGTCCTGGCCGCCCTGGTACTCGTTCACCCCCAGGTCGAGCGCGCGCAGCACGCCGGCGGCGGGCGTCAGGAAAGAGGGACCCGTGCCACCGAGATCGCCGAACGTCGAGTGCCCGACGGCGGGGATCGCCGGCGTGTCGTACTTGAGCGTCCCCGCGGCGAAGTCGGTCTGCAGCGTGTTGTGCGCTCCCGACGTCTGCCCGTAGCAGGAGCTCCCGTCCGGGTTGAGGATGTAAGCCGGGCCCGCGTTGCCGGACGCGCCGACCTTCGCGCCGGCGCCACCGGAGGTGCACGTGACCGGGGCGATGGCCGGGCTCCCGGTGACGCCTTCCCCGACCACGGGGAGCAGCTCGGTGTTGATGATTCCCATCTTCACCGGCCAGCCCGCCACGTAGGGGCTGGGACCGCCGAGGTTCGGCCCGCCCGGCTCGCCGCCGGGCTTGATCGCGAACAGCCGGGTGTTGCCGAGCTTCAGCTGCCCGGTCTGCGCCAACACGGCGAGCGACGCCGCGTTCAGGTTGCCGACGTTGATGCCGCCGTCGTCGGCCGCCTTGTACTCCTCGTTGGTGCCGACCACGATCTCCGGCCGGCCGTCGCCGTCGAGGTCGCCGACCGCCGGCGTGTCGACGATCGCCCCCTGGTTGAGCTCCGCCCCCGCGGCGGCGCTGAACGTCGGCGCGTGGGTCTGCGGGTCGATCGACGAGATCTTGGAGCGGTCGATCACCAGTACCGGGAAGCCTGGCACCGGGTCGCCGTTCGAATCCCATGCGTAGACGTGGCGGTCCATCGCCGCGGCGATGATCTCGGGACGGCCGCCGTTGCCGTCCAGGTCCGCGACGACCGGCGAGCCGATGAACGAGGACTGTGTGCGATAGCGGGGGCCTTGGCGCACGTTGACGTGGGGACTCAGCGGCTGTCCCGAGTATGCGTGCTCGGTCTGGCGCTTGAACCGCAGGGACCCGTCCGCGTTCCAGGCGTACAGCTTGCCCTTCATGTCCGCGCCGATGACCTCCGGCGTGCCGTCACGATCGAGGTCGCCCACCGCGACGGTGGCCAGGAACGCGCCGTGCGAGGCCTCGGCGTCCATGGCGCCGCTCGTGAATCCGTGCCCACCGGTGTGCAGCGGCAGCGGGTCGCTTCGCACGGGCCAGCCCGGCAGCTCCGAGCCGTCGCGGCGCATCGCATGGACGTCGCCGTCGGAGGTTCCGAAGATCAGCTCGTTGCGGTTGTCGCCGTCGAGGTCGGCCAGCCGCGGCGAGGACGCCCCGTCGCTCGGGAGCGTCTTCGGGAATCCCGGCAGCAGGTCCTGGTCGCGGTGCAGGTAGAGATTGCGCCGGTCCTCGCCCGTGAGCATCTTGCCGGACTGCTCGCTCGACACCACCACCTTGACCGTGAACCCGAACGGCTCGTTGTTGGGCCGGTTGTTGAAGTTCGGCGGCCCGGGCGAAGCGTCTCGCCCGTTGAACGCGCCCGTGTCCGCGGGGAACCGAGCCTTCAGCGCCGCCGTCGAGATGACGCCGAGGCCGCCGCTGAACGCGGTGGTGCGCGGCGTGCCGTCGCACCATGTCGACTGCACTGCCTCGAAGTCGCCCGGCGGTATGTCCGTAGTCATCCCGTTGTTGGGCTCGGAACCCGGCGCCACGTAGACCCGGCACGTGTACGCGTTCCCGCGCGCGTAGACGTCGCCGGAGACCGTGACGGTCGCGTCCGAGGGATCGACCTGGGCATACCAGCGCGGTGACGTGATCTCGGCCTCCGGCGGGATGGTGCCGGCGTCGGCTGCCTCGACCGAGCGCAGCATGTTCGAGCGCCCGTATCCGTAGAACTCGTCGTAGCCCTTGCGCGCCGGATAGCTGCGCGTCTCCGCCAGCGGGCTCACGACCGGCCGGTTGGCGGCCACCTCGGCCGTCAGGCGGTTGGGATCGGTGCAGCCGGGAGGAGCGAGCGGGTAGCACGCGGCCTCCGGCTGCGGCGCGAAGTTGATGTCATCGGTCTGCGACACGCCATCGATGGTTCCCGTGGCCATCAGCTGGCGCACCTCGTTGACGCTCAGGACGCAGGGCTGCCCGCCCACGAGCGTGCATCCGGGGTAAGAGGCCAGGTTTCCGTGGTCGCGCGCGTTGAGCGCGGCGCTGTAGATCAGCCCGGCGAAGCCGGCGCCGACCCCGGCCGCGTTCGACGAGCAGCTGGAGCTCGGAATGGAGAGCGTGATGTGCGTCGAGAAGTTGGTGCACCCGTTGAACTGCGTGTACGTGCGCGGCACCGGCGTGAACGTGTCGTGGTACTTGTTGATCGAGTTGACCACGATCGTGTGCGCGTAGTTGGACGGCCAGTTGTGGTGCTGGGCGGCCTCGTCCGCGGCCGAGGCGATCACCGCCACTCCGCGCGAGTACGCATAGTCGACTGCCTCGCGGGCGAGGTGCGAGTTGTTCAGCGTGCCGAGCGCCTCCTGAATGACGAGGACCCCGTTGTCGACGGCGTAGGTCACGGCCTGGGCGAAGTTGCTCACGTCAGCGACGAACGAGTCGCCCACCCGCAGCGGGATGAAGGTGCAGTTGGGGCAGGATCCGGTCTGGCCCCCGTTGTTCGCCTCCGCGCTCGAGTCCTTCGCCTCCCCCGTGCCGTGGTCGTAGTGCACGTCGTCGTAGGCGTCGTTGTCGTTGTCGAAGAAGTCCCAGCCCGCGATGTCGTCGGTGAAGCCGTTCCCGTCCTCGTCGCTGCCGTTCTCGAAAGTGATGATCAGGTCCTGCGGGTCGAGCAGATCCGTGGGCCCGACGCGAGTGCGGCGCGTTGGTGGTCACGCGCGAGTCGCACAGGTAGTCGCGGACGTTGAAGACGCCGTCGCCGTTCTGGTCGTTGGCGTTCGGCCCCTGGCCGTAGGTCGCGCAGTTGACTCCCGGCTCGAGCGCGGCGCCGGCGTGGTTGGGAGTCGGCAGCTCGCCCTTGTTCAGACGCACCTTGTCGCGCAGTTCCTCCATCGCACCACGGTCGTCCCATCTGATGCCGGAGTCGAGCACCGAGATCGTCACATCGGGCCGTCCCACGGTCGTCTGCCAGGCGGTGTCGACCGCCGCGCTCGCATCCACGACGTGTGCGCCGCGGATGCCGAACAGCTCCTTGGGGTCGGACGTGTACAGGCTCCCCGCCTCGGGGGTGGCCGCGAACTTCCAGTCGTTGCCGTCTCCGGCGAGGTCGGCCGGCGTGACTCCCGGGCCGAGGCTGTAGTCCGGTCCGTTTCCGTACGGGAAGTCGGCCTGAGCCGGCGCCGCGACGAATGCCCCCGCCAGAGCCGCGAGCACCAGAAGTACGGTCAGCTTCCCCCAGAAAATCAAAGATCCCCCGGCACCGGGCCTTCCCGCGTCGCGCCGGTTCCAAACGCGAAGCCCCGGAGACAGCCGGTCGACGGAGGAATACACTCGCGTCGAGATGGCGGTCCAAGCCGAGGGCGCGACGCAGCCGGAGGAAGCAGCCCGCGGGCTGTACGAGCTCGTCGCCGAGGATGCGGTCGAGGCCGAGCGCGGGCGCCGGCTGACACGGCGCGTCGTCGACGCGTTCATCGACGCCGGCTTCTTCAGGCTGTGCGTGCCGCGCTCGATCGGCGGCGGCGAGTGCCACCCTGGGACGCTTGCGTCCGTGTGCGAGGAGCTCGGCCGCGCCGATGCGGCCGCCGGCTGGTGCGTCGCGGTCACCTCGACCAGCGGGATGCTCGGCGCCTACCTGGAGCCCGCGGCGGCACGCGCCGTCTACGAGCCGGAGCGAAACGTCAGCGGCGGCGTGTTCGCACCCAGGGGCAAGGCCGTGCCCGACGGCGATGAGCTCGTCGTCACCGGGCGGTGGCCGTTCGCGAGCGGCATCGACCACTGCGACTGGGTCATGGGTGGCTGCCTGGTGATGGACGGCGACGCGCCGCGGATGCTCGAGGGCGGGCGTCCCGAGATCCGGCTGGTGCTCTTCCCCGCCGCGGAGGTGGAGGTGATCGACACCTGGCACGTATCCGGCCTCCGAGGCACCGGCAGCCACGACATCGCACTCGACGGCGCCCGCGCGCCGGCAGAACGCTCCGCATCCTTGTTCACGGACCGCCCGCGCGAGACGGGACCGCTCTACACCTTCCCGGCCTTCGGCCTGCTGGCGCTCGCGATCGCGGGCGTCACGCTCGGCATCGGCCGCGCCGCGATCGACGATCTGGTCGACCTCGCCGGGGGGAAGACACCCACGGCGGGACGCCGCTCGCTGGCCGAAAGAGCCACGACGCAATCGCAGATCGCCCGCGCCGACGCCGCCCTGCGGGCCGCGCGCGCGTATCTGCACGAGGCGATCGACGAGGCCTGGGAGGAGGCCGTTGCGCAAGGAGAGGTGAGCACCGATCGCCGGGCCACCGTCCGGATGGCCTCCACCAACGCCGCGACCGCGGCTGCCGCCGCGGTGGACGCCGCCTATGACCTCGGAGGCGGCACCTCCATCTACGACACGAGCCCTCTCCAGCGCCGCTTTCGCGACGTGCACGCGGCGACGCAGCACATGCTGGTCGCGCCGGCCACGTGGGAGCTCACCGGGCGACTGCTCCTCGGCCTCGAGACCGACACCGCGCAGCTCTAAACCCCGGACGTGGCATGACTTCGGCCCGTATATCGGGCTCAAGTCATGCCACGTGAAGGGGAGCGACGGTCTCGACGTCGGTCTCGTGGAATATGTGCGACCCGCCTCGCGCCGTCGACGGCCACCACACCCGGTCGCCGAGCAGCGCCACCGCGGCCGGAACCATGATCGTCCGCACGACGAACGTGTCGAGCAGGATTCCCACGGCGACCATGAAGCCGATGTTGAAGGCGAACGTCACCGGCAGCGTCATCAGAACCGAGAACGTTCCCGCGAGGATGATGCCGGCGCTCGTGATCACCGGCCCCGTCGCGGTCAGAGCGCGGAGCAATCCGTCCTGTGTTCCGTGCACCCGCGCCTCCTCGCGCACGCGGCTCATCAGGAAGATCGTGTAGTCGACGCCGAGTGACACGAGGAAGATGAACGCGAACACCGGCAGCGAGCTGTCGATGCCCGGATCGCCGACCACGTAGCGGAAGAACAGGATCGAGATGCCGAGCGTGCCGAAGAACGATGCGATCACGCTCCCGATCAGGACCAGCGGCGCGACGATCGCCTCGAGCAGGATCCCCAGGATCACCCCGATCACGAGCAGGCCGAGCGGCACGATCACCTTCAGGTCGCGGCTGGTCGCCTGGTCGAAGTCGTATTGGACCGGCGTGCCGCCGCCGATCAGCACCTCCGCGCCCGGAGCGGCATTGTCGACCGCCTTCCGGATCCTCGGAACAGCATTGAGCGCGGTCGAAGCGTAGGGGTCGTCTCGGAACACGAGCGAGAGCCGCGCCACGTGGCCGTCACGTGATTCCTGCTGCACGCCGCTGACCGAGGCGACCTCCGGATCCGGGCGGAGACGCTGGCGCACGGCCGCCACGTCGGCCGGCCGCACCGGCCCATCCTTTCGCTCGACCATGACGATCGCCGGCGACAGTGTCCCCGCGGGGAACGCCTTGCTCAGCGCGTCGTATCCGTCGACGCTGTCGGTCTGCTGCTTGAAGAAGTTCGTGACGCTGTAGTTCTCCTTGTAGGCGAGGATCCCGAAGGCCCCGCCGACGAAGATCAGGAGAGTCATTGCCAGCGCAGCGCCAGGCCGCTCCAGCACGCGTCCGCCGACCCGGCGCCACAGGCCCGGATGCTCGGCCGCAACATGGTCGGGGTCGTACTCGACGGTGTGCCGCCGCGGCCAGAAGCCGCGCCTGCCGAACACGCTCAGCATCGCCGGCAGCAAGGTCAGACCCGCGGCGAGAACGCACGTGACACCGATCGCGGCCACGGGCCCCAGCGAGCGGATCGAGCCCGTCCGCGCGAACAGCAGCACGAGCATCGTCAGGGCGACGGTCAGGCCGCTGGCGAGCATCGCGGGGCCGACGCGGCCGAGCGCGTGCTCCATGGCGTCGTGCTTGTCCTCGTATCGGCGCAGCTCCTCGCGGTAGCGCGACAGCAGCAACAGGCAGTAGTCCGTCCCGACGCCGAACATCAGGACCACGAGGATGCTCGTGGAGTTGCTGCTCACGGTGGCGCCGGACTTCGCGTACAGGTAGATGAAGCCCTGGGCGATCGCGTAGGCGACGCCGACGACGACCAGCGGCGTCAGCGCTATCAACGGCGACCGGTAGATCGCCCCGAGCAGTATGAGCACCAGCAGCACGGTCGCGATCAGGAGCTTGGTGTCGAGCGAGCCGAACACCTCCTGCGCGTCGGTATTGAAACCGACGTCGCCGGTCAGCCAGACGTCGAGCCCGCCACCGCTAGCGCCGATCGCGTCGCGCAGGTCTTTGCCCCAATCCCCGACCTTGTCGTAGTTGTCGGGCACCGAGAAGGTCGTGTAGGCGAGAGAGCCGTCAGGCGACACGAGCCCCGGCGGCGAGTTCGGCCTGAAGGGAACGATCGGCTTGCCGAGCACCGGCACCACCCGCTGCGCCGTGCGCGCATCCCTCTGGATCCTCGCCTTGTCGGCCGGTGTCAGCCCGCCGGGCCGCCGGTAGACGAGCAGGCCGTCGATGTACTGCCCGCCCGGGAAGCGTTCGTTGAGCAGCTTCACGACCTTGGTGGACTCCGCTCCCTTGGGCAGGAAGCTCTCGGTGCGGTCGTCGGTCTGGTCGGCCAGCTTGCTGCCGAGCGGCGCCAATACGACCACGAGCAGCACCCAGAGGCCGATCACGACCCACTTGGCCCGGCGGCCTGTGACGACGGAGGCGAACCGTCTCATGCCGGGCGCATGCTAGCGCCGCGGCCTCGACGTCAGCGTCCTTCGAATGTCGCCTGGCCGGGCCCCTTCTCCATCAGAGTCCGTGCCCCGTTCTGCAGGTCCTGGCTTGCCATCACCGGTGCGCCGACCTCCGGCAGCGCGGCGTCCGCGGCCGCCACGCCCTCGTCGGCCGTGAGCGCGATCAAGCGCTTCGTCGCGGCGTGCGCGATCGTCGGCCCGGCGGCGAGCCGCTCGACGAACGACCGTGCCTTGGCATGCAGGTCGGCATCCGGCAGCACACGGTTGACGACCCCCCACTCGAGCATCGTCTGCGCCGGGTAGGGCCGGCCGGTCAGCACCGCCTCCGCTGCGCGTCCAGCCCCGGCGCGCGCGACGAGGCGCTGCGTCCCGCCGCCGAACGGAGTGGCCCCGATCACCGCTTCGACCAGCCCGAGCTGGGCGCTCTCGCCCGCCCAGATCATGTCGGCGGTCAGGGCGACCTCGAGCCCCGCGGCAATGCAGAGACCGTTCACCGCGGCAACCACTGGCACGGGCAGCGCCGCCGCCCTTCGAATCAGCGGCACGAACTCCGACAGCAGCTCCCGCGCCGCAGCCTCGTCGCGGCCCAGGAAGATCTCGACGTTCGCGCCGCCGGAGAAGTTGTCGCCTTCCGCACGCACCAGGATCGCGCGCGCGTCGCTGCGCTCGGCCTCCTCGGTCGCAGTGTTGAGATCGTCCAACAGCTCGCGCCCGAAGAGGTTGAGCGGCGGGTCTGCGATGACGATCTCCCCCACCCCGCCCTCGAGATTGAAGTGCGCCTTTGCCATGCGGCCTCCCTTTCGGCTCGACGGTGAAGGCGTCACCCTAGCCCGGGCGCCCTGCGAGACTCACCGTTCAAGCAAAGGAGGAATAGATGGAAGCCCGGAAATGGCGGATCACTCTCGTCTTCGAGACCGACGCGGTCAGCTGGCAGGACGCCGCGATGAAGGCGGACGATGTCGGCGACCACGCGCGCGATGCCGACGAACTGACTTTCGTCGATGGGGCGATACAGCCGCTCGACACGTCCGCGTGGGCTCCCGTTGTGAAATAGAAAGGGAGGAGCGACCCTTCATCCGGAACTTCTTGTGGTCCGCCGGGGCTAGGGGACTACGCGCACTTCTTCAGGCCACCGGGGGAGCGCTTCACAGTCCCTAGATTCCGAGCCGGCCCGAGTAGATGAAGTTGACGGGATCAACGACTCGAATCGATCCATGAGCGTTCCTAAAGGCACCGGTTCCGCCCCGGAAGCTCTGCTCGATCTTGAGATCACCCGACTTGAGGTCATTCTCGTTCCATCGCGAGTAGAGGCTCCCTCCGCAGGTACCGAGAACGCACGCATTGTCGATCGTCTCGACCCCATTCACTACGACCATGACATTCGTGGTCCGATTCGTGATCCGGTCGTACGAGTACGTCCCGATGCCGGTGATGTCGCCGATCCAGGCCTCTACGCCCCCCGTGCAACGTTTAACTGTGACGTTGCCTCTCACCACCGGGGTGGAGCACGTCGCGCTGGTAAGAGGCGCGGTCGTCGCCGTTACAGGCTGGGTCCCTGCACCGCTCGCGGTACCGACTAGACAAGCTCCGAAGACGGTCAGGAACGCCAGCACCGACGAAGCATGTCGAAGTCTCACTGTCCCCACCCCCCAATCGCTGTATCGAGAGGCGATTCAAACAGGTTCGCAGGCGCCTTGTCAACGGCGGTGCGGTCCCGGCTATCGGGGCGACTGGATCAACTTCGCTCTAGAGAGCGGTTTCGGCCGGACCGTGTGTCTGAGTTGTGTCTGAGTTGACGGCCCGGAGCGATCGGACGTTCGACTCGAACGACGTGTACGTCGCACTGTCCTCAGCACTTCACAAGCGCCCGGACGCCAAGATGGTGGTGATCTCGACCGCCGGGCAGGGCGCGGACTCGCCGCTCGGACGGCTGCACGCGCGGGCGCTCGCGCAACCCACCGTGACGCGCCGCGGGGCGGTCACCGACGCGCGTGGCTCCGGCCTTCGGATGCTCGAATGGGCGGTCGCGCAGGATGGTGATATCGACAACCCGGCGGTCGTGAAGCGCGCCCATCCCGCGTCATGGGTCAGCGTCGAGCAGTTGGCCGAAGCGCGCGCCGCGCTTCCCGATCTCGCGTACAGGAGGTTCGTGGCGAACCAGTGGACCGAACGAGAGGGACATTGGCTCCCGCCGGGGGCGTGGCAGGCGTGTGTGGGCGAGCCCGAGTTCGAGGACGGCGAGAAGGTCTGGATCGGCGTCGACGTCGGTGGCGAGCGCTCGGCGTCGGCGGTGGTGTGGGTGAACGAGCGCCTGCACGTCCGGTGCGCGATCTATCACGGGGACGCGGGCGTGCTCGAGTGCCTCGATCAGGTGCGCGAGCTGGCCGGCCGCTATCAGGTCGCGGAGGTGGTCTTCGACCCGTGGCGATTCGGGCAGGCCGCGCAGGAGCTCGAGCGCGAGCGGCTGCTGGTGGTCGCGTTCCCGCAAAACGACCAGCGGATGATTCCTGCCTCTAGCCGCCTGCACGCCGCGATCACGGAGCGCCGGATCACCCTCCCCGACAACCCCGAGCTGGCTCGCCACGCCGCCGATGCGATCGCGCGCCACTCCCGCCGCGGCTGGCGGATCGACAAGCCGAACGCGCGCATCCAGATCGACGCCATCATGGCGCTCTGCATGGCCGTCGATCGTGCCGAGGACCGGCCGGAGCCGGTGAAGCTGCTCGGATGGCTCTGAGGCCCTGCCTTACCTGCGGAGCGCTGACGCAAGGCTCCTACTGCCCTCGCCATGTGAAGCGCAACGGCTCCACGAGACAGTGGCGAAACACCCGCGAGATCGTCTTCCGGACCTACGGGCGAACCTGCTGGCATTGCGGCGGCCACGCCGCCACCGTTGACCACCTCGTTCCCGTTGCAAGCGGGGGCTCCGACGCGATATCGAACCTCGACCAGCGTGCGCGGCCTGCAACCTCGCTAAGGGTTCCGGCTAGCTGCTGCTGCGGGATACGGCGCGGGCGATGTCGCAGGACATGGCTCGGGTAGGCTCGGCGAGGTGCGTAAAGACCTGGATCGGATGACCGCCAATCCGATGATCGTGGGCCGCGTTGTGACAGCGACGATCGCCCTGACCTGTGTGTTGATCGTCTACGACGGATGGACCGATCTGAGGTTAAGAGATGCCATCTACGCGATCGTCGCACCAGTGCTCGCGATCGTCATCACGCACGTGTTCTCCGCCAGCGTTGCTCTAGAAGTGGAACTCGGGAGGCGACCGACCCGACGCGAATGGATCACCAAGGTCCGCTTCGAGTCGGGGTTTCTGCTTCTCGCCCTTCCCCCGGTAGCGATCCTGATCATTCTGAAGCTCGCCGGCGTCTCGCTCAACGACTCAATCCGGGTGATCATCTGGGTGGAAGCGCTATCGCTCAGCCTCTGGGCAGGCTTGGCCGCACATCGGGCGGGATTACGTGGACGATCGCTTGCCATGGCCGTCGTCGCCGGTCTAGTCGTCAGCGGCATCGTCCTCGCACTATTAGTGATCCTCGAGCCGGGGAAACCGGTCCAGAACGGCGCGCCGCCGCCGCCACAGAGAAGCTCAACTGACCGCTCCGTGGCAAAGGACCGCCTTCCTCAGTTGGGCTGGCCGCGGTGCCGGATGGTTCATGGTCCGGTGGCGGCGCGGGAAGTGCGCCTGGTGGCGCACCTTCCAGACGCGGGCCGAAGCCCTCGAAGCCGCAGGCCTCTCGGAGTAGGCGATGTCGCAGGAGAACGTGGAGATCGTGCGGCGTCGATGCGCGAATACCTCGACCTCGACTGAGCGACTATGCTCCGGCGCGATGAGAGGACGGCTTCCTGTGACGTCTGTTGCTCCTCTTGGCCCTGGCAGCCGCGGCGTTACTAACCGCCGGGTGCGGGAGTAGCAACGACAAGCCGGACTACTGCTCGGACGTGAGCGATCTCCAGAGCTCGGTAAACGACCTCAAGAGCGTCCAGCTCAACAGCAGCGCCGTCTCCACCGTGCAGACGGACGTGCAGAAGATCCAGACCAACGCAGACGCGGTTGTGAGCTCGGCGAAGCAGGACTTCCCGAGCCAGACCAGCGCGCTGCAGTCATCCGTCTCGACCCTTTCCACGGCGGTCAAGCAGCTGCCCGCGTCCCCGACGGCCAAGGAGCTGGCCGCACTTGTGCCGGACATCAACAGCACCGTGACGGCTGCGAAGAACCTCTCGAGCGCCACCAAGTCGGCCTGCGACTGAGCCACCGCGGCTCTCGAAGCCGTGGGGCTGTCGGAGGGACGCTCACGCCGACTGCCTGATACTGCGGGGCGTGTCGCAGGACCGTCCGCGACTGATGCGAGCCTCACGACGTGCTGTCCGTCGCGTCCATGCTCCGGCGCATGCTCGGGGCGATGAAGTACTCCGCCAAGGAAGAGCACTTCGCCGTCGTCGCGGGAGCCGCGGTCATCCTCATATTGGTCGGGACGGTCACCTATTCGCTTGGCGAAGGCTGGAACGTGGTCGACGGGTTCTACTTCGCCGTCTGCACGCTGACCACGTCGAGCATCGCCGACCCGAACCTCACGCTGACGCATGAGGCGCTGAAGCTCTTCACCGCCATCTACGTACTGACCGGCATCGGGATCCTGGTCGAGCTGGCGCGCGAACTCGGCGTCGGGTTCGTGAAGGAGCGCGAGGAGCATCACGCCACCAGACACGCCAAGCGCCACAAGGAAGATCCGCCCGAGACACAGTCGGCGGGGTAGCACGAAGCCGTGGGACTGTCGGAGCAGGACGCTCACGCCGACTCCTGAGCCTGCGGGATACTGCGCGGGCGATGTCGCAGGAGAACGTGGAGATCGTGCGTCAGTTCACCGAGCGCTCGAGTCGCATGGATTTGGACGGGCTCGCGGACTTGGTCGATCCGAGAGTCGAGCAACACGGGACTGTCGGGGGCATGGATTGAAGGCCGTCTCCTGCGTGGCCTCAGCGAGATCAGGCGGGACTATTGAGAAGGTCGAGACGACATGGGACGAGCATCTGATCGAGCCGCAGAAGTTCCTCGACGCAGGTGACCGCGTGGTTGTCTTCCTCCGCGAGTATCAGCGCGGCAAGAGAAGCGGGATAGAGCTCACGATCGACACAGCGGTCGTCGTCGATCTCCGCGCACGGGCGGATCGTGCGCATCCAGGGTTACATGGACCGTGCCGGGGCTCTCGAAGCTGCCGGGCTCTCGGAGCAAGACGCTCACGCCGACTCCTGAGCCTGCGGGATACTGCGCGGGCGATGTCGCAGGAGAACGTGGAGATCGTGCGCCGATGGGTGCGGCGATGAACGGCGAACCGGCGAAAATGTCGCGGCCGTCGTCGAGCGGTTCGACGAAGACTGTCGACTACTACCCGGTGCGCAAGTTGCCCCGAGGCCCGGCCATCCCATGGGCGCGACGGAAATAGTGCACTGGTTGAGGCACTTCGACGAAGGCTTCTCGCGGTCGCATTGGGAGATCCGAGAGATGTTCTCGACGTGGGCGACGAGCCGTGTCTTGGCTGGATGAATCTGAGTGCCGAAGGACGCGGAAGCGCAGTCGCGCTTCGGGCGACTCTACGTGTGTGCTGGATGCGCCAGGGCCGCTTCTTTCGCGTGGAGGATCACTTGACCCGCAGCGGGGCATCGTGCACTTGGCCTCAGCGGAAACGCTCGAAGCCGCCGGCCTCTCGGAGTAGGCGATGTCGCAGGAGAACATGGAGATTGATCAGTCGACTCTACGACGAGTTTCGCGCCAGGCCGTGACATGTGGCCGATCCGGGGTCTGGCGGATCTTCGATCCGAGCCATCGAGATCCGGCAGAGTGCTTCCATCGCGATCGGCCGCGAGGAACGTTTCACGGCTACGACGGCGTGGCACGCAGCGCGGCGGCAGGTGTTTGAGACGTTCCGGGGCGCGCACTCGGTTCAGCCCATACGGACTCGTCGACGGCGGCGATCACGGTCGCTGGCTCATCGTTGCGTCTCGCGGCGCATGGCAGGCAGAGCGGTGCTGGAGGTCGACGATACGATCGCACACGTCTTGGACGATTCGCGACGGAACGGATCGTCAGCTGGCGCGTCTTCATGGACGCCGACGCCAGGCCCTCGAAGCCGCGGGCTGTCGGAGCAAGACGCTCACGCCGACTCCTGAGCCTGCGGGATACTGCGCGGGCGATGTCGCAGGAGAACGTGGAGATCGTGCGGCGCTTCCATCGAGGCGTGGAACGCGGGGGACATGGATGCCCTTCGTGAGCTGCTACGACCCCGACGTCGATCTTGCGGACCCTGGAGGGTTGGCCGGAGCCGGGGCCGTTCGTAGGTCGGGAGGCGGTCATGCGCCAGTGGGAGCAGATCCGCGAGACCTGGGACGCCGACGCAGTGGAACCGATCAGCGACTTCATCGACGCCGGCGACCGAGTTGTCGTGAGGCAGATCTGGCGCGGCGCGGGTCACGGCCCTGACATGAACATGGAGATGACGAACGTCTTCACGGTGCGCAAGGGCAGGATCGTCTACCAGGAGTTCTTCTGGGATCACGCGGAGGCCCTCGAAACCCTGGGCCTCTCGGAGTAGGCGATGTCGCAGGAGAACGTGGAGATCGTGCGAGCCGTCTACGAAGCGTGGAACGCGGGAGACATGGACGCCCTTCGCTGAGCTGGTTCGACCCCGAAGCCATCGTCGTGCGGATGCCGGAAGGATGGCCGGAGCCGGGGCCCTACGTAGGCTCGGGAGGCGGTCATGCGCGAGGTTGAGCAATGGCGCGAGACCTTCGATAGCTAGTAACGGAACCGATCGGCGACATTCATCGAAGCCGCCGACCGAGTTGTCGTGAGTACGGCGCTGGCAGCGGCGTGGGGCAGCGGCCCTGAGTCGATCCTGGAGTTCACGGTGCGTCTGCACGCTTACGCAACGGGCAGGATCTTCCTCGTGGAGTACTTCTGGGATCACGCCGAGGCCCTCGAAGCCGCCGGGCTCTCGGAGTAGGCGATGTCGCAGGAGAACGTGGAGATCGTGAAAGCCATTATTGAAGCGGCTAATCGGGGCGATTTGGACGCCGCATTTAAAGATGCTGCGCCGAGCTTCGAGTGGGACAACTCGCGAGCCATGAATACAGACACCCGGGGAGTTTTTACGGTCGGCGAGGCCCGTCAGGTCTTCAGACAGGCGCTCGAAACCTGGGAGTCCGCTTGGATCGAAATCAACGAGGCGATCCCGATTGGCGATCACGTGGTCGTGCCGCATACAGTTCATGTCCGTGGCCGCGACGGCATCGAGGCGCAGGCGCGGACTACCTGGGTTTTCACGATTCGCCACGGAATGTGGGAGCGCACATGTCTCTATCAGGAGAAAGAGGAAGCCCTCGAAGCCGTAGGGCTGTCGGAGTAGGCGATGTCGCAGGAGAACGTGGAGATCGTGCGGCGGATCTACGAAGCGTGGGCCCGCTGGGGACTTCCGCGCAGGGGCTGACGACCTGGACCAACATCTTGTGTTCGTAGTCGGGCCCGACTTGCCCGACTTCGGCGTGTTCGCTGGCCCTGCTGGCGTGAAGAACTACATGGGCCGTCTCCTTGAGCACTGGGATCGATACAGAATCGAGGCGGAACAGATCCAAGCTGCGGGTGACACCGTCCTCGCCCACGTCCACCAGTACGGGACGGGTCGGGAAAGCGGAGTCGACGTCGAAGGCTCGTTCTTCATGCTCTTCACCTTCCGGGGACGAAGGATTGTGCGGATTGAGTCCGTGAGCGACGAGCGCGCGGCCCTCGAAGCCGTGGGGCTGTCTGAGCAAGACGCTCACGCCGACTCCTGAGCCCTCGGCGTTTTTGCGCAGCGCGGTCTACGAGTGGCCGCGGGGGCGTGCCCAAAAAACCGCCCTTTAGTTCATCGCGGCTTCGCCTGGATCAGGCGGTACTACCTCGCCGACGCGCTTGATCGCGCCGGAACGATCGAACGCGACGATACCTGGATTACCGCTCTCCATCTCGCCCACGACCTGCAACTCATCGCCACTAGGCGAGAGCACTCGCTGGGCCGCGGTCATCGCTTCGAAGTCGGGAACGGTGCTCATCAGTCCGAATTGTCGCTCAACGCCCTGCGCCCGCTGTTGTGTCTGAGTTCGGCCGCTGTTTGTGTCTGAGTTGTCTGACTTGCGCCGATCGAGTGCGTCGTCTTGCGCCCCTATGCGGATCGGGGACCGCTTGCAATGCGGGTTTGCGCCGCTATGCATCGCTATGCGGTTCCTCCGTCCGTAATCGGGGCGACTGGATTCGAACCAGCGACCGCTCGGCCCCCAGCCGAGTGCGCTACCAGACTGCGCTACGCCCCGTGGAGGATGAGGATAGCTTCTTGGTGGGTAGCACTCTCCTCGTGATCGACGTCCACTGCCACCTCCTCCCCGCGCTCGACGACGGGCCGCGCGACATCTCCGAGACGGTCGCGATGGCCCGCCAGGCTGCCGACGACGGAATCGACGTGATCGTCGCGACTCCGCACATCCGCGACGACCACGACATCGTCATCGCCGAGCTCGAAACGCTCGTCGCGGTGGCCAACGAGGCACTCGATCAGGAGGGCGTTCCGGTACGGATCGCACAGGGCGGCGAGATCGCGGCCGAGCGGATCGAATCGCTGTCCGCGGAGGAGCTGCGCCTGGTCTCGCTTGGTATCGGAGGAAGCTGGCTGCTCGTCGAGCCGCGGCCCGGGCCGATCGACGATCACCTGGTCGAGCTTGTCGACCGGCTCCATCACCGCCATTTCCACGTCCTCGTCGCCCATCCGGAGCGGCACGCCGGCGCCGACTTCCTCGAGCGCGTCCGCCATCTGGTCGAGCGCGGCGCCCTCATGCAGGCGACGGCTTCGCACGTCGCCGACGGCCCCGCCTCGCCGACCCTGTTACGCATGGCAGAGGATGGCCTGATCCATGCGATCGCCTCCGACTCGCACTCGCCCACCATCGGCCGGCCGGCGATGATCTCCCACGCCGTCGAGCGGCTCGCGGAGATCGATTTCCTGCGCCCGCACATCGAGTGGATCACGACCGACGGTCCCGCCGCGATGCTGCGCGGCGAGCACATCAAGCCGCCGTTCGAGCCGGTCGCCGCCTAGGCCCGGCGCTACAGCTCGCGCAACTCCACCTTCTTGACGAGCTCCTCTACGACGGAGCGGTCTCCGCTGCCAAGCCCGTGCCGCAGGAAGTTCGTCGCCCCCGCGGCGGCGCCCAGCCGCAGCACGTCCTCGATGTCCAAGTCCCGAGACAGCGCCGCGCACATCGCGCCGACCATCGAGTCGCCGCTCCCCTCTGAGGCGCCCCCTTCGAACCGCGGCGGGGTTAGCTCCCAGCGCCGGTCGGCAGTCGTGATCAGCGAGGGCTTGTCGCCGCGCGTGAAGACGACCATCCGGGCGCCGCGCTCGACTATCTCTGCGCAGGCCTCCCAGATCACCTCGTCGCTGGTCAGGTCGCGCCCCGTCGACACCGCCAGCTGCCAGTCGTCGAGCTTCACGATGTCCGGCTTCCCCTCGAGTGCGGCGTCGAGCTGGGGCGAGGAGATGTCCGTCACGACCTTGGTGTCCGAGGCCCCATGCGACGTCCCGCACCAGGTTCCCGAACGTCTCCACCGGGATCGCGTCCTGCGGCAGCGCGCCGCAGACCATCAGCACCTTCGCGTTCAGAGCCGCGGCGCAGGTGATGGAGAGCAGGTCGTCGAGCTCGTGCCGCGAGGGCGGCTCGCTGAACGCCTGGGCCATGAACTCCCGCTCGCCGCTGCGGCGGTCGATCACATAACAGCCGGTCGCCGCGCCGGTCTCGATCAGGCGGCGCTCGCCGTGCAGCTGATCCAGCAGGGGTCCGAGCAATCGGCCGGGCTCGCCGCCGTTGAACGCGCACAGGACGGGCTCGGCGCCCATCTCGCCGGCCATGTTGGCCACCCATACGCCCTGCCCCGCAGCGTGGAAGTGGACGTCGTCGGCATCCGAGCCGCGCCGCTCGATCGTCACGCCGAGCAGGGGGTGCGGCCCGAACACCACAACCCTTGCGGCGGAGTCGGTCATGAAGCGGGCGACGGGAATCGAACCCGCCCTAAGAGCTTGGAAGGCTCCTGTGCCACCACAACACTTCGCCCGCGTGACGGCCAGTATAGGAACGGCGAGTGGCACCAACCGCGAAGGCCAAGAACTTCCCCGCACTCCGGCGTATCAGGTAGAAACAAGCCATGACGGCGACCGGCGCGACGCCCGCCATCGAACCACAGGGGGGCAGCGACACCGCTGACATCACGCTCGCGGGCGTACGCAAGACCTACGGCGACGTCGTCGCCGTGGACTGCGTGGATCTCGAGATCCGGCGCGGCGAGTTCTTCACGATGCTCGGCCCGTCGGGCTCGGGCAAGACGACGTGCCTGCGCATGATCGCCGGCTTCGAGCGGCCCGACGCGGGGACGATCGAGCTCGCCGGGCGAGGACGTCACCGCCTCCCGCCCAACGAGCGCGACGTCAACACCGTCTTCCAGGACTACGCGCTGTTCCCGCACATGTCCGTCGGGCAGCAACGTCGCCTACGGGCTGCGGGTCAAGCAGCGTCGCCGCGCGCCGAGCGCGACGCACGCGTCGAGGAGGCGCTCGAGATGGTGCGGCTCGAGGGCTTCGACGACCGCCGCCCGGGCCAGCTCTCGGGCGGCCAGCGCCAGCGCGTCGCGCTCGCCCGCGCGCTCGTCAACCGGCCCGCGCGTGCTGCTGCTCGACGAGCCGCTGGGCGCGCTCGACCTGAAGCTGCGCCAGCAGCTGCAGGTCGAGCTCAAGCGCATCCAGCAGGAGGTCGGGATCACCTTCATCTACGTCACCCACGACCAGGACGAGGCGCTCTCGATGAGCGATCGCATCGCGGTCATGGACGCCGGCCGCATCCTGCAGATCGGGCACGCCGCAACGAGGTCTACGACGAGCCCGCGCTCGCAGCTTCGTCGCCGGCTTCGTCGGCGTCTCGAACCTGCTCGAGCTCGAGGTCGAGCGCGTCGAGAGCGGGCGTCGCGCAGCTGCGCCTCGGCCCGCGGGACGACGTCGCGCCGACGTCGACGGCCGGCGTGACAGCCGGGAGCGACCGCGATCGTCACCGATTCGCCCCGAGCGCATCGCGCTGCTCGACCCAGCCGCCGAGCGGCGACGACGACCGCTGCCGCGCTTCGGGACGCGTGCGCGAGAGCTGTACGCCGGCCCGACGTCGCGCTTCGTCGTCGAGCTCGACGGCGGCGGCGAGCTGATGGTCGTGCGCCAGAACGCACAGACGAGCTTCGAGGACGCCGAGGCGCTCGGGGGCAGCGCGGTGACTCTCGCGTGGGCGACGCGAGTACACGCGCGTGATCGGCACAAACGACAAGGGAGGAAGTAGCATGAGAAGAGGTCGTGGCGCTCGCTCGTGGCGATCGCCGCCGTCGCTCGCGATGGCAGCGGTGGTCGGCCTGCGGCGAGCGACAACAACGACGACAGCAGCTCCACGACGGGGCCCGACATCAACGCCAAGGGCGAGGGCAAGCTCAACATCGTCGACTGGGAGGGCTACACCGACCCCTCGTTCGTCAAGCGGTTCGAGCAAGCAGACCGGCTGCAAGGTCAACGACACGTTCGCCGGGCACCTCCGACGAGATGTTCACCAAGTTCCGCTCCGGCGGCGGCGGCCAGTACGACCTCGCCTCGTTCTCCGGCGACGCATCGGTGCGCGCGATCAAGTCCGGCGCGGTCGGCGCCGCTCGACACGTCGAAGCTGACGAACTTCAAGGACCTGGCGCCGCAGCTCCAGTCGCCTGTCGTTCAACACCGAGGACGGCAAGCACTACGGGCTGTCGTTCATGTGGGGCGCGAACGTCCTGATCTACAACGCGGACAAGGTCAAGCACGCCGCCGGACTCCTGGAACGTGCTCTACGACCCGCAATACAAGGGCAAGATCACCGTCCCGGACAACCCGATCCAGATCGCCGACCCGGCGCTGCAGTTCTTCGGCGCAGTCGGACCCGTACGCGATCGACCAGGCGACGCTCGACAAGGTCACGAGCAAGCTCAAGCAGCAGACGCCCGCTGGTGCGCAAGTACTGGGTGCTCGCCACCGACTTCGAGGAGCTGTTCAAGTCGGGCGACGCGACGTGATCGGCGCGGGCTGGCCGCTGATGACGAACGACCTCAAGAAGGCCGGGATGAACGTCAAGGAGGTCCTGCCCAAGGAGGGCGTGACCGGGTGGTCCGACTCGTGGATGCTCTCCAAGAACGCGAAGCACCCGATCTGCGCCTACAAGTACATGAACTACGTGACGCTCGCCGACGACGCAGGCCAAGGTCGCGGACGTGACGGGCTACAGCCCCGCGAACCTGAAGACCTGCGAAGTCGTCGGTCGGAGCGCTGCAAGGACCTGCACATCACGCGACGCCGCACTACTACGACTCGATCAAGTACTGGGCAGACGCCGGTGCAGCCGACGAACTACAGGCAGTGGACGGACGCCTGGGCGGAGGTCAAGGGCTGACGCAGCGCCGCGATCTCCTCGCGCGCTCTACGCCCATCCGCGCGGCCGGCTCGGGCTCCTGCTCGGGCCGGCCGTCGCTGTGGCTGCTCGTCTTCTATCTCGTCGCGCTCGCGCTGCTGCTGATGACGTCGTTGTGGCAGCAGGACGTCTTCACCGCCGAGCTCGGTCCACAACTGGACGCTCTCGACAACTACGACAAGCTGTTCACCGGCCAGGACGGCCTGTGGCTGCGCATCTTCGGGCGGACGGTGCTGCTGGCCGACGATCGTCACGCTGATCGACATCGCGCTCGCGTTCCCGCTGGCCTGGTTCATGGCCCGCGTCGCCGCGCCGAAGTGGCGCACCCTTCTGTTCCTCGCCGTCGTGGTGCCGCTGTGGTCGAGCATCCTCGTGCGGATCTTCGCCTGGCGCACGATCCTCGGCGAGGCAGGGCGTCCTGAACCAGCTCCTGGTCGACATCGGGTCCTGATCGATCATGCCATCGAGCGCCTTCCTCTACAACGAGCGGTCGATCGCGATCGCATGGGCCTACGTGTGGCTGCCGTTCATGGTCCTGCCGATCTACACGGCGCTCGAGAAGATCCCGGACTCATACCTGGAGGCCTCTCGCGACCTCGGCGCGAGCGTCTTCACCACCTTCAGGCGAGTGATCCTCCCGCTCGCGTTCCCGGGCATCGTGGCCGGCTCGATCTTCGTCTTCTCGCTCACGATGGGCGACTTCGTCGCGCCGCAGCTGGTCGGCGGCGGCTCGCAGGTCCTGGGCGGGGCGATCGAAGGACCGCTTCGGCGTGGCCGCCGACTTCCCGTTCGGCGCCGCGCTCGCGTCGCTGACGCTCGTGACGCTGATGGCCTTCCTATGCGATCAGCCGGCGCGGCGGCGCACTGGAGAACACGTGACGGTGCGCGGCTCACGCACCGAGAAGATCGTCTTCGGCGGCGCCAGCGCGTTCGTGTTCGCATTCCTCTACCTGCCGCTGGCCCTGATCGTCCTCTACGCGTTCAACGAGACGAACATCAACTCGTGGCCGTTCCCGGGCTTCTCGACGCGCTGGTTCGACAAGCTCTTCCACGACCCGAGGTCCCAAGGACGCCGCCTGGCTGTCGGTCAGGATCGCGACTGTTCTCGACCGCGTTCGCCCTCGCTGCTGGGCACGAGCATGGCGTTCGCCTTCGCTCGCTTCCGGTTCTTCGGCAAGCGAGCTGATCAACTTCGCCGTGACGCTGCCGATCATCCTGCCCGGCGTGATCACCGGCGTCGCGCTGGCCTCGTTCTTCCTGTTCACGAACACCGACCTCTCGATGCGCACGGTGATCATCGGGCACACGACGTTCTGCATCGTGCTCGTGTTCAACAACGTGCTCGCGCGGCTGCGAAGAGTGTCGCCTTCGCTGGAGGAGGCCTCGCGCGACCTCGGCGCGAGCGGCTTCCAGACCTTCCGCCACGTCACCCTCCCGACGATCCGCACCGCGCTGGTGGCGGGCGCGCTGCTGTCGTTCGCGCTGTCCTTCGACGAGATCGCGGTGACGTTCTTCCTGGCCGGCGCGGACACCACGACGCTCCCGCTCTGGATCCTCGGCGCCTTCCGCAACAGCCAGAGCGTCCCGGAGGTCAACGCCGCCGCGACGGTCATCCTGGTGTTCTCGCTGCCGATGATCGCGCTCGCCGGCATACCTGATGCGCGAAGAGGGCGCTACTCGGGTCGTGCAGGAGTAGACGACAGGCCGGCGGCGGCGAGCGCCTCCGCCTCCTCGTCGTACAACTCGACGCGCACGGCGAGGTTGTCGCGCACGGTCCACACCTGCCAGCCGCGGTTCTCGAGCTCGATGCCGCTCGAACGCCCGCGCACGCGGAAGGTCGTCTCGACCAGCACCTTCTCGCCGTTGGTCTGGATCTCTCCCACCTTGATCTCCTGGCGATCGAACATGTCCGGGGTCATCAGCGCGCGCACCTGGTCGCGGCCCCGGATCACCCCGCCCTCGATGCTGACGGCACCGCGGTGCCACTCGATGTCGGGATGCATGAACTCGAGGGAGTCGTCGAACTCCTCGCGGTTGAAGGCTTCATAGCCGGCCCGCAGGCGCTCCTCCCAGAGGCGGGCGCGCTCGTCCTCCTGCGTCATGCCGGCAGTATCGCGGGCAGGCTCATCCGCAGCGCGACGTCGAGCACCTGCGGCTTCGGCGTGCCGGGGTTGTCGATCCACCAGAGCGCCAGCCCGGCCAGGCCGCTCCTCAGCAGCTCGGCGGTCGGCTCTACCTGGGCCGGCCGGATCGCGGATCCTGGTTGCGCGCCGATGAACTCCGCCAGCACCCGGCGCGCGCTGGCGCTCACCCTGCGCCGGAACCGCTGGATGTCCGCGTCACCGGAGCTGTCGCGAAAGAGCATCACCCACGCGTGCCGGTTCTCCCACACGTAGTCGAACCAGACGTCGAGGATGGCGTGCAGGAGGGTCTGCGGGGTTCCGTCGAGAGAGTCCGCGTCGATCCGCTCGAAGAAGGTCGGAAGGTCGTTCTCGTGCTTTGCCAGCAGGGCGAGATAGAGCGCCTTCTTCGAGACGAAGTGGCGATAGACCATCGGCTTGGTCACGCCGGCGGCCGCCGCGATGTTGTCGAGCGTGGTGGCGGCGTACCCGGAGCGCGCGAACAACCGCCCGGCTTCCCGCTGGATCAGGAGGCGGCGCTGGTCGCCGCTCAAGCGTCTGCGCTCGGCGATTGCAGGCACGGTTACCGAAGAGTAACTTATGGCACGGCGACAGGCGACACCGAGAGGAGCAACCATGACCGACCCAGTCCGCGACCCGGTCCACAAGGCCCGCTACTCCTTCGAGCACGAGGGCGAGAACATGGTGGTCGAATGCTGGATCGAGCCCGGCGGCGGCCTGCCGGAGCACCTCCACCCCATTCAGGAGGAGCGCTGGTCCGTCGTGGACGGGGAGATCCGGTTCGGCCTCGGCGACACCAAGCGGGTGATCCGCCCCGAGGACGGCGAGATGATCGTCCGCCCCGGAACCAAGCACTCCCTGGCGAGCGTCACCGACGAGGACGCCCATCTGCGCTGCCTGGTTCTGCCGGCCGGCCATCTCCAGGACTTCCTCGAGGACAGCGCCCGCGCGGCCAACGAGGGGCTCTTCATGCGGGGCGGGATTCCGCGTAACCTGCGCGGTGCCCGATGGGCGGCCAGTTTCTTGAAAAAGCACCAGGAAGAGACCGTGATGACCTTTCCACCCCGGTTCATGCAGCGGGCGATGATCGCCCTGCTGGCGAGGTAGTTGGGGAGAAAGCTCAAGCAGGCCGGGCTGATCGCCCTGATGGCCCTCGGTGGCCTGATGCTGTGGCTCGGCAACCCGGTGATCTGGCTGTGGATCGGATCACAGACCACCGGCGCGCAGCAGGGCCGGATGGGTCCCTACGTCCTGGTCGCGTTCGGGATCCTGGTCTCGACTGTGCTGGTCTCACTGGCGCTCGCGCGCCTCAACCGCACCTACCAGTCCGTCACCGGGCACGTGCCGACGGTGCGGGTGCGCCTGCCCTGGATGCGAAGCCTGCGCGGTGAAGAGGATGCCCGGCCCGAGGTCACGGTCCTCGACTTCATCCTCGTGGCAACCGCGATCTCGTGCGTCGCAACGTTCCTGTTCTGGTTCGTGTTCCTGGCCGGGTCGCCGCTACCCGATTAGCTCGGGGCGCTGCGGCTCGCGCTCGCGCTCGAGCAGCATCCGGGTGACGTCGCCGGCCGCCATCGGCCTCGCATACAGATAGCCCTGCACGAGGTCGCAGCCGAGCTCCTGCACCAGCTCGAGCTGACCATGGGTCTCGATGCCCTCGGCGACGGCCTGCAGACCGAGTGCGTGCGCGAGGCTCGCCAGATGCGCCGTGATCGCGGCGTCACGAGTGTCGTGCTCGACCGTCTGCGTGAAAGAGCGATCCACCTTGATCAGGTCGACCGGGAACCTGCGCAGGTGCTCCATCGAGGAGAAGCCGGTGCCGAAGTCGTCCACAGCGATCCGCACGCCCTGGTCGTGCAGCTCCTCGAGCTCGGCGCGCACGTTGTGCCCGAGCATGTCGGCGCCGACCATCGACGTCTCGGTCACCTCGAGGCCGAGGGAATGAGGGTCGAGCCCGGTTTCCTGGAGGGTCTTCTGGATGCGCTTGGCGATCCCGTGCGTGGAGAGCTGTCTGCCCGACAGGTTGACCCAGGTCACGAAGCCGGCCCCTACGACGCCGTCCCTGATCCACATCACCGTCTGCTCGCAAGCGCGGCGGAGCACCTCGCTGCCGATCTCGTGGATCAGCCCGCTGCTCTCGGCGATCGGGATGAAGTCGTCGGGCATCACCAGCCCACGGGAAGGAGAGTGCCAGCGCGCGAGCGCCTCGACGCCGACGATCTGGCCGGTGGCCGGGTCGACCTCGGGCTGGTAGTGAACTCCGAATTCACCCTCCTTGAGCGCTTCGCGCAGCTCCCGCTCGAGCCCGACCGCCTCTCCCAGCTCGCGCGCCATGTCCGGGTGGAAGACCATGTAGCGCCCCCTCCCCCCTTCCTTGGCCGCGTACATCGCGAGGTCGGCGTGGCGGATCAGCTCTTCGCTCAAGCCCGGGCCGCCGTGGTGCAGGACGACACCGATGCTGGCCCCAATCGGCAGCTCGCGCCCCGGGATGGTCACCGGCTCCACAAGGCTCTCCAGCAACCGCTCGGCAAGCGCGATGGCCTGCGACTCGCCGGTGCCCTCCAGCAGCATGGCGAACTCGTCGCCGCCCAGCCTGGCGAGAGTGTCGCCTGCGCGCTTCACGCCCTCGAAGCGGCGGGCGAGCTCCTCGAGCATCCGATCGCCGGCGTCGTGTCCCAGCGTGTCGTTCACCTGCTTGAAGCCGTCGAGGTCGAGCAGCAGCATCGCGAGTGGCGCCCGCGAGCGCTCCGAACGCGCAAGCGCCTGGTCGACCCGGTCGCGGAAGAGCGCCCGGTTGGCGAGGCCCGTCAGGCTGTCCTCGAACGCCTGCTTCGTCAGCTGCTCCTCGAGCTGAACGCGCTCGGTCACATCGCGGGCGTTGAGGACGACGCCGGATACGTGGCGGTCATCGCGCAGGTCGCTGACGTGCGCCTCGAGGTGGCGCCATTCGTCGAACCGGTTCTGGACGCGGAACGGGAGCCGGTGGGGAACGCCGCGGCCGGTCGCCATGCGTACCGCCTCGTGGTCGTCGGGATGCACGCATTCCTCGAAGCCTCTTCCGTGCAACTCGGCCGACTCCCGGCCGAGCGTCCGCACGACCGAGTCGCTCGCGTAGCGGCAGCCTTCCTCGCCGAACACCAGCACGAGGTCCGTGGAGGAGCTGACGAGGCTGCGGAAGTGAGCGGTCTGCCGCCGGGTCGCGGCGATCAGCGCCCACGCCAGCAGTAGCGACGCGACCAGCCCGGCCGCTCCCAGGATGACCTGCTTGCGAATCAGGTCGTTGACATTGCGGTCGGTCGTGCCGGCTGCGTTTGCGGCCGCGTTCAGCGAAACGTTGGAGGTCAGGGCGCCGAGTATCTGCAGCCGCTTGGCCGGGTCCTTGGCGGAGATCCGCTCCCGGGCCGTCAGGGGCACTTCGGTCACGTCGCGGTCCGCGAGCAGCGCCGACCCCGTCCCTGTCAGGTCGTGCACCAGCCTCCGCGCCTGAATGGCCTGGGCGTGGAAATCCGGGTCGGTGGTGCGCGCGATCTTCATCTCGTCGTCGTCCCCCTCGACGGACGGTGCAACGCCCCCGTCGATGAGGGCATCCGCGCTCTTGAGCATCGTGTCGCCCGTCGTGCGCGGATCGGCGCGGCCGCCGGCGTGGACGAGGAATGTCTCCTTGACGTAGCGCTCGGCGAGGGTCCGCTGCCGAGCCGCGACCTGGATCACCGCGGCCCGGTGCTTCGAGCGCGAGGTCGTGCTCGTGGAAAGGACGACGCTCAGCACCGAGACGGCGGCGAATGTGATCAGGATCGCCACGACGACGCGGCGGCCGCGAGTGGCGAATGGCTCGAAGCTGCGGCCGGGCACTTAGCCGGCCACCACCCGGGTGCGCATGCCGCCCATGTAGTGGCCGGCCATGTTGCAGATCAGCCAGTAGCGCCCGCGCTTCAGGCGCATGCTGACCAGGTGCTCGCCGGGAGGCTCGGGCTCGAGCGCGCCGGCGACGGCCGGCCCAAGGCCGTCCTCGTCCACCGTCAGGTCGTCGCCCCGCAGCGGCAGCCGCCGCCCGTCGTCGCGGATCACGATCAGCTCGTGGTGGTCCGGGCCCTTGTTGTACATCTCGAAAGTGACGTCGCCGGCCGGCACGCGCTGGGGGGCCTTGATGTGGAAGTCCTTGACCCAGACCTCCACCTCCTTCTTCGAGTGGCCCGAATCGGCCGAAGAACCGCAGCCCGAGACAGCGAGCATCGCAATGCCCGCCAGCGCCAGCGCGGCCAGGCGAGGTAGTCGCTGGGTCACCGAGCCTGTATCGGCACGGCCCCTGATTTCCCTTTACTGGGCCGAATGGACGCTTTCAGGCGCCATTGAGCGCCGATGTTGCCCATGAGACCGTCGTGAGAGTGCCCTAACCTCCTGCGCCGTGAGTACCGAGTTCGAATGGCACCGCGAGGTCTCGGCGGAGCTGGAGCGGCGGGTTCAGAACCGGGATTTCCTGCTGTGGCTGAACATCACGGGCCGCAGGCGCGGCGACCCCGTCGACTACGACGCGATCGGGCGCGAGGTCGAGACCTGGCTGCGCAGCCTCAACGCCGATTCCCACTCTCCCCGGGAGCCGGCGTTCCCCGTGTACGGCCCGACGCTCGACCTGGAGGTCCGCGCGATCCCGAAGAAGCCCGAGGCCAGAGGCACCGTCCCACTGGTGGCGAACCCGGTGCCCACCGGCCCCTACTGGGACTAGCCGGTCCGCTTGACCGATCGTGTGCTGGAAGCGGAGGTCGCCGCTGACGGCGTGGCGACCCTGACTCTGTCGCGGCCGGACCGGCGCAATGCGCTGTCGATCCGGCTGCGAGACGAGCTGACCGAACAGCTGCGGGTGTGGGCCACGGACGACTCGGTGCGCGCCGTCGTGCTGACCGGTGCCGGCTCCACCTTCTGCGCCGGCTTCGACTTGGAGGAGTTCGCTGATCCCGAGCTCGGCACGCGGATCAAGGACAGCTCCCATCGCTACCACCTCGCGGTGTGGGAGTTCCCAAAGCCGCTGATCGCCGCCGTCAACGGACCGGCCGTGGCGGGCGGGCTCGACCTGTGCGCGCTGTGCGACATGCGCGTCGCCGCCCCGAGTGCCACCTTCGGGCATCCGGAGATCAAGTTCGGCGCGCCGCCCCTCTTCACCCCGCTGCAGTGGATCGTCGGGATCGGCGTCGCACGCGAGCTGTGCCTGACCGGTCGCCGGATCGACGCCGAGGAGGGGCTCCGCGTCGGGCTCGTTAACCGCGTCACGGCGCATGGCGCCGCGCTCGAGGAAGGGCTCGCCGTTGCGCGGTCGATCGTGGAGGCGCCGCAGCCCGCGCTCGAGTTCGCGAAGCGCTATCTGGTCAGCAGCCCGAGCGCCAGCTTCGAGGAGGCCTTCTCCGTCGAGCACGACGAGGTGTTCGACAAGTTCCTGCTCGGCGCCGTCGGGCCGCGCGCCGAGGACTAGAGGAACCCCTCCGCCCGATAGCGGGCGAAGTAGGTCGCGATCAGGGTCTCGTCCACCGGCGGGCAGGCCACACCGGCGGCGGCGAGCGCTGCCTGCGCGCGCTCGGACCCGTACGGCGGCGGGCTCAGCTGGTCGGCCTGCACGGCGGCGAGGAACAGGCGGAACGGATAGAGCGCGTTCTGCTCGAAGCCCGGCGAGGCCAGCAGCTGGTCGCGCCACGACTCGAACGGCTGGCGGTCGGTCTCATACCCGGCCTTCGCGATCAGGCCGTGAAGGCGCTCGGCCGGCACCGGCGCCGGATTCGTGAGGTGGAAGACCCCGCTGCCGGCATCCGGGTCCTGCACCAGCGCCGCGATTCCCTCCGCGCAGTAGTCGACCGGCGTCATCTCGATCGCGTGCGCGAGGATCGGGGAGCTGCCGAGCTGGGCGCTGCCGATCAGGAGCCGGTCGAGGAAGGACGCGCGGCTGAAGTGGCCCGTGCGGCTGGAGCCGGTCAGCGTTCCGGGCCGGTAGGTCCGGACCGGGACGCCGAGCTCTCCCGCGCGCTCGACGAGCCTCTCGGCGACCCACTTCGTCTGGACGTAGCCGCCGAAGAGCGGCTCGTCGTGGTCTATATCGCTGTCTTCCAAGACCGGCACGCCGGGCCGGTAGGGGAAGACCCCGATCGAGGAGACGTGATGCATCGTCTTCGGCCGGCCGCGCACGGCCAGCTCCAGCATCCGCCGCGTGCCGTCGACGTTGGGGCCGGCCAGCTCCTCGAACGGCGCGAGCCAGTGCACGCGCGCCGCCGAATGGATGATCGCGTCGACCCCGTTCGCGACTGCGTCATATGTGTCCGGCGCCAGGCCTGCGCCCGGAAGAGATACGTCTCCGGGCAACACCTCGACGCGGCCATCGAGCTGCGCGTCGGCGAGCCCGTACTTCTCCAGCGCGGCCGCGAGGCGCTGCTGCGCCTCCGGCGCGGAGCCGGCCCGTACCAAGCAACGCACGCGGGCCTCGGATCGCTCCAGGAGCGCCTGCAACACGAACGCGCCGAGAAAGCCGGTGGCGCCGGTCAGCAGGACATCGTCCGCGGCACCGGGTCGCTCGCCCGCCGGCGCCAGATCGAGCTCCAGGTTCGCGAAGCGCTCCAGCTCGCCCGCCCGGACAGCGACCGGCACGGGACGCGATGAAGCCGCGGTCACCTTGCGCCCTGGGCGCCGGATGCGGCGATCCGCGTCCATGCCTCGTCGAACGCGGCGGCCTCGAGCGGAACCAGCCAGGCCTCCGCGATCCGACCACCGGCGACGCGGTAGACGCCGGCCGTCCGCCAAGCGATCTCCTCGCCGTTCGACGTGACGCTGCCGTCGGCGAGCTGAACGAGCACGTCGGTGCCGGCCAGCTCGGCGTGCTTGGTGATCTTCATCGCTCCGCCCGCTAGGCGACGACGGGTCGTGAAGTAGTCGAGCACCGCCTCTCGGCCTCGGTACTCGCCGGCGATCGGGCTGCTACCCGGAACGTGCCAGACGATGTCCGCGGCGAGCAGCTCGGCGACCGGCTCCACCGGGCCGCCGGCGTACATCGCGCGCTGGAGCTCGAGGAAGCCGTCGACGACCCGCTTCGCATCCCGTTCGGTCGCGGCTACGCGCTCCCCGATGCGAGCAGCACGACGTTCGTGAAGCTCACTCGCCCGTCTGCCCCCACGTATTCCCTCGCAGCCTCTGTGATGGCGTCCCACGTCTGCTCCTGCACCTCCTGCGGGTGCGACGCCATCATGGCCGTGATCGGCGGAGCGATCTCTCGCACGTATGTCGTGAAGTCCTCCGGCGAATCGAGCTCGAACGTGATGGTCATCCGCTCGGCCTCGACGCCGGCGAACCCGCCGCCCTCGAGCAACCCGGCGAGTGCCGCCTCGGTCGGTCGCGACAGCGGTCCCGGTGTTCCCGGCGCGGGAGGCGGGACATTGAGGCGGCTCATCACCGTCCGCACCGGAACCCCCAGGAACGGCACCTCATCGGGCGTGCCCCAGGAGCTGATCGCCATGCGCCCGCCCGGCTTGAGGAACCCGCGCACGCGAGCGGCGGCACCCTCGCCGTCAGGGTCGAAGATGATCCCCCACCGCGACACGGCGGCATCGAAGCTGGCTTCGGGAAAGCTCAACGAGCTTGCGTCGGCCTCGACGAACTCGATGTTCTCGGCGCCCTCTCGCTTGGCGCGCTCGCGCCCAAATGCCACCATCTCGGCGGAGATGTCAGTGGCCGTCACGCTGCCCTCGGGGCCCGCCTTCCTTGCGGCGGTCAGCGAAGGCTCGCCGTAGCCGGCCGCAACATCGAGCACCCGGCTGCCCGGCTCGACGCCGGCCAGCTCCACCAGCCGCTCGCTGACGCCGCTGGCCGCGCGGTCGATCATCTCGGACCATTTGTTCCAGCCGTGCGCGGCGACGTTCCACTGCTTGCGCTGCCCCGCGCGAAACTCGGCAGCATCGATCGACTTGGCCTCCATCTGCGGTCCTCCCTGGTCGGGCGTGAGTCTTAGGTCGCCGGAAGCATCGCACGCAGCCGCGAGCGCAGCGTCTAGGCGGCGCCCGCCGCCAGGCGTGTGCGCCGGTCGGCAGCCAACGTGCCGAGCGCGAAGGCCACGTACACGAAATGGATCACGTTGTCGCGCGTGTCGATCGGCACCACGCCGAACGCATCATGGCCATCGATCGTGCCGGCAACCGCGACAAGCCCGTACACGAATGCGAAGGCCGCCACGACCGGATAGGCGACGGAAGCGTTGCGGGAGGCGATCACCAGCACAAGTCCGCTCGCGAGGTGGAACGCCGCGTGCCATCCCTCTCCGGGCGTCCCGAACGACTCCCCCATGAGCAGCACGGACGCGCCGCGCACAACGAGCAGGCCGCCCGCGATCAGGCAGAACCATTGGGTGGCCGTCCAGCCGTGAAAACGGGGACGGACGGACGACAGGTATGCGGACATGAGAGCCCTCCTCGTAAGCGTTTTCGACTACAACGCCTACCAGTATATCGGAGAGCGTACTAGTTGTGCTCAGAGCCTGCTGGTGCGGCGGATCGATCGGGTCGTCGCCAGCCATGCGACGAGCACGCCCGTCGACATCAGGATCCAGCGCACCAACAGCAGTCCGCCGCCGTCCCGCGTGAGAACCGCGAGCGCCTGCCCGAGCTCGTCCAGGCCCGTCGCAAGCAGTCGGGTGAAGATCAGCGCGGTCGCCGCAGCGGCAAGGCGCGGGTCGAACCAGCCGAGAGCAAGCAGCACCAGGCTTGCGACCACGGTCAAGGTGCCGGCGACGACCGCCGCGTCGCCCGCCCCGGCGACAGCCAGCGGCAAGCCGGCCAGCGACACCGCACCGATCGCGAGTGCTGTCCTCCGCCCCGCGGCCGGTGGCGGCGTTCCGGCGATCAGGCCGGCAACGGCGGCGATGCAGGCGGTCGCGAAAGCTCCCGAGCCGACCGCCGAGGCGCCGGCACCGATGTGGGCTGCGCCGCCGGCGGCCGCAAGCAGCGCAGCGGCCAATCGATTCCCCCGCATGCCGAGCACCGCGGACGCGGTCAGTCCCGCTGCCCCGATCAGCATCAGTGCATCGGCGGTGCGCTCGGCACTCACCCATGCGCCCGCGGCGAGCGCGAGGACCAGCACGACGCTGCCGATGTAGACGCCCTGGTGCCAGACCTGCTCCGGCCGATCGCCGGTCCGCGCCCGAGAGCGCAGCCGCAGTGCGAGCGCCACGAGGGCGAACAGCTCGAGCAGCCGTGCACGAAGCCCGGAACGTGCGGTCAGCTCTCGGGTCGTCAGCTCGACGTCGCGCCGGTAGGAAGGATCGACGCCCTCGAAGCGCTCGGTCACCCAGGCCACGGCGTGCTCGTAAGCGCTCACGCGGACTCGATGCCGAGGCGGTCGAACGCAAGCCGGGCGTTGGAGGCCAAGCGCTCCGCCTCGTCGGCGAGCAGGTTCGAGCCCTCCTTGGTGAGCCGGTAGTAGCGACGCGACGGGCCGCCCTCCGACCCCTCGCCGTCGAAGGCGACGTAGCCCTGGGACTCGAGCCGCTCGAGCGCCCCGTAGAGCGTCCCCGCGCGCAGCACCACGCGCCCGTCCGACATCTCCCGGACCGCCTTGATGATCCCGTAGCCGTGCATCGGCCCGGAGCCGAGGGCGGTGAGCACGAGGAAGGTCGGCTCGCGCAGAGGTCGCGGATCGCTCACACCCCGGAATATACCGGCTACAGGTATACCGTCAACCTGGCACGGCTACCGGCTCGGGCGCAGCAGCCTGCGGCGCTTCGCCACGTGTGTTTGGAGCGCGCAGGGCGATGAAGGCGGCGGCCAGGATGAAGATGCTGCCGGCGAGCAGCGCTCGCTGGTAGCCCGACGTGAGCGCCTCCGCCGTCGGCTTGTGGCTGGCGAGCAGGTCATCCGTGCGGCTGGTCGCGAGCGCCGAGAAGATCGCCAGTCCGAGCGCCCCACCGAGCTGCTGGGAGGCGTTGAGCAACGCCGCGGCCAGCCCTGCCTTGTCGGCTGGGACGCCGGCGTTCGCCGCCGTGGTGACGCCGACGAACACCGGGCCGAAGCCGAGCGACAGGATCAGCATCCCTGGCAGCAGATCGCTCAAGTAGGAGCCGTCAGCGGGGATCCGGGAGAGCCAGTAAAGGCCGGCCGCGCGCGATCACCGCTCCGCCGACGATCACCGGTCGTGTCCCGATGCGGGGGATGAGCTGGGAGGAGATGCCCGCGCCCATGCCGATGGCGAACGTGAGGGGAAGGTAAGCGCGCGCCGGTCTGGATCGCCGAGTAGCCGAGGACGTTCTGCATGTAGAGGGTCAGGAAGAAGAACAGCCCGAGGAACCCGGCGAACGCGATCAGCTGTGTGGCGTTCGGCGTACGCGAGCCCGTTGATGCGGAAGATCGACAGCGGGGCAAGCGGGTTCTTGACGCGCTGCTCGTTGACGAAGAACGCGGCGAGTAGTGCGAGCCGCGCCGGCGATCTCCACCGATCGTGCGCGACGCTCCCCAGCCGACGATCGGGCGCCTCGACGAGCGTGTAGACGAGCAGCAGCATCCCGCCGGTGACCAGGAGCGCTCCGACGCAGGTCGAAGTTCGCGAGCCGCCGCGCGGCGGCGCTCGCCGCTGATCAGCCGGAAGACCGCGCAGGACCAGCACGCGCCGCGATCGGGTTGACGAACATCACCCAGCGCCAGCCCGGGCCCTCCGTCAGCACGCCGCCGAGCAGCACCCCGGCAGCGGAGGCGAGGCCGCCGACGGCCGCCCCACACGCCGAGCGCCGTGTTGCGGTCCGTGCCCTCTTTGAAGGTCGTGGTCAGGATCGAGAGCGCGGCCGGGAGCGTCATGGCCGCGCCCAGGCCCTGCGCCAGCCGGGCACCGACCAGCACGCCCGCGCTCTGGGCGAAGCCCGCCGACCAGCGAGGACACCCCGATGACGCGATATCCCGGCGACGCAGCACGCGCCGGCGGCCGAGCAGGTCGGCGGCCCGGCCGCCGAGCAGCATGAAGCCCGCCGTAGGTGAGCAGGTACGCGCTCGGAACCCACTGCAGGCTCTGCGACGGAGAAGTCAGGTCGCGGCGGATGGACGGCAGCGCGACGTTGACGATCGAGGCGTCGACGAAGTCGAGGAATGCGATCGCGGAGAGCAGGCCGAGCATGAGCTTGCCGCGACGAGTTGCGAGAGAAGAGGGTTCTGTGTTTGCCGTCGCCATGTCAGGACCTCCAGGCGCTCGGGTGAGTATTGATCCGTACCACTGATGATTTGTACTACAGATCATCCCTCTTTCAAACGAAGCGTGCGAGAATCACAGATATGGCAACCCGTCCCTCCCCCGATCCACCTGTCGCAGAGTTCGCGGGCCAGCTCTTCTTCCGGCTCTGGCGCGCATCGCACGTGCGCGCCGCGGACGTGCTCGGGTCGGTCGGCCTGACGCCCGCCCTCTTCGGCCTCCTGAACGTGATCGGTGCTCGCCCGGGAACGATTCAGCAGGAGCTCGGCTCCGTCATGGGCATCGATCGCACCACGATGGTCGCGCTGATCGATCAGCTCGAGGACGCTGGGCTGGCCACGCGGCGTCCCTCTGCCAAAGACCGCCGTGCCCGGGAGATCGCGATCACACCCAAGGGCCGCCGTCTCCTACAGCGGGCTCGGCGGATGATCTCCGGAGTCGACGACGAGGTGTTGGCCGGTCTGACGGCCCAGGAGCGCGAGGACCTGCTCACGCTGCTCCGCCAGGCTCTCGACTCAGCTCCGGCGCAACC